>CAYOTA010000001.1:0-150903 GCA_964406795.1 uncultured Gammaproteobacteria bacterium
CATACTTCTAATTTGAAAGCCTATTTCAGGTATTCCAAAAAGATAAATATATAATCCGTAAAACACAGAAATTATTGGTGAGTGATTTTTTTTCTTTGTTGCCTTTTTATAAGATGAGCTCATCTCGCCGAAAGAGGATAATAATATCTGAGACTCATTAGAATATTCGCTTCCAAACATAATTTTTCAATTATACACAAGAACTACTGCTCATTATAGAGGAAAACCGCCCAAACATTCATTACTATATATATAAAAACCCAAGTATAACTAATAATTTCTATTAGTTTAGTGTTAGATTTGAATCTAGGAATATAAGGTACTAATATTAGAAACCAAGAAATAATGGATATTCTAAAGATATAATATGAAAATCCAAATACAACTTCCCAAGTGTTTGCAAATAAACTAGTACCTATAACAACTAAAAAGAAAAATGTAAGCAGCATATTCTTAATGAAGTACTCTTTTATAAAAAGCGCAATCGACATAACAAGAAAAGGATAAAACGGATATCTATACCACCCATGCCCCGCTTCATCAGGAATACCGGCAAGAAAAATAAGGAAATATCCCACAATTGGCGCGACAATAAATATATTTTTTTTAAGATCTTGAGCTAAGAGCAGAATAAACGCAAACCATCCAAACACAATCCAACCGTCGGTGTAGTGCCTGTCAACCAGAAAAGGTTTTTGGAAAAGTGCAAAGATTGAGTTATAAGTTATATCATACCTATTTGCTTGAAGCTTCCAAAGATTAATGAATAAATTCCAGTCATAAAAATAACCGTATAATGCGAATCCTACAAGTGCAAATATCGCAGTTAACATTAGAGCTAAAGCATCCTTGTATTTTTTATAAAACAACAAAATTCCGATAATAGAAATGCTTGCCGCAATCCAAGGAATTTTTGCAAGAATAAGTATTCCACAAATAACAATTGCTAAGTTTCTAAAAAGCTTTCTTTTTGTTGTTAGGTATTTTGAAGTAAATAGTAATGCGAGAAGAAATGAGGGAATAAAAAAGTTTTCATTCTGAACAATGCGTGACCCAATAACAATAGTTGGAATCGTTGCATACAGCAAGCTTGCCAGTAGCCCAGTTTTATATCCGTATATATTTTTAGTCAACAAAAATACAAGAAGAATAGACAATAAGCCCAGGACTACTGCAAGTGGTCTGATTTTTTGTAGGCTCACATCATACATACTATCTGCCCCATTCATCAAAGCAAAGAAACCCGCAACTATACCAAATACTGGCGGGTGCTCTAGAAATGGTGTTACAACACGAAAAGGTGTATTTTGAAATCTAATAAGCTTGTATTCTTCATACTGAGGATGCGGAGACCAGGAGGTTGGTACCCCTTTTTGAATAATATTTATACCCTGCCATGTCCAGGCGTACTCATCAAAAGTTGCACCAAACCTTGGCCATGTATATAAATTATGAACTCTCAGAAAAAAACCTAGAAGAAGAATGCCAAATAGTAGTGTTAGTAATTTTTTACTCACAGAATTAATTCTTGCTCACTTTTTTCAGTATTGAAAATGACTCTATTGCAGCCTTATCCCAATCAAACGTTTTTGCCCATTTCTGTGCATTATTGCTTAATTTTTCGCGTAATTTTTTATTTTCTAATATCATACATATGTTGTTTATTAAATCTTCTTCCGTTTCACCTAGCAATCCAGTCTCTTTATTTTTTATAGACTCTGATAATCCAGCTACATTAAATGCCACTGCAGGAGTTCCAGCAAGGTTAGCTTCAATTATTGAAATCCCCCATCCTTCTCCAATGGACGGGTTTACAAACACCCAAGATCTAGAGAGCAAATAATTTTTTTCTCGTTCTGTTACAGGTCCTTCTATCTTAACTCTTTTTTTAATTGCACTTCTCATGGAAATATCCATAACGGAATTGCCCTCCGTCCCCCACCCTGCAATAAGTAGGTGTGCGTTCGGAACACGTTTGATTATTTCAGGCATAACTTTTACCAACATATCGACTCTCTTATACTTTTTTATACGACCCAAATATAATATGGTAGGATTAGTAAACTTACTTTTTTTTACCTTTGATACACTACTGTTTATTCCACAATATACAATTTCAATATTTTTCTTTTTAAATCCCAACTTGAGCAGATCGTGTTTTGTTGTTTGCGAAATTGCCATTATTTTTGTTGATCTATAAAAAAGTGGAAATAAAAATTTTTCTGAAAAATACCCAATGATATTCATGGGAAATGGAAGTTCTACAAAAAACTGCCTTCCATGAACATGATAGGTAACCGCCACCTTTGGCTTTCTGCTATAGAGGGGGGAGAAGAATGGCATACCGTTTTGTACATCTATAACTACGTCACAATTTTTCCTAAAACGCTTTATGTAATATAAACATGCCCATGCATAGAGTGTAAACCTTGTGCCTTTTCTCACCACGCGAATTCCATCAATCACTTCTTCATCGGGTAATTTTTTGTAAATGTCTTGGCCGCAAAAAAATGTTACTGTGTGCCCCATGCGCATCCATCTTTTAGCAACCTCAAAAAGGTACACTTCGCTACCTCCAGCCCACTCATGCCTAATATCTCTCCAGTTTAATATTAATATTTTCATCTATCTCGTTTATAAATTCGTACGCACAACACTATATCAAATCTATTTTCTCAGATCAATCTGTCTTTTTATAGTGGTTAAGAATTTTGATTCTATACCAAACAGCAATTGTATCCCACAGCATGTGCAGTGAAATTTTCCAAAAATTCTTAGAAGAAATACTGCCTTGTTTAAAATTTAATTTTACTGGCGCTTCATAAATCCTAGTGAATCCAAAATTATAAGCTACAGCTAACACTTCAATGTCAAAGGCAAACTTTTTAACTAAAAGCTTTGGGAAAATTTTCTTTACCACTTTCCGTTTAAAAAGTTTAATTCCTACTTGACTGTCTCTTACTTTAAAGCCAAAAAGAATGCGAGTCAATGTCCTATATCCCCAGGATAAAATTCTTCTTGAAAATGGGTATTTTACATAGGAAACTGGATGAAGCTTACTTCCTACAATTATATCCGCTTTGTACCAATCCATATGCTGCAGCAACATCGCGATACCTTCTTTGGCAATATCCATTCCAGCATCTATAAATCCTATCACTTCTCCTTTTGCATGCCTCATCCCATATCTAACTGCATACCCTTTTCCTTGATTCTCTTCATACCCTAAAAGCCTAAAGCCTTTACTTTTATTTTTTTTAAGAATTTTTGTAAGATTGGAAATTGACCCATCTGCAACAAGTATCAATTCATATTTAATCTTTAAATCATTTAATGCTACTTGAAGCATATGAATGTTTTTTACAATGGTTTTTTCCTGTTTATAGACCGGCACCACAAGTGAAAGATATATTTTATTTTGCATATACTACTTAGCTTCGCTTGTAGTATATACAAAGGAGAAATAAAAGTAAAAGAGAAGAGAAAATAAGCACATAGATAAATTCCAGAATATTTGCATGAAATATATACAGTAGGAAGACGTAGACAGCTGCAACTAACCAGCTTACCTTATAAACTCCAACTTTTCCTACTGACAGAAAATAGTTAAATAGTAAAAAGCACAAAGAGAAAACCATGACATATACTGAATATAGCCCAAGATATAAGCTCAAAATATTGTATTCAGGGGACGGGAAAAATATTTTTATAATAATTCCGGGAAATATAAAGTAAATCGATGTAAAGAAAAGGGAGCACATAAAAATTATGCTAGACGCCAAAATTAATGTACCCGCTGTACTTTCTTTTTTCTCCTTTTTCTGAGCAATGAGTGGAAAAAAAGCAAAGTAGATAGGCGCCGTAATATAAAATATTGCCTTACCCATGACTGAAAGCGCAGCATACTGTCCAGCCTGAATGCTATCCAAAAAATGCCGCGCAAATATTACATCCGTTCCTTGTAAAATAGTTATAGCAGCTGATGCAAATAAAAATGGACCTGAAATTTTTTTAAACTCTTGTAAAAATTTTACATTTTCCTCTTTATGCGTATTTATTTTGTATGATTTTAAAACATATACATAAGACAAAATATATGGAACAGCAAAGGCGATTAAAAGAGCAATGGCTCCTCCCATAACTCCAGCTCCTAAACTAACCAATATAAATCCAAATAGTACTTTTGACGATGCTCCCAAAATATTAATACATGAAACAAGAAAAAACTTTAGGTTACCCTGCAGTACACCTGCCGGCAATGAATACATTATGGAAAATATAACTGAAAATAGCATAACCGCAACTAAAAGCGGGCTATTAATATGCAAAAAGCTTGAAATAGGCAGAATTAAAACTAGAATAATAAAAAAGGAACACAGACTTATTAACCCTGTTATTTTTGTTCCAGCCCACACTAGACTGGACAATCCGGTTTTATTACTTCCCGCTGAATACTTTGCCGAAAATTTTGCAAAAAGTGTGGTTAACGAAGACTGAAAAAGTGTCAAAAGAGTTACAAGCGCAACAAGTGAAATGAGAAGTCCGTACTCTGCAACAGGAAGTAGTCTTCCCATTGCAAGATTAAAAACATAATTTAATATGTTAGCAATAAAAGAACCAACAAAAATGACACTTCCCCCAGAAACTAAAGGGTGGTTAATTAACCGTATAATATTTTTTTTCATGTTAGGAAACAAAATATCCTTGCAAAAAAAGAATTGCTAAGACTGCTTGAAGAATAAATCCACAAGTAATTATTGAAATTTTTGCTATCTTACTTTGTAACTGTCCTAAAAATATAAAAATCACAAATGAGGCAAGAATATAGCGGGGAAGCGATGACAAGGTCCCAGATAGTGTGGGGAACATAAGGACCAAAAACGAAAATACTATATAACTTTTTCGTATTTTATTTTTGTATGCAAGAAACAGAATGATAATTCCTGCAATAAGCGAAATAATTTCGAGGAAAGAGACAAAAAAAGTCATACTCGTAAAAGGTACTGACAAAAATATTTTTATGTACCTATATATTACTTGCGGGAGTAAAATTATTTCCCCACCACTTCTTCCTGCACCAAATGCAGGCTGAATATGCACAAATAGTAGCGGATCAGAGTATTTATACCATAAATATCCCATGTAAGTTATGAGACCTAGTGGTACAAAAATTAGCGGAGAAAAGTATGAAATAAAATTTCTAAGATTCATTTTTTTCTTATCTTCACGCAGTTGGGTATAAAATTCCAAGAATAACGCTGGTAAAAGAAATATTCCGACAACCCGAGTTCCAGAGGCAAATGCTGCAACTATGGAGGCAGCTAACCTGTGTTTTCTCCGGGCACAGTAAAATGATACAAGAATAAGAAAAATGAATAAACTCTCAGTATAAATATTTGTTAAAAAAAATGAAGTAGGAAATGAAATAAATAGCAAAAGCACCCAAAAAGGGGATTTTTTAGCATTATCTATTATGAGTAACTTGTAAAAGGTTAACAGTAGAAAAAATAAGGCTAATACTGAAACAGCTGTTCCGGCAGCAGATGGATTAATAACAAAAATATTTGTAAAAGCCCAAATAGTGATTGGGTAGAGAGGGAAGAACGCTTGGTCAAGCCCCCTGTACCAGTATTGGGATATTGTAAGATAATACACCCCGTCAAAATTTGCTTGAGGTATAAACCCCAAATAACCTATTCTTTGTGGAAATACATATTTCAAGCTCTCAATGTAAATAAAATAAATTCTCCACAGACTTAATATTAAAATAATAAGTAATGGAACTTTATATTTTTTGAAGAACTTTCTCATATACTTTTATTGTACTGTCAGAGGTTTTTTTCCATGAAAATTTTTCAGCCTGTGTAAGTCCCTTTTCAGAATACTCAGAATGAATTTTCTTATTACTGCTTAGAGTGTTAATGGCATGAGATATTTCTTTTACATTTAGAGGATCCACGTAGTACCCCGCTTCTCCTGCTACTTCTGGTATGCTCCCTGCCTGAGATGTAATTACGGGACATCCACATGCTGCTGCTTCTAAAATAGGCAAGCCAAAACCTTCATATAGTGATGGGAATACAAACACTTCCGCCATATTATAAAGCTGCACTAGATCCATATCTGGGACATATCCTAAAATACGTATATCTTTGTGATCACTCGCAATCATTTGCACGTACAACAGGTCTTTGTTCCAAGGATGACTATCAACTTCGGTTTTACCAAGTGCTCCTCCAGCTAAGACAAGCGGAATATTAGAAAGAAAACAAGCATCTAGGATGTTTTTCAAGTTTTTATTAGGTGTCGCGTCCCCTACATACAGAGCAAACTTTTCAGGTAATTGATACTTTTCTTGTAAAATTTTTCGATCTATATCTGATATTTTTATTTTTTTAAAATGATTTGCGGCAGCTAAGTGAATAGGAAATACTTTTTCTGGTTTTATTCCCATGAGCCTTACTATATCTTTCTTAGAAGATTCGGAATCCGTAATTATTGCATCATAATTTCGTGCTAAATTCTTTTGGATAAAATACTTAATTGCTCCTTTAATTCCAATAGGAAACATTTTAGGAAATAGTAACGGTGTTAAGTCATGAATTGTAATAACGCTTTTTTTTGTTTTTGTTAAGGGTAGAGAAAGAAAAAAAGGATCAAAATAAGGATAATGGATAATATCTATATGTTTACTAAGTTTTTCACCTTGAGTAAATAATTCGTACTTATTCTCAGGATGAAAGTCTCTTAAAGCCTCAATGAGATTTTTTGTATAAAAACCTGTTCCTCTTATTTTATGAGCAAGTTTGTGCGTTGAAACAAGTGGTGAATTATCTATTCCTATAACCATGGATTAATTGTATCACAGTACTTTTAAACAATACGTAGAGGACAAAAATAAAAGCGGCTGCCGTAATTAGCTTGGAAATCATTCTGACATATGTATCTTTAAATATAAGCTCCACATTTTTTTCATTTCCTTCCAGTAATACAGTTATTCTCCCTTCTTTTTCAAACATTTCGAGCTCTTTATTATTGCTGTAAGCCCTCCAGCCCGGGAAATACGCGGTATTAAAAGTAGCGGTTTGCACAGAGTTACTATCAAGCGAGAATGATTTATAAGTTGGGGTATTTTTCAAAACACGAATCTCCCCGCTTCCGCTTAATTCTGCGGCATTTGTGGCGAGAACATTTTGCAGTGGCAACCACTTTGTATTAAAACCATTTCCAATGCTGTTTGTTGCATAAATAAAATTTGGATTTGTAGTGTAATATGAATCTGTTCTGGAAAGCATATAAGGAGGTTTTGCATACCCATACGTTGATGAAATCATGACCAACACTAAACCTATATACACTAGTCTATTTTTGAATATACCAGCAAGACTACCCGCAAGAACAGCGCAGCAAAGAATAACAATACTTAATATTCTCCATGGAAACTGGAAGTAACCCATGGGTTTTATTAATTCCCAAATAAAACTAGAATATGAAGTTACAAGAAAACTTGATATAAAAACCCATAACAAGTAAAACAAAACGTATCTTTTTTCTTTTTTAATTCTTTTCATGAGAAATGCTAGTAACACAACTCCAATCACCAATATATTTGCAAGTCCTATCTGAAATGACATTTGAGTTCCTGAACTTATACCAGAGTATCCAGATCCCCAGGATGGAATAAGTAGCTGGAATATTTCTGGAAAGTGATCTTGGTAATTAAACGTGTTAAGACCTACAACATACTGTTTTTCAATTATTGCAGGTATAACGAATATTGCAGATAATGCAAATGCAAGAAAGAAACTACCTGAAATATACATAATTATCTTTTTAGAAAACCCATTGGATACCAAATAAAATAATACATAGGATATGAGTAATGTGATTAACATAAGGGATAGGATATTATGTGAAAATATAACTGCAGCAAGTGAAAGTGCAAAATAAGATAGGTTCTTAAGTGTCTGTTTTTGAAGCAAAACTTCTAATAAAATTAGCGTTAGTGGAAAAAATGCTAGTGCCCATACCTCCCCTACAGATCCCCTTACGTAAATGTCTAAAAAATGGTAAGGAGCATACGTATAAAATACAGATGTTAATAACCCGCCCCAGTTGCCAAAGTGACGTCTTCCTAGGTAAAAAGACGTAATACTACCTACTAAGGTTGCAAGAATTAGGTTTAGCTTGAAAGAGTCAATAAATGATGCTCCAAAAAGACGGAATAAGCTTGCCATGTAATTTGGTAAAGGATACACATACGTGAAAAATGGCAGTCCATAACCATAATTAAAATGCTCTGCCCATACTGGGTACCAACTACCGTGTCTTAACGTGTTGTCAAATTCATAAAACCTAACCACATGATATTCACCGTCATGTGTAGGTGGTAGCCCATACTGAAATAATGGCAACACGGAAACAAATGCCAAAAAGACTGAGATAATTAAATATTTATATTTTGTAAATAACCCCAAATTCATCTTCATATATTATTTTATAATTTTTTTTTAAAAACACCTTATTTATTTCTAAAAGATTTTTAACCCGCTTGTCTTTATAGGTAATTATATACTGAATTTCGCCTGCTGTAGGCAGTTTTTTGGTGTTTAAATATAAAATTCTATTCTGTGATCTTTTGGCTGGATCCCCGCCGTATAAATACACGTAGTGAGGCCTACCAATATAGGTTTTTATTCCAACAATGGATGAAGGATCGTATATCTCACCATTTGTTAGTGTTATATTCTTTTTATCGATTGTTTTTTTCATAAATTTAAAAATACTGTAGTTTTTATAGTCAGGAATAGTTGCATATATATCATTTTTTATAACAGCGACGTTGGAAAGAGATGTAAATATAGTAAGTATAAAAAGAAAAAGTGCCGTTACTCTTAAATAAATATTTTTCTTGTATAGGTACCACAAAAAGTAAGCAGCATAAAACGACATAAACAAGTACACTAGATTGAAAAACTTATGGTTATCAAACATGTCTTGAGAGAATTTAAATAAATTAGGAATTAAAAAAATTATAAGTAAGCAAAGAAATAGTACTTTTTGTTTTTTATTTGATATAAAAAATCCTCCTATTATGGCAATTAGTGTAAAACCAATATTAATAACCCAAAATACCAAAAATCTTGGAAGAGTTAGGCTTGCATGCATGAGATAACCAGGTAAGAATTGTATATTGGTGGTTTTTGAGTCCATGTTTGGTAAAAAAAACAAGAAGGTAAAGACCATGCATGAAGCAGTAAATACAAATAATGTTTTCCATGCTCTATAAATAGATAAGTACAATGCAATAAGCAAGGCACAGGAAATAAAAATCGGCACATTCCAAAAATACATAATTGAAAGCATCAGGCCATAAAACAATGTTAAAATTGTGTTATTTTTTTTAAATTCAATAATTTTTAAAGCTACCATGGTAAATATCAGCGTCAAAGATAGTGCAAAAATTAAATGTCTTTGATTTATGTACACATTCAAATAAAGAAAATTACCGGCAGTATACTCACCCAAAAAACTTGAAAAGTCATATGCTTGCGTACGCCATACAGCCAACGGACTCTCACGTATAGCGCTGAAGAAGGAAAAATTGAATGGCAAAAAAAATATGACTGCTGCTAAAATTCCTATGTATTTCTTATTAAAAACTGCTTTGCCAAAATCCATCAATACAAATACTAAAGATGAAAAGGTTAAAGCAGATATCGTATTGTAAGCAACATCTATCCTTAATCCAGAGTATTCAAGAAGTCCTGCATAAAAATCGAACATAAAATGATACGGAATATTAGAGTTTGCATAAAATGGTATTTGGAAAGGGAAGTTTACATCATTAGAAAAAGATCTAATAAAAGGAATATGCGCACCCATATCCAAGTACATATTTGTAGAAATTAAAAAATTAAAGTTATCATATGAAAAAGCTTTATTGAAAATAATGTAGAAAAATGAGAGTAATAGTAAAAAAACAAAGTATTTTAACTTAACCGTAAATAATTCATTAAACGATAAATTTAACCGAGATGAAATGAAAAAAAAGATTAATATTATAAATAGCCATACATATATGGAACCCTGCAGATTTGAGAGAAGGTATGATCGCAACAAGTAAATAACCGGCAGGGATACAAATGACCCCAACAGATATATGTAAGGTATGTAAAAAGAGCCTGGAAGATACTTTTTGAGTACATTAACAAGAAGAATACCGCTTAAAAATACTCCAGCAAAAATTAAAAGAATATTCATACTTTTAATACTTTTTGTATAACTTTAAGAAAAATATATGACAAAATTGTAAAACTTACAGCAAATAGTACCTTTAATAAAACGTAATAGTAGCCTGTGTACATATATGGAATATAACTTGCTAAAAGTCCAATTGACAGGCATCCAGTAAGTATATGTAATTTTTTATTATTAATAAGTGCTACGAATGGTAGTATCCATATAAAGTACCATGGATACATCTCTTCCCGTACGGGAGACAAGATAAATATAATGGTCATACAAATTAGTGAGATTTTCCATATTTTATAAGTGTTAATTTTTTCTTTCTTTAAGTTTTTATAAAGCATATACCCCCACACAGGTAACAGAAATATTGTGGCAAATTTAATTAACACTGAAAACATGAATGATAAGGTTGATTGTACGTTTTTTCCTTTTATAAATAGATAAAACCCTAAGAACACAAAAAACATCATAACAATATCATTATGTCCACTCACAAATATCTCAATAATAACTAGTGGATTTAGTGCAAAGAATGCAACAGTAAATAAATTTCTGGAAATTTTATAAAGTAAGTAAACAGTCCCCAAAAAGAATATTGATACAAATATTTTAAATAAAAATAATTGCACCACTACGCTACCAAATGAAAGATAGTATGGTATACCAGTTAAAGCAATCCACCCAGGACCATATAATGCATATTTATTGGCTGCCCGCGTATAAAGAAGCATAGAGTCATTTATAAATTCTACAGGCATAACTAAATACGGGTTTTCAAAGTAGAAAAAAGTTACTTTTGCAGTTGCAAGGTAGTTAAAAATATCATATGAAATAATTGCAGGGTATGATGCTATAAGAAATAAAGAGATTAAAATTAAAATACATACATCCTGTATGTCCAGTTCTTTTTTTTGTATTTTGTAAAGAACATATCCGTAAATTATAAAAATACCTATCACTAGTACCGTATATAAAATGGAAACAAGAAGTCTGTGAGAATATGCTATATTTGTAAAAATACTTTTATAATAAATAAAATTAGGATCAATAAACAAATAACTTAGGAGCACAAAGAAAAATATTAAAATTCCATAGATTGCAAAAAGTAATGTTTTCATCTTTATCTTAGTGTTCTTATGTCTACTGCATCGTCAATTTGTTTTTTTATATTGAGCAGAAGTGGTGCTTTCTTTTCATCTTGCCATAAAAATTGGGTGGGTAATTTAGGTAATAATTCAGTCAATAATTCTACATGTTTTAATGACGCTTCATTGTATGTTTTTTGTATCACCGAAATGTTCTTCTTAGACTCTTCTGCGGATTGTACCGATGCATATGAATTTTTAAAATACATATTTGAGTTTTGAAGAGATTGAAGTGCTAAGGGATATTGGTCATACTCAAAAAGTATTTTTGCCTCAATTAAATACTTGTCTGCTTGAGCTAGATTGTATTTAAATTGTGCAATATCACCAAGGGTGTAAAAATACTTTGCACGGTCTAATAAGTCTGAAAGCAAATAAAGCTTATTACCCGGCATTACACCCGGATAGGGCATGACATATGAAGACTTCGCATATACAGATGTGACACTCACAAAGAAAAAAAGAGTTATAAAAAATACAACAATTTTGCTCATGAATTGCCACTTCTTGTATGCCATACATATGCGCTTTCTACTATTGTTTTAAGATCGGAATATTTAGGTATAAATCCTAATTCAGAACTTATTCTACTTGGATCAGCAATGAGTGAATCAGGATCCCCTGCTCTTCTTTGATCCAACACAATATGTAATTTCTTATTTGTTACCTTTTCAATCATATCTACTATGTCTTTATTTGAATACCTCTTTCCGGTACCCACATTATATACGCTGCTCGTTTTCTCCTTCATCTTATCAAGTGCCAACAAATGCGCTTCTACTAAGTCTAAAACATGTATGTAGTCTCTCACGCAAGTACCATCAGGAGTATCATAATCATTTCCGTATATATGAAAGTCTTTTCCATTTTGAAGCGCTTTTAGTGCAAGGGGAATGATATGTGACTCAGGATTATGTCGCTCGCCCATTGATCCATCGAGCGCGGCCCCAGAGGCATTAAAATAACGCAATGCAGTGAAAGATATTCCGTAAATTTGGTTATACCATTTGAGTATATCCTCTACCATAAGCTTACTTACTCCATAAGGACTTGTAGGATTCTTGGGATGATCTTCCGGAATGGGAAGAGTTATGGGATTTCCATAAACAGCAGCAGTGGATGAAAAAATAAGTTTTACTTCTTTCTCTTTTATATTATCTAAAATATTGAGTGCTCCTAAAATATTGGATTCAAAATACATTCCAGGCTCTCTCATTGACTCTGCGACTGATATAAGTCCTGCAAAGTGTATTACTGCGTCAAATTTGTTATCTTTAAAAACTTTCTCAACAAATGTTTTATCAAGGAGATTACCCTCTAGGATCTGTGCTTTCGGGTCAACTGCTTCCCTATAGCCTCTCTCAAAACTATCTAAAACAATTACAGAGTCTCTACGATCCACCAAAGCTTTTACCATAAAGCTTCCAATATACCCACCGCCGCCAGTTACTAAAATATTCATATTTTTGAACGTACGTACAATATATATGATACAGGAAACCTAAGTGCTGAGAAAAGGGAGAATATAAACCCTGGCCACAAATCCATAAAACCTTTATGTCTTCCAAACGTCCATAAAAACCACCATGCTGGCTTAAAAAGGAGATATGAGAAAAAGGCCCATATCTTATAACGTATTGATGCTTTTTTAAGTTCTTGGGCAATTTGATCCGATGCAAAAATATTATATCTGCTCCATTTTGAAAGATATGCGGAAAAGTTTTTATAGGGATTATGAAGAAGCGCTTCTTTTAAATACTCAACCTCACCATCCACAACCGCTTGCTCATGAACGTCTTTTTGCGGAAGCCTTCCCTTGCCATTTTTATATAATCTAAGCGTATAGTCAGGGTATTGGCCACCTTTCATTAAAAACCTTCCTAAAAACCAATTTTTGCGTGGAATCCAATAACCGTTAACCTTACCTACATTATTATCTATCTTTTCGAGAATCTCTTTTTTTAGTCCTGGAGACACTTTTTCATCGGCATCAAGTTGCAATATCCATGGGTACTTACAACTATCAATAGCAATTTGCTTATTGATGTGAAAATTCTTATTATTTGGCTTACTTATGACCTTGGCCCCCAACTCTCGAGCGAGTGCAGGAGTACCATCTGTGGACTCCCCATCCACTATTACTATTTCGTTAGCAAAATCTTTTAGTGAATCCAAGCACGTTTTAATGTTTGAAGACTCATTGAATGTAGCTAGCGCAACTGATAACCTACCCATATGTTAATTATACATTTTAAAAACTCTTATTTCATGGTTTGCGCACCTTGAAAACCATTGCCATGCCTAGATTAAATCTTTTTTGAGATTCTATCTCAAAGCCTGATTTTTTTAGAAGTTTATAAAGTTTTTTAACCGTAAAGGAGTGTAGATGGGAGTGATTCCAGACACTACCCTTACTAAGTCTCCACAAAAACCAAACCACTGAAAAAAGCAAACTTCCTGAATCGAGCTCAATTACAAGAATTCCATTTTTTTTTAAAACTCTTTTTATTTCAGTCAAAACCAAACCCGGATCATCTACATGCTCTAGAACTTCAGTGCTAATAACTAAATCAAAGGTTTTTGTCTTGTATGAAATGCCGTGCGCGTCGCCAACCTTCAAATGCAGAGAGGGGTATTTTTTTGAACCATATTCTATTCCTTTTTCATGTATATCAATTCCATAACACTCAGACTTAGAATATTTTCCTTTAACTTGTGACAAAAACCAACCAGACGCACAACCCACATCGAGTATTTTTTTAGGTTCCTTATCTATTTGAGATAGTATTGCTTTTAATTTTCTGGTGTGCCAAGTTCTTTGAAAAAAATTATTTTTTACACCTCTTTGGTAGTAATCAGGAGGAACTTGCTCAATAACATCATTGTGAATATGCCGCTTCATTTTAATGTGGTTAGTATATCATTATTCAAATTAACTTGAAACGTAGATATAAAACGAGATTTACCTACATTTGTGGATAGCTTATCTTGCTCTTTGCTGAACTTTAATTCCTCCTTTGATTACCTTTTCTTTCACAACCTTCCCGTCATTTTGACGTATCTTAAGCCAATCTTTTACACGCCCTTCATACCCAGGGTCAGGTTCAATAATTACATAAAATAAATCCTTAGCTTCCTTGGATGGAATATAACCATACTGTTTTATCCCATACCAAGAGAACAAGTACTGATATGGATAATCATGAACAGCGGGAGTATAAACAATATAATTAAACTTCCTTCCATTTGCGTCCTTATAGATATAATCAAGTACCGCCGTTTGATTCCTATAAACCGCTGCATTCCCCTCCCACAAAGGAGCTTGTATATTTTTTATGATATCCAGTGGCTTTAATAAAAATAGTAAATATAAAACTAAAACTACTATACCAACAAGCATGTTTTTTTTGAATAAAGATTGAAGTGCAATCCCTACAAACAGTATGTATAAAACAGGCAGAGCTACTATATAATGTCCCCATATTGCTCTGTCAAATATTGACGTTCCAAATATAAATACAAAAATAATGATTACTTCAAATAAAAGAAGCCTTTTACACGCGTCTGGAATTTTTTTAAAAGATAAAATTATAATAAGTAAGATTAAAAACGCTACGCACACACCCATGATGAAGTTATTTAGTGAGACCGTTTCTGAAAACTGATTTAAGATTGTTATAAGCCTATTTGGAATCTCAGGCAAAAATGTAGATAAAGAAATCAGTCCTTCTCCGTTTTCCTTGGGAGTAATAATTGTTTTTGACATAATAAAACCATGACGAAACTCAAATAGAATACGGGGAAGAAATGTAATAAAAAGGCCAATAAAGACGCCAAAAAAACTTAGGTTAAAAAGTTTTTTTCTGTATTGAATCAGTAGCCCAATCATTATTCCAGTAGCAAATAAAATGCCAAACAGTATTTCTGAATCAATAGTAAGTCCAAGCAGTAAACCAAGCATTATATAGAGTAAAAATTTTCTTTTTGCCAAAAAAAGCTTTTCAAGAAGTATAAATATGCAAAGTACAAAAAATGGGGCAATATTAGGATTCCATATCTGATTAGAATAACCTATCATAACCGGAGAAAAACCCATAATGGCTGCCAAAATAATCCCAAGCATTCTTCCCCATAAAAGCTTGCCTAAAAAGTAGCTAGCTAGAACCGCACCTATCCCCACAATCATCATAAAAAAAACAACTCCCTGGGGATTACCCTGGGAGAGCACAAACGAAGGGGTAAGTATGTAATACCACCATGGACCATAAAACAAACCACCCAACCCGGTAGTCTGCCCTATTAATGGTATGTCGCCATTTATTACGATTTCTTGTACTTTTAATAAGTCGCGCCCAACATCATATGTAAACGCATACGAGTTGGTTAAAATACCCTCAATCCGGAGAAAAACCCCAATACTAAACACGAAAAATAAAGCTATAATTGTTGCCAAACTTTCACGTGATAACTTTTTTATCTTTTTCTTTATTTTATTCATATCTACTAGAAAAAATTATAGCAGGACTTCCATCAAGATAGTTTATGGTTTTTCCTATATTATCGGGTAAATCTCCGGGTCTTCCAATAAATAAAGTTTTTTTTAAGAACTTATCCTCATCCCAGTTAATTGGTCTGAATATATACTTTTCAAATGCGGTGTGCTCTGCCGCAAACCCACCGGCTTTTGTACCACCTTCAGAAAGATATTTTTGAGGATTATATTTAGTGTAAAAAAGAAAAAACATATATGACTGGTCCAACGGAGATATATTGGTCACAATAACTTTGTCAAATTTTTTTGATTCCTCTTGAGTATATAGCACAGCCTCTTCCCATCCATATTGCCATGCTTTTGAGTAATAAAAATTCATCTGAATAAAATATTGGTGGAAATAATATGTAATATTAAATGCCATAAATCCAAAAATAATCACAAAAAAAGTATATCTTAAAATAACTTTTAATTTTGCAATTTGAATAAGTACATATATAAATCCAATAGCAGATATTAGCTGAGGTGCTGGAAGTACATTTATAGTCCTAACAGCATGGGGAACATCTATAGTTACCGAGGCCGGAATTGGTGCAATTAGTATATATCCTAAAACAAAAAATTTATATTTTCGTTTTATAGATGAAAAAAGAAGAATATACAAACCTATCAAAATTAGTGGAATTTCAAAAATATACAACAACCCCATAAACGGCGGCTGGTGTCTTAATGCGTCCCCTCTATAAAATAGCCAGTTTGGTTCAAAATGAGATAAGTATCCCGACACAAAAGCCTTTACATACTCTACCCTTCTGTTATCCAGTATCATTCCTACATAGTTTTGGGCAGCCATATCTTGCTTGGCTTTTTCTTGACTTGACTCAAGCAGTCTTGTTGAATCTGAAAAAACACTTACTCCTTTGGCTCTACTAAGCGAATTTGGATTTGAAATAATATGTACAAGCATTGGTAGGATAACTATAAATCCAACAAGTACCGAGCTTACAATCCATTTCCTTGGAAGCTTAGCTAGGTCTTTGAAAAAAACACAAGTTAATAAAAGTAAAAGTAGGGGTATATATACCTTCTCACTTTGATACACATATATACTAAGACCCGCAAAAAAAGCTGAGAGAAGTAACAGTTTTGGCCGCCTTAAACCTTTAAAGAAAAATAGCAAACAAAGTAGATTAAAGGATAAGCCAATTTGAGCTTCAAAAGCTATTCTTGAAAACTGGATGTGCCAAGGAGATATCGCCAAGAAAGACATTATAACAAGAGCTAACCAGTCTTTCGAAATTTTAACATTAAGATACCCTATCCCATTTTGGAATATGGTTCTCATTAATAAAAATACAACTACAAGACTAATGCTCCCAAAAATTACTGCCGGTAAACGTACGGAAAGAACACTTAAGTCAAAAATAGGTAAAAACGGGATAATTAAATACGCATACAAAGCCGGTTTATAATCATCGAACGACTGCAACACAATAGGAAACGATTTTCCGTATTCATCTTTCCCCGTTTGCAGTATTGAGTATGCATTGTAACCTAAAGCTACCTCATCCCAATCAGGGGATACTGGGATTTTATCAATGTTAACAATCCTTATAAAAAATCCAAGCACTAAAATTATAGAAAATAACGCCCAAACAAGCTTCCCATTATTCGCAAATTTTTTAATACTATTTTTCATAAGCTACAAGTGCCGCCTTTCCATCTGGTAAGTAAAATGTTTTTACTTTTTTTGCACCTTCAGGAAATTTATCTGCAGTATTTATATAAAGATCTCCCAGCAAGGGTTCTGGAAATTCATCTGCAAAAACATATTTACCCAATTTATTTACATGCACAAACCCTAGCGCCTCCCTTTCAATTGTGGCGTTTTTTAAAAGAAATTGTGGCGGATATTTTCCATAAAATAAGACATACATATATGGTCTGCCTAAATCTTTTGTAAAGTATATATTTTTATACTTATTTTTGTTTTGTTCACTAAATCGTATCGCATCTTTATAACCATACTGCCATTCAGACGCATATTTAATAGGATAGTGAGTAAAATAATTATGAACAAAATATATGAAGCAAACAAAAATTAACACACATAGTGCACCTATAAATCCTCTTTTCAAGAAGATATTGGCAGCTTTTATATTACTGAGGGTAGTTATAATTCCATAGGCAACAAGTATTTGAAACATAGGCAGTGTTGTCTCAATTCTTAGTGCATGAGGGGTTTCTCGAGCCGTTGCTGCAGGAACAATTCCCAACAAAAGCCATAATGGCACAAGTACCCAGACTCCCTCCCGCCTTCTTATGAGCATAATAACTCCAATTATAAGAAATGGTAATTCCCAAATATACATTTGACCAACATCCTGAATAGAAAATTTTGGATTTCCATCTCCTTTTATGAACAAGAACGCAGGATTAAAATGATCTAAATAATGAGACATATACTCAACTCCATAAGCAAATCTTCTGTTATATATAAGTTTTGAAATAAAGTTATTGTCTACATTTTCAGATTCTTTATTTACTCGCTCAATTACTTTAATATCTGAGAAAATATTTACTTCCTCATATCGTAACTTAGCTTGCGGAGTTATAGAAAATAGTGCCAGGGGAATAAGTAAGAGAATTGGAATTATGGAGCTTAAGATTACTAACTTCCACTTTTTCAACAAGATCTTATATCTTAAACATATAAGTACAATACCTAATAATGGTAAAAACACGCGGGATGTATTAAAGGTATTCATCGCCACGACGAAACTCAATAAAGAAAAAATAAGATATCGCACATTTTTAGCCTCACGAGTTGAGAGTAAAAAAATAAAAACACCAAGTATTATAAAAAATGTTGCTACATTTGCTTCAAAGGCCGCTCTGGAAAGCAAAATATGCCAGGGTGAAATTGCAACAAGAAACGATGTTAATAATGCATAGTGTTTTTTTTGCTTTGATTGGAAAAAAATTTCACACACAAGAAAGTAAGTAACTATAACGCTCAACACTCCGAATAGTGCTGATACAAATCTTGTTGAAAATTCAGTAAGACCAAATATCCAAACAGGTATAACTGATAAAAATGCATAAACTGGCGGTTTAAAGTCTCCAAACGATTCTAGAAACGTAAATGGAATTTGGCCAAATTCATCTTTTCCCGTTAAGCCAATTGTATATGCGTTGTATCCCCATGAAACTTCATCCCAAGTTAATGACGGGGGATTTGTTGATAGATTAAAAAATCTCAACATAATTCCTAGCATTACGATAG
Organism: uncultured Gammaproteobacteria bacterium; assembly: GCA_964406795.1. GTDB lineage: Bacteria > Patescibacteriota > Microgenomatia > Levybacterales > GWA1-39-11 > JAGORM01. The sequence continues at coordinate 19,175 of CAYOTA010000001.1, forward strand.
CTACGAAACAAAGTATGAAATAGTTGTTAGTTATCTTTTCCCACATAGTATTTAAAAACCGGATCTCCATTGGGTAGCCTAATTAAGTCATCTGTATCATTAAAATTTTGTGTATCAAAATAAACAGTTTCAGGATTTTCCTTCTCAGTACTTAAATTCTCTACAAACTTATATCTACCAAACTGCTTCACATATTTAAAACCTTCATAGCTTGTTGGATAATATAAAACTTCATCTCTAAAAGTAATAGGATCATACTTATTGTAAAACAAATAATAAATATATGGAAATTCATACGGTCCTTGGACCATAACTTTTTTATTTGGATATGTGTTTGAAATTTCAACCATTTCTTTATATCCATATCTCCAAAACTGTGCTCTATGATATGGCTGGTGAATGAAATACAAATTCAAAAAGTATATGACATTTATAATAAATAAAATAAATAATCCGACAAAAAAGATTTTTCCAAATATATTTCTGTGTAAGTACTCAAATAGTGACCATGCACCATATCCTGAAATAAGAGCAAAAAGCGGCATAAGCATAAACAAGCGAGTAGAATTGGGCGCATCCAAGGTTAGTGCGGAGGGAATAGGTGCAAAAAGAAGCCACACTATAAGCAAGGATATGCGCCTCTCTCTGTAATAAAAAAGAGAAACAGAACCAACAACCAATAATAACGCATCAAAAACATATAAATTTCCAAAACCATTTATATTGTGGACTAATTTTTCTCCTCCACGATCGAAAAGAAATACAGGTGAAAATGAAAGTAGATAATTTTGAAGAATCTGATAAGGTACTCCCAAGTATTTTGTGTGTATCTTATCGAATAAAATTGGGTTTTCAATTGTATCTTTCTTAAAATTCTCCACTCTGCTGTAAATGATATCTTTGCTTGAAAATACTGTTGTAGTCGAGAATTTATTAGATCCTGCACTCAAATTAGAGTAACCTGAAATTAATAAAAGCACCCCAAACGGAACTAACAAATATGTCAATTTCTTTCCTAGTCTCTTCCCATAAATAATGCAATATGCAAACAAAAAAAGTGGCGAAAAGATAATATATGAATGATAGGTAAAAAGCGTCAAACCAAAAAACAGTCCAGCAATAATTGGGAAATAAATAGTATTTTTCTTATCTGTAGAATGAATAAGAAACAGCAAACCTGCTAAAAAAAGCGTTGTAGCTAGATTAACCTCATATGCCGCTCTTGAAAAATAAATACTCCATGGAGAAACTGCAAAAAATAATGCTGCAAATAATCCTACAGCTTTTTTATTAAAAAGTCGGAATGCAATATAGTAAATAAGTACAATTCCTACTATTCCCGCAAAAATACTAGGAATTCTTGTGGATAATTCAGAAAGACCCAGAACTGCGATTGGAAAAACTGCTAGGTATGAATAGACTGGAAGCTTCCAGTCACCGAAAGATTCAAGTGACAAAGGTAGAAATTTTCCATGTTCATCCGCACCCGTAAGCAAAATTGAGTATGCGTTGTATCCTAATGCGGCTTCGTCAATATTAAGGGCGGGGGGTAATGTGTTAAGGAATATTGTACGCAGGAAAAGACCAAGCAATACTAGTAATAAAATCGGCAAATGCGCAAAAACTCTTGATTTCATGGAAAAATCTAATTCTTAATAATTGTACCACAGAAGAATTTTGTCGTGATAACTAATTAACAAATCTATATTTAATCAAAGTCCAAAGGGCAATAGTACCATCTCGGATTGTATGAAGCTTTTTACCATCTGCATAACCGCGAGGTTTTGTTTTAATATCGACTTCATGAATTTTTATTTTTTTCTTCAATATCTTTGCCGTTATTTCTGGCTCAAAATCAAACGAACGAGATTTTAAGCGTACTCCCTTAAGCACATCTTTATCAAATGATTTATAGCACGTTTCCATATCTGTTATATGAGCTCCATATAAAATTGATGTAAGAAAACTTAAAAATTTATTACCAAAAAAGTGAACGAGAAGCGGCGTCCTATTTTTACCAAAGAAAACGGGTTTGGTTCTGAGACGGGTTCCATATACTACTCTGAATTTCTTTTCAACAATTGGATTAATAAGTTTAGGAATATCTTGTGGATTATATTCTAAATCAGCATCTTGAATAATAAGAATGTCACCAGATGCGGCTCGTAATCCCGTTATGACTGCTGCTCCTTTTCCTCTGTTTTTTTTATGATCTAATACGGTAACATGTTTTTTATCTTTTTGAAATTCTTTTATTAATGAAAGCGTTCCATCTTTTGAACCATCATCAACAATTATTACCTCTTTTTCAATCTTTCCTAAATCTAAATTATCAACACGCAAGAGAAGCTCTGCTATTGTTTTTTCTTCATTATACGCAGGAATAATTATGCTTAATTTCATGTTTATAAATACTTTGAGAGTATCTGATCATCTGATAAAACAAACTCTTTTTTTTGTATTTTTCGATGTCTCATTATATCAGGCAGTCGAAGAATAGCAAGATAAAAACCTTTCAAAAAAACCGTATCTCTCTTTAGAATTGAGCGTAGTAAGTAGTATGGCATGTAAAAAACGTGACTTAACAATAAGTTAATATCTGTAATATTTTTCCAGATAAATGTAAATTGATTTCGCATAGCATATGACTGAATAATTGAGTCCTTATAGTGTTTTTTAATAGAACCTTTAGAGTGAATATGCGTAACAATACTTTTGTTTTCAAATAGTATTTTATACCCCATCTTTTGTGCTCTATACGAAAGATCTATATCTTCCCAATAGAATGGATTATATAACGAATCAAATCCTCCTAATTTTTTGAAAATGTCGGCCCGTACCGCACTGCTGCCTCCTGACACCCAAAATGTGTTACTTCTATCAACTTCTCCTTTTCTGTGTATAAGAAACCCTTTGTACCATCGCGCAAGTCCTCTTCCTCTCAATACCGTATTGTCTCCCTCTATACTCCTGTCCATAGCTGCCACACCAAACACTTGAGAGTCAGCAAAGTGAGACAACAGAGGTGCCAAAAAATTCTTTTCCGGAGATACATCTGTGTTTAGTAAAACAAGAATATCTGCATTTGATTTTAAAGCAGCTCGGTCAACATTGGAGGAAAATCCTAAGTTTTTTTCATGTAACTGTAAATTAATTTTAGTTTTATATTTTTTTTGTATAAGAGGTATAAATTTTTCTAGTGCATTTTGGTCTTCTTTCTTTGACCCATCGTCTACAATAGTAAGTTGAATTTCTTTGTATGGTGCGCATGCATCCAAAACGCTTGCAAGATTTTGCTCAACCAAATCAGACCCATTATAGTTTGGGATAATAACCTCTAGTTTCATATACATTTATAACAAGCTCGCCGTCATAGTAACAGTGTGTTTACCGGCAGGTACTTTTATTCCCCTAAATGCTATATTAATAGGAACAATTTCTGCCTCTTTCCCATCAATTGTAGCACGGAAAGAAGGATAATACACATCAGTCAGAATAAGAAATCCAACTCCTTTATTTACTGTTTCTATCTCAACTTTGCTTGAAGTATACTTTGCAATTCTTGCAGTTCCAGATGAGTATTTTCCAACAGCTTCTTTATTTAATGCGACTGCCACGTTTTCTAAACTAACTTTTTGTATTAACTTTGCTGCCTCTTGTTCATCCTTGACCACTATTATTTCGCTTATAAAATACGCTCTTGGTAAAACATTATTATTTTTGTAAATTTTTGTAATCCCTTCCTCGTATACTTTTTGCAATTTTTGACTTTTAATCTCGTCGATAGATAATACATATTTAACATTTAAGAAATCTAAGATTTCTGAATTTATATTCCGTGGCCTGATTGTTCTATTAAATCCGAATGGTTCATCTATAGAACTATCTGAACGCTCGTTTGAAGCAATTAATTTTCCATAGTTCTTTACAAATAGGGGATCGTATCCTTCTATGGATTGTATTCTGTAAGCTGATGAAAAATTTGGAATAAGAATCCTGTCGTCAGTAGTTGCAATTCTAAATATGGTTTTATCATTTTGTAAAAATTTTGTAATGCTTGTTTCCGGGTATAAGTACTCTTGACTTACAAATGGTGTATATTTCCAAGCAAACCTAATTAAATCAAGTGCAGTAAAAGCAAGAATTAAATAAATTAAAATGAAAGTATATTTTTTCTGCACTTTACAATATAGAAAGGCCATAGCAGAGATCAAAACAAATATAAATGTTGGGAGCTTTAAATTGTTCCTGGATATTAGGGCATCTTGAGCTGTGGGATAAAGTTGAATCCATAAATAACTTGCAAGCCATAGAGTAATAAATAATACTGTAGTAACCGCAACGGGAATTATAATTCTAGACTTTTTTTTCATGAAATGATCGAATCCTAAAGCGGACAGTACACTTAATGAAAAGGAAATTAAGACCAGCAGCCGGGTAGGCTGCGCCGTTGAGATAAATGGAATTTTTAATTGAAACGGGAGTAAAGATATTGGGTTTTGCAAAACAAATATAAAACAAAAAATGAGTGTGATTAAATAAAATAAAGTTTTTTTATCCCGTCTAAATAGTAATGCATATAAAGCGAATAATAACCCTCCAATGCCAATGTAGCCCACAAATTCTCCATAATGAAATACGCCATAATAATTAAGAGTGGAAGGGTTTCCAAAGAAGTCAGGGGACACAAATTGTATTAAGTTCTGAAACGGAATGAACCATCCCTCTATAAGATATGACTGATCATTAGATCTTCCGGATAAATCTATAAACTGAAGTGTTGGTGCCCACTGAACTGATGTAACAGTAATAGACAAAATGACAACAGTTAAGAATGGTAATAATTTTGAAAACTTTCTACCATATGTAAACCACAATGCAAACATATAAATAATTACAAAAAATATAACATAAAAGAACGATTGAAGATGGCCTGCAAAAAATGAACTACATATGGAAAAAAGTAGGACAAAAAACCAAATTAATTCCTTATTCTTTCCTGTACTTTCAAGAATCCTTTTGACTGCAATTAACATAAGTGGCAGCCACAAAACTGTATGCCCTATATTGCCCCACTCCAACCATGATATAAAGAACCCTGAGAAAATCCATGAAACAGTACCTAAAACGACTGCAGGAGGTGATAAGCCCAAACTTTTTAAATAAAAATACATGAAAATTCCGCCCAACACCATTTGAAGCATAATAAAAATAGACCAGGATATAGAAAATGGATTTATGAACAATAAAATGTTTAAAGGATAAAACACACCAGACTGAAAATTAGCTAATAACGGTTTTCCAGACATTTCATAAATATTCCAGATAGGAATATAGCCACTTTTTAATGACTCTATTGCTAATTCTTTCCATATGTATTGCTGCCTAACTGGATCTGTAATAATGAAATTTTTATAAGGAATTCCATTTGGGTAATCATTTACATAAAGATCTCTAAATGGATGATATAGGCCTACGATCGTATCTGCAGGAATTGGTAATTTTCCATATAACAAAAATGGGTAAAAAAACAATACTACTAAAAAAAGAACAAGACCTAAATAAAGTGAATCCTTTCGTTTTAAAAAATTTTTTATCATATCATGGTTAATTCACTTAATTGTTTTTCAAAATTCTTTAATGAAAAAAATTCTGCGCGTTTTATTGCATTTTTGGACTGACTACGTAACTCAACTTTGGAATTTATTAATATAAGTGTTACTTCAATTAGCTCTGCTATAGTATTCCAAAGTAAACCATCTACCCCATCCGTTACTATCTCTCTCTGTCCTCCTGCATTAATTACAACAGGGACTGCCCCCGCACCCATTGCCTCCACTGTAGATATACCAAAGTGTTCAGCTAATTCTGGGTTCGCATCAAGATCTTCCCCAAAACCCGACGCATGCCAATATATTTTTGCAAGTGAATAAAGTTCCCACAAATCTTTATTTGATTTATTAATTTCAAATTCAACTGGATATTTCTCAGCTATTTTTTTTAGTTTTTCAAATTCAACCTCATCTTCTTTTTTTACACTTATGGCCATAATTAGCTTCCATTTTAAAAGCCCCTGATCAATCATTTGTTTAAATGCATTTACCATCATATGCTGCTTCTTAAAGTCAGAGGCATTACCAACTGTTTTATCCATTACTCTAAAACGCCCCACATGAAGTATGACATTTTCTTTCTTTTCTTTTTTAGCATGCAACTCTACGGGAGGATACAAAACATGTGTTGATACTCCAAATGTTTTATCAATATAATTCTTTGTATATTTAGAATTACAAAAAATTTTATTCACCCTCTTTAGCTTTAATCTGTCAATAAATGAAAGTCTTACATTTGGCAATGGACGCTGAACATGCATAAATAACTGTGAGGATACGATAGGTATACTCCCATCACTTAAAAAGATGATTGCATCATATCTTTGAGTAGTCTTTAGTTTTGAGAACAGAGAAGATTTAGGGGTGAAAATATTAGGCACACAAGAAATCCGCTTCAGGTCTAATGAAAATCGTATGCCCACTGCGTCTAGATCTGCTGGATTATCCCAAAACACATCTACTTTATACTTTTTGGATAATACCTGAGCCATGGTGATCATGTATTTTTCTCCCCCACCACAGTCATCAAGATATGGGTCATAAATTCCGATTTTTTTCATAAACTAATTCTTATTCTATCAACTCTTGAATCCTAAAAAAAGCTGTGATAAAGTATGCATATGCAACTCGACAGCTTTATACCTATAAATCACCCCATATTTGTATTTTTTATACTTTTCTGGTCAATTTTCTGGAAAGGCATTGCATTGTGGCGATCAGCACAAAATCACCAGAGAAACTGGTTTTTAGTTATCCTCATTATATCTTCAATGGGCATTATTGAAATCATTTACCTTTTTAGATTCGCAAAAAAGCGACTAACCTTGCAGGAAATGAAGAGATGGATTCGGCCTAGTACTAACTAAATTAGCCCAAAAGCGCAAGTAAGCCTAACACAACAAAAGCTATACCAATATAACGCGTGTATTTATAGGTTAACTTACTAACCGTTATCTTTGCACCCATTTTAGAAGCTAACTTAATTTTTGCATCTAGTGCACTTTTTGGATTAATAACCATCCAAATACCTAGAATAAAAATCAATATCATAAGTAATCCCATATATTATTCACCTCCCCCCATTTAATAAATTCTGAAAATTAACATTCAAGTCTTCAAAAACAATATCCTGGGGGTGAATAAGTAAGTTATCAGGGATTTTCTGTGTTACACACTCTGGGGCACTTTCTTCTATCTGTCTTTTTATCATGTTTTCACTAATAAAGTTTTTGGCAATTGGATTTTTTTCTATATCTACTTTCATACCTTTCTTTTCTCCCGATTTCCAAATATAGGCTATCTTTCCATCAAACAAGACGTTGCCATATTGCCCACCTTCTTCTTCAGTCAATCTTAATACTCCATTCTTTATTAACACTTCCCCCTTTAAATCGTCTGTCAAAAGAGTACACTTAACGCTCCCCTTCCCACTGTATGCTTCCAGTACTAATTGAGCAGATGAAGTTAGTGATTGTTTATTTTCTAGAGAATTTGTAGACGAGACGGGAACCAGAAAATAAAGACAAATTGCGGTTAAACCGGCAAGGATTACACCAAGCAAAATGATACGTCTGTAATTTATTAAAAAGATTTTTACTTTTTTCTCCATAACTGACCTCATTGACTAATCGTACGGAGTATAACAGGATAAATCAAGTCTTTCTATTTTGAAGCTCCCAAAGCTTGGCATATGTTATAAACGCTGAGTATGATTGATATATGGACTCAATTAAACCATATGTGCCGTTTTTATATCCCTTTTGAGTAACGTATGATTTCAAAAATTCAGTAATCATAACACGTGGAAAACGCCACCACGTCATACGAGGATGATGTGCTTTTATTCGTAATTCTGCCTCATACTTAGACCACTTATTGGTTTTTATGATCATCTGCTGCATGTTTCTGTGAGTAAAGTGATTAATGGGGGCATTTATGCGTTCAAATTGACCATCTACCGTAGGTGATTCGTGCACTATGCCATACCACTCTTTTAGCTTTTTTTTATAAAATAGCCTCTGTACAGAATCCGTTAATCCCCAATCTTTGCCAAAATAGAATGTTTTTCTTTTTATAAAGTATCCAGCAATATGAGATAGGGGATTATATGCGCTTATAGTACCCAATGCTTCTTTCTTAAACTCCTCTGTTAGTCGCTCATCAGCATCAAGATAAAATATAAAGTCTCCCTTTGCATACTTTGCTCCCAGGTTTCTTTGTTCAGCAAAAGAGGAAAGCTCATGTTCAAAAACCCGAGCTTTATACTTTTTAGCAATTGGTTGAGTCTTGTCTGTGGACTTTGAATCGATAATTATAATTTCATCAGCAAATCCAGACAAGGACTTTAAAGAATCTTCCAAAACCTCTTCTTCGTTATATGTAATAATAATTGCTGAAATCATTTTATTTTTTTCTTTTTGCGCAACAAGAAGCACAAAATCACTATTCCTACTATACCAATTATAGCAGCGTACACTCCATAGCGAAAACTAATAGGATCATAAATAAAAGTAATTCTATTCGATTGGTCAGGAACAAACACGCCCCTAAATGCAAAATTTGTGCGATATATTTCTAATTCATATGGAATACCGTGCTCACCGTATACGTAAGCCTTCCAACCCGGATAGTAGACATCTGTTAAGACCAATAAAGATGCGCTATCCCGGCAAAAAACTGGAGGAACATTTGTCTGTATCTCAATTCTGTTTGGCGAGTATGACAAAATATTAGCGCTTCCAGACGCAAATTTTGTTGTATAAGTATGCTTTTTTTCAATAAATGCTGTGGTTTTTAGGTCTGTTTTTTTATCAAACATGACATTGAGAATCTTTTGTGGGTCAGACTCAATAATCACATTGTCTACCATAAATGCCCTGGGATAAGCGTTTGTGTTTTCTAAGATTTGATACTTCCCGTCATCAAACCGTAGCTTTACGGTTTTAGGGTCATATTGCCAAAAAGGAAACTCCCACACATTTTGCCCATCACTTACTTTATGTACAAAATACTTTATACCAAGCAAGTTAGCGGCTGGTAAAAGATTTTTTGAAGCAAGCGGTATGTCAACCCCTGACCTGGCTGAATCTTGAAGATTACCTGAATCAAGGGACGCAATAAATTGTCCAAAGCGCCTTATGTAAACCGCATCATATCCTTCTAGCATAGGTAGACCATAATACACAGACCCTTCTGCACCAAAATTTGCAAATACGCGATCATATCCGGATATTTTTTTAAATTCTTTTGTCACACCTACCTCAGGATACGCAAGAGAAATTGGCTCAAAAGGAATCCATTTATTCACAAAGCGAAGCATATCAAATGCAATAATGATGATAAGTAGTATTGGAAAAACAAACAATAGACGTTTTCTTAAAGTGACGTGAAAAAGCAATATTACCAAAAATGCACCAAAAATAGTTGTTGGGAGACGAAGGTTAGATTTAGCAATACTAATTTTTTCAGAATCAAGCACAAAACCTCCTAAAAGCGCTCCCCACAACAAAGCAAAAATTCCAATAAAAATGAACATCTCTGTATATATTCTTTTTTTATTTTTATGTAAAAGATCTTTTAGTAAAAAGTCATACCCAAAACCTGCAAGTACTGCCAGAGAAAATGATGTGAGTATAATAATCCTACTTAAAGCGCTTGTGGATAAGACAGGAATTTTACTAGCTACTAATAAATCGAGTAATGGAGATTGAAAAGCACATAGAAGTGTTATGATTGCGGCCAACGAGAAAAACAAAATATACTTTTTCTTTATATAAAACATAGAATAAAATCCCAAGAATAAAGGCACTAGTCCTATGTATAAATTCCACTCTGCATAATGACCAAACCACGCATTTCTGGTAACAGGGTTCCCATAAAAATCTGGAGCAATGCCTGTCACAATATATGCCCACGGAATAACTTCAATTTTTTGAAAGAGAGTACTTCTAAAACTTTGAAGATATAACTCTACTGATGGGAATAATTGAGGTGCACATAAAAGTAAACCGCAAAAAATAGTAAACGAAAGCTGAACAAAACATAATATTTTCTTTGTCGATACACATTTATATATACTGTATGCAAAAATGAAAATCAGAAAATACAAACTCATTTGAAAATGCCCGCTAAAGAAAGATAATGGAATTGTTGCAGCCACAAGAATTAAATACCGAACGCCTCTATTTTCAAAATATTTTTCAATTGCATATAACGTAAGTGGTATATACAAAATTGCGTAGGCGAGTGTACCATATGCCATCCATGACGTAATAAATCCACAAAACATAAATGATAAAGATGAAATAATTGAACCTACTTTACCTACTTTTACTGACCGCATATAAAAATACATAAATAAACCTGCAAAAAGCGGTTGAAGGAGAATTAACATGCTCCACCAATTAATGAACGGGAATATAAAAAACCCAATATTAAGAGGAGATAATACTGCCGATTGGTAATTTGCTAAATGGGGAGTACCGCCAAAACTATAAGGATTCCATAGGGGAATTATTAAGTTCTTCCATGATTCAATACTAAAATATCTCCACGGATATATTTGACCAATGATATCAGGCATCGACTCATTTTTGACAGGCGTAAAAAGCTCAGGATACGCACTCCATGGAGCAAAAAATGCTACTTGATAGTCTGATGGGAAAGGAATTAGCCCAAGTAAAAATGCAGGAAAAGCAAATAGCAGCCACACGGTAAAAATGACTACTCCAGGAAAAAACCTGGTTGTATGAATTTTTTTTATTTTCTCCATTTTATTAAAATTATAATAATTGAATATACTAGCAACACACACAAAGACACAATACTTATAGTATTTGAAAGCATACGTAATTTCGTGTCTTCAAATTTTAGGTCAATTTTATTTTTTCCTTGAGAAAGATAATAGGTAATAAGTCCACGATTTGCCTGGTCTTGAAACTCAATAGGAGTTTCTTTTCCGTTTACATACACCTTCCAGTTAGGAAAATATAATGTGTTTTCGCGTATACGTGCTTTTGGCGATTCAACTATAACATTGTATGATTTGTGATCAGTGCCATTTGATATATACTGAATTTTTCCGTTCCCATCAATTACTTCAACTGGTGCCTTGGCTGGTCTCTCCATGAATCTAACTGACCAAATTGGCGCACTCTCACCAGTGTCTGTTGTTCCCCTGTACATAGTTGTAAAGAATGTCTCTGGTTTTAAAAGATATCCATTTACTTGAGTGTAGTAAGGTATATAAAGCAGCATAGCAAGCAAACATATACCTACGCAGAATATATTAAGATTCCTTTTATTTTTAATATATAAGGCAGGTAATGAAGCAAGAAACGCTGACAAGAAAACAGCAACTGATAAAAATCTCCACGGGAACTGAAACTTCTGAAGTATTGATAGTTCATTCCAGATATAATTAGAAGCTTCAAGCATCATAAAAAGTGTTCCTGCAAGAGAGATAAAAAATAAAATCGCTGTAAAACGAATGACACCTTTTGCACGACGAACATAAAAAAGAGCCAATAACATACCTACTAGCTGCACTATCCCAATCTGTTTTGATAATAGATCTGTACCACCAAAGCTCCATCCTAAACTCACATAATCTTTCAACTCAACAAACCTGTCTTTATATTCTCCACTCCCTGTGACAATATCCCGAAGTGTGTATTTACCTTCTAAAAAAGCCGGCAATAAAAAGAACGATGAAAGACCAAGCCCGATTCCAATAAAGAAAATGTAATTAATACCCAACAAAACCTTTTTTTTTGTAAAGTATATATGAATTGCAACATATGCTAATATTAACGGCAAAAACATTATGCTTATGGCATTATGAGACAATATGAGGCCCGCTATAGAAAAAGAAAGCAGTACAGAAAAAAGGCTATTATTTTTCGCATTCGCTATTTTATATATAGAATAAAACACAAGCGGAACAAAAATAAATGCTGCATGCTCTCCTATGGCACCTCTGACATACAGGTCAACAAACCTGTATGGAGCATACATATACAGCACGCCCGCAACTATGGCACATTTTTCTCCGCATAAATTTCTAACCCAGAGATACATAAATACTCCGCTTAAAATAAAAGATAATCCAAATACCATCTTCACTGAATCAACGAAAGAAAAACCGAAAACATGAATAAGGGATGCAAGGTAGGAAGGAAACGGATACAGAAACATAAGAATTGGATGACCATAACCCCAATTTAAATTAGCGGCCCATCGTGGAACTAGATTTCCTTCAGAAAGACTAGCGTAAAAATTGGCTATACGAGCCACATGATCCTGTCCATCATGTGTCATAGGAAGCCCGCTATGCAAAAGAGGGAAAAGAGGAATAAGTCCTAGAATGATGATTAAAATAAATCCAAAATAACGTTTTATAAATTGATTCATATTATAGGAGAGGATATGTACCTTTTCCTAATCTGCGAAAATAGTAATCTAATACACCTTTTTTTTGCCATTTCCTTCCTCTTACTAAAAATCTCATGCTCTCTCGAAATAGAGCAATTCTTGTCCTGAAGGAAGCATATTTCATGCCAAAAAGGAGCCTATTACGCGTAATGTAATAATCATGAAGCGGAGAACCCGATCCACCTGTAGACCCCGCATTCTTATGATAAATAATAGATTTTGGAGCCAGAATTAACTTAAACTTTTGCTCGTGCATTCTCATTACTAAATCAGCATCTTCATAGTATAGAAAGTATTCATCATGAAACCCTTTTATTTTTTCAAAAACTTCCCGTGTCGCAATAAAGCATGCTCCAGTTATAAAGTCTATATCGACTTGCTTGTCATACTGTCCACGGTCAACCTCATCCACTCCCCTATGATGACCTATTATATTTGCCCAGTCCATCTCTGCCCCCGCAAACCAAAAGACCTTTCCTAAGTCTTCCTTTTTGTACCTGTCCTTATGAAATTCATATCCTTTTTCAAAATATATTTTTGGGCATGCCACATCTGCTTTGTGATCCCTCAGGGCTTCTATGAGATTTAGTATAAATGACCGATTAAGCACAGTATCATTATTTAAAACAATAATATATGCTGCGCCATTTTTCAGTGCGTATTCTATACCAGTATTATTTCCGCCTGAATAACCAGTATTAACTTTATTCTCCAATAAAATAACATCCGGAAATTCTTTCTTAAACAATTCGATAGAATTGTCATGCGACGCATTATCAACTATTACGGGTACTACTTCACATCCTTGGGGTGTGCGCACTTTTTTGAGTGAATTGATGCATTCAAAAGTGTTTTTAGCACCATTAAAGTTAAGAACTATTACAAAGATTTTTTTCACAGATTATTTGTTTTTTTAGAGATCATATATAGCAACTTTTTAAATGGGTTTCGTGCTTCATGCTGTAAAGCTGTAAATAGCCAAAACTTACCTTGATTTTCTATACACATCATCTCCGCTGAAATCCCTTTGAGTAGTTCCTTTTCAGACTTTTCATAAAAACCTTGCTTTTCCCATACTTTGGCAAACAAAAGAAACATATAAAAAGCCTGAAGTGTGGAAAGTACTAAACCATGCAACCCATCCCGATATCCTTTTTGAAGAAAAAAAGTTTTAAAAAAATCAGAAAATGGAAGCTGGACTGCGTCAATCCACATAAATTTTTTTCCTGATTTTATTATTTCTTCTACTTCTACATCCGTATAGATATTGTTCATTCGGTTAACATATTGAGAAATGCTAGTGTAACTGTGATGCACCATAGGTTCTGATAAATGTCTTATTTCTCCTGAAACGCTAATTGGAACATGCACTGTTGCCTTTAAAAATTTTCCCTTGCCTTTTTTAAACAATCTTAACTGATAGTCTGGCCACCACAATGAATGTCTAATCCATTTATTAAATATGATATTTTTACGAGGGATCAAAAATCCTGAAACCTTAGGATGTTTTTCAATTTCATGCTTAATTTCCGTTATGAGTTTTGGTGTCAATCTCTCATCTGCATCTAGTGATAGTATCCACTCATTTGACGCTTTTTCAAAACCATAATTTTTCTGCAGATCTATTTTTTGAGGATCATTGGCTTGCTTAAAAACCTTAACTCCCATTTTTTTGGCAATTTCTCCAGTTTTATCTGTTGAGGAGTTATCCACTACTATAATTTCAGAGGCAAAGTCTTGTAGGCTTTCAAGACACTCTTTAATATTTTTTTCTTCGTTATATGCTGAGATTACTATACTTACCATATTACTTTTCCCTTCTAATGCTTGATAATAGAAAGCTTGCAGTTTTATGAATTTCTGAACGCGCAAGAACATAAAGCATAACAAAATATACTAGCGTTGAAAAGATAACCTCAAATATAAAAAACAGTAATGTTGTGGAAAACCCTTGTATCAAAAACACACTAGCTCCCATGACAATTGATGCGAACACCGCCGGATATACTGGTTTTATAACTGAAAAATTTACTGACTTTCTGGCTACGAAAAACACCAATACGGATGATAGAGAAATAAGAAGTGACGCAAAACCTACACCATTATACCCATACCAAAAAATAAATAGCGGAGTGATTGTCCATGTTAAAATCGTCCACATTACCATAAAATAAAGAGTTATTCTTACTTTCCCAATAGCATTTAATATATTTGTAAGTGGTGTTGAGAGTGATGACAAAACCGTACTTGCCGCAAAGAACATTAAAAGCATAATTGCCGGCTCCCATTTTTGATATCGCGGAATAAATGAAACTAAAGGTGGAGCAAAAAATATGATTCCTACTACTGTTGGAAAGATGCAAACAGAAATCAAAAAAAGTGTTTTTTCTATCGCTTTTTTTAACCCTTCTTTATCATGTTGCAGTCTACTAAATGATGGAAATGTGATTTTAATAACATTATCCATAAATAGTCGCATGGGAAGAAATGCCCACTTTTGTCCAAAACCTATATACCCTACTTGGGCTAGGGGTAATACCTTTGCCAAATACACATTAAAAAGGTCATCTTTTACTAAGGCTAGCAAACTATTTGCTTGAAATGGTACGCCAAAGGATAAGAGTCTTTTTAAAGTTGGAGTGTGCAAAGCTAAACCGATTGGCCATCTTTGAATCCAATATATAACAATAAGCCCAAGTATGCTTCTTGCCAATACTGCAATTGTAAAACTATATATCCCAAACCCTGATATTGCAAATACGATAAGACACACGTTATATGCCAGGTTCTCAACGATTTGTGGCACAACTAACTTATGGAAATTTAAGCTTCTCTCAAGTAAAACCGTTGGGATAGTTTTTAGTGATGACGCAACAAACGAAAAAAGAAGCGCGTATAAAAGCACAAGACCAGCACTATCTATTTTATAAAAATTTGCAATTTGTGAAGCAAAAATTGTAACGGGAATTGTAACAGCTAAAACAAGTATTTGTTGTATTGTAAAAGTACTTCTGAGCTCAAGAGTAGTCGGTTCTTCTTTTTTTTGAATTAAACTTGCGGCCAAACCTATATCTTGGAAGTAATTAAGAAATACAACAACTGCGGATACGACAAAGAACACCCCAAAAGCTTCAGGACTCAAATAAAGCGTTAAAACAAAGCTGGCAATTACGGAAATTATTTGTATTATAAATGTACGGGAAACAAGCGCGAATAATCCTTTTACAGATTTTCGGGCAATCTCTTCAAATTGAGGAAGTGGTACTATGTCAGCATCTTGCATGAAAATAAATTTAGAATCTGGAATTCTTGATATCAGACCACAATATAAAACTTTCTAAAATAGCTCGTATGACTACTCCCACGTTTGCTCCACTCTGCTCACCGTACTTTCTTGGAAAATGAGAAACTTCAACTTGAGTAATCTTTAATTTTTTTCTGGTGGCTTTTGCTAATATTTCTGTTGTGATCATTGCGCCTTCAGAACGAAGTGGTCCAATCTTTTCCAATGCCTCTTTTTTAAACATTTTAAACCCACAATCAATATCTTTAAAATGAAACCTAAAAAATATATAGTCCCAAATTTTAAGCATATACATTAAGACATGTCTTGCAAATTTATCTTGACGTTTCTTTCTATAGCCAATTACAATATCTGAGCCGTCAATTTTTTCAATAAATTTATGTACTTCAGAAAAATCGAATTGAGCATCTCCGTCAACAAACACAATGGTGTCATACTGAGAATGTGTAAACCCCTCACGAAGAGCCGATCCATACCCTCTATTAGGGGTGTGAGTTATAACTTTTAAGTTCTTGTGTTTCTTTTCAAGTCTTTGTGCTTCTTTAAGAGTTCCGTCCGAAGATCCGTCGTCCACCATTAATATTTCCCATTTGTCAGCGACTTGCTGGGCTATTGGAATGGCCAAGGTTACAACTTTTTCTATATTCTTTTCTTCATTCCAGAATGGGAAAAATATAGACAATTCTTTTATTTTTTTCATATAGATTATTTTTTACGATTATAGTGTTTCTTAAGCGTTAAAAAAGATAGTATTCCTACTAGTATTATACTAATTCCAGTAATAATATTCCCAACTAATCTTACAGGAGTGTCGTTGAATTTGGCTTCAATTTCGTGCTTACCTACTGGAAGCGACACCTGGATCAATTTTAACTTGTTAGAATCAGAATATTCAATATCAAGCGAATTTAATGTAACATTCCACCCGGGAAAGGAGAATGTATTGATTTGGAGTATGCCAGGTTCTAGCACCTTGATGTCAAGTTTTTTATATTGTGGCTTATCAGTTATAACTTTAATATCCATACTTCCGCTTATTACCTGCGCTGTTCTGGATGCTATCTCATGTTTATCAATGTCTATTTTGGTTGTACCAATATCTGATTTCCGAGTCTGTATTCCTTTAGGTACGTATTCATATGCTAAGGAACTTGTTTCCCATCTGATTTTTTCATTGTTAGTATAAAAATTATCATTTACGTTTACAAAACGTTCAGGAGTAAATTTCCCAATACTAAGATACATTATTAGTCCTGCAAGAAGAATAGATACTGCAACTCTTATGTATATATTGGAAATAAAACTCACTACGGCACCTGTTAAAAATGCGGAAACAAAAGATGAAATGAGTAAAAATCTCCAAGGAAATTGTATATACCATAGAGGTGTAATTACATCCCACAAAGGCTTTGAAAATTTTATCATTAAAAAGATACATCCTGCAAGAAAAATAGAAAAAATAATAATTGGAAATAACTTTGCATCCTTCTTTCGTTTGAAAAACCATACAAGCGCTAAGACAAATGAAATGAATGATGCAACTAATTGCACTTTTCCAATTTCAAAGGATATACCGTCAAAACATCCCTGAATAGAACCACCATATCCCCAAGGTGAATCCCACAATTGGTACGTGCAGACAAAATGCAAACTATAATTTGCCAGCTCTGAAGTTAAAATATTAATAAGTGTATGTTCTCTTTCAATATATGAAGGGAGCCAAAAATAAGCTGTAAGACCAAAACCTAAGATCAGAGCACCTAGGCTATTTTTTAAGAATTGTTGCTTATGCTTTGAGATATAGAAGAGGTAAAGTATCCATGCGAACAAAAACGGCAATGTCATTATGGCTATTAAATTATGACTTAAAATAAGGGCACCCAAAGCCACTGCACTAATAAAAATATACGTCCAATTATTGGTTTTGTAGATTTTATATGTTGACCAAAATAATAATGGGATAAATGGAAACGTAGCAGCTTCGGCAAATGCTCCTCTGGCGTAGATATCTACTGCTCTATATGAAGCGTAGGTGTATGCAACTGAAGACAGTAACCCTCCCAATCTTCCGATGAATTGCTTGGAAAAAAGATACACGAAATAAGCTGATGAAGCAAAAACAGTTGCAAGCATTAATTTTGTTGAAACTATATAGCCAAATCCTAAAAGGTGAAAAAATTCTCCCATATAATATGCAAATGGTGGATAAAAATTGAAAAATGGATATCCATACCCAAATCCTAGGTTTGGAACTATTCTAGGGGGAATATGAAATGAAATGAGTGAGGCATGCAAATCAAAAAGTCTTCCTATCTGCTCGTCATCATGCATAACATAAAATCCAGGATTAAATAATGGCAAAATTGCCGGAATGATAGACAAGATAATAACTAAAAATGGTGTAAACTTTAACATTTTTTTCATATAATATTTTACTAGTTGCGTTATGTTTTTGAAGTCTTTGTTTTTTTAGTTAACTTTAAGAATACATAGACTCCGTATCCCATCAAACATACAAAGGCAATTAAAGAAATTATGTCAAAAAATCCCCGCAATTTTGTCTCATAAAATGTGAGCTCTATGGAATTTTGGCCAGCCGGTAATTCAAGACTCATTATGCCATATGGATTATTAAATTGTATCTCAGAGGGTCTGTCATTTACCAATGCTTTCCAACCGGGATAATAAATTTGATTGACAGATAGTAAGCCCGCAGATGAAGACGCAGCATCAAATGTAATTTTATTTGAACTGTAAAATAGACTACTAATGTTAAAACCGGAATTGATCTTTTCCTCATACCTTACTGTTGGGATACTAGAAACCCACAGGGGCATCAACTCCTGGGAAGATGTAGTTGTCGCTTCATTTGTGATGTAATAACTCTCTCCTCTGTTTACAAAATAATCAGGATTGGCATATGAAAATGTAAGTAAAATCGCAGAAATAACCAGTATTCCACCTAAAATTTTCCCAAACTTAGCATTTGCAATTACACCTGTTAAAAATGACATAAGAAATCCTAATGGCAGCAAGAGTGTCCATGGATAATTTATTTCAGAAAGTAACGGAAGCCTCCAAATAAACTCAGCAACAGGAAACATCATCAGAATAAATATACTAGTCAATGTCAAAAAAGATATAAATAACGTGCGAGCAAAATCTGTCGTTTTAGGAAATGTAAAGACTGACAGAACAAACCCTATAAATTGAGGGATGCCAAGGTTGTATGAAAACGGGTTAGCATCAGTTGGAGTACCATATCCCCACGATGGAATAAATATTTTAAATACATCAACAAAATATAAATTTCTATCTGCAATGGGAATTTTTGATAACTTTATATTTTGCTTTTCATATAAAGCAGGGAATATAAAAAATGATGACAAAACACCGCCCCATATACCAGCTGCAGCTACATACATTGCCTCTTTATACTTTTTTGCAATCAATAGAGCTGCTACAAAAAACACAGCTATTAACCCAAAATAAACAGCCGAAATATTATGCGTTAAAGCAAGTACGCCTATCATTAATGCTGTACCAAAAATTCCTATGTGCCTCTTACTAGGATTTACTATTAAAAGCATCGAGAGAAGTAAAAGCGGATACAGCGCAAATGCAACAGATTCTCCTATTGACCCTCTCACATACAGATCAACCATTCTGTAAGGGAGATACAAATATAAAACCGCGCTTATAAAACCTGCAAGCTTACTCTTCCAAAAATATGCCGACAAGACAAACATTCCAAAAAATGAAACAAAAACGGATAGAACAAATACAGCTTTTACGCTTTCTATAAATCCAAAATTCGCCGCATGAAAAACAGTTGTTACATAATATGGAAATGGGTAAGCAAAATTAAATAATGGGTATCCGTATCCAAAATTAAGTGCCCCACTATACCTTGGGGGAAACTGTAAATCGCGAATTTCTCGAAACATCTCAGCGGCCCTCACAACTGCCCATTCCCCATCATGTGTAGGGAAATATCCTGGTTTTAAGAATGGGAAGGTGACAAAGAAACAAAGGACTAAGCCTGCTAAAATGTATAAAAATGTTGATGTAGTAAATTTAGGAAACATATTATCTTTCAATTATTCTGTACGCTTCAGTGCCATCTGGAAAATAGATTATTTTTTGGGAAGAGGTCTCTGGTACTTCATCTGGGGCTGCAATAATAAGCGTGTTCTTCAGCTTTTGATCCTGCCCCCATTCTATTTTTCTGAATTCGTATTTACCAATTTTGCGCTCAAATCTTGGTATCTGCCCATTTCCTGTAAAATTCCAATTTTTTTGATACCATACAGGATCAATTTTATTGTAGAAAAGATAAAAAACGTATGGCTGATCATACTTATAAGACATGATAATTTTTTCAAACTTTTCCTCTTTTTGTTTCGCATATAAAACAGCTTCTTTGTTTCCATATTGCCAAAAGTAACCATACTCACGAGGAGTATGAATATAATATTGATGAAAATAATACAAAATGTTGAGAACAAAAGATATAAAAACTACTCCCAAAATTACATATTTGTAGTTAGCTTTCATTTTTAAAATATATGCTCCAAATATAAAGAGACCAACACCAAACCATATGTCAAAAACTGGTGCCATAATAATTGCACGCACTGGATGAGGTGCTCCAGATGAAATACTAGAAGCAAGTGGTGCCAAAAACATAAGCAACAATAAAACGCCTATCTGTTTGTTTATATTTCTTACCAAAATATATACTCCAAATAAAATAAACGGCAATGAGAAAAGATAAAGCATACCAAAGTCTACTGCATGATGTTGCACTCCACCATCACCATATATAAATAAATAGCCAGGATTATAATGTTCTAAATATCCTTTAACCGCCGCAAGGATATAGACAAATCTTCTATTTTCAAATAAATACCCCAAGAGATTTCCATTAGACGCATCAAGCTCCAGTCTTTCTATAGATTTCTGAAGCTCCGGAGTATCTCCAAAAATAGTCACCATAGATAATCTGCTTCCAGTACCACCATTAGATAGTAAAAAGCTAGAATATATCGGAATCACCAATAGTCCAAAAAGCACCAGTGAAGCAAGTGCTATATATTTACTTTTTAACAATTCTTTAAAATATAAAACAGTATATGCAAATAAAAATATAGGAACTATAAGCCTAAAACTGTGATATGAGTACATTGATAGTATAAGTAAAATAGACGCAATGATTAGAAATTTTGGTCGTTTTAAAAATTTATACAGACATAAAACACCAGCTAGTAAAAAGAATAATCCTATATTTCCTTCATATGCAGCTCTTGAAAATTGCAGGCTCCATGGAGATATTGCAAATAATAATGCTGATGTTAATGCAACTCCTGTTGAATACTTAAAAAGACTAAATTCACCATCTTTTTTATCCTTTTTTAATACTTGAACAACAAGCGCATATACAACTAGCACAGACAACGAGCCAAGAAGTGCTGAGGGAAACCTTACAGAAAATTCATTTAAACCAAAAATCACAATTGATGGAACTGTAAGATATGCGTAAAGTGGCGGCTTGTAGTCATCAAATGAACGAATAGATAAGGGTAAAAAATTGCCGTATTCATCTTTTCCGGTTTTAAGAATCGAATAAGCGTTGTATCCATTTGATACCTCATCCCAATTTAAGCTGGGTGGGTTTCCTGATAGATTATAGAATCTTAAAAACAATCCAATAAGAAAGATTAATCCTAATAAAAAATACTTATGTCTTGTGAAATTGCTCATTATTATTATGTTGCTACCTGTAAACTACTCTAAAGCCTAAAGATCCGTCCTCACGATATATATTTTTATAATTCACCTGCTTACTAGGTTCAGGACATGTACCACGATCCACATAAATAACTCTTGTACCTTTTGGTATAGAAACACTTTCATTAACAGATGGACATTCATTTGGAACGAATACATATTTACCAAAACCTTTAAAATCCGCATCTTTGGGTGAGCCTTCTTGTATATATGTTTTTGGATTATATTGAGAATAGAATAATACTAACGGATACCCTCCTCCGGTTTTTGTCATAATCACTTTGTCATAGTCTTCATATTTACTTGTCACATTCTGCATCATTTCAGCAAATCCATTATTTCTATACCATGTCCTATGTGTAGAACCGTGTACAAAATACTGATGTATAAAATATACTTCAGAATAGAAAACTACAGCTGATAAAAACACCAAACATATAATTTTTAACCATCTTTTATTTAAAAAATACAGAAAAGAAATAAATCCATATGCAGTCACAAACTCAAGCATTGGAAATAAAACTATTGCTCGTTGGAAATTAGGAATATCATCTATGGTCAGTGCGGCAACCAATGGAGAAAGTAGAATCCAAATTATAGGAATATATGACAGACGCGTTTTCTTTTGAATAAGCAAAATAAAACCCATAACTAAGAACGGTAATTCAAAAATATGAAGCAATCCCATCCTGTTTACGTCATACCAAATAGGAAGCCCACCGGAAATAAACAAAAAATCCCCACTAAAATATTCTAGATAATTTGTCACATAATCAAACCCAAAATTATTTAGTTTGTTATGATATATTCTGGCTTCAAGCGGTCCAACCCCCACCGTCCCATCTTCACGTAGATGCTCTTCTAATACAAGCCGTGTTTCAGGATGAGAAAACACATTTACCTGTGTAAATCTGCCCGATCCTCCTTTAACTAGGAATACTAAGGCAAATGATAGAAGACACATTGCTAAAATACCAATCACTAAAACGCTTGTAAAATATCTTTTCTTTTTAACCAGAAAATTTTTGTAGTATAGTAAAGAGGTTGCAATGACTATTAGAGGAACAAATACACGAGGTGTGTGATACAAAAAGAAGCTGCTTGATAAAATGATTAGTGACAAAATTAATAATTTAGTACGGTACTCAATAATACTTTTAAAAAATAACAAAAACCCAAGCAGTACAAAGAATAGAGCCACAATTGTTTCAGCACTTGCACGAGATAAAACAGTATGCCACGGAGCAATTGTCAGCAATAGTGCAGATACAAGCGCAACTTTATTGCTTTTACTCAAATATAAACAAAGAAAGTAAAAAGGAATTATGGTAGCAATACCAAATATAGCTCCAGGAAGTCTTGTTGAGAATTCAGTCAATCCAAATACAGCAACAGGCAAGATTGCTAAGAAGTGGTACCCAGATGGCCTATTGTCTCCAAAAATATCTACATACAGTGGTAAAAACTTACCCTCATCTGATTTGCCAGTCTGCATGAGTGAATAGGCATTATATCCCAGGGAAGCTTCATCAATGTGAAAACCGGCAGGAGAAGTTTTCAAGTTTACGAGACGCACAACGCACGAAAAAATAATAAGTGCTGCCAAAATTAGAAGAGTTAGCTTATTTCTTTTTATTTTTTTTAGCATAGACTTTTACAAGGGTACCAAACAACATGGTTAATATCAAACCTACAAATGACATTAAAGACACAATCAAGCCTATCTTAAAAGATTGTGGTTCATAATTCATCTCAACTATGTGTGACCCCTTTAAAATTGGTATGGCTCTATATGTATAATTTGCACGTAAAATTGGTGTTTTAACTCCATCCACATAAGCTTCCCACCCGGGAAAATATGTATCTGAGATAAATAACAGCTGATTAGCGTTAGACTTGGTTTCCAGCTTCACTTTATTAGGAAGATAGGATAGTAATTTTATAGTACCTGCGCTCCCAGAAGAAATAGTAAAATTATTTAGCTCATTTTCAATAATTACTGATTTTTGGATATCGAATTGTGGATCATATAACCGTTTTAAAATTTCTTTTTTGTCAGCTATTACCTCGTACTCTCCTACAAGTTTTAAGCGAGGAAGATAATCTAGATTTTCATAAATCTGCCATCCTTCCTTCTGCCATAATAGCTTGTAATCTACTTCATCAAATGCGCTATCTACACCTAGATCATTTTTTTTATTCAGTAAATACTTTACTCCCGTCAGATCCAAAACCCTCCTCCTATAAAAGTTTTCTTTGAGTTCATTCACCCCGTATCCTGATTTTATATCAGCAACTGTTTTAGGTAGTATGGCCGGCAAGATACCATTCCCTGAAGTAAAAAGAAACTCACCATATCTTTTACTAAATAATGGATTATATCCTTCTGTTCCGTACATTTTTTCAATAATTTGAAACTCGGAATCTATATGCGCACTGCCGTATCCCCATACTCTATCAATACCTTGAATTTGTTGTAACTTATTTATAACTTTGGAATTAGGATATATATAGGAACGCGGCACGAAAGAGTTAAACTTTACGAATGAATAAAATAATTCAAATACCAAAAGTGCCACTATAATAAATGAAGCAATATTTCTATTAATTCTTAAAACAATAAAAAAAGCACCCAACACAAATATTCCTGTGGGTAATATCATATTTCTTTTTGACACGGCAAGTAATGGATCTGAGATAATGAAAGCTAAGACCCACAATGCGGCAAGAATAACAGCAAAACCGCAAATAACCAAAACTAGCTTTAGTTTATTTTCTTTCTTATAGAAAAAGTTATCAAATCCAATAGCACCCAGGACACATATACAAAAACTCATAATAGACAATACACGGGTTGGAATACCAGTGGACAAAATAGGAATTCCTACGCTATGTAAATATGCGGTAAGTGGGGAAGAAATACTTGTTATGAGTACTATTGCAGCAACTACAGAAAAAAACAATTTATAAAATGTCTGCTTAGTGACAAGAGCAAATACTGCAAATATAAATGTCCATAAGCCTACAGAAAGTGTACGCTCTAAAATTGACCCACCTTTCAAAAAGTAATTATTTGTGGCTGGATTGCCAAAAAAATCAGGAACTAAAAACGTTACTAAACTTTCAACTGGTAACAGTCTTTCAAGTAAATCTGTATATGAATAATTTCCTCTGAGTGAAGCCGTCACAAGCTCATACAATGGAAGCAGTTGTACAAAAGATAAAAGAATACTTATTATAAATGAGCATCCAATAAGCATGTATATTTTCAAAGATCTTTTTTTGTCGGTCATGAGTTTACAGGTTACATATGCCGCAGACAAAATATAAATATACATGGTTAGCTGGATATAACCTGCTAGCGTGGATAATCCAGAAGCCAAAATAAGAAGGATAAACCAATACCATCTATGTGTACGCAGTATTTTCTCAATCGAAAACAATACGAGAGGAAGATACGCCAGAGAATGTCCAATATTTCCATATTCTCCCCATACTGTTAAAAATGAACAAAAGGAAAATGCAATTGAGCCAAAAAGGGAAGATAACTTTTGAAGCCCAATTACACGCAAATATAAATAAGTAAAAAACAACGCAAATACATACTGCAGGATTATGTATATGCTCCATGCCTCAATAAAAGGCAAAAGAAAGAAAATAACATTTACTGGGTACAGTGTTCCGGACTGCAAACTTGCGAAATGTGGAGTACCTGAAAAAACGTATGGGTTCCACAATGGAAATTCACCAGACTTAATAGATTCTATGGAAAAAAATTTCCAAGGATATAATTCACGCACTACATCGGCACCCTGACCTTTATGAGGAATACCAACAAATAAAGACTTATATGGCTCATAATTTGCCATGAGTAAGTCTCCAGGAAACGGAATTAAGCCAAAAATAACAGTTTTATAAAAAAATAAAAGCGGGATAAATACAAATAAAGATCCGAACAATAAGTTCTTAAAGCTCATGACTATGGATTAACTTTGTAAATTGAAAGATATCTATCACCATTTCCTTTTTGGTATTTTGCAATAAGTGTAAGCGGCCAATTAATAGGCGCCGATTCGGAATCGTTAAATACGTAATATACCGGGATTTCTTGAGCCATTACCTTAAGGTCTTCTGGAAGCTCTGAGGGGAGTGGATATATGCCACGTGTTTGTATGTTGGGATTTTCTCCAAGGTAAATTTCCATAGCGTTTGTAGGTAAGCTGCCGAAAGTTCCTTGTGTTGCAACGTAAATGTTGCTTTTCAAAGATTCTTTTTTAAAAAATTCAACCATCTCGGATACCCCTCCCCCAGCTGGCCAAGAATTTACATACTGGTTTCGGTCCGCTGCAGGAATTGGCGCATGGGTAATCTTAAATATAATAAAGTAATCTGCATATATCATAAAGGATGCGGCAAGTAAGAAAATAATTACCGATATAAATACGTTTTTGAATCTTTGCATAAGAGTATAAACGGCATATGTTCCCAAAATAAGAGCAGGAATAGTCATAAAATAGATAAATCTTGGATACAGTGTCTTTCCAAAAATCCCAAGTGCAACAAACGGTGCCATACTCCACACTAAAAGCAGTACTTTTTCCCGAAGATTTTTCCCAATAAAAAAAGCCAATACTACAAATAGTACAAAGGGAATAGTTACATAAGTTACATACCAGCCGCTAATCGCATTAAAGTTTCCATATAAAAACTCTAGTGGGTGTCTGATCCATTCTGAAAATGGATACACAAACAATCCATTTTTTTCATCAATAATATAAAAGAAAGGTGAAAGTCTTAAAATAGAATACATGGAATATGCAACTGTAGCCGCCACGCCAGCATAGAATAACCACTCCAGCAACCTTCTTTTGAAGTGTGACTGCCTAAAATCAAATAATATAAGAGAGAACGGCAAGAGGTAGATTGCAAAAAAACCGGACGTTTTGGTCAATACTGCGCTACCTATTACAACTCCGGTAAGCAGTGCAATATCCAACCGCATGTAGCGGACCAGCAGTACTTCCATGTAGAGAGACCAAACCATAGTACAGGCAACTAAAGCATCGTACATTGCCATGCGATCCATAACTAATGCAAAAGGAAATAGTACAAAGAATAGACCAGCAATATATCCTATTTTCTTTGATTCTAGGAGATGCCCAAAAATCTGGTTTAAGACACTTCCGGATCTTTTCTTTTTAAATAGCTCAAGTGTTAACATCATGACCCCAAGTAGGGTACCAAATCCAGCAAAAACCGAAACTAGCCGAGATGCAAATAGTGGGTCACTTACAACTCTCATGATGTTCATGGCAATCCAAATAAAAGAGGGCTGTTTTCCATCCGTTAAAGATATAAATCTCCATGCGGCATCTTGCCTTGCAATCTGAGCCCAACGTACATAGATTGCCTCATCAGTGAATAGAGGAAGACCCATGATGTTAGTAAGTCTAGTTGCAAAATAGAGGCCAAAAATAGCTAAACAGATGAGAAGCGTTGCAATACGTACCTTGTTAAAAACCATATTGTTAAATTATACATGAAAGGCAGTAAAAGCAATAGATAACGTGGAAAAACCGGCGTAAAAGTTAAAAAAACTAGATAGGAAATTACCCATAATGCAATAAGAATTCTGCCGGAATACTCTATTTTCATTTTTCTGTCTCTCATGTACTCAATAATAAAAGCTAAAAAAGCAAAGATACTTCCTATAAAACTTACCGGCCATAAAATAGTCCACTCTAAGACTTTTTGTACTCCACCAAACCAGGTATACCACTTTCCAAATAAAATCATTGGGTACACTATTCCATATGATGCTTTTACTCCTGTGGAATAAAAATGAATTATCCATTTCTGTACTCCTAAAAATCCTAAAAACGTGCCACCTTTTATAAAATACATACTATATGAAAAGAGAAAAATAAGCAGCAAAAAAACCATACTAAATAAAAATGTTTTGATCCGTTTCTTATCAAACAGGTATACCCAAACTGTAATTGGTGCAAAAATGAAAAGTGAACCCAATGGAAATTTGGTTGCCGCAAAACAACCCAGAAATATTCCAACCAATATATATTTTTTCAGTAAAGTAAAATAAAGTGTTAGCAATAGAAACAATAAATATGTTGTATCTAAATATGGAGCACGAAGTTGAGATGTAAATAACGGATCAAATGAAAAAAGAACAACTGGAATAAACGCCAATAACTTATTTGAAAACAATTTTAGATTCAGCAAGTAGAACACCCCAAGACATAAAATACCAATGAGAAGGATCAACACATTTTGATTTCCAAATAGTATTTCACCAAACCCAATAATGTATTTTCCAAGTGGAGGAATTTCAGCATTTAGAAGTGCTGGATTTCCGCCTGTTATGTAATTCCAACCTGCATATGCATACAGTCCATCATCTCCTATTGAGTTTTGAGAATTAGGAACAACCCATTGGGACTGCTGATATCTTTGTGTCCAGTAGGCTGAATCAAACGGAGTTGTGTATTCTTTGGAATAGCCTACGATTATAAACAGAAGGTGTACAAAAAAAACGGCAAAAAGTATTGCAAATAAAATTAATTTTGCGTTACGCTTAGTGTATCTCATGATTTTATTTTTTTATACCCAGCAAAAAGTACTGTCAAAACAATAGAAATACCTATACTCCAGAGAAGCATCTGATTTAGGATAGTAGGAATTGGGGGATCAAAATTTCCTGTATACAAAAATGGGGCATATTGAAAAAGGGCAAGAAACGAAAACACAACGGATGGTATAAAAATATAGTAACGGGAAGACACAAGAGACGCAAATGGCACAACAAGCATAAAATACCATGGCTGAAAATTAGTTCTTTGCGCCTGAAGGAAAACTCCTACAACCATAAGTAAAATTGAAACAAGTAAAAAAATCAGTTCTTTGTTTTTTCGTTTACTAAATGGAAACCATAAAAATAAAGGCAGCAAAATAATGGTTGCAAATTTAATGCCCGCTGAAATTAAAAGCAATATCCATGATGCATATTTTTTTTGAACGAACAATAAATATACTCCCATAAGTGTGACAGTCATCATAACTAAATCTATATGTGCTGAAACAAGCCCTTCAATCAACACAAAAGGGCTAAGTGCAAAAAACGCAATTGCAAAAGCAGGATCAACAAGTTTTGTTTTTTGAGAAATCTTACCTATGAATATGCAGGAAATCAAATATGAAGCTAAAGCCAAAAGCTTGAACAAAATGATATTTAGTGCAAATATTCCCATTCCCAAAAACGACAGAGGAATTGTAAGCGCTAACCACACTGGACCATATGGATACGTCCTATGTGTCCAGTGCATAAATCCAAGCATAGGGTCAGATGGAAAATCCAAGGCCTTTTTTACGTATGGATTTTCTCCGTACTCAGTTACAATTTTTGCATCAAATATATAGTTAAAAAAGTCATAAGAAAAAGCGTTATAAGAAAAGACCAGGGTTACACCAGCTAACACAACAAGAGTCCATGTGGTCTTAAGATTTACGGCTTTTTTCTTTATTAAATGCAGAGTAGTAAGATAGAGTACAAACATAAAAACAACAATGCTTACAAATAAATAAGTAGATACAGGTCTATTAAAATACCCAATATATTGAAAAGACCTCTGGATGTTAGTCAAAAATGAAGCACGAGTAAGCGTTAACCCTAAGTCAACCTGAGTGAAGGAGTAAAAAAACAAGGATCCCAAAGCCAAAAGCCAGAGAAAAATAAGAACTTTTTTTAACATGAATTAAGAATATACTTTTTTAATAATATTCCGTCTGATTCTTATTAAATCCAGCAATCCGTCAATCGAATCTTTTATGGGAGAAACGCGCCTTGTCTCAACATATAACCAATCCACAGGTACTTCTTTAATCTTATAACCTTCTTTTGTTGCAATATATAAAAGCTCTACGTCAAAACCAGCACTTACTGATGAACGTCCTATATTTTTAAAGCCGCCATGGATTTTTTTAATCTTTGAAAAAACAGTTTGCGCAGAATCCTTACTAAATACTTTAAATCCACACTGCGTGTCTTCTATGTCAGGCAAACCTACTACCATAGTACGCATGAAAATCATCCCGGTTCCCATAATTTTTCTTGTAAAAGGCGCGCCGGTACGGGTTTTTCGCCTGGATCCAATAACAATGTCAAACCCCTGCTTACCGGCAGGCATGGCTTTTTGAGTGAATGATAGTAGCTTTTCAATTTCTTCAATTGGTGTTGCCTGATCCATATCAGTAAACAAAACATAGTCGCCTGACGCTTTCAACATACCAGTAGTAACTGCCCCAGCCTTTCCTGTGTGGGAGTTTTCAAGTAATTTAAACTTAGTGTTTCCCTTTGTAAACCGTCTTACAAACTCCAAGCTCCCATCTGTAGACCCGTCATCAACCACTATGACTTCATAGCTATATTTTTGTTTTTCCAAATAATGCTCTACTTTATCAAGCGTCCCTTTTCGCAGATTGGCCAACTCGTTATATGAAGGAATTACCACGGACAATTTCATTGTTTTATTATAGCAAAGTTACGTGTCTTCTTTTACAAGTGGTATAATATACCACATGAAACACCAAGTACTACTTTACTATAAATATGTAGAGATTAAAAATCCTGAGCGTGTACGTGATACACAGAAAACACTGTGTGAAAAACTAAGTCTCAAAGGGCGCATTATTGTGTCATCAGAGGGTATCAATGGAACGCTAGAAGGAACACTGGAGAATACTGAAAAATATATAGAGAAAATGAACCAGGATTCGCTTCTAAGTGACATAAGATACAAGAAAAGTGAAGGTACCGGCGACGCATTTCCTAAGCTAAAAGTAAAAGTAAGACCAGAGATTGTAACGGCCCATTTACCAACACTCAACCCAAACAAAACAACAGGTAAATATCTGAGTGCGCAGCAGCTTCATCAATGGTATGAGGAAAAACGTGAATTTTACATAGTGGATATGAGGAATGACTATGAATATGCATCAGGCTATTTTGAGAATTTTATACCCTCAGGTCTTCACAATTTTTTTGATATAAAAGATGTAATTCCAAAACTTGCTCATCTAAAAAACAAGACTATAGTTACCGTGTGTACGGGTGGCGTAAGATGTGAAAAAGCTTCCGGATTCTTAGTGACAAACGGATTTAAAGATGTGTATCAGCTAAAAGATGGCATTCAAACCTACATGGAATTATTTCCAAACAAACATTTTAAAGGAAAGTTGTATGTTTTTGATAATAGACTAACGGTGGGTTTTAATATTGACTCAAAAGACCATGTGATTGTAGGAAGCTGTAGGGATTGCGGGATTAGCTGCGACACCTATGTGAACTGTGAGTATGACATGTGTCACCTCCACTACATTTGCTGCAATAATTGCCTAGACTCAGAAACCGGACTTGCGTTTTGTAAAGCAGAATGTAAAGAAAATTACAAAAAATTCCAACTTCTTAAAACTGCTACTGCTTAATTATTTCGTGAACTTCTTCCATTAAAAATGGTTTATCTAGGGTTATAACACGTTTTTGAACTCTAAATTCTCCGAATTTTTCTTCCTTAATAACTTTTGAACGCGTATCTTCAAATTCCAAAATGCCTTTTACAAAAAAGTCTGGTATTCCACCACTCGGCTCTAGTATCAAAAATAAATATTTATCTGAATTTTTAAAATCTGGACTATATTTTATGTTTTCACCAAATCTGCCGTCTTGTGGATACCCCCAATAAAATGGCATATATCCATATGTGTTTTTTCCATACGTATCAAATAAAACACTCCATGTTGTGTTTACAAACAAAGGGTTTGTGATGGTGTTAATTCTAAATGGTTTATAATTTGCTTCTTTATATATCCAGTCCAGAATTTTTGTTTCAGCACTATATATCATATCTTTTTGAACAGAAAACAAAGCCTCCCCTTTTCCTTGATTTTCAGCAAGGAGGTAAATGTTGCTAGCAACTATTATAGTTATTACTACAAACCATGGGAGCTGATTGGCAGGCTGTGCAAAAACCTTATATATATAGTAGGAAACAAGCATACTAAGCGGCACGGCACACCCAATAAATACAAAGTAAATATTGGTTGACCCTACAAAAAACAAAAATACAGGTGTTATAAACCAAAGTAGTAAGAAAAATATTCGTTTGTCTTTTAAAATAAAGATTAAAAATAAACTAACGAGTATAAACGCGTACATGAAAATATGAGAAAATCCATTACTTGATAGTATATTGTAGTACGGCACTAAAAATAATTTTTCAGACGCACGTGATAACATCTCCCCAACCGTCTGCCCCCTGGACTCTGCGTATCCGGTAAAAAATTCCATAATACCTCTACTTCCCCTAAAATCAAACTTAATTTCGGCTAGAATAAGTGGTGATGCCACCGCCAAAAAAACAAATGCAGATAGCAGTATGTCTACAATTTTTATTTTTCTATACACTAGTAAAATAACTAAAAATATAGCTGCCTGGTATAAAAGGAAAATTTGAAATTGAATAGATAGCGCCCAGAAAAATGCAGTAAGTAAAAGCCCCCATTTATAATTTTCTTTTACATACATCCACAAGAATAGAAATGATAATGCAATGGTTACCATAGCAAGTGAAGGGTTAGACAACCATCTACTGTATGAAATTACTTCATATGACACGGTTATTAAAAATGCCGAACTTAAAGCAATTTGAGTATTTCCAAAAATCTTTTTTGATAATACATACGTAATGGGAATTATAAGTAAACTTGCAAGAATTAAAAATAATTTTACGGCAAAAATACTGCCTTCTGAAAAAACGTAAAATGGGGAAATAAGATACCAGTAAAGTGCTCCGTGATGAAGTCCGTTAATATCTGAATTAGGTCCCAGGATTTTTAAATCACCCTTCCAAATATCTCCTGCAATTACGACGTCCCGCGCCTGATCATATCCAAAAGTTATATCAGTAAATGAGTGAGTTCGTAATACAAATCCAAGGATAACCATCCCACAAAGAATCCAGAAGAGCTCTTTATGCAATAATTTCATTTCCACTATCTTATATCTTTTGGTTCTGTTGGTAAAGAAGGTTTACTGGTTTGTTCTAACTCCAGCGCTATGCTATCAGCTCGCTTTCTTCTCAATTCTTCATCCATTACTTTAACTGATATTGCTGCAACACTTACAGCAACTCCAGCCTCAGCAACCACTCCAACAAATGCAGCTACCTGAGCTTTACCGTCCTCTGCTTTTGAAATACCAGTTGCTACCGTCCCAATTATCGCTATAACAGCAGCTGTCTCAGTAGCTAATCCCAACATTCCATAACGTCGCATTCTTCCGGGATTGTGTTTTGGTTGTAAGGCGTCTTTTTTCATGAATTACAGATTATAGCACGTTTTATTAGATTTCTTGTTTAAGAAGATAATTTTTAGTAAAATGGTAGCTCAGGGGAAACCCTGAAGATTTTGGCCCAATCGTTCCTAAAGATCGAGGGGCAAAAATAGTAGAAAGTTAATTACGGCCCCATCGTCCAGCGGTTAGGACACCAGATTCTCATTCTGGTAACCGGGATTCGATTTCCCGTGGGGTCACATATCTTATAGTATTCCTACCAGACCTGTTGGGTATATTCGATTAGGTTGATAAGGCTTGCTAAATTAAATCAAAGTCATTCGAAAATCGTTTCAAGAGCCTGTAATAGTAATATTTACCCCTCAAAAAAGGCTATTAAGCCTACGAGAAAAACACCTGAGTTAGGATTTGCGGTTATTTTTCAATTATTATCTCTCTTTGAGATAGAATGAATTTAGTTTTGATAAAAGATAATACTTCCAGTCGTTCTTCCGCTGTTCCAATCTGTAAGATATGGAGGAGATAGTTTTTCATCATTTCATTCTTGTCATTTCCACTTTCCGGAATCCTATTAAATTCAGCTAAGTATCCGTCAATAAATTCCTGATGAAGTACTTGAGTTTTGAGTCTATGATAGCGTTCTATATCTTCTTGGATTTTCCTTGTGATTCCGGAGGAATTAAATTTAATAACATTTATCTTTGCGATGAGTTGTTTGATGAGATCTGCTTCCGTAATGTATGGCTCGTCACATTCAAAGTCACGAGATCTTCCACAATGATAGTATATATGTTTTACAATCCTTCCATTTAAGAGTTTTCTGTATTTCTCCTCAGCTGTAATCCCTCCCCCACATTTTCCGCATCTAAAGATCTTCTTGAATGGAAACAGTTTATTCTTATACCCCTTATCTGGTTGTATTTGAAGATGTAGTTGGGCTTTATCAAATAATTCTTTTGTAATGAGTGCTTTATGTTTTCCTTTGTACCAAGTACCACTTCCGATTGGAAACTCAAACTCACCATAGTAGAATGGGTTTTTGAGAGTTGCATAGACTTTACTTAAAGCAAGTCTTTTGCCAGTTCTTGATTCAAAACCAATCCTATCAAGCCACATCTTTATTGTTCTGCCTGATTGTCCTTGGTTTGCCATTTTGTCAAATATCTGTCTTACAAAGTTTTCTCGTTCAGGGTCGACAACTATTAACTCCGTTGTTGCGGGATCTCCACTTTGATTTAGATATCCAACTGGAGCAATAGAAGGACGCCAACCCATCAGACACTTTGCTCGCATACCTCTTTGAACATTTAAACCTTTATTGTCATTTTCAAGTTTTGCTTGGGAACATAAAATCATCAATAGGAATTTTTCATTTGGATTATTAGAGAAGCTCTGAGAGTAGGTTTGAATTTTTACTAGCTTTCCCTGATCCATAAGGTCAACTACTGATCCCAAGTCTCCAGCATTTCTTGAAAGTCTGTCCGGTGCCCACGTAAGAATCGCATTAAATTTCTTCTGTCTTACTTCTTGGAGAAGTTCCATAAATACAGGACGAGTGCCGGAGGACTTTGCAGAGTGACTTTCTTTTTTGACTTCTTTAATCTTTAGTTCATCTCGCTTAGCAAGTGTCATCATCTCATCAATCTGAGAATCAATTGACATAGTCTGTCGCTCATCCGATTCGCTTGATTTGCGGGCATAAAGGCAGTATTCGAGTGATATCTCTGGCTTTGTGTTGTAATCCATTTCAGGGTAGAAGGTACCGCAGAAAGACCACGAAGTCCAGTAGGAAAATGGCTTAAATGCTTTAACTTTATACCTGCTTTTTCTCTTTTCTATCCTTCCACCACACAAAACCTGCAACGACTAATAAGACAATACCAAACAAACTATGCGCCAAATGATTAACGCCAAGTCCAATTGCCTCGTGATTTAGAGGTAAGGGATATCTGTGATCGAGTAAGAAATAAAGGCCTGCAATAATTAAAATTATAATGGTAAAATGCTTCATCATCTCACCTCTAATCTTTTTTTAGAAATTTATCCGCAAAGACTCGAATTTCGGCAAGTATAGGCATTATCCCATTTCCTTTTTCGGTCAGAGAGTATACGACAGATAATTTATCCACTGTTTCTTCTTGTCTTTTAATAATTCCTTGTTCTTCAAGTTTTTTAAGCCTGTTTGAGAGCGTGGTGGGATTTACCTGAGGAAGTTCACGTTCAAGTTGTGCAAATCTTTTTTCTCCACCATCAATTGCTTGGATTATTGCAAGTGTCCAGAAATCTCCAAGCATCTTTAGTTCTTCGTTTGAACATTTTTCTTCTTTATGAATGTATTTCTTTGTCGTTGACATACTTTAAAAATTGTAGTACTATAGATTTTATAGCACTATAGAATCTATAGTCTATTGTACTATAATCTAACCTGAAAAGAAAATTTACTATGAAAATTACAGTTTTTGGAGCAACCGGAAAAACAGGCAAAGAAGTTGTTAAGCAAGCACTTGAACTTGGATATGAGGTCAAAGCATTTGTTAGAAACCCCGAGAAAATGGATATTGCCAATGAAAAACTTACGTTAGTTAAAGGAGATGTTACAAATTCCGAAAATGTTGATCAGGCAGTTGAAGGAAGCGATGGAGTTGTAGTCGCTCTTGGTGCTTCTCCTGATATGCAAGCAGATGTCGTAATGGAAAAAGGCACACAAAATATTATGAATGCTATGAAAAAGCATAACGTTAAGAGAATTATTGTTCAAAGCTCTTACGCCATGAGCGGTTCTCCCGAGGGAATAGCGTTTATGAAGAAAATGGGAATGGGAGAAGAACAAATTGCGATGATGAAGCCTGTCCTTGATGATAAATCAAAACAGGGAGATGCGGTAGTTAATAGTGGGCTTGAATATACAATTGTCAGGCCGTTGATGTTAAATGATGAAGGTAAAACAGGAGAATATCGGGTAGGAGAAAATCTTGACGTTAAAGTAGGGGACGCTATTTCCCGCGCGGATGTAGCTGATTTTATGTTGAAAGATTTAACTGAAAATAAATTTGCAGGAAAGACCGTAACACTCTCTTACTGAGAAAAATTTCCAAATATGACATGGGACACTTTGGCAGATGATGCCGCAATTGAAAAAACCAAAAAAGCTCTTGAAGCAAATGGTATAAAAGTCATTATTGCTGAAAGTGGAGAAAAAGCAAAGATAGAAGTTTTAAAACTTATCCCCAAGAATGCTGAGGTAATGACTGCGACCTCAACGAGTGCTGACCAGATAGGATTATCAAAAACGCTAGATGAGTCCGGTGACTATGACTCCACTAGAAAAAAGATTATGGCATTGCCTCAATCTGAAATGCGTACACAGGCCCGGCGTATTAACGCAGCAGTTGATTATGTAGTAGGAAGCGTACATGCCCTGACAGAGGATGGACACGCAATCATTGCCTCAAACTCCGGCAGCCAGCTTGCAGCATATGTATTTTCCGCAGCACATGTTATTTGGGTGGTAGGGGCTCAGAAAATTGTCAAGAATGACGAAAAAGGCATAAAGCGCATCAGTGAGTATACTCTTCCTCTTGAGAATCAACGTATGCAACAAACGTATGGAATGGATAGCAATATCAGCAAGCTGCTTATTGTTAATAAAGAAGTAATGCCGGAAAGAATCACTGTTATTTTGGTAAAAGAAAAACTGGGATTCTAAGTTATGAAAATTGTCATCTTTGGCGCAACGGGTCCTACCGGACAACAGTTAGTAAAACAGGCCTTACAGAAAGGCCATACTGTTACAGTGCTTGCAAGAACTCCTGGAAAAATAACTGCTAAGGATAAAAATCTGATTGTTATAAAAGGAAATGCGCTTGTGTATGAAGATGTTGAAAAAGCGGTTAAAGGACAAGACGCTGTTCTAAGTGCAATCGGAGCCAAACCTCCAAGCCGCGAAAAGGTTGTCGGTCCTGCCGTAAAGAATATTATAAAAGCCATGAACAACCACAAAGTTAACAGATTGATTGTAGAATCAGCATTTTTTATGGATGAGGAAGTTAGAAAAGGAATATTTATCAAATTACTGAATGCAACTTTTATGAAAGGCCTGTATGAAGATAAGAAAGAACAGAATAAAATACTTCAAGAAAGTAGTGTTGATTGGACAGAAGTACGCCCTACGATGCTCACCAATGGACAGAAAACTAAATATAAAATAGATGTTAAACCGGGTATGTTTTCTAAAATTTCCAGGGCAAATGTTGCCGACTTTATGTTAAACCAAATTAGCGATACTACTTTTGTAAAAAAAGCGGTAATAATAACCGAGTAACCAATGGCTACACAAGAATACATACCGGGAATTTGTAATATTGGACCAGCAGAAATTGCGAGAAGAAAACGTGCGGGTTATGCTGGGCTTATTGTAAGCATTGTTCTTTTTACAGTTCTTATAGGCATTAAGGCTCATCCGGTGTGGCGCCTTTTGCTGGTATTCCCCGTTATGAGTGCGGCAAGCGGATTTCTACAGGCATATTTTCATTTTTGCGCAGGCTTCGGATTTAAAGGAGTTTATAATGTGGTAAAACCCGCAGGGAAAACCGAAACTATACAACAAAAAGAATTCCGTACTAAAGACAGACAAAAAGCTCTTCAAATTACAGGGCTTTCAATACTTATTGGTTTGATTTTTGCCGGAGTTTTTTATTACCTTCCCCTTTAGATCAAATTCAATTCGGTAGTATCCCTAAGACTCTTCTTTTCGTTTCTCTTTTTCGTTTTTTTCCATTTTTTCACTGTTACTTCCAAAGAACTGTTTCATGGGATTTTGGTTATTGGTATGATGCGCAACAAGATTCACAAACCCTAAAATAACTCCTATTCCAACAAATAAGTAAATGATGGTAAAGACTTTTCCTAGATCAGTCTTGGGAGCAAGATCACCAAACCCAACAGTTGTCAAGGTAGTTGTGCTGAAGTAGAGCGAATCGAGCAGATTCCATTTCTCTACCTGGTGATAAAAAATTGTTCCTGAAAGCAAAATAATAAGAACAAAGAAAAACAAACCTTTGAATTCAGGGTCTTTAAAGCCCGCAAGTAGTGCCCGTATAAAACGGTATGCTGTAATAAAAAAGCTAAACATAATTTTATTCGTAACGCAAAGCTTCAATTGGCGAGAGTTTGGCGGCACGTTGGGCCGGATAGAGTCCAAAGCCAATGCCAACACCTGCTGAAACTCCAACTGCCAATAAAATTGAAAACGGCTGAACTATAAATGGAATATTTACTACCTGTGTGATAATAAATGCCAAAACAATTCCAAGAACGATTCCAATACTTCCACCAACGAGTGTTAAAACGGCTGATTCTATTAAAAATTGAGTTAAAATATCCCGTCTTTTCGCGCCGATTGCCTTAAGGAGTCCAATCTCTTTTGTACGCTCGGTAACGGTTACCAGCATAATATTCATAATGCCGATACCGCCAACTAATAGAGAAATTCCGGCGATACCTGCAAGAAGCGTTGTGAGAAGACCGGTAATTGTATCAAGTGTTGCCAGAGCGTCTTTTGAACTTCGGAGAGAAAAATCAGGATCATCTCCGTCAGCTATTTTATGGCGTTCTATAAGAAGAGTATTTATATCTTCCATAGTCTGCTCAATCAGCTTTGGGTCTTCTGCCTGTATCATAAGAGTCTGGACATGATTTTGTCCAAGCAATATTTTCATAGCAGTTGTATAGGGAATATACACTGATTTATCCGGATTTGAGAGTGGTGATCCGCCTTTTGGAGCCGCAACGCCAATAATTCGAAAGGAACGGTTGTCAAGTTTGATACTTTTCCCAACCGGTTCTGATCCCTCACCAAACAGGTCTACTGCAATATCATGTCCAATTACTGCCACTCTTGATAATCCCTGCTCATGATCTTCTGTCAGAAACTCACCCTGTGCTATATCGATAGTTTGTATTACTTGATAAGAAGCCGCAACGCCGTGGACTGTAGTTGCAACATCGACTCCTCCTGCCACAGCTTTTGTCGGCTTACTAACAAGCGGTGAAAGCATTGCAACATTTACTACTCTACCGCTCGATAAAATTGCCTCTCCATCTTCTGGTGTTAATGATTTTATTGAAGCAATACCTGCCCCTCCACCTTGAGAAATTGAACCTGGTATAACTACCACCAAATTTGTGCCGAATGAGGATATTTGATTGGTGATTGTTTGTGTTGCTCCGGCGCCCAGAGAAACTATAAGAATAACCGAGGCAATACCAATAATAATCCCAAGCATGGTTAAAAGCGTCCGCAAGACATTACTTTTAAGTGCTGTTAGGGCTGATGCTATTAGTTCACGATACGACATATTGTTTGTTTTCCTTGTCCGAAAGAATAAGACCGTCTTTTAAACGGATAATTCTTTTGGCAAAAGCAGCAATATCATCTTCATGGGTAATAAGCACAATGGTATGTCCATCCCTATTCAATTTTTGAAAAAAATCCATAATTTCATGAGCGGTCTTACTATCCAAATTCCCCGTCGGCTCATCAGCCAGAATGATCGCCGGATTCATAACTAGTGCTCGCGCAATTGCCACTCTTTGAATCTGTCCTCCAGAAATATGATTGGAAAGATTTTGTGCTTTTTCCTCAAGATGAACAAGCGAAAGCGCATCCATTACCCGTTTTGCTCTTTCTTCAGGTTTAATGCCTGCATACATCATAGGCCGTTCGACATTTTTAAAAACTGTCGTTCTCGGTAAGAGATTAAATGACTGAAAGACAAATCCGATTTCTTTATTTCTTATCTCTGCCAGTTCATCTTCTGAAAATTTACCGATTTCTTTCCCTTTCAAGAGAAAACTTCCTGAAGTAGGAGTATCAAGGGCCCCGACAATGTGCATAGTTGTAGATTTCCCGCTTCCTGAGGGACCCATGATAGCCACAAAATCTCCCTCGTAAATATCAAGAGAAATTCCTTTTAAGGCTTGATATTCATTAATACCAGTAATGTAGGTCTTTGTAATCTCTTTGAGAGAGATAATAGGAGCATGGCCGTTTGTTTGTTTCATATTTAATCATTGTCCGCCGCCAAGAATTGTTGATCCTGAACGCTTGACCTGTCCATTCTGAAGCGCAGTAATAACCTCCACCCCCTCTGCCACACCTTCCAAAACTTCTGTCTTGTCAATTCCTCTAACCCCGATTTTTATGGGTATGAACTTTGGCTCTTTGGATTGAACATCATAAATTTGTACCGCCTTTCCACCTTTATATGGCTTTATCGCGCTATTTGGTACAGTTAAAACATTTTTAGCTTGATCGACCTCAATATCAACATTTGCCGTCATTGCGGGTTTAATTCTGTTATCAAAATTGAGAATTGTGACATACACATTATAAGTAACGACACCCTGATTATTTGTGCCTATTTCATCTACATTTGAAATCCGTCCATCAAAGGTCTTATCGGCAAATGCATCGAGGAAAATTTGAGCTCTCTGTCCGCTTCGCACTTTCGGAACATCCACTTCATTTAATGA
The DNA here is from genome assembly GCA_964406795.1 of uncultured Gammaproteobacteria bacterium. Taxonomy (GTDB): domain Bacteria; phylum Patescibacteriota; class Microgenomatia; order Levybacterales; family GWA1-39-11; genus JAGORM01. The sequence goes on from CAYOTA010000001.1 coordinate 59,712, forward strand.
CAACTTCACGGTAAAACTTTCCTGACCAGAGATAATACTTAGCACAGGGGAGGGTGGTGGCGCAGCCGCAAGTGCTAGTGAAGATACTCCAGCGTTACCTGCACCTGCGGTTGCTTTGTCTCCTACGCTGATTGAGAGATTTGCAACGGTACCAGTAGCAGTTGCTTTTACAACTGCGTTTTGTGTTGCCTGGTAGGCAAGCCAGGCAGAATTAACCTGCGCTTTTGCTGCATTCACTGAAACATCCGCTTCTTTGTATTTTTGCTCAGCAGCCGTGAAGTTCTTTTCCGCTTGAACATGTGCTGCATCCAAAGATTGTTCTTCTAAATCTTCATAATCGTCTTTATTATCATCCTTCACTCTTTTGGCTTCTCTTGCATCAAGAAGGGTTTTTTGAGCAGTCCACATTGTTGCATCAAGTGTCTGCTTGTTCTGTTCGGCAGTCTTTTGCGCACTAAAGGTATTTTGATAGGCCGCCCATGCTGTAGCTTTTTCTTGCTCGGTTGCGGTGCTTTTTACTTTAAAAAGCTCTGTACCTACTTCTACAGGATCGCCGTTTTGCACATATATTTCCTCGACAATACCTGTGGCTGAAGACGTAATATCAACTTTGCCTCCAGTTGATACATTTCCTGTTTCTGAAACGATCTCAGTAATCGTATCGCGGGATACGGACTCCGTTATAAATTCTGGTTGGGCATTTGAGCTTTGAATGTTTCTAAATATAAAGAAACCAACAAGTAAAACAGCAATAACAACAAAGATTTTATTCCGTAACCTTGTCTCACGAAACCAATTAATTGGCTTCCGAGCTGGCTTAAAAATTTGTTTTAATTTATTCGTAGAAAAGCTGTGCTTATCCATTTTGTTCTTTCTTTAGTGTTTCAATAAGATTGGTATGAATTCTAATAAGCTCCCTGAGATCTTTTGCCGGAATTTTTGATACAAACCTTTTCATTTTTTCCATAATATTTTTCTTCAAAATGATAAATTCTTCTTCTCCTTTTGGAGTAATGATGAGCCGGACAATTCTCCTGTCTTCTTGATCATTTATTCTATCTACTAGCCCTGCTTTTACTAAACGCTCAATGAGCTGTGTTGCGGAGGATTTAGAAAGTTGCATGAATTTAGCAAGCTCTCCAACAGTCCCATTTGGTTGATCTTTGAGAAATTGAAGAGCGGAGAATTGAAGTATTGTCGCAATTCTTTCCTCATGAGATTCCTGAGAATAGTGCGAGATAAACTTCCCGAGCTGTATCATTGTGTTGAATAGCTGTTCAAAATCAGATGTAGTTGTCATAACTATAAGTTTAACTGTTAAATAGTTTAACACATAAACTATACGCTGTCAAGTTCTATTGAAAATTCATTTTTTATTTATTCTTTTTCCAAATCTCATCTATGATGGGTAGTCCCGTAATTGAATCCATCGAAAACTCAATGCCTATTTCATAACCATTGTATTCTCTAACGTATGCTTCATCACTTGTTTTTTGACCATGATTATAAACATCAATTGCATCCGCTTCAGATAATCCCCATTCCTCAGCATCTGTATGAAAATTCTTGGTGAATAAGTATTTTTGGCTTCTATAGAGAGTGTGTCGGGCGGACGTGTCATCGAGTTGTTTAATAGTGTGTTTTATTGCAGTCTTGAATTCGTCTGTAATCACCTTTCCTAGATGCTCAAAGAAGTCCATATAATTAATCCTGCCATAAATAGTTAAACACATAAATTAAATCATGTCAAAATTGCTAAAAAAGCCCCTCCATAAAGAAGGGGCTTTGAAAATAACGGATCCGCTATTTTAATGGAGCTGAGTTTTCACTCCTTTTGCGGTGAGTGTCCCTCACAAAAAATGCCCGATGTTATTCAGGCATTTTCTGTCTTTAGATAGTAATAATTACATTCCAAGATCGACAAGGATGTTTTTATTGCTATAGAAACTCGCATTGTATTGAAGTTTTAGACCTATAGCTGTTGTTGGTACTTCAAATCCAACCCAATCTGTTTTCTTAGCATTGGCAATCAATGCTCCATCCAGACCTAAAGATCCTGCGTTTTGCATTCTCTTTCCTGTTACAGCAACTTGGTACTGATTATTGTCACTATCTATGACAAACATCTGACCCAAGGTCGTTATGTACTCTTGATTTGATCCTGTGTTCTCAATTGTCATGTTTACATCAATCCAATGATTAACCTCTGATGGTTTTGTAAATTGACCAGCAGTTGAAGTTTCTACCTTATTTACAGTCAGGATAATATCTCCCATTTGTACCTTGTCTCCAACTTTATACGTTTCTTGAGTTGGTTGATTATTTTCAGTTGTAGTTTTTGTAGCAGTAGTATCAGAATTTGATCCTACCTTTTTACTACCACTTCCCATACTTCCAATAACACCAATCACTATAATGACTAATAAAGCGATTCCTCCCCATTTAAGTAATTTCTTCATATTCCACCTCCTTTCTTATGGCTATTGATGACATATTACTTATATTTAAGCACAAAGTCAAGGCTAAATAAAGCGTCAGACGCTATACAATTATTCTTCCATTTTAACTACCTTTATATAGTGAGAACTTACAAAGTGAATGAAAAATTAGGTAAGAGGATTAGGAGAGCTAGAAAAGATAGGAAAATTACCCAAGAGGAGCTAGCTGATAGGGTGGATCTCCACTACACAACCATAAGTAGGATTGAAAGAGGTATAAGTAATCCTCCCGTTCAAACTGTCAGCAAGATTGCGAAAGCGTTAAAAGTTTCTTTATCAGACCTCTTCTAGCTTTTTCTAACTTAGAATTTCATATCCATAGTAAAAAATGGAGTTGACATATCAACCCTCTCTCCCGCAAAATCTACGTAAATAGGGCCACTCGGTTCGGAATTTTCCCAGTTAGTTTTGTAATATGGCCTGTCGCTTTCGATTGATTTTATTATCAATGTGGAAAATCCATCTGCTAAATCCTCGTGCTTTTCAATACCAAAATTAGTAATCTGTGAAATTAGTTCTGCTGCTCCATAGCGTGGGAATAATACTTTTCCACTTTTAATGTATGGTGTTGTAATACTTAACCTTGCGCTCTTGTCTAGACCATTCACGCTTACCGGCTCTGCGAATAATTTCTCAACAATTAGTTGCTGAACGACTGCTAATTGGTAGGCAACATTCTCGACAAAGATAATTGGCTGTCTTTTAAACTCTAATTGCATACGAGTGCTCATTTTTTTAATTTCATCGATTGTTTGTGGGTAAGTTAATCTCTTGTTAACAATATAAGGCAAGATGTATATCTGAAGGGTTTCACCATAGCCAACAATGTAGGCCGGGACTAGCGTTGTAAAATCTGCTGTAGTTTTCTGAGAAATCGCCAGATCCACTCCAACAGCGAGCAACCGGGGTGGATCTTCTCTGATATCCGGAAGACTATCGTAAAACTGAATCCATTCTTTTTTTACAACCCTATCCTCGTCAGCGATAATCTTTAGAAGATACTCGCGAAACCAAGCTGATTCATTTGGAACTTTACTTTTTAATTGTTCTATCTCAACAAGGGAAGGGAATTTTGACTTCCAGAGAATATTATTTTTATCATCAAGTAATGGATACTCGCGATATTCCCCATCCATCGTACCGTTAATCAAGCTCTCTTTGACACGCATCATTAGGGAATCTTCATGCAACATATTCCCAACGCAAATTAGTTTTGTACCACTATCTCCTATAGGAATTACCTCTCCTGTCAGCCAATTCCAAATTTTATCCCGTCCTTCCTTTGTTTTGACAGTTTCCAGATCCTCCACGTCATCAAGAACTGTTAGGTCAGGACGGTACTGCCTATGCCTTAGTCCTCGGATACTCTCACTTGCTGAAATTGCAGTTATGCGACTCCCGTACTGGGAAATAACCAAAGAGTTTGCTCTCCACTCATCAGCCACTTCACTAAATGGTCCAAAATCTTTAATGAGTAATTCATTTGATTCAAATTCCTGTTTTATGTTTGCAAGGATTTGTCTAGACAGTCCTTGAGTTTGACTTACTAACAAAATGTACTTTTTTGAAAGCATTCCAATCATTGCCCAAATGGGATAAGAAAGTGTCGCAATGGTTGATTTTGCGGATCCACGGAAGGCTACAATTCCGACCGTCATTACGTCCTGGTCTTCAAGGAGAGCAAACATTTCTTTGTGAAAATCTGCTGTTGGGTAAAGGATGTAATGACTGAAATAGGTATGGAAAAACCAAAAAAAGCTTTTCTTAACTAGGGCTTTCCGAAAAGTTTGATCGTTTAGTATTCGATTAAATATTTCATCATTCATTTATTTTCTCCGTATCCATAACTTTTGCAGGAATTAGTGATGCCATTTCTAAAGCTTTTCTTATAAGAGCTTCCTGTTCTGGCGTTAGATCTTCATCAAGTTGCTTTGCGATTGTCATAACCTCAACTTTTGTAGTGTACTTAGGGTGGTGGTGCTTAAGCCAAAAAGTAATTGCAGTAAGGTTTTTATCCCTTATTGCACTCATAAGTTGTGACTCTGCCATGTCGTTTACTAATAGCGAACCGTCAGATATTGCTTGGTCTGTGTTTTTCGCAAATTCGATATCGTCTTTTAGCCACCTGTAATAAGTAGCTCGACTGACTCCCGATTTATCACATGCAATTTGCACGATGGGGGTTTTTCGTAAATGCTCGATAATTTTACTTTTTTCGCCTGATTGTCTTTTCTGAATTGTTTTATCCATGAATTTTTTCTGCTTTCTGTCCTGTTAACTTTTCCCACCTTTTTATAATTACTTCGGAATAAACAGGCGATTTTTCCATCCCATAACATCGGCGATTCATTTTTGTCGAGGCGATTAATGTACTGCCGCTTCCGGAGAAGGGTTCTACCACTAAATTGCCACGTTTTGTCAGCATTTTTATGTACGGGATTAATATCTCAATAGGTTTGGTTCCAAAAATTACCCCTTGCCCGGAATGTTTCTCGTCGGAAGCTACGTACTCGATAAAATCGGTTGGTTGGTTTTTCTTACCCCTTTGGTACCCTTCCCAATGTGGCTTGCCTGCAATGGCGTAGAGTGCTGTTTCATACTCTTCTTGCAGTCCATCTACCTCTTCCTCTAGATTAAAGGGAATATCTTTATCCGGGGACGCGCCAACCATTGCAATATCATGCTTTGAAAAGAATTTGTATTTGGCTGAAAAACCTTGATGCCTATTGGGTAAATGCCAAACAATCATATTTTTTACTTTCCAATGTTTCTCAAGTTCTCCCCAAATGACACGAAGGTTTTTCCAATTTTCGTAGACAATTATGCTGAAATGTTCGTTTTGTACTTTTGAGATGTTAGCCATCCATTTTTCTGTAAAGTCAGGTGGTAAAACGTCTGTTTCTAAATAGCGTCTGTCTCTTTTTGCACCAAAACCAGTTACCGCATTTCCATGTTTTTTCTTTCCATTTAAGTAATCCAAAATGTAAGGGGGATCAGTAAAACACATATCGGCTTTCTCGCCATTCATTAATTTCAACATGTCTTCTTCTATGGTCGAGTCTCCACACATCAACCGACTATCGCCCAAAGAATAGACATCACCTTTTTGGGTATTAATCTTTTGAATATTCAATTTCTGAAGTTCTTTTTCAAGATCAAATTCCTCCGGAGAGATATCGAGCTTAAAAATATCATCAAGTTCGTCTGTTGAGAAACCAACATCTGAAAGAAATGACTCGTCAAACTTGGCAAGCAAATCCCAATCAAACTCTCCAGTATTTTTATTCAACCGCAAATTCAGCTCTTTTTCTTTCTCCAGATCGGGAATATCAACATATACTACAGGTACCGTCTTATATCCCAGTTGCTTGGCCACTTCCCATCGGAAATGACCACCTATGATGGTGTTTTTACGATCTGGCGAAGAGTTGGCTATAACCGGATCTACAAGTCCAAAGCGTAAGATGCTTTGCTTAAGTTGCTCAGTAGCCTCTTCATCATGTTTACGAGGGTTATAGTCCGCTGGTATTAAATCGTTAGTTGGAACATCAACTGTCTGGATGGATATGCTTTGCATAGCCTATTTATATACGAGCTTGATAAGAAGGTCATGGAAGGTTTAGAAATTCCTTAAGCTCTCAAATTAGATTTAGTTCACCTAGATTTCTTTTACATCTGGTGATTATTGTTCCCACCGATTCATCTATGCTTTTTCCTGCTTCTGATTTTTCAACTATCTTCTTGAATTCTGGATGCTCCACAAGTCTCTTATATATAGATTTTGAGTTACCCTTTTTGATATTCAGATATAGCTCGTAAATTACGAAATCACGCTCAAAAGTTTTCCATTCACGGTTTCTTTTTCCACCTTTATATTCAACCAGCTTCTGTTGTTCAGCCTCTATCTTTTCCCAAAGTCCATCAAAAACGTCTTCCTTTATGGTCCATGGATAAATTGTGAGGCTAACTTTGACTGATTGTTTATCATTCAAAATACCAATTTGTTTTCCATGAGTAAATTTAATGGGGGCTTTCTTCTTGCCAAAATATATATACCACTGTAATCCAAGTTGAAATTTGTCTTTATCCTCTTTCTTTAGGTTGAATTCCTTAATGACACTATCAATAAAGCCTTCGTAGTAAATATCTTTAGCATGAGCCTTGATGCTCCACTCGTGGTATTCCTTAGCAGTCTTGAACCCATCAGGAGGAAACAGGAGTCCTTTTGACTTCATTTCCTGCGTAAATTTATCAAACAAGAGATTAAATTTTTTTGAATTCAAAACAGCCTGAAGCGTATAGAAATCGTTTTCAAATAATATTCTTGTGTCTTTAGCCATACAAACTACTTCTATTGTTTAGTTGAACTAAAATATGTAAAATCATGTTAACAAATAGTAAATTCTAAAACAATGAAAACAGAAGGTAAGATTCCAGAAATATCATCAATGGATGATATTGTAAAACCTCAAAAATATGGTGACGACAGAAGACCTTGGAATGAGGCATTTGTTTCCTATATGCAACAACTGGTTGAGCATCCTAATTTTGCAGGGATGCCTTCTGCGATCGATGATGATGGGAGAATAAGATGGAATGCTCCTTCGAACAGGCCTCCAGGTAAATGGCAAGACTTAAGAGATAGACGACTTTCATGGTGGAGAAAAAAAGCAGATGAGCTAGGTATCGATCAAAATGGCAAGTGGATTTCTAAAGTGGTAAAAGTGATACATCCATTTCAAGAAAAGCCATGTCAAACTTGTGGCAGAATGATGTCTTTAAGTTATGTTTATCCAACAAAAAATGCACTTAAAAAGATTAATACAGCATTAGGTGAAAAAGACCAAATTCAATATGATATTTTTTTGAATATTTATGAGGTCACTCAATATCTAGAAGATAAGCTAGGGAAGGACGGATTAAATATACTTGAAAAGCTTTTTCCTCAACTTAAAGAAGTTCAGGAAAAAAATTCAAAGGAAATTATTGAATTTTTAGCGGAGAAAATTGTACCGATGGAACCAAAAGGGATATTGAGCCCTGGCTCTATGTCAAATGCTCCAGACAGACTTGACGGTTTTCATACATACAACTTGTGCTGTAGACATCGTCAGGACACAGGAAGGTCATCCGATAACCTAAGAACATATAGCGACGATCGTAGAGCTTTCGAATTTTGGTGTGAAGGAGATTGGGCAGCAGCTAACTTGCTTATGACTTTAGGTACTGAAGGTATTTGTCCTGAATGTGGCCGAAAAGCCTTAATGACTGCTGATCATATCGGACCTATCTCTTTGGGTTTTACACATCGACCACGCTTCCAACCAATGTGCGGTAGTTGCAACAGTTCTAAGGGAAACCGATTGAGCCTAAAAGATGTGAAAGAATTAATCAAAGGCGAATCGCTCGGTGAAATCGTTGTATCCAGACAAATAAATAAGCTATGGAATTTAGTAAAAGGCAAAGTAAAGACCAATGAAGAAGCGAACAAACTCAGTAAATTGTTAAGGATTAATCAACATTATTATTTACTAATTTTGAAAGAAATTTACGATCTTGGTTATCCAGATTTGTTACTTTCTTTTTTGAATCCCGAACTAGCTGATGAGAAAATTGATTTTGAAGAGTTAGATGGAACAAACTTTCAGTATAAAAAAATTAGTAAGTCAAAAAGGCAAGATACATATTCAGAAAGTAAGGCATGTAGAATGATAAGAATTGCATTTGATGCATTAGATGACTATGCCTCAAAGAATAAAAGGAATATTCATTTAGTTCCTGAGGAAATAACCAACCCATCTCATGAGAAAATTATTCAATCTCTTCCTAGTGATAGGACTAAAGGATCTTTACGTTTTGAGTTTCTAGAAATACTCAAAAGTCCAAAAGATGGAGAAGAACGATCGGCTTTACTTCAAGTATTATTTAAGGGTGTTTATCCAAAACTAAATGATCCAAAAGATTTTTATGATGCCGTTCAAGAATACAATGACAAAGTGGGTGAGTATTTAAGTAATTCTTTTTAGGAATTCTTCTGGCGATATCTTATTTCTCATTAAAGCTTGATAGTCATTTTGGGGTTCACTTATATAATCTTTTTCACTTCCATCCTCTCCATGACCCAACGACGGTAAATCACTAAGTGCATCTTCAGCAGAAATAAATTTTGCGTTAATATCTTTAAGATCAAAGATTTTTTGAAGAGGACTAATTGCGCTGCTTCCCTCTCTTTTTCCTACCAAGACAATTCTTTTTCTTCTTTGTGGAACGGCATACTCTTCAGTGCTAATTTTCCATATAGAAAGAGTATCTATAACGGATTCCAGAGATTCTTTAATCTCCTGGAAAAATTTGCCCTTCTCCATACTTAACATTCCCATTACATTTTCAAATACAAATCCATCAGGTTTAAGAACCTCGACTATTTCTTTATAATTGTTAAATAGACTATTTCTTTCATCCTCTCGAGATCTTTTATTTCCCGCTGTAGAGAAACCCTGACAGGGTGGCCCACCCAGAATATAGAATGGTTTGTCTTTATGTTTTTTTCGTATCTCATTCACTTGCTTCACAAGTTCATCAAATACTGGTCTATCACGAATGTCGCCAACAACTACATTAGGGTGAATATTTTTTGCATATGTTTTTAAAAAAACTCCATCAATATCATTAGCCACAATTGACTCCCATCCTGCCCATTTAAATCCAAGCGAAAGCCCTCCTGAACCAGCAAACAAGTCAACAAAAATGCCTTTGCTGTCTATGTGTTTTGCTATTTGATATGCAAGAAGGGGTGGAACTGCATTTCCTATTTGTTTATTAATACTAGTCTTGGAACCAACAAATTCAAAATCATCAGGAAAGCTTTGTAAACGAGCTGCTTCTCTCTGGGAAATTAAACGATGCTGATCTTTTGCATAGTGAATAAAACAGCCATTGCCAGGACGATTAAAATAAGTGCTTATTGTATATGCTGGTTTATTAGGTAGAAGTCTTCCGTAGTATGTAGAACGGCTCCCACTTCCATTCTCAAAGCCAATTCTTATTTGTTCTAGACGCTTTGATGGTATCGAAGTAGGAATATTTTTCCAGTTCCCACCTGGAGGAACATTCTTAACCATTCTTACATCTAAGTCGCTTAATTTTGCTGAGTAATGATTTTTTATCATATAGTTGACCAACTTCTGGAGTTTAATAAATCTTCTTTGTAGATATCATCGATCTTTGGAAAAGCATCAATAATGTTTTCAAAATCGTCTCTTGTAAAACCATAACTTTTAGCAACGAGGATCTCTATTGCTAGCTCAGTTCCTTCTTGCCCCTCTAATCTTTTTTGTACGAGTTGTGAGATGGTTTCTACAAAATGACTGTTATAAAAACTAGGGATATGTGTTTTTCTAAGTACACCAACTGAGATATGTGAAGTTGCAAGTAATGACCTAACTTGAAATTCAAATATTAGCGACGACATAACTCCAAGTAGTGCAAATAATTTAGAATTGTTTGTATCTTGTTTAAAATAAGCAACTCCTAAGGAATTTCCAGCAACCCAACCAGGGGGAATAATAGTGGCGATAATTCTCCTTTTTTGTGTTGGACGAGATACATCTCTCCATGCAAGTCTGTGGTATTTTGCAGATTTTGGAACCTCAGAATTTTTAGCTTCATTTACAAATGCATTAGGTACTGTCGAATGAGTAAATCTATCAACCATTCTACCCTTAATAAAGAGATGTGTGCCGACAGGACTAAGCCATGATTTATAATTAGTTTCATCTAGCTCTCTTCCGCTCCACAATCCTCCTAGAGCTGGGTTTTCCAATCCTTGAAAATAAGGAAGACTTTGAAGTTTTTCCAAGTGTTTCAGGTTTGCAGATTTAAATCCGAAAGAAATGGGAAGCTTATAATCGATTGATTTTAGGAAGTTTATAGAAATGGATAATTTTTCTTGGGATGTTATTTTTGCTTGCTTATCAAAGCTTGTAAGTAAAATCCCATTTTGTTGGGTACTTTTTATGACTATTAAGGAAATAGAAGCTAAATCTACTCCTTCAAATAATCTGCTTTCAGCAGGGAAATAATTAACTTCCTTGCAATGGTGATTTTCAAATAACCATTCACGTAAAGTTACTGAGTTCTGGTCTGCTAATAAAGATGCTGGAGAAACAATTCCTATAAAACCTTGTTTTGCTGCGAGACGAATGGCAACCTCTGTTCCAATTCTTGCTAAGTTTACCCCCCATCCTGCATACATCTGATTCGGCTTCGATAGTGGATAGTCATTAAGAAGTCTATTAGAAAATTGCTTTAACGATAAAATATAGTTATCTTTTGCAGACTGATCTAGATGATTAAGCTCTGTCTTGTCTGGTTTAACAATATCCCAAGGAGGATTAGTAACCACTACGTCAAAACCTTCTTCGTATGTATCTTTATAAAATTCGCTAAAGGTATCTACGCACTTTGTTTTAATTGTGTAACTCAAATTTAATTTTTTAAGAATAGTGAGCACATTTCTTTCGGCATCTTTAACTGCTATATCATCATAATCCCAGAGAGAAATATCTAGATGTAGATTGGGAGATGCTATTTTCTCGATAAGCCAGACAACCAAACGTCCGTCTCCACAAAACGGATCAATGATTGATACTTTTTGTTTATCTAAACTTATAATGTACTTAGCCAATGCTTCTACCAGTGGTTTACCTATTTTTGGAGGAGTGTAAAATTTCCCAGTAGTTTTTTTAGTCAAACTTTTTTTATTTTGATCAAAAGAGGTTTTAGTTATTTCAACATGCTTAAGATCAAAGTTTTGCTTGTTAATTTCCTGATAATCCAATTGTAACTGTCTTGCATTCATGTTATTTATTATTCCGCTTACAAATTATTTTAACCATTTCTAATTAAACCAACAAATTTTCCTCTGATCTCAAGAGATTTTGGATAAATATTAGGAAAATCCTTATTCTTTGCCTCTAAGTAGATTGAGGCACCATCTTCTCTGAATACCTTCAGGGTCGCACCGTCTTCTGTTATAGCAACTACAACGTCACCATTCTTTGCGACAAGTTGGTGTCTAACCAATACAGTATCTCCATCAAGTATACCCATATCCATCATACTATTTCCTTTGACCTTTAGGGCGTAATGTGGATATTTTTGGTCTAATTGAATATCTTTTGGAAGACTGACTGTAATAGGACTCTCAATAGGTTCTATGGGATTTCCAGCAGCAATATACCCTAGTAACTGTACAGTTTGATTCTGTGAAATAGGAGAAATGCCTCGGTTTTTATAATTTTCCCTTTTAAGATAACCTTTTTGAGTAAGTTGCTCTATAAAGTACTGTGCTGTACTAAGATTTTCTGTACCGAGAAAACTTGCGACGTCTTTTAAGGCCGGAGAGTAACCGTTTTCTTGTAGATATTTGGTTATATAATCTAAAGCCTGTTTTTGTCTCTGAGTTAGCGGTAAAACCCCTTGCATATAATATAACTTTATGATAACTTTATGATAAAGTCAAGCTGAAAAAGGAGGTGACGATTATTATGAGAAAAATTATATATGTACTATCCCACGGCAACCAATGGAAGGTCCAATGCGACCATTGCAAGTCCGAAGTAACTAATACTCAAGCAGAGGCAATAGGCATAGCTAAGCGACACGTAGCGGGTTTGCCAGCTGGTACCCTTTCACAAATCCTCATACAAGGAGATGGTGGAAGATACCGAACAGAATGGACTTATGGAAATGATCCATTCCCACCCAGAGGATAAAAAAATTCGAAACCATGATTTATACAAAAGATGATGAAATATCTGTTGTTAAGAAAAACCTAGAAATATTCGAAAACAGAATTCCTACTAGGCTTTCTGGCCTGCTGCTTCATAAACACCTTCGTATCGATCAACATTGGCTTTTTTATTCTTTATGTGATCCACGAATATACCCGTTTCTTTTATCGGCCATAGAAATAATAAAGAGAGTTGATAAACCTAAATATTTTCCAAAGGCCATTAAAAAACTAGTGCAGGCTAATAAATCCATTGATCAAAGGGCTGTGGTTGCTGAAATTATTTCAGTTGCCTATTACTTCCAAAAGTTCTTAGGCTGTAAGGAAGTACTCGTTGAATGGGAAAGAAAAGTTCCGAATTCAGCAAAGGTCATGGATATAAGCTTACTTGGAAAATCCAAACCAATTAATATTGAAGTAACAGCAAAAGATGCTGATGCTAATCAAAATCAACACTTAGAACTGAGGTACCGAGTTAAAGTTGCGATTGAGCAGGCTATTGAAAATCTTTCTACTCATACTTTTAGTTACAGATTTTCACTGGCGATGAAAGATGTAGACGGCACTACCATTACGGACTTTAACGACACTCATATCAAAGATTTTGTGGATTTCATTCTGCAAGCCAGAAGACAAGGTGAAGGTGAATATAAGTTTGAAGTTGACGGAAAAATTTTAGCCTCGGTTGTTGTTGCAAAGTTAAACAAATTAAAGTCAGAATATGCCGCTGACATAGATATGTGGACAGGATTTTTAAACGACGAAAAAAGAATAAGGAATAGAATAGTAGATAAAGCTCGTGTGCAGTTACCCTCTGATGAACTTAACTTTGTGTTTATTCCAAATCTTGGCGGTTTTGATGAAATAGATTATCAAGAGGCTTTTTTGGGGAAGGAACAGTGGCATATAAATAAAAATGGCGACGTTGCAGGCGTTAGCCGTAAACCAGATGGAGCTGTTCAGGTAATTTCAGAAAATCACTTCTCACCAGTCAGTGGGTTAATTTGGTCAGGATACGATTACACAAAAAAGAAAATTTTGGTTAATCCTTTTGAAAAAGTTTCAGAGGATATTATCGAGTTAATCAAATAGACATATGCATAAATACAGAATATACGCATTAATTCATGGTGAGACTCTTTCAGAAGGGAAAATATTTGAGTGTGAAATTAGAAAGATGGGTTTTGATGAACAAGACAAAAGAACTTTCACTCCAATTCAAAGCGTCTTTTCTAAAGGAGAGGATGTCGACTACTACAAAACTTACGTTACTTCTCTCCCGTATGTTGACCCTATCAAAATAAAATCTGAATATGTCATTGTCTGTGACATTGAGGAGGATAAACCTGGTGACGCACTAGGCGGAGCAATAAAAACAATAGAAAGAATTACTAGATTTTTGTCCTTAGCTTGTCTTGAAGATGTAAAAAGAAAATTCGGAAGAAACAGAGGAAGTTTTGAACCCTATGTTTATCAGGTAAACAAAATATATTTACTCGACGATAGTAATGCGGAATCAGAGGTTGACTACAAGCTTGAGAGTGGTCATATGTATTTACCAAATAGACCAGAACAAACAGAATGGAGAGATCCTGGAACAGGCCAGTTTCTTGAAGCAATTTATAATTTCCATGATGAAACTTTTGAAAGAGCTCTCAAATATCTTTACAGATCTTCAATTGGGTATTTGGTTTTAGATAGCAAAGAAAAAATGGCTTTGGACCATTTCAAGTCAATAGAAATAATTGTTAACTCGTTAGGGAAGAAACGAATTAATAAGAAAAATACAACTTTCAACGAAAAACTTGATGATGTGGCATCCAAGATTGGAATAACTCCGAAAGAGAAAAAGCGAATTCAAGATTTTTGGGATGACAGGTCAAAATATGGGGATATCGCACACCCATCCCTATTTGATGAGGTTGAGAGGTACCCCAACCAATTTCCAGTACCAAGCAATGCTCGTTATTCTGCTGGCGGTTTTGATTCAATCGCTCCAAGTATCCTTCTAAAATACTACCAGTATGTTAAGGGCGTTTTCATTGTCGATGTCGATGAACCATCTGACCAAGATAGGTCTGGTTCTAGTGAGGGTTGTTTTAGTCGTGTTTATGAAATTTCTCTTTGGGGATCTACTCATCGCAATCACCTGGTTTATCATACTTCAGAAAAAGATAAACACAAATTAGTGCAAAATTTAAAGATGGCCTTCGCTAAGGAATTTAACGTCACTGAGGATTCCATTGTCGAAGTGGAAATTCTTCCAAGCAAGACAAGGTTATTTCGAGAAAGGAGTATCAGATTAAGAGTATGTACGACAATATAAAAATTGCTTTTGAAAGCCTAATTAAACATCCAGAATTCCAAGTGCTTGTAAGAGAGTATCGATTTAGGTTTGGTATCCCAGAATTAGGGTTTACTAATTCGTCATCAGAGCAGTATAAAAATTGGGTCAAAGAGGGACTACGGAAATCTGACTATCTAAAAGATCAATTTTTATTCATAGCTAAAAGATGTAAAAATCTTATCCCTGATAGGGATCCTATTCCAAACGTTTTACTCGCTTATTACTTTCTTTATGGCAAAATCCCAAGTGAAGCATCTGATCAAAATGAGTACGCTTTTTCCGTTAATCCAAGTGGAATACTAGGTAGTTTTGATATAACTTTTACCGTTCCTTTAATTTTTGATTTGGAAGAGTTTCTTTCTCAAGTAGAGAAACATACTGATGCAATCAAGCAAACATCTGAAAATTCAAAGATGGCAATTTCTCTTTTGACTTCAAGTCCAACAACCGCCTTTGATTCTAAACATGACCTTTTAGCTACAACGCCCGGAAATGGATCAGATCTTATAGACAGAGTTCACAGAGATATCATTTATTTGACTGAGTTTGGTCGAATCGTTTTGAGAGGACACCTTCAAAATATGAAGGAAGAAGATTTTATAATCAATAACTATGACGATAAGAATAAACCCATTTTTGCACCTATTCAACAGATGGGTATGTTTCTCCTAAATCGTGGTCTATTTCCTATAGTTGAAGAGTATTGGAGACATATCGATGATGAGATTCAAGATTTTAATAAACAGACAGGAAAAAGAGTTAATCGAGGAATTCCGCTTGCAAATATTGGCGTTTCACAAATTTCTCAAGGGAAAGTAATTGAGGGATTATTTAATATCTACAGAGGCCATGAAGACGATAGAGAATGTCTTCAACATTTATCTGGAATCACAATTGATCCTGAGAAAGATATGGCTAAAAGCACTCTTTTTACTCAGTTTGAAGAACGACAAATTGGCAACCTTTTTAGAGTTATTGTTACTAAGTTTAGTTCAGTTTTTCCTACACCCATTTCAAAAGATGATCTTTCTAAATTTGTACTAGGTTTAAATTCTGATAAAAAACTTCTTTTTTACATGACACTTTATCGATTCTCCTTTGGTTGGTCATTAAATAATCAATTAACAACAATTATTTCGAGAAGCGAAATTCTCAGATCTTTAGCGGAATTGGCTTTATGGTTTGAAGATGAATTAAAAAGAAAAGATCACACCCTTGCGGGGAAAACTTTGATTCAAATACTAGATCAAAAGGTAGGTCAATTAAATCCAACGAGTGGTCAATACACTAATGCTTCATCTCTAACTGAGCTTTCTACAAAAATTACTAGCGCACTAACAGTATCTTCAACATTGGACTTAACAAACGCGCGCGTAACTGGATGTTTAAGAAACTTTGCGGGTCATAATTTAGAAGTTCAAGATCATGTCTTTTTTCAAAGTTGTGATGAGGTTTTTGCTCGAATACTCTCATTCATTATTTACTCAAAGAGTCAGGGGTGGATATGAAATATGCAATACTTACAAACTGAACAAAGCTATATAGACCGCTACGACCTTCATACGATTGAAGAATGCCTCGATACGGTAAAAATGTTTCAGGATATTTATCAAAAAAGTCTAACTAGTGAAGAAATAAAAGATATTTCCCAAGAAGATAAACTGCACGATGTTAATCTCATGCTTCACCGCACTCTTTTGGTTATAAAAGGCAAAAGGTATGAGAAGAAACAAGAAACAATCCAGAGGTGGATGGAAGAAGATAAGTTAAAACAGGATAAACAAGATTACACCCCAACTCCCGAAGATATTGTCTGTCCTCTGTGTAATGCTTCGATGCATTTCAATATCACAAAACATCTTGACTCTACCTACGACGATTCAATAACGAGGATGATGTTTCTTTTTAAGTGCAGTAAATGCGAGAAACAACAGTGGGTATATGACGATGGTGAGATTCGCGCATCAAAGCCAGATCTTTGTCCTAAATGCAAAGAAGAAATAGATATAAAAGCTACTCGAAAAGGCAAAGTCATCACTTGGAAACATAAATGCAAAGCCTGTGGTTATACAAAAACTGAAATTGAGGATTTTGCTAAACATGATGAGGAGCATAAGAAATGGGAGGAAGAGCAAAAGAAAAAAGAAGAGGAAGACAAAAAACTTTTAGAAAAATATCGAGAAGAATTTTGTTTGTCTGAAAAAGATGGCATAGAACACGTTGAAACACTTGAGGCGCTAGAGGTAGGACATGAGGTGTATGAAGAGGAAAAACAGAAATATGATGATAAGGCGTATCAAGTAGCAGTAAATCTAAAAAGACTCAACGTTCTTGAACTTGAAAAGCTACTTTCGGAAAAATTACAAAAGGAAACCTATGTTAAATTTACCCTTGAAAAACCAGATATGGGAAGATTCGTTACGATTCCCTTTAGTGTTTTAGATGCTAATTCAACCCGAAACCCTAATATAAGTGAAGCTACTCTAAAAAAACTCATAAAAGATACTTTAGAGGATACCAACTGGAGACTTATGAGTGACGGAATACACTATCGTCTTGGTTATCTCTCCGGAACCGTAAAAGCGTATGAGCAAGAAGAAGATTTGCTTGAATTATCTGGAGCGAAAAAAGAAGTAAAATCCTCTACCTCTAAAATTGATCCAGAGAAACGAGCAAAATATATGAGCCATAACCTGGTGCAACTTGCAAAAATGTCTGGCGAATTCGACGGTATTGAGGCAACGCGAAAAAGGAGACTGGAGAAAGAACCTGAGGGCTTTTTCCTTAATGATGGTAAGGGGCCTTATACCTGTGGACTTTGCGGCGAATTGGCATATGGAAATGATATCTGGTGGAATTTAGATGGAATAAGGTGTAGAAACTGTTGGAAGAATATCAAGGAAGGAGTTATTCCTCCCTTAAAACATAGGTATGACAAAGATAAAATGTACTTTCAGGATTGGCAGATACAATCTGACTTTGGAGTACACCCTGCAACACGTACCAAATTAAAAAGAGAAGGACTACTAAAAGGCAGAGATTTAAAAAATGACAAGGGTCAGGTTTATTACACTGTTTATTTAGTTTCAGAAAACCAAGAGTTTCTTAAAAAATATCCCAAGAAGAAATCTGATATAAAGATGACGATCGCTGGATCTGGCGGAAAAGAAGTACAACTCTAAAAAAACAGACTATGGCATTTGAATTTAATGATCAACAGAAAAAAATAATAGCTGAATACCGTGAATTAATAACTTACGGATACAAAATGCTGAGCTCAGTTTCGTTAGATCTAAAAAAAATTAGAGTAAGGAAAAGGGTTCTATATTTCATGATGGGAGCGATGCAAAGCTATGCGGAAAGCATTTTGAAGCTTATGAGCTCAGAACCTGCCTATGAAAAACCTGATGAATCACTACTTAGATCTCAATTAGAAATATGGCTAAACCTCAGGTTCATCTATTCGAGTAGGTCTGAGGACAAAGCTAGATTATTTATGTCAGATTTGGTGATGGAATCAGTCACATTTGCGAAGAAACATAAAGCCTTATGGGAGAAATACCCTGCCTGGAATTTAGAATTTGGAAAGATTAAGAAGTCCGATGATTGGGACAAGTTCATTTCTGACAATACAGATCTTCTAAAGAAGTACCGCAAAGAACATAAAGACAAACAAGTTATGAAATTGCCCAGTTTATACGACAGAACTATAGCAATAGATAAACACCTCAAAAAACTTGGAACATTGACTGAGAACACGAGTGCTGAGAAATACTATACTCTTTTCTATCCTTACTTCTCGCAGTCCACTCACGCGAATATGTCTGGTTTGCAACGATATATGAGAGGGACTGCTGCCTCCCCAGAACCGTTCATAGACATAGATTCGAAACCAGAAGATGCTGAAAGAGTGTTGGTGATAAGCTATATGGCCTATTTCGATGTCCTCCACTTTTTCCTACAAGTGTTTGGCGTATACGACGCAGCTGAATATAAGCGATTCAAGCAGTATTCCAAGGGAATGATGAAGAAATAAATATATCAAACTACATCATTAGTTTTGAGACAATAGCCTCATGCGGTGTCTCATTTGTCTCATTTAGCCTCAAGCACGAGACAGTTGCTCCTGGGTGTTATAAGGAGGTAGAATGTGAGTTATAGGGCCTATCTGGTTCCAGACCCGTATGGCTCACCCTTCGACAAGCTCAGGGTTTTACACCATAATAAGTGTATGCTATGGTTTGTTTACATTCTTTTTTGCGATAAGAAAACATACTACATAGGCATCACTCATAACGTTGAACAAAGATTAAAATCCCATAACTCAAAACAGAACATTGCCACTAAAGAGTTTTCTTATCTTGAACTAGTCTTTACAGAGGAGCACCCAACAAGAAGGGATGCTGAAAAACGCGAGAAACAAATTAAAGGGTGGACTGTTGCAAAAAAGAGAGCTCTCATTGGGGGTAACCTAGAGTTGTTAAAACAGTTGAGTATATTCCGGAGCGTGTCAAAGGATAATTCAGGATAAAATGGTGAGCTTGTCGAATCCATTCCCGTGGGGTCACAAATTAACTATTTGGGTTTTGCGTGAAGTAATTGCAGCACGGCCCTAAACACGGGATAATTCCCTTTTTCTGGAATATCAAAACCTGGAATAGGAAAAGTTCCAACTATCTGTTCCTTTGGTACAAACCTTGTCTCCTCTCGTTTACTGAAGTATTTTGTACCAGCTAAGTCATTGTTATGTAGAGGTATAAATACAACAATGGCCGGAGTAGTTTTAGGATCTGTCAAATCGACTTCTAAATATGGTGAGTTTTTTATTGCAGAAAATTTTGCCAACCCAATTGCAGTACTAAAGATTCTGCTTTCTTTCAATTGGCTTAAAAAAACAAATGGGTCGTTTATGTGATCTAGGTTCACATGAACTGAGCATGGACTTCTTAGTCCACTCTCTTCTATACTTTTTGCTTTGTAAAGATTTGTCCCATGGATATCTACACCATTTTCAAGATACCGAGTATTTCTGCCTGCTTCCTTCATGACTGAGAATTATAATAAGGTTTTCTGAAACCAACTAGTAGCCAGTGACCTAAACTCTTCCCTCAATACATCTGTGTCTAGAGCATGTGTCGCATCTTTCATCTCAATAAAATCTTTCATCTTTGCGTGTATAGGAGCATCAAAAAATGCTTGTGTCATTTTTGCTGGAATTACAAAATCTTTCTCTGAAGATATAACAAGCAAGCTTCCGGTAAACTTTTTAAGCCTTTTTATAACAAGTGTCTTGGAAATATTTTCCATTTTATTAAACTTTTCACCTTCCTCAGCCATTATATCCTTCAGCGTTAAACTCATAAGATAATCTGTGTAGGTCGCTGGCGCCCGCAGTACTAAGCTATGTGTGTTTCTTACTCCACTCACATATGCTGATATTCCTCCACCAAAACTAGATCCACACATTCCAATCCTCTTTCTATCTATAAACTCATGCTGAACTAAAAAATCATATGCCTTCTCTCCATCTTGAAAACCATCTCTGACATGAAGCGTATTATTTTCCGATGCACCCTTCACATGACCTCTTAAATTAATAGCTAGAGCTACTATTCCTTTTTCAGCAAGTCTTTGAGCTAAAGGAAGATAGTTTTTTTCACTACTACCAAACCCATGAATTAAAATAACACCTGGGTTTTTCTTTTTTAATATTTTTGGAGTAATAAGCGTACCCTGTATTTCTTGCCCACTAGTACCAAAGATTACCTTTTGCATTCTTTCATTATATCATCTGCTCTAAGTGGCTAACTGAAAAATCTTTAGAGGCGGGCGTGCATTTGTGTCACAGACTTTAAATTATTGGTTTCGGGATTGGAGGTATTCAAGTAGGCCTTCGTGAAGATGTTTTTTACCATCCCAAACAACTATATTATATCCCTCAGGAAATTCGTCAGGATTCTCTACTCTAAAATCTATTGACCTGACTTCTCTAGGTAATGCTTCACTCATATGCCTATCTGTACCTGTAAGAACAGAAAATTTATCTCCCCAAATTTCAAAGTAATCTGGATTATTCAGATCTTCTTCCTGAATATTCAATGCTTTTCTTGTTTGTTCATTTTCTAGTGCAAACCTAACGGATGTGGTTTTGGAAATTCCTTTTATTGCAAGATCTAATGCAAACATTCCACCTAACCTAGGCGTTACAGGAATAAGAGCCTCTTCAAGCAATTTTCCTATTCTTTCCATGAAGGGTATTCTTAAATCAGCCATATCAAAATTTGGAATATTTTCTTTTAGCTTATTTATTTGGTCGTCAGAAAGATTATAAGAATTTACAAACTCTAATGTGATCTGTGGACCCCTATCTTCAAACATTACAACAAGAGGATTATCTCCATATTTTTCTTTGAATACTTTTAGTGGTTCCGGAGGATGTGTTTCAAGATGAAATTCTGTAATAACTTGCTGAACAATTTCTCGCCACTTATCTTTTTGCTCACTGGTTAATGACTCATCATAAACACTGTAGTAGGGCGTACTTAAAACTTCTCCTTGATCATCAAATCCCATGATTTCTGCCCCACTACAATGACTTATGAGAATATGTTTTCGTAAATTTAGGGGGAATAAATCAGCCACTCTAGTTTTTAAACTAAGAAATCCAGACCCAGAAACAAGAAAGATTGATTTGTTCTCAGATAATAATTTTGATAGTTCTTGAATGGTTTCAAGAGGGGTAGGAACAAATAAATCAGCAATAGTTTCATCTACATCTGAGATTATTAGCCTTATATCATTATTGAATTTAACATTCATAAAACAATTATACACCGATTCTAATTCTTAATAGTATATAAATAACTTGCTGGTGGATAGTTTGGATTACAAAGCTTTCCTCGACTGCAATTATATTTGCTAATTTTTCCATTTTTATAATTGTAACGTAATGTCTTACGACCCTCTTACCGAATTTTTATTCAACGGATACTTTTAAGTGTTTTAATTAACTAAGTTAATTATTTTTCAAAAAATTCATCATCTTTCATAAATACAGAATTTATTACATTTAAGATTATTTGAAAGGAGGTGAAAAAAAATGTTACATATTAAAACAAAACTAGCAACAGGGGTAATCACAAGTGCACTTTTATTTAGTGTAGTTACTCCCACATTTGCTGCAACAGAAATCAGAATATCCGGTAACGGATCTGGATCTGACAACACCGTTTCGGCAAACAAGAACTCTACAACTTCTGTACAACAGAGCAATAGTGCAACTATCAGCAATGATATGAGCACAAGCTCCAATACAGGGTCAAATAGGGCTTCTAACAATATTCGCGGCAATGTCAGGATTAATTCTGGTGACGCAGACTCTTCTGTCAAAATTTCCAACATGGCCAACATGAATCACGTAAGTGTGGGTGATTGTAATGGTTGCAATGGGGATACGGATTTAAGAGTGTCAGGAAATGGATCAAGGTCAAATAACCGTATCAACTTAGATATGGATACTGACATGAGAGTGTCCCAGGATAACAGTTCACGCATTGATAATACTATCGATACAGAGAACAATTCTGGTGATAATCGTGCAGATAATAACTCCCGCGGAGATGTCATGATCAGAACAGGAGACACACGTTCAGCGATTCAGGTCTCAAATGATACAAACATGAATCATGTAAGTCTTGGCGGATCAGGAAATAGCGGAGAGAATAAAGGTTCAGACGGGAATGATCATATGAATCAAACCGGTCGTAAACTCAATGCTTCCCTGACCGGAGCACAAGAAGTTCCTGGCCCTGGAGATCCAGACGGAATGGGTTGGGCGAGCGTAAAAGCTCATCCAAAAAGTGGACAACTATGTGTTGCAATGCAGGTATCAAAAATTGATCCTGCCGCAGCAGCACACATCCATGAAGCACCTAAAGGTGCATCTGGACCGGTAGTTGTAACTTTACCTACTCCAAACGCACAGGGATTTGCAAGCGGGTGTATAACAGTTGACAAAGAGTTACTGAAGGAAATAAAAAAGAACCCTTCTGACTATTACGTCAATGTTCACAACGCTCTATATCCTGCAGGCGCAGTTCGCGGACAATTGTCCAAATAGTATCTCCGTAAGAGATATTTCTTCTTAGGATCCGCACGCATACAAGCGGCGGATCCGGGAAGCTATTTTTTAACTTGACACCATATTCCTCGTATTTAAAACCTACATTATTATATAAAAAGCCTTTTTGTGATAAGATTTGATAAATTCACTGCAAAATGAAATTATTAAATTTATACTATAAAAAGCTTGTTGTATTTGTATTAGTTGCTACTTTTCTGCTGGCCCTTATTTTAAGACTCTATAGCCTTTCATCAATCCCCACTGGATTTCATATAGATGAAGCGTCCAAAGGATATACTGCATTCTCGATTCTTAAAACAGGAAAAGATGACAATGGAAATATGTTTCCGCTTTATGTAGATATTTTTGGAGATAATAGTCCGTCTGGGTATCATGTACTAACTACTATTCCCGTGGCAATATTTGGTCTCTCTGAATTTGCCGTACGCTTACCCGGAGCCATCATCGGGGCACTTTCTATTTTTGCAATATATTTCTTGTCTTACGCACTATTTAAAAACAGAAAAGTTGCGGTTTTGAGTGCTTTCCTTCTTTCTGTATCCCCTTGGCATATTATTTTGTCACGTGCATCTAGCGAGTCACTAGTCGCATTATTTTTTATACTCCTGGGATTTGGTTACATAATAAATAGCCTAAGATCGGAAAAAATAAAAGAACTAGTGATAGGATGTGCACTACTTTCCTTAAGTTTCTTTTTCTATCAAACACCCCGCCTTTTTGTTCCGCTCATGTTTTTTTCTATACTCATATTTTATATAAAATTTTGGAGTTTAAAACTTTCAAAAAAATTTATTAAAACGCTTATTTTTTCATTTTTAGCAATCTGTATACTAAATTTTTCGCTTATATTCATAGCCCCTGGAGGATCGGGAAGATTTGCCCAAGTAAACATATTTACCTATCCTGAAACAAAACTAATATTGGATGAACAAATTCGGGAAGACGGAGTAATACAGACAAATAATCTAGTGACGCGCGCATTCCATAATAAAGCAATAAACTTTCCGCGCTCATATATCTCCAATTATTTTGAATATTTCTCATTTAATTTTTTGTTTATTAATAATCTTCCACCCTGGTACTTTGTCCCCGGAGTTGGAGTTATGCACTTAATTTTTTTTCCGTTTATTTTATATGGACTGTTTTTATTGGCCCGTGACAATAACAAACTATATAGGATTCCTCTCATTTGGCTTGTTATAGCCCCTGTGGCCGCTGCCACAGCTGTTGACACAAATAATTTACAAAGAGCAATAGTTTTATTTCCTATTTTGGAAATACTAGCAGCATTCGGAATCCTGCATGTTTCTGAAAAGTTAAAAAAGATAAAGTTTGTATTTATATTATTTTTATCGATTGGAATACTATTTAGTGCATTTTATTTTCTTCATCAGTATTTTAACCATTCACCCATACACAAACCTTGGTATAGAAATGCAGGTTTTAAAGAAATGATGGAATACGTAAATATAAATTCTGGAAAATTTGAGACAGTTGTATTAACTAAAACAGGTGGTGGATATCCACTGGTCCAATTTTATGCGCAATACGATCCTGCTACTTATCAAAAGGAAGGATCGCCAAAAGATAAACCATATGGCGGGTTTGGAAAATTCTTCTTTGTAGACCATGAATGTCCGTCACTTGAGATGGACAACAAGATTCCACAAAAAAAAGTTTTATTTATAAACAATGGAATTTGCAAAAAAGACATACGATATACAGAAGAAGTAATATACCGGACAGATAACACTCCAGCATTTAGAATAGTTAATACTAACAGTAAATTATTACCTAACCCAGAAAAACTTGAACTGGATAGATATTTTTAAAAGTTTATTGCAGTACTTGACGTATACATAAAGCCTACGATATGCTCAAAGTATGAAATTATTATTTAGGCCAAAATCACAAACAAGCATAACATTTTTTTGCCTTACTCCTCTCGTGTCTTTTTCAACATTTGTGATCGAGTTTGCATTTGCGGTATACGTGCTATACAAATATAAACCAACATCTTTTAGCAGACTTTGTGTGCTCGTCCTTCTCTGTTTAGGATTATTTCAACTTTCTGAATTTCTAGTCTGTACTACTCCATATATAGATCTTTCAATAAAAATGGGGTATGTAGCAATTACTCTCTTACCAGCTCTAGGACTGCATATTATAAATACCTTAACCCATAGATGGAGAACGTTAGTATATATATCTTATTCATGCGTGGCTTTACTCATAGCAGCTATTTTATTTATTCCACAAGTAGCCATTTTGCCCACTTGTAACCCCAACTATGTCAGCTATGAAGTAAATTCAACTTTTTCATTCTTTCACTGGCTTTATTATGTAGTCGCAATGGTCATAGGTATAATTCTTTTGACATACTCACTATTCAAACGTATAGGAGATAAGAAACAGGAGAAATGGATGATACTGTCATACTTAGTGTTTATTATTCCCTCTATCATTTTGTTATATGCAAATATCATAACTAACACAGCGCTTCCATCAGTTATGTGCGGTTTTGCCGTCATAACTGCTGTGATATTTGTGTTTATTATTATTCCTAGACACTATTACTTAAAATCCAAATTAAGAAAAAGTAAAAAAAAGAAACGATAATGCTATGACAGAAAGACAAACTGGATATACACTTTTGGGAATTGGAATTGCCATAATGTGCACTGCTGTGTTACTAGTTGTCTTGCTTTTTTCAGGAACTATAAATCCTATTTCTCTTTTTAATATTCCAGCCCCGTCTATTAACACAGGAGCTATGATGCCATCTATCCCCGGTTTGCCTGCAGCAAAAGGAGAAAATATAGAAATACTACCAACAAAAGTGTTTAATGACATGCTAAACCTTGGAGTTCAATTTTTACTTATGACGTTTATCATGTCCTTTGGTTTTAAACTTGCTGATTTAGGAACAAAACTACTTCGCCCAATCAAAATTGAGCAAAAGTAATATTCACTCTTTACTTTTTATATATTTGTGATATACTTAACTAAGTTAATTAAATAACATATGAATACAAGTTCAATTTTAAAAAGACTAAATATAAATACTGAATATCTAAACGCATACAGCGCAGGACTTCTTCAAGGAAAGGCGTATCGCACATTAAATTCTCACTTAACCAAAACGCTTATGCCTTTTGACCTCTCTATCCCAGAATGGAAATTACTAGGACAACTTCATGACCATGGAAATATGGGACTAGCTGAATTGGCCGATATACTCTCAGTAGAACCACCATTAATAACAAAACTTATAGATCACTTAGAGAAAAAAGGATATGTAGAACGTGTTCTTCACGAAACAGACAAAAGGTCAAAGATAATCATCATTACAAAAACTGGAGATAAGGCACTTATGGATCTAGAACCAAAAGTGAAAGAAGTTATGGGAACGTTAGTAAAAGGCGCATCTAAACTGGATATGCTTGCCTACGTTCGCGTACTTGAGACTATTGTAAACAATGGGTAAGAAAGTACCCAACAGTATTGACATTATATTTTTTTTACGTAATAATTAACTTAGTTAATAATCTAATTAATAAAATAACTATATGAACAAACTATGTTTGAAGGGAGGTGAAAAAAATGAAAAATAGCGGAATGATAATAGCTATTGTAGCTGTAGTATTAGTTGTAGGGGTTGTTGCTTGGTTTGCCATGAATGGCAAAACTGACAACAAGATGGTAACTACTCCAGCACAAAACAACACTATGATGGATCAAAATTCTTCTGAAGGCGTAATGGTTGGAGGAGCTCTCATGACTCCCGATATGGATATCGTGGATAATGCAGTTAACTCTAAAGATCATACTACCGTAGTTGCAGCAGTTAAAGCAGCAGGACTTGTGGAAACATTAAAGGGCAAAGGCCCATTCACAGTTTTCGCGCCAGTTAACGAAGCATTTGAAAAACTTCCAGCGGGAACAGTGGACACGTTATTAATGCCAGAAAATAAAGAAAAATTAACTGGTGTTTTAACTTACCACGTTGTACCTGGAGCGTACCGTGCAGCAGACATCACTGAAGGGCTAAAATTAAAAACTGTCAATGGACAGGAAATAACTTTCACTCAAAAGGATGAAATGTGGTACATAAATGACTCAGCAATGATAACGATTGCTGATGTTATATCAAGTAATGGGGTTACCCATGTAATTGATGGAGTTTTACTACCAATGTAAATTGGTGTTTAACACTGCGCCCGTTAAAATTTACGGACGCAGTAATTAAGCAAGGAGCATACAAATCATGGCTGTACTTTTATTTTTTGCATTCTTATCCGGTCTCATAACAATTTTGGCGCCTTGCATTTGGCCATTACTCCCCATAGTACTTTCAACCTCAATTAAGGGAGGTAAAGCAAAATCATTAGGAATAACACTTGGAGTACTTACTACTTTTGGGCTATTGACGCTTGGAATTTCATATTTAGTAAAAATATTTGGAATAGACCCTAATATTTTAAGGTATACTTCGGTTGTAATTCTTATAGCATTAGGTGTTTCCATGATTTTTCCTTACCTCAATAGATTACTTGAAGGATTCGTTTCTCAGTTTGCTGGAAAGCTAGGACAAACAAAAAAGCCGCGTTCTGGATTTAGTGGAGGCTTTGCTACCGGCTCAGCCCTTGGCGTAGTGTGGACTCCTTGTGCGGGACCTATTTTTGCGGCCATAGCAACACTTTCAGTAACATCATCGGTAAATTTTGGAATTATACTTGTCACCATCGCCTATCTTATAGGGGTAGGAATTCCGTTATTTCTATTTTCATATGGGGGACAAAAATTAGTTTCTGATACACGATTCCTTTCTAAATATACTGGACGCATCCAGCAAATTTTTGGTGTAGTACTTTTACTTACTGCGATTCTAATTGGGACTAATTATGACAAAGAACTACAGGTAAAAATTTTAAATGCTGTACCCTCATACACAAATTTTTTAATAAATTTTGAGAAATCATCTATTATTACTAATGAACTCAATAAGTTAACTGGGAGAAAAGAATTAATACTAGATGACACTTCTCTTTTTAATACAAATACTATCGCTCCAGAGATAACTGGTATCACAAATTGGATTAACACAAATGGAAAACCTATATCGCTTAAAGAATTAAAGGGCAAAGTTGTACTTATAGATTTTTGGACATATACATGTATCAACTGTATACGTACACTTCCCTATTTAAACTCATGGTACGAGAAATATAATAAAGAAGATTTTGTACTTATAGGTGTGCATTCTCCGGAATTTGAATTCGAAAAGAAAACTAAAAACGTGAAAGATGCAGTGGAAAAATATAAGATAAAATATCCAGTAGCACAAGATAATAATTTTGGAACATGGAAGGCCTTTTCTAATCAGTATTGGCCTTCAAAATATTTAATTGATACCAAGGGCGTAATCAGACGCATTCAGTTTGGCGAAGGAAAATATGAAGAGATGGAAAAAGCGATTCAACTTTTACTAAAAGATTCTGGAAAGAATATAAATGAAAAAATTAAAGCTGCTCCAAAGCAGACAACACAATTGCCGTTATCTCCTGAAACATATTTAGGTTCTAAAAGAATGCTCTACTTAGTACCAAATGGAAAAGCTGACAACGGGATACAGGAATTTACCCTGCCTCAAAATATTACAAAAAACCGCTTCGGGTTTAATGGTGTATGGAATATACTTGATGAATACTCGATATCTACAAAAGAAAGCTCGTTAACATATAAGTTTTCAGCAGGAAAGGTATATATAGTCATGCATCCTGCAAACACTCCTGGAACAGTTGAGGTTTATCTGGATGGGAAAATAATTGATAATTCAAAAGCCGGATCAGATGTAAAAAATGGGAGAGTTACAGTTAACACACCTGAAAGATACGAATTAGTGTCTCTGCCTAAAGCAGGAAATCACACTCTTAAACTTGTATACAAAACGGATGGGATTCAAAACTACGCATTCATCTTTGGAGAGTAAATAGGAGCATGGCATTTAGCCATATCGCGCTTTGCGTATCGTTAAAAAAGTATAACAATTTACAAAAACCGAATAATCGATTCTTACTTATCTTACTCTGCTGGGGTTGGAGTTAAAGAAGTAATATTATGCTTGGATTTGTGCTCTCCTTTTACCTCAATAAATCCGGGAATAGGGGCAGTGAGTGCTTCTTTTAAGACTTCATCCATGTGAGATACAAACACAAACCTCAAATCTTTCATTACTTCTGGTGGTACATCTTCCAAGTCCTTCCTATTCTCCTTTGGAAGAATAATCTTGCGAAGACCTGCCCTATGTGCTGCAATTACTTTTTCCTTAACACCACCAATTTCTAAAATTCTTCCTCTGAGTGTAACCTCCCCTGTCATACCTACCATATGGTTTACGGAAATTTTGGTAAGTGCTGATACAAGTGCGGTTGTAATTGCGCCTCCTGCTGATGGGCCGTCTTTTGGGATTCCACCTTCAGGGACATGAATATGAACATCAATTTTATGGAAAAAGTTTTCTCGAAGGCCCAACTTATCTGCCCGTGACCTAACATACGACATGGCAGCCTGCATAGACTCTTTCATCACGTCTCCTAATTGTCCAGTTAATATAAGTGCGCCTTTTCCAGGCATAAGTGCAACTTCAATAAACAAAATATCTCCCCCAACTTGTGTCCATGCAAGTCCAGTACTCATACCTACTTCGTCCTGCTTTTCGGCAATCGTGTCAGAAAATCGTTCCGGTCCTAAGAATTTTACAGCCAATGGAACATCTACTTTAGTTACTTCTTTTTTTCCTTCCGCCACAGTCTTTGCAACTTTTCTTAAAATAGAAGAAAGCTCACGCTCAAGGCTTCTTACTCCCGCCTCTCGAGTATAGCGTCTGATTACGTGTTTAATTGCCTCGTCTGAAAGTTCTATATGTGAATGCTTAAGACCATGCGATTCCATAAGTTTTTTAACCAAAAATTCTTTTGAAATTTTAAATTTTTCATGCTCCGTGTACCCTGAGAAAGTAATAATCTCAAGTCTGTCACGTAATGCTGCTGGAATTGTATCAAGCACATTTGCCGTAGTTATAAACATTACGTCAGACAAATCAAAAGGAACATCTAGATAATGATCTGAGAATGCATTATTTTGTTCAGGATCAAGTGCCTCAAGAAGGGCCGCGGACGGATCTCCCCTGTAGTCAGCGCCTAACTTATCAATTTCATCAAGCATAAATACCGGATTTTTTGTACCTGCATCTTTAATCCCTTGGATAATACGTCCTGGAAGCGCTCCCACATATGTTCTTCTGTGACCTCTTATTTCAGCTTCATCCCTAATTCCACCAAGTGACACTTTCACGAATTTTCGGCCTAATGCTTTTGCAATTGACTTTCCTATAGAAGTTTTCCCAACACCCGGAGGCCCAGAGAAACAAAGAATAGGACCCTTCATCTTTCCTGACAATTTGTGTACAGCCAAGTATTCTACTACACGCTCTTTAGCTTTTTTAAGTCCATAATGTTCTTCTTCCAAAATTCTTTCAGCCTCCTTTAAATCAAGCGTAGTCTTACTTTTTTTATTCCATGGAAGCACAACCAAAGCTTCCAGATAGTTTCTGATATATGCTGCTTCAGGATTATACGGAGTTGTTTGCTGAAGTTTTTTGAGCTCTTTGCGAGCCTTTTCTTCAACCTCTTTTGGCATACCTGCAGTTTTAATTTTTTCAGACAGTTCTTTATATTCGCCGCCTTCATCCGTGTCATCCAATTCTTTTTGAATAGTCTTAAGTCGTTCACGTAAAATTGCCTCTTTAGCACTTTTTTCAAAGTTTTCCTGAGTTTTGTTGGATATCTTTTTCTCAAGTTCTAAAACTTTTACTTCACGGGCCAAAAATTCTGAAACTTTTTCAAGTCTCTTTTTAACATCTAAAGTCTCTAAGATTTCTTGTCTTTCAGAACCTTTAATGTCCAAAGTGGATGCAATTTGATCAGCTAATTCTGAGGCGGTAATTTGAGACATGATATTCATGAAAACTAAAAAGTCTGCCTGCTTTCCGAGTCCTAAAGCTTTTTTAAACTCTGCAATAAGATGGTTAGAAAGCGCTTTTACCTCTGCTATTTCTGTTGGGTTTTCTTCCAATTCTTCAATTTTTGCTAAAAAGTAATTTCCATGGTCTTCGTAAGACAAAATACGTGCACGTGATAGACCTCTTACTAAAGCATTTAATTCACCGTCAGTTCTGATCATTCTTTCAATATGGGAAACAGTTCCCATGGTATATAAATCCTCAGGCTGAGGGTCATTTTGGCGTGGATTTTTTTGAAGCGCAAAACAGACAATTCTTTCTCCGGCAAAGGCGGATTCCAAGGCTGCCAGACTCTTGGGTCTACCAAAAGTTAGAATACTTTCTGTATGAGGGAAAACAATTCCGTCTCTAATGGGGATAACGGGTATCAATTTTTCTTTTGTAGCTATGATCTCTGTCATGAATTGTTAGCAGTTTATCAATTCTATTGCTAATTGTCAACCCCCCCGGAAATACTAATATCCTAATTCTGAGATCAGTTTTCCACTGTTATCAAACAAATAAGCACGGTCAGAACTATTATTCCAAATGAAATTTTGTGGTTCAGGGCACTTCCAGTAATAACTCGTGCGGGAATTATTACCACATCCGGAGTGAAGTCTCAAGGTACCTTTTGCTGATATGCTTGCTACATTAAACTCAAACGAGTTACTCGCACTAGCATCTTTTATAAGGTAGCCGGAGATGTCCTGGGAAGTCACGCATGTATTAATAAATTCTATCCATTCCTCATTCTTTGTCTTTCCTTCTTTATTAATTTTAGAAATTTGTACGCATGAAGATGCAGTAGGATTACACAGTCCGTCCCACATACCCTTACATTCATTCTTTGCTCTGTCCAGAGACGCAACAAGAGTATCTGCATATAGCACATTTGGGGGGACTGTATCTACCATAGCATACCCACTTTCAATCATATTTTGGTTAATAAACTGATCACCTATAAATAGATATCCAAGAGTACGCCCATACATGTCTTTCTGTGATACATCCAGCTCAAGCCTTACCTCTTTTTCTAAAATAAGCATTTCTAATGTGTCTTTCGCATCTTTAAAATATGGTTGACCTTTTTCCGGAGTATTAATCCCAATGAGCCTAATTTTTTCACCGTTTGACAACTCCACAGTGTCTCCATCCACAACTTTTAGCACCTTTAGCGTATCTGCAGAAGCAGTACTTTCTGTTTGAACGCCTTGTACTTTTTTATATTCTGGAGCATATGGGGAATTGTTGAATACAAGACTCACAAGCATAACTATGGATAAAGCCAAAAGTGTGTAGATAGTACTCTTTGATCGCATCTTACCAATATACTATATTTTGTATTTGCATTTCCATAAAAAACCTATGTACTATTATAGTAGATGAGAAAGCCTATCCTTATCATATTGTTTGTTGTGCTTGCAGGATTTGTATTATTCGGAGTGGCGCAAGAAAAAGTATCAAATCCTGAAGAAAGCGCAGTGTTTAAGATGGCAGAATCAAGGCTTTCATCTGCCACATGGACAAAACCAGTTGACACAACTGAACAGTCTCCAATTGGCACATTTCCCGGAAAAATCATGACCGGGACTCTTACAACCAGCAATGCAATACTGACCCATTTCGAAAATGTAAAGGAACTTTCAAGAATGGGATTTAAGGCTGATCAAAACCTTTCGGCAGATGGTCCAGGCTCTTCTCAGTGGGGATACAGCAAGGAATCAAATGGGGAAACTCAGATCATAATGTACTCATACAAAACATCTCCCACTTCTACTAACCCTGATGAACCCCTTCAATTTGACTGCCCATGTAACACATCTGTTTCTGTATTTTTAAGCGATTTACATAAAATTGAAGCAAACAATTCAGCCTCACTTGCAAATCCTGCATCCGTTAATTGTAAAACTGTAGGCGGCATAACCATTATTAAAGACGGGCCGAATGGACAATATGGATTATGTGAGTTTGAGGACGATATGGCATGCGAAGAATGGGCGCTTTATAGAGGGGAGTGCCCGGTGGGCGGAGTTAAAACAACCGGTTATGACAATATACAGCAAATGTACTGCGCATGGGTAGGTGGAGAAACGTTAGCTGTTGCAAATCCTAATTGTAAACTCCCAGATGGAACCGTGTGCACCGTTGAGGCAGTCTATAACGGAACGTGTGAAGTTAACTAAGAACTACTAACCTATAACTACTCGCTAATAACTTTTTAATTCTCAAGCTTATTGTTACTATTTTGTTATTTGAAATTAGATGTTAGAAGTTAGTTGTTAACTTGCGCCGCCTCCTCCACCTCCGCCACCTCCGCCACCTCCACCTGAGAAACCTCCACCAGAACCAGAAGAAAATGATGAATTAAATGAAGAACTCATGCCTGAAAAGCTTTGCGTAAGTGATGTACCAAAATCCAATCCTACACCAGACACAGAACTTGAAACACCACCGTGTGATGCGCTCATATAATACCAACCGGGAGTTGTAACTTTTTCCGAGGACAAAATAAGCGGCAAATATTTTGCAACTTTATGTGCAACTCCTAAAGCTGTGCCATACACTAACATCTCCTCCCAGATAGTTACTGCCTGTGGCACTTCATTTTTAAATTTAGAAAAGTCGTTTAGAAAACGCTTAAAAGAAATCCATTCAAATGCTTCTTTCTCAACTGGCTTTGACCAATTAAGATACGCGCGGCTCACAAAAGCTAACACAAAAATCCCAAAAAACACAGAAAACATAATAATAAAATAAAATGTTTCTAAAAAGATATTGAGTGAAAGCGCTAGTATAGACGAGAAAATAAGAATAAATATACTATTACATACTATAAATCTCGTTCTCCAAGAATTACCAGAATCCTCCAAAAATTTCCTCTTTTTAACTTCATCTTCAATACTATTCTTAAATGATAAGAAAAATTTACGAGTATGTGTTGGGTACGTTTTCATTTCGGCAAGTAACACATCCATGGAAATACTTTTTCGGGATCCTTTTGAGAAAATAAACTCCAGAACAGTTTTTTCAAAAGACAATAATGGTTTTTTAGAACTGTATGGCTTGTTATCTGCATGGAGTACATATTTATATTTTTTCCCAGCCCCTAATCCTAAGAAACCCTTGCTTATTTTCTCGATTGCTTCAATTTTTATATACTTCTTACGCGCTAAGTCTAAAACTGTCGCTGTAAATGCATTTGGAGTAATTGACGTTTTTTGTGTTACAAGCGCTTCAACTAACGCTGGGGGCAATTTACTGGGAGGATTGTGAACATATTTTGGAACATCAGAGCGTCTTTCACGTCCATATTTATACCAAATCACATACCAGTAAATAATCCATCCCGCAAGAATAACGCCACCCATAATAAGAGCTCCAAGTCTTAATCTACCCTGCGAAACAGTTTTATCCTGAAACGCTTTTTCTTCTTTCTTTACATTTTCTAAATGAGGTTTATTATTTATAGGACCAGCAGAAATTATGGACGCCGGAAACAGCATTCGAATTTCAACAAACGTTTTTGGTGCTACGTCAGATACCACAAATTCCGCAGTTTTTCCGTTTAATATTTTTGAAGATCCGTTTAGAGGCCCGTGACCCCAAATGTATATATCTGAAACTGAAACCACTTGAGGAAGTGTCACGAGTATTCGGGCTGAATCAGTCTTTGAGCCCCACGCATCCCCTATAACTTTCCAGTACAATTCTGCAACATCTGAATATCGCGTTATGGCATTGGTCAGAGTATATGTAAGTATAAACTTTTTATCTTCATAAGCAGACGCGTGATACGCCTCAATGTGATATGAATTCCCCTGGCGCCTTACCCAGTACTTTTGAGCAGGTCGAGATGTGTCTTCATAGGGAATAAGTTCATAAGACACAGCCTCTTCTGATATGGATATAGTTTCAATTTGTTGATTAGGCTTAACTGGAATATCCCAGTAAATTTGTGTAAACGCCCCATCAAATGAAAATGTCCGCTCCTCAGTAACAAGAATACTTGAATCTTTGTTTACTTGTATGTCTACATTTACTGATGGGAAGTAAAACGATTTAGCATTGACAGCAGAGGGCATGATAAAAAGGACGCATAAAAATACGAAGAGAGTTTTCAAAACGTTCATACAGCTATTATACTACTACTGGTATAATTAACACATGATATATGTAGCGCTTTTACGGGGAATCAATGTAGGAGGTAACAATAAAGTTGAGATGAAAAGACTTAAAAAAGTCTTTGAATCTTTAAAATTTTTTAATGTTAAAACGTATATTAATTCAGGTAATGTTATTTTTACAACTTCCGAAAAACACGCGAATCTTTCTTTAAAAATTGAAAATGCAATTGACATAGAATTCAAATTTCATGTTCATGTAATCCTCAAAAGCTTACCTGAAATTAAGAATATAGAAAGTGTTATTCCTAAAACTTGGACTAATATAGGAAACTCAAAAACGGATGTTTTATTTCTCTGGGATGAAATAAATAAAAAAGAAATATTAAATGATCTAAAAATTAAACCAGAAATTGATCATGTAAAGTACGTAAATGGAGCAATAATATGGAATGTAGAGCGGAAAAATATCACAAGAAGCGAGCTGCTTAAAATAGTTGGGACAGAGTTTTACAAAAAAGTTACGATAAGAAATGTAAATACTCTCCGGAAATTATTTGCCTTAATGAATGATTCCTAAACGTAGCTAATCCACGAAAGTAAGTGCGGTACCTGTTTTGCCGGCTCTTCCTGTGCGTCCAATTCTATGGACATAGTCATCATAGGTAGCAGGTTTATCAAAATTAATTACATGTGTTACGTCAGGTATATCCAGTCCACGGGATGCAACATCTGTTGCTAAAAGAATTTTGGCTTCATTGTTTTTAAACTGTGTAAGCGCTCTTTGTCTTTGTCCTTGTGTCTTATTTCCATGTATAACCACTGCTTTAAACCCCCTGGAAACTAATTCATTTCCAAGCTTTTGGACACCCCATTTGGTCCTTCCAAAAATTAGTACTTTTTCCATCTCTACTAAATTTAGTAAATCATGAAGCTTTTCTATCTTATCCTGCTTATCTTTTGCCTTTATAACATTTTGTTCAATATTTTCAGATGTATCCTGCGTTTTTACAGAAACAGTAACTGGGTTTTGAACAAATGCTTTTAAAATACTTTCTACTTTTCCTGAAACGGTTGCGGAAAAGAAAAGTGATTGACGTTGACGTGGGAGACATGAAATAAAATATTCAATATCATTTATAAATCCTATATCAACCATCCTGTCAGCTTCATCCAGCACAACAGTTTGGAATTCTGAAAGTCGTAACCCACTTCCTCTTGATAAGTCCTTAATCCTCCCAGGCGTACCTATAAGAAAGTGAAATCCACGCTTTATTTCTTGTTTTTGTCTGTGCATACTTGCTCCACCTACAACTAGAACTGCATATATAGACATGCTTACCGTAAAGTCGCGAAGCTCTTGGTAGATTTGTACGGCTAACTCACGTGTTGGAGCTACAATTAAAACTTTTTGGTTTTTGTCTTTCTCTACTTTTTGAATTAATGGAAGTAAAAAGGCCGCGGTTTTTCCTGTACCGGTATTAGCTATCCCTATTAAATCTCGCCCTTGAAGAATTGGCTCAATTGCCCCATCCTGAATAGGTGTTGGAGTTGTGTAGCCTTTATTTGCAACATTTCTCTGAATCGCAGGTGATAAATCAAAGTCAGAAAATTTGTGAATTGGTGTAAATGCTTCAGTTGCTTGAGTTACTTTTGCCTCTTTAACAAATTTATCTTGATTAATATTCTCACCAAAAGCAGGTCCGGGCTTTACCTGTGGCCTTCTAAAATTATTGTGGCTTCCATTTTGAGAACGTCTTCTAACGTTTATTCTACCCATATTGGGGACAAACTGAGGATAAAAATACAACCTTATGAGGAAATATGACACCTAATCTGTCTAATTGTTAGTATACCACAAAATGTACACGTAATCAATAACTATAGGATTTATGGTTGTAAAGCCTTCATAGATATTTTAGCCACAATCTAGTAAAATAGATATGCATTACCATTAAACCGCAAATTTTGGATTAAACACTCATCATTTGCGGGGTAATGCAATTGAATTACATTGCCATGTCGTCTAATGGTAGGACACGTCCCTCTGGAGGACGGTATTGGGGTTCAAATCCCTGCATGGCAGCCAAGACGGGCACCCTATGGTGACCGTGGTCTCTAGAATAGCCCGAAGGGGCTTGCTAAACGCCCATTTTTAGAGACCCAAAATTCGAACCGCTAAACACCCTCAAAAAGCTGAAGTTTCAGGCTACGGTTCCAGCCTGTCCGTTGTTCCCGATTAGGATGGATTCGAACGGGGCACTGAGGATTCACCACAGTTTCAGATTTAGTTTTCAAAGAGTGGAGTGGTATTCCAATACTGGATTTCGTTGTTCCCATAGAGGGATATGCGGATACTAGGATACAGATAAGGTCTGCTACTTAGACCATCAGGAAGCTTGTAGGTTTTGTCTTCCCACGTCCATTCATGAGACTCACCGTTATTTTGTTGGGAATACGAGAATTGGTCTTTAATCTGATCAAAATTTGGTAGTCCACGCTTTAGATAACCCATCGCAATTATTTCTGCATCTGCTTTTGAAAGTTTCTGTATATTGCCGGAATCTGAGGAACAGGGAGTACCATTATTTTTATAGCTCTCAATCTCATTTGATTTCAAACCTCTAATAATAACTGCTGTTAGTTTATGATTTCTGGCATCAAGATTGTACTCATAGATGGAGCACGTTCCATTAACGAGCTCTTTTTGATCGTATACAGTCACCTGACGAACCCAACCATCAACTTTATCCATATTCTCTCCGGTACTAACTTTAGTAATTTTACCGACCCTAAAGTACTGTGTTGGCAGATCAGTACCCATTGATGAAAGATCCAGGTTCGGTTTATCCATGAACTGTCGGATGACTGAAACGTCATCTGTGGGAGTATTTTGGGTTACATTAGTAATTTGAGTAGGTGTTTTAATGTCTTTTTTCAGCCAAAGAAAACCTGCAACCAAACCTATTATCAGTAAGACAACGGCTATCTTTATTTTCATTACCTTATTATATGCCAAATGGAGAGATAAGGTTAATGTATCGGGGCTGAAACGATTCCTTTGTCGTGAAGATATAGTTGACGGCCAAGCGTTTGAACTACTTCTCTTTTTTCCATTGCCAATCCATTTTTTAATGCATGCTTCGCATATTCAGTAAAGGTGATCGGCTTTTTATCTGGATCAACGTCTTGTTGCAAAAGAATTGCGTCACGAATTTCTTTATAACCCTGCATCCCTCGTTTTAGTTTTTCGGACATTCTCAATATTTGAGGATGTGCCATTTCCATAAAATTGATATATCGAAGTATAGCCTTTATAAGTTCTTCCTCGGTTACGTACGGCTCTGGACATTCGTAGTTGATCTGTCGGGTGCAATGGTAGTAGATATGGTATCGTGGAATACCTATTTTTCGTTTTCTATATCTGTCTTCGCCAATTACACTTGCCCCACAGAAAGCACATTTGAATAAATCTTTGAAATCGAACTTTTTACCTCCCCATTTTGATTTTGGTGCAACAATTAGCTTTGTTTGTACTTTGTTAAATAATTCTCTTGTGACAAGAGGCTTATGTTTTCCTTCGTACCAATTCCCGCTACCAATTGGATATTCAAATTCACCGTAGTAAAAAGGGTTTTTAAGCATTAGATAGATTTGGCTCAGTGTTACTCCTTTATTTGCTCTAGTTTTCATTCCAATCTCATCGAACCATCTTTTGATTGTTCTTCCACTATCACCATTTTTTACAACTCTTTCAAACATTTCAGTAACAGTAGGTCCACGATCTGGATCTATGACTATATCCTTAACTCCCGCCATAGCTCTGTTCCAATAACCGATTGGAGGCATTCCTGGTCGCCAACCCATCTCACATTTGGCGCGAATACCTCTTTTTACGTTGATGCCTTTTTGATCATTCTCCAGTTTGGCCTGAGAGCAGAGGATCATGAGTAAAAACTTTTCATTGGGATTATTTGAGAAGCTTTGAGAGAAAGTCTTTATTTGTTGTAATTTACCTTGATCCATAAGATCGACAAGCATTCCTAAGTCTCCTGCGTTCCGACTCAATCGATCAGGTGCCCATGTCAAAATACCAGTAAACATACCATCTCTAATATCACTAATAAGTTGGCTGAAAACTGGTCGTTGACCAGACATTTTTGCTGAATGACTTTCTTTACGAACTTCTTTAATGAAGTATCCCTCTCGTATTGCCATTTCAGTCATTTCTTTGATCTGTGAATCAATCGACATGGCCTGTCGTTCATCATCTTCACTCGATTTTCTAGCGTATAAACAATATTCAACGCTTAATGTTGGGGGTATTATTTGATCAGCTGGTGCAGGTATTCTTGCCATTTCAGGGTACAAGGTATCGGGAACGCCCTCAGAAGTCCAGGCTCAAAATGATATATACATCACAAAAAATGCCCGATGTTACTCAGGCACTTTTTTGTTTTTAGATAGTAATAATTACATTCCAAGATCGACCAATATTTTCTTATTACTATAAAAACTAGCGTTGTATTGAAGCTTGGGACCTTTTGCAGTCTTTGGTACTTCAAATCCTACCCAGTCAGTTTTCTTGGCTTTTGCAATTAAAGCGCCATCCATTCCTAAAGAACCAGCATTTTCTAGTCTTTTTCCAGTTACAGCAACTTGGTACTGATTATTGTCGCCATCTATGACGAACATCTGACCCATTGTTGTAATGTACTGCTGACTTGATCCTGTGTTCTCAAGAGTCATGTTTACATCAATCCACTGATTACCTTCAGATGGCTTTGTGTATTGACCACCCTGAGCAGTTTCTACTTTATTTATAGTAAGGATAATATCTGACATTTGAACTTTATCTCCAACCTTGTAAGTCTCCTGACTTGGTTGTTCTTTCGTATTTGAAGTTTGAGTAGTGTCAGTAGATCCTACTTTTTTACTATCACTTCCCATACTGCCAATAACTCCGATTACTATTAGGATGATAAATCCTATTCCTCCCCATTTAAGTAATTTCTTCATATGTATATCACCTCCTTTTTCAGGCTAAATGCTTAGTCTAGCTTAGCACGATTATATCAGTTCTTGTGCGTAAATGCTAAGTAACGCTCAACATTTCATTTATGCTCAAATTTGTTCAATAATCGTTTTAATTGCTTAGTTACTGAGAAAAATCGGTCAATGTAGACCTTATTGTGTGTAAGGAGATACTTGTAGAAGTATTTTTCAGATCTACGAAGAAGTACAAATGCCTTGTCTTTTTGATTTTTGCCGTCCATCACGGCACAAGGTATCGGGAAGAGGTGTTGAAGTCTAGTCCTAAAATGGGCTCGTTTTCAAGCGTGTTGCTTTCTATTCATAGAACCAACTCATCGCAGGGTTATCGACTTCCATTATTTTTCCTTTTTGAATTTTGTATACGCCATCTTCCTTAACCATAATCCACGTTCCTTCGTAATAATGCATTATGGCTTCACTCTCTACCCAATTCTTAGTGGAGAACTTCACAAAGGCTGTATCTTTCGTATCCTCAAACTTTTCGGACTTAATAACATCAACATCCAAAATATCTTTAAATCTATTTGTCCATTCTTCGAAATTTGTCTTAAGCAAGTATTCCTGGCTTAAAAGATTAAATCCATCTCTCATTCTTCTGGCTTTGAGGTATGTATAGTACGCTCTAACTGCATCTTCTGGAGACTTTGATGGATCAACCTCAATTTTGGTAATTCCCTGATCTGTAAAACTCGGAACCATTGTCTTTGCCTGGTCGGCAGAAATATAAAGAGATAATCCAGCTAAACTTAGCGTGTTAATACCTATGACATTTCCGCACTGGTCAGCAATAGGCCCACCGCTCATTCCTTCCACCAAGCTTATATTCGTTTGTAGATAAACAACTGGACTTCTACTAGATTTTCGAAAATCAATAAAGTTACCCCTAACAACGGTTGCTTTACCGACTAAATCTGTTCCTAATGCATAACCAGTTGATATCAATGGTTCGTCTTCGCGGAGCGTTACTCTGTCTGGAAGTGGCAATACTTTATCAGGGAACTTTTTATCAGTGAAAAGAACGGCCAAGTCAGCATCTTTATTGCCCAATATTTTGCTTGGTGTAACAAAACTACCATCAGGAAAAATAATTTTTGGACTTGGTTCATCGGCAATAACATGGAAGTTTGTAATCACTTGGTCGTCCGAAATAAAAAATCCTGATCCTTCGGAGTATCCGCCCACAACCCTGACTACAGAATTTTGTAGACTTTCTTTAGCTCCAAAAGAGCATAGAAACTTACCGTACCATCCGTATTGAGTACGCAAATAGTCGGCAATAACAAAAAGCGAAGCGATCATGTATACAACTACAGCGATAACAAATAAAGACTTCAAAAAGTTTTTCAAACTCCTAAAGGGGAAAATAATTGAGTCAATAATTATTTTGATGAGTGCGACTACAAACTTGATCGAAAAAACGACCAAGTAATAAGAAGAGTAAGTAACGAGTTTTATAGGGAACAGGTAAAGAGGGAAAAGAAGTCGCTTAAAGTAAGCACGAAATCTCGAGAGAAGCTTAGAAAAGTTATCTTGGATACTCTTTGACCATTTCTCAAATTGTTTTTCAAGAATATTGATCATGGTTTATTTTTCAAATTGCCGGACTGCCTGGCGGTACTTGCAGAAATCACAGTCTTCGCCTGGATCAGGCATTTCATCTGCCTTGAGACATTTGACTGCATCCAAGATTGTTTGCTCAACCCAGTTAGTGTTACCTTCGTACGGAATCACCTTTATATCAAACTCAAGCTTTCCATCAAAAGCTGCTGGATCAGTATCACCATTACAATATACAAAGTAGCCTACAGGAGAGACCCTAAAGCCGTTTTGACGGAATAACCATTGATATATTTCCATCTGCCGTTTGTAGCCGATTTGCCAATCTGCATCAAGCGTTACCTCAGCATCCTTAGATGTGGCTTTGTAGTCCACAATGATGAATTCACCATCTGGTTTTACCCACACATCGTCGACCCCACCCGTAATTACTACGTTTTCGTCGTCAATCTTGAAAGTTATACCGGCTCGTAGTGAATCTCTCCACTCATCTATCTTTTCATGAGCCAATGGAACAGCATCGATACCATATGTTTTCATTAGCGGATGAGGAGTTTTATTGGCTCTGTGAGTATCAAATTCCTTCTTGAGAAGCTTATCTACAGCCGAGTTGAGAGAAAATGGATATCCAGGTGGCTGACCAACACCTAGGCGTCGATCGAGGTAGAAACAACGTGGACAATTTAAGAAAAGATCAATCTTTGAACGACTTAAGCGAAACAACTCTGACGAATTTGCGTCATATAGATTTCTTGTGCGATTTGGATTGTAGTATTTTGACATATCAGTTTGGTCTTCTGCTATTGTTTCTAGCTTGTTGCAATGATTCTAAGTATTGAATAAATTCAGATTTATCTCGTAATAGTTGTATTTGTCGATTGGACTTTTTGTATTTATAAAACTCAATATTTTCGCTAGGTAGCATATCCAAATAAGCATGCGGTCTCTGTGATCCGCCTGAACCTAAAGCAGTTATGAGATGTAGTGATTTTCTTGCTCTTGTTATAGCGACAAAAAAAGCATTTTTAGTTATCCATGACATATTTTGATTATCAAAACCAATAATCATTACATGATCTGCTGATAACCCTTTTGATCCAACAAGAGTTAATAACTCAACGGCACACATGTTCTTTACTTCTAATTCCTCAAGTTCAACAGATTCTTCTTCCTTATGTTCAGTTTGCAAAACTTGATTCTCATCTATAGCTTGTTCAGTGAGATTGTTTCTTAATTCATCGGAATTAGTTATACCAATCTCAACACTTAACTTTTGAATCTTAACCTCGATAGAATCTGTTGATTCGATAATTTCTTTTACTTTCTGACATTTGCTTAGAATTAACTGCACGGACTCGTGAGCTAATTCGAAAAACTGCTTACTAGAAGTAAGACATTCATTTATCAAAACACTAATATCAGTTGTAGCAGTACCTTCATAGTAGAAAACCTTACGAAAGGTGAAATTATTCTCAGGGTGCCTAGCAAGAGAGTAATAAGTCAATAGTTTGTAGTAATCTTCTGAAAATTTCTTAGGTTCTTCTTTATATTCAGCAACCATTTCAAATAAATCTTTATTTGCATTTGAATTCGCATAAAAAGTTACTTGTCCGGCAGGAGTCAAAATAAGTAAAAACGGATCTTTGCTCTGTCCACTTATTAAATCATTCTTCCTTGTTGCTATTTCTTGTGCGTGGTCTTCAATGAATTTTTTAATATAGTCAACCGCTGTAGGAGAAGTGGCACATCCAATAATCTGCACTTTTGGACATTGAGTGTCTGTAGAGATTGGTAAATATACCTTCTCTATACATCCATCTTCTTGCGATTGTTTAATAAAGTGACTAGCGGTTTTTGTAATATGAAAGCTACTTCGGCCACAAAATGGAAGCATTGCCGATGTGAAGCTTGTATCTTGATATAGATTTCTTATCAATTCTGCTTTTCCTGACTTTAGTTTCTCATAAAGAACTTGATCATCATCTCCAACTATCAAGACACCAGAATTGCCAATGGTAAGTTCATTTATGAAATTCTCCTCGGCAGTATTGAAGTCTTGATATTCATCAATAATATAAAATTGATGTTTTATTAGTGATCGATTTTCCAATAGTGCTTTTGGTGCATGAAAAATTAAATCTGCGAAGCCTACGGCGTTATAGAATTTGGACAACTTGAAATAGTTATAAATCACAATTTCCCACTCCTCTGAAGTGTTGAAGTTCGAATTATGGAGTTGTTCGTTAAATTTCTTAAATGAATATGTTGTCTTGTCTGGTTGATCAACAGTAAGTAACACATCCTCCCAGACTGCGTCTGTCCAAACATCACTGATAA
Source organism: uncultured Gammaproteobacteria bacterium (assembly GCA_964406795.1). Lineage (GTDB taxonomy): Bacteria > Patescibacteriota > Microgenomatia > Levybacterales > GWA1-39-11 > JAGORM01. The sequence goes on from CAYOTA010000001.1 coordinate 103,628, forward strand.
TTCTGAAATGCGGTTGAAATCTTATTTCTGGAGTTCCGTGATTTTGTTCTACTATACTTCGAGCATATTTATGCAATGTATGAACTTCAACTTGCCCTTTTTGATCTTCAGTAAGACTTGTGTCATTTTGAATATCATTTTGTAAGTCAGCTACAAGTTTACGAACAAAACTTAATGCTAAAATTCCTGCGGATGGATTTTGAGTTAGCCAGTAGTCGATTCGTTGTTTAAAAATTGTGCTTTTCCCCGTTCCCGGTCCTGATACGATTACAATCTTGACTGATGGATGGCCAGCAATTGCACTAGCATTACCGTTTCGATAATTGGTTCGTTCAATATCAGTTAATCTATCAAGATCACCACTTATTGTTTGTAATTCAGTGCTATTAAATGGTTCACCGTTGTCGTTGATTAAGTGTCTTATTACATTTGGCATAGTTTTTTATTATTTTCAATCATTGGGTGGCAACTGGTCTAATCCATACATCTTGTCTTGAGACATGCTATTTAGAACTTAGTTGTCCAAAACTCATATTTGGTGAGATAGACGTATGGGGCAAGATTACATATCTCCAAGGTTTTCCTCGATTAATAGTGTTAAATTTAGTCGCTGCTTCACAATACTTTTTACCTGCCTCAGCTTTTTCAAGCACTTCGGCATCATCAATGTCTCGTTCTGCCTTTATTTCAACCAGATAAATAGCGTCCTTAGTTTCTACAACAAAATCCGGTTCATATCGTTTAGAGTTTCGCTTCCAATACATCAGAAACTGTGACATTGAAGGACGGAGCCAGCGCACAACCTCTCGATCATCTTCTAGAATGGTTGCAAAATCCTTTTCAGCTTTAGAATCAAATTTATACAGATTATGACAAGCTTTCTTAAACCCGCCAAAAACTTTAGTAGAGATCATATTTGTAGGTGTGATCGTCTCCGTAAAGTGGTGTATTTTATCAGCGGTATATTTGGAAAAATTATGTGGTTCGATACGAGTAAACGGATAGACTACTGGTTCTTCATACGCACCAGTTTCCAGAAAGAAGTGCTGTTGTAACTGGGCATAGATGAAGTTCCCAATTTCTCGCTTGTGATATAGCACTATATTCTCCAAGTCTTCTTCACTTCGGTTGTTACCTAATTTAACAACAGCTTGTTGAACTATTTTGTGTAGCAGTTCCGATTCACGATCATAATCAATTTCCGGATAATTCACGAGTTCATTCATAACAATATTGCTCGGGATATCACGCTCCATGCCACTTTCAGTGCTTTGTAATACCTCACTCAAATTAGTTCTTAGAGTTCGACGAATAATTTCTTCTGATACTGGTTGGTAGTTAAGTCCAGAAACATCAAGTTCAAAATCATGAAAACCTGAACGCACCTCATTACTTTGCTGAACCAGAATTCGAGGAATGGGAATGGTCTTAGAAATAAGCTCTTCAACTACCGCCTCATACTCTTTTTCAGCGGCTGCAACTATCTGATCCTTGAACAGATTTTGTTGAGGGATGCTTTCAATATGCTCGACCATCTTTTTAATAGCAAGTTTTTGTACATCACTGCTCTTTAAGTCATCAATGTTTTTAATTTGACTTCCAAGCGAGCTAACTGCGTCTACGATTAATTGCTGGGCATCAAGGGAAATTCCAGCACTTTGTCTTTCGACTTCATCTTTCAACTCGGAGACTTGATCTCGCCTTTCATTTAGAGATGATTGAACAATTGAAGACGATGTAATAACTTCTTGATTGGCGGGCAGTTCATTCGGATCAATTTCTATGATATTTTCTTTTCGAATTATTGAGTTTGGGTCGTTAGCCGCATCCACGATTGATTGGAAACGATCATGGGCAATTATGGTAAGCTTGTCTACTTTTTCAACACCAGTACGTGCCCCGTATGGCAATCGCAAACCTCGGCCAATAGTCTGTTCTGTTAGGATTTGAGAATTTGCAGCGCGAAGAGGAATGATTGTATAGAGATTGGTAACATCCCAACCTTCTTTAAGCATGTTGACATGAATAACGATTTCAATTGAATTATCTGGTTTTTCTAAAGCAACTAATTTCTGTACATTTTCTTCTTTTTCCTCACCACGCTGGTTGGAATGAATCTCAATGACCTTGCCTTTATAACGGCCTTCAAAGAATTGTTCGGATTCAATTGTTGTTCGAATCTCTTTGGCATGATCAGTGTCTTTGGCAACAACTAATACAAATGGTCGTACCAATGGTTTGTTCATATCCCTGGAGTAGATATCTAGAGCAACTTTGGTATCTTCGTGGATACGAATACCATCTTCGAGTTTGATAAGGTCGAGTTCCTTAGGGTCATTTCTGTATTGGTCAGGATTAAAGTTTCTGCGTGTTGCTATCGCAGGTTCTTTGACAAACCCGTCTTGCAATGCTTTGGCCAAAGGATAATCGTAGACTACATTTTTGAATTTAAGACCAGTTGAATCAATTGGAGTGGCGGTTAATTCCAAACCTAAAATTGGCTTAAGTTCATTAATTGCCTTGAGTCCTGCATCAGCACGATAATGATGTGACTCGTCCATAATCAAGACGAGATCAGGCAACTCTGCAAGATAGTTAAAGTAAGATTCTCCTAGATATTCGGACAGTCGTTTAATGCGGGGCTCACGTCCTCCACGAACTTCAGAATTTATCTTGGAAATATTAAAGATGTTGATACGAACAGTCTCACCCAGCATTTGCTGGTGCTGATTGTAGGTATCTCCAGTGATGATACGTGGGCCAAATACCGCAAATTCGGATATACCTTTAAAGACATACTTTGGATTCTGTGGATTAGATAAATCGTCTATTAATTTATTATAAATAGTTAGATTGGGCGCCAACACAAAAAAATTCTTTATTCCTTTTGCTGAATAGAGGTAGGCAATAAATGCTCCCATCAAGCGGGTTTTGCCAACGCCTGTAGCTAAAGAAAAACAAACTGAAGGAAACTCACGCTCAAAATCAGAACACGTAGGATACAACGCACGAACTTTTTCTAAATCACTTTTAACGTCATCATCACTCTTCAATTTCAAAATATCTGTTATTTTTTGCAAAATTTCTAAGCTATCCGCTTGTGGTTTACGTAGACTTAATCTATTTTTGATAGTTTGAGCTTTACTGTTCATCTTGTACCTCCTTAGATTCTTCCGCCTCATTCCTAGTCGCTTTGATGATATTCAAATCGTAATTATCTTTACCAAATTCGCACTTCCCAAGAATCATCTGAGGAATTTTCTTAATAGTTATATTTGAAAAATAATTTTCGCTCTCTGGAGCAAACGATTTGGCGCAGATTAATAAACTTTCATTTTCGGTCATTTGTGCATGAATAGCATCGAGCTGTTCTACTGTCACGAAGCCAGTTGTAACAAAAATATAGTCCGTTTCGGTAGATTTACCCTGCTTCCAATATGCTGCCTCGTCAGGAGAATATTTAAAACCTTCATGTTTACACATAGCTGCGGACAACATATTTGCATTATATTTCTCATCAATCACAAAGTTTCCAAAACTGTCCTTGCGCAAGAGGGAAGGAGCTAAATTATAAAACTTAAATCCACCTCCACCTTTCCAACCAAGAGCTTCTGATAATGGTAACCCATCCTTACCGTCAACCACCTTCTTCAGCCTAGGTAAGCAGTGTGTTGTCGCGTGTTCGCCCAGTTCGACCCCAATCCATTTACGACCCATTTTGTGAGCGACTGACGCGGTAGTACCTGATCCTAGGAAACTGTCGAGTACCCAGTCTCCAGGCTTTGAAGCTATATCAAATATTCTCTTTATGAGTCTTTCAGGTTTAGGTGTTGAAAAAGGATCATCAGCAAATAACTTTTTAATCTCTTGTTTAGCCTCCTGATTGTCACCAACTTCAGTTCGAAACCAAATTGTAATAGGGACAAGACCATCCTGCACCTCCGTAAGAAAACGCTTATAGCGAGGAACATTGTTACCATTACTGCCGAAGTATATTCGATTATCGTTAATCAACTCTTCAAATCTGATTTTAGAAAATCTCCAGCTTGTACCTGCTGGAGGCATTAAGACTCTGCCTGATGGTGTGGTCAAAGGGTAAATATCCTTAGGATTTGGTGTTTTGGCATGACAAGGCCCTGATGCCCAGACTCCTCTTGGGTCGTTATCAATATTTGTATATCCTTTAGAATCATCACCATTGCGAGGCAACAAATTTCTTTGCCAAAGTAATTTATTCTTTGCGTAACAGAGTATAAAATCGTGATTGTCAGATAGCCATCTTGCATCATTACTTCTCGTGTGTTTCTTTTCCCAAATAATTGTAGCTACAAAATTATTTCTACCAAAAACTTCGTCGCATAATACTTTTAAATAATGAGACTCTGTATCATCTACAGAAATCCATAAACTGCCCTGATCTTTATCTAAAAGATTTTTTAATATTTCTAATCTTGGGCGTACTAAATTTAACCAAATCGAATGTTCAAGGTTGTCGTCATAGTGCGTAAATGCACTTCCAGTATTATAAGGAGGGTCAATATAAATACATTTTATTTTGCCTGTAAAATCTTGTTCTAAAGCCTTTAACGCAAGAAGGTTGTCACCGTAAATAAGCATATTTTCGGAGTTGTGGTCGCCATAAGACTTTTCAGAATCTTCAATCAAGATTCTCGGCTCAAGCTTGAGTTCTTCATCTTTGCCGATCCATGTTAATTCCAGTTTTTGTTTTTTATTTGTCATAGTTTTAGATTATCTTCCATCGAATGGTAAATAATGGCTCAAGTTTTGAGTGCTGAGCCAATCGGGCTTCAACTGATTCAAGCAACTTTTCCTTCTTTAATTCTACCTCGTCTTGGGTCTCAAACAAACGCCTTCTCATCTCATTTCGTTTCTTCTCCCAATCTTTAATTTCTCTTTGGGCTTTCAATTTTTCATCTAAATTAATGATCTTTTTAGCATTTGTTTTTGCCGTTTTAATGTCAATATCAAACTTCCTTAAATCTAGCTCTATCGCTTTCTTTACATCTTCTGCCCAATTATCTAGTTTATCTACCTCGTGATCAAAGAAACTCCCGTTACGCTCGGCGATAACGGTGGAAACAGTCTTAACATACGTATTTTCAAGTTCATCAAGTTTGGTTTTTTTATCACTTGGAACATTCAATGGAGTAGTGGACTCTGCTGATAACTGAAATATTTTCTTGATAATTTCAGGTTCTATTACATCACCAGAGTCGGTAATTGCAGAGAGAATAATATTATCTTCTGCTTCAAATGATTCCACGGTAAAGTTTGAGATCTTCAATACTCCACTTTTTCCTACAAACCGTTTTAGTACAGATATTATGGTTTGATTGTCGGAATAATTAAAGACAATTTCTGTTTCTTCAGCCTGTTTTGATTTAATGTCAGACAAAATACGCTGGGCAAGGGAATGTCCTGGGCGGTAAATGTGAGCATCTTCAATATTCTTACCTATTTTATAAGGGCCAGAATCAATTTCTTCGTTTGGAAATGGGTTCTTTTTTAACATGAATGAATATTCTTGTTCAGAAAATTCAGCATTATCGCCAAGATAAAATCTTGTGGTATCCCAAAGCCAACGGTTATACATGTCAAGATACATCGTAGTTTCTTTAAGATTTAATTTAAGTTTTTCGTGTACCTCAGCGTCAAAGTTCTCCAAAAGTGTTTGTCTAGTCTCGGAAAGATTATTTTTGATACTCACATCCATTTCCTCCTGAAGTTTATCGAACGCAGTATTAATCTCGTCTGTGGTACGACAATCTTGATAGATTGCTGCAATACGCTTTTCAAAGTCCACTCCAGACTCGATATTACCCAAAACTTCGTCACTAGCTCCGAAAACACCTTTAAACAATTTGAACTTTTGATCTAAAAGGTCATATACGCGACTATCAGCTGCGTTTTTTCGATTCACAAAATTAATTACAACCACATCATGCTTCTGTCCGTATCGATGACATCTGCCAATGCGCTGTTCGATACGCTGTGGATTCCACGGCAAATCGTAGTTAATAACTAAGGAACAAAACTGTAAGTTAACACCCTCCGCTGCTGCCTCGGTGGCGATCATAATATCTGCTTCATCATGGAAGTAGTCGATAAGGGCAGAACGCATGTCCGCAGTTTTTGACCCAGTAAGTTTATCGGAGTCTTTATTTTTTTCAACCCAATTTTTATAAATTTCTTTTGATTTAGGATCGTTGTTCGAACCGTTAAAGAGGACGATTTTATCCTGATAGCCATTATCCGGCAAAAGAGTCTCTGATAAATATTTTTGTGTAATCGTGGATTCAGTAAAAATAATCGCTTTTTGTTTTGCGCCAAGCTCTTTCGTCATCTCAAAACCTTTTTTAAGTGCTATCAGAAGCGCGTCCCCTTTAGAGTTAGTGAAAATAGCTTTTGCGAGATCTCTAAATCTTTCCAAATCGATCTTTTCCTGTTCCATTAGTGGAATATCGTCCTGGGTGTATACCTTAGGTTTTTTACCTTTTTCTGTATCACCATCGTCACCTTCTTCATCATCAATCCATTCATCAGATATTTCATCCAATCCCTCAAAATTTTGGGCAATCTCGGTTGTATCAAACTCAACAGGTACAGTTGCCAATGTCTTCTTCGTTTCATCAATCAGTAATCCTAGTTTTGCTACGAGATTATTAAGGGTACTTGCTATGGCAAAGGAAGACGAAGCAAGTAACTTTCTTAAAATAAGTGTCATGAGCTGTCGCTGGCTCGAAGGAAGGGCAAACAATGTCGGCCGTTGTAAATATTCAGACATACTGTCATACAGCTCAATCTCTTGTTTCGTAGGGATGTAGTCCTGAGTAATTGGTTTACGTTCAGTGTATTTAATATATTCCAATACCTGACGTCTTAATGTCCGAATACAGACCGACTTTAGACGACTTCGTAAATCAGTAAAAAGAAGTTGTTTTGGATCGACCATTTGCTCATCTTCTGCCAGTCCATTTTCTCTTATAACAATACCTTTACCCGTGTCACCCTCTTTTGCCCACTGGATACCACTTATATGTGTAGGAATTTCCTGCTCTCTAGGTGCATGCGAGTAATTTGCTTTGAAACTTTTTAAATCACCAAATACGTGATCATCGATAATGCTTACGAGACCATATAGTTCAAGTAATGAATTTTGTAACGGTGTTGCTGTGAGCAGAATCTTGGGCACATCAGACAAAGAGCTTTTTATTTCTCGAGCTATCTTGTTACTTGTCTTGTAAACATTACGTAGTCGATGCGCTTCATCGATTACTGCTAAATCCCATTTAGTTTGTTTTACGTATGGAGCTTTTCCTCTAGCAAAATGATATGAGCAAATAATTATCTTATCTTCCTGATCAAAAGGGTTGAGATTTCCGTCTTTAATAGATTGATTAAATGATTTGGCTTCCAATATCACCGAGGGCAAAAAGAACTTTTCTTGTAATTCCATGTTCCATTGCTTGCGAAGCGCAGCGGGAACAATCAAGAGAATCTTTCTTTTTCGCTCTGCCCATTTTTGAGATAAAACAAGACCAGCCTCGATTGTCTTTCCTAGTCCAACTTCATCGGCCAAGATTGCACCCATCGATAAAGGGGATTTAAATGCAAATAATGCGGCTTCAATTTGGTGTGGATTAAGGTCAACCTGCGCATTAGAAAGAGTGGAAGATAATTTTTCAAGGCTATCTGAAGAACATCGCTTAGTTAACTCGTAAGCAAAGTATTTTGCATGATATGGCGTAATTTTTAACATATTAATTCTTTTTACTTATGAATTTTTCTAAATCGGCTTTTCTATATCGCCTAGTTCGTTTTTCTCCAATTCGAATAGCTATGAGAATGCCCTTTTTGTCCCATATACGCAAAGTATTTACATGAACCTTTAAGATTTGTGCCGCTTCTTTGAGAGTTAATAGTTCTTCCATATTGATTTACCTACCAATTGATAACAATATTATATAGAGTTAGCTAGGCTTTTTCAACCATTTTTATACGAAAAAACACCTCAAAAAGGCCGAAGTCTATGTAGTATAGGAGGAATTCCTTAAACGAAGTCACTCATGGAAGATTTGAGGGCTTTTGCTACTTTTTGGAGTACTTCAAGAGAAGGAGCATGTCTACCTTGTTCAATATATCCCATATAGGCTCGACTGATGCCTGCTCTTTCAGCTGCTTCCTCCTGGGTAATCCCAATTTGTTTCCTTCGCTTCTGGATTTTCTTCCCTATCGCTTTTGGAAGCGTTGCGTTTTTCCTCATGTATATATTGTCTAAAACACTCGATCATTACTCCACTTAGCTACACTAAGAGTTTAGCCTTGAATACGGGGGTTTTTTATGCTAAGGTTGACTAAGCAACTAACTTATGACAGGAGGTGAACAAAATGGGATTATTTGGAAATAAACAACAAACTGGAGAAAAACCGTTGTATGAAACAAGTTATGCCGGGTTTTGGATTAAAGTTTTTCCTAATAGGATTGAGTTTAAAGCCGGAGTTGGTTCACAAAGTATTCCAATAAACCAGATAGCGAGTGTTCAACTACCTATGATGGGCATATGGAAAATCACTTTAGAAACAACTGGAGGAAAGAAGTACGCCGTACCAACTTCCAAAAAGAAAGAAGTTCAAAAGGCTATTTATGAGGCACAATCACAATTTTCTGGGAACGGAAGAGCTACTGAAGATGTGACTGGCGAAATTGTAAAGCTAAACGATTTAAAGGAAAAGGGAATTTTATCTCAAGAAGAATTTGATAAAAAGAAAAAACAACTTCTTGGAATTTAATTTAAAACTTCATATCCAGTGTGATTGGTTCAATATCAAATCCTAAATCATTCATGTGTTGCAAAGACCAAGTTAATCCAGGGTGAGGATCAGGTTCTGGTGTAGATACTTCGCCCGGTTTACGCCTGCTTGATGGACGATCTGAATCTATGACTTTTGACATAAGTAATGTAAAAGCATCAGCCAAATCATCATATTTTTCCACACCAAAATTTACTAATTGACCTATTAATACTTCTGCACCTGTTCTTGGAAAGAATACTTTCCCTTGTTGGATAAGGGGAGAAACCAAGGATAGTCTTGACCTTTTATCCATATTTGGAATTCTCACTTCTTCAGCAAGTACGTGTTCTACTGTCAGTTGTTGCGCTGCGGCACTTTGGTAACCGACACTTTCTATGTAGGCCACAGGATACGGTCTATAACCTACTTTAAGTTGCTCCGTTAAGGTTTTTATTGCCTGAATTGTTTGTGGAAAATCTAATTTCTTGTTTAAGATATATGGCAAAATGTAGACTTGAAGATTGTCGCCGTAACCCACTACATACGCTGGAACTAAGGCCGTGAAGTTTGCCCATTCCAAAAGTGAAATAGCTAAGTCAACGCCAATCGCTACAAGCCTGGCTGGATAACGATCAGTACTAGGAAGAATATCGTAATATTTTATCCAAGAGCCTTTTACAATTCGGTCTTCGTCAGCAATAATTTTTAACAAGAACTCCCTGTACCAAGCTGATTCATCAGAAATCTCTTTCCTTTTAGCTTCAATGTGTGCCATCGTTGGAAATTTGCCAGGCCAAGCAATATTTCCGTTATCGTCTAACAATGGAAATTCTTTATAAATACCGCCTGCCCCTCCTGATTGGATATTTTGCTTAATTCGCATCATCAGCGAATCCTCATGCAAGAGGTTACCTACTGTAATTATTCTGGTGCCACTATCTCCAATTGGCTTTATCTCACCAGAAAACCAGTTCCAGAGATTATCTCTGCTTTCTCTGGTCTTAACTGATTCCAGATCTTCAACATCGTCGATGATAATAAGATCAGGTCGGTATTGTCGATGTCTGAGTCCTCTGATTCTTTCACTTTGAGATATGGCTGAAATTCTGGCGTCGTGGTGCGGGATTACGAGTGAATTGGATCGCCATTCGTCAGCTACTTCTGAAAATGGTCCAAAATCTCGTATCAATAACTCATTTGATGTAAGTTCTTGTTTTATGTTTGTAAGGATTTGTTTTGCCAATCCCTGGGTCAGGCTCACGAGCAGGGTATATTTCTTGCTTGGCTTACCAACCATTGCCCAGATAGGTAGTGCAAGAGTTGCTATTGTTGATTTAGCCGAACCACGAAAAGCAGTAATGGAAATCTTTTCTAATTCTTCGTTTTGTATGAGATTAAAAATTTCCTTTTGAAAATCAGCAGTCGGACAAGTAATGTAGTGAGGAAAATAAGTGACAAAAAACCAATAAAAGTTCTCCTGCGTTAATGCTCTTCGAAAATCAGGATTATCCTGAATTTGTTTTATGATTTGTTGTTGATCATTCATGACTATTTTCTTTGGACGGAATAAGTGCCGCCATTTCTATTGCTTTATTGAGTAATTCTTTCTGTTCATCTGTCAGGTTAATTTCTTTGTTATAGCCAGCGGTAGTCACCTCAACTCTGTTGCGATAGGAATCATGATGTGTCTTAAGCCAGAAAATTATCGAGGTCATGTTTTTATCCTTAATGGCACTAATTAGCTGGCTCTCGGCTAGATCATTCACAAGCAAGTTGCCTTCTTGCAAGGCTTCATCTGCCTGTTTTGAAAACTCTTTATCTTCAGCTCTCCATCGATAATATGTCGAACGTCCTACATTGGTTTTCTCACAGGCCACCTGAACTATGGGAGTTTTCTTTAGTTGCTCTACCAGTAGATCTTGTTCAACTTTTATACGATCTCTAACTGTAATTTGATTATCTTTGTTGTTCATAGTTTTTTAGCATTTTTACCTGTAACTTTTTCAAAACGATCCATGACGACCTGACAGTATTCTGGATCAAGCTCGATTCCCAAACATCTACGCCTAGTTTGCTCACAGGCTATTAACGTAGATCCCGAACCTAGAAAAGGGTCATATACCCAGTCGCCGATTTTTGAACTATTTAGAATAAGATTGCGAAGTAACCCGACTGGCTTCATCGTTGGGTGCAACGGACTCTTATTTGGTTTAGGGTAAAACAAAACGCTTTTATCCTGGGATTTCTGAAACCTATGAGTGCCGAACCACCCATAGGCTATGAGCTCATGCATGGGGAGATAGTTAAGTCTTCCGAGTACCGCATGGTTTTTGATCCAGATAAGAAGTTGGGCAAACTTGAATCCCTGTTCAAGCAGTCCTTCTCGCATAGAAAAGAGCATTTTGTCGGAATTAAACAAATAATAGCTATTTTTTTCAGCAAGATGTAGTTTAACTAATTTCAACCATCCACTTGTAAATTCTTTATATTCCTCATCAGTTTGCAAATGGTCATTTAGGATAGTTTTCCTTTTCCCAACTTGGTTAAATCCAATTTTGTTTTCAATAAGCGCCACAGCGTACGGCATATCGGTGAGGATCAAAGAAACCTTCCGATCACTAAGAATCTTTTTAACAATTTCTGGATCCAATGCATCGCCACAAGCGAGATAGTGTGAACCTAGTTCAAAGATGTCATTCTTTTGGATTAACATATTTTGCCTCCTTTCCAGTCAATTGTTGATACCGAGCGACAATAACATCACAAAAGATCGGATCAATTTCGCAGAGGAACACCCTGCGTTTCAACTGCTCGGCGGCTACAAGTTGACTTCCTGAACCTCCAAAGAGGTCAAGAATAATATCTCCTGGCTTGGTACAACGACGGAATGCTTTCTCATATAAAGTAGGGGGCTTTTGTGTAGGATGTTCGTAGTCCTGTCCATTTACACGCTTCACGAGCCAGATATTAAATAAGTCCATGATGTCATCGGGAAGTCGATTACCTGTTCCAATCTCTTTATTGAGGACTTCGCTGATATTGTGAACAGAAGCTGATAGGTAAGGACTGCCGATAGTTCCGTAGACGCAAGGCTCGAAAACCTTATTAAATGCAATTTGGGGAGTCATGTTGGAATTATTCTTGATCCAAAGACAAACTCGTTTGTTATTAATTCCTAATTCTGAATACAAACTTTGTAGCATCCCAATGTATGTTTCATCACACCAACAAAAGATGTGACAATCGGGGTAAATAAATTGCAAGCCGTTTTGAAGAACAGTTTTTAGAAATTCTCGGTACTCACTGTCAGATTTTTTGTCAGTAGCTCTGCCTCCATATTTTCCTTTTGTGCTCACGCCCTTGTTGTAACTAAGTCCGATGTTATAAATCGGATCATAATTAAGCATATGGATTTTATGGTCATCAACTAACTCCTTAACCACTTCAGAACTGGTACTATCCCCGCAATACAATCTGTGTTGCCCTAGCAAAATTAGATCACCCAGTTTTGTTCTTGGATTTCTTATCTTTGTCGCCTCTACCTCAGCATCAAAATCATCATCTTCAACACCAAGCGCATCGTCAAAAATATGGGTGAAATCAAGATCGTCAAAACCAGATTCCAAAAGCAGTTCCATGTCAAAGCTTTTTAAAAGTTCGTAATCCCAATCGCCAGATACGCGATTCAAAGTCAAATTCAATTTCTTCTCTCTTTCTACATCTTCGATGTCGATAAAATTTACAGGAACCGTTTCGTATCCTAAGTCCTTGGCAATTTTTAATCTTAGATGACCTGCGATTACGGTTCCGTAGCGAGATTTATTGCTATTAACTAGGATTGGAATAACAAACCCGTTTTCCTTAATACTTTTCGTCGCATCATGTATAGTCTTTTCATACCAAACACGAGGATTGTAACCAGCAGGGTTTAAATCGTTGATAGGAACTTCAACTGTTTGAAGAGATATTTGTTTCATACTGTCAATTTACCACGCGTTTTTTTGAAGACCCGGGTGACACGGAGGGCAAGGTGAAACCCTGGGTTGTATAGAGAATTGGTTGATATGTTGGGATAAATCGATTTTAGATTTTAAAAAATGATTAACAAAAATACCCCTTGACAAGGTTTTCGATAAAAATCTTTCCCCTTAATTTATTGACCTTAAGTAGATTGCTATTTAGTCGATATTTTTGTATGATATTGTTAACAAATGGTAAGTTAGGAAGACATGAACAAAACAGAAAAAATTCCAGAGCTGCTAACCCTAAAGGAAACATGCGACCTTCTTAAGGTTCATGCCAATACGCTTAGACAGTGGGATAAAAAGGGTATCTTAGTTGCGGTACGTTTCGGCGCGCGAAAAGATCGAAAATATAACAAAGAAGATGTCTTAAGGTTACTAAAAGGGTAAATTATGGAAGATATTAATTGGAGTGCTTTTAAGGCGAAATTCGATGGAAAAGAACAAAAGTCGTTCGAGAGGCTCAGTTACCTCCTTTTTTGTGACGAGTTTAACAAACCATTAGGGTTGTTTCGATATAAAAACCAGGCTGGCATTGAAACAGAACCAGTTGAAGTTGACGGGAAAAATATTGGCTTCCAGGCAAAATTTTATGAAACATCTCTTGCTAGTAATAAAGCTGAAATAATAGACGCACTTAAGAAAGCAAAAGATAAAAACTCCGAACTTAATAAAGTTATTTTCTATACAAACCAGGAGTTTGCGGAAAGTAGCAAGAAAAACAAAAAAGAACCTGACTATAAAGTAGAGATTGAAAATTATGCCAAATCATTAGTTTTAGAAATTGAATGGAGAACTAAGAGTTATTTTGAGTCATCTCATGTAAGTATTAAAAATAAAAACATTGCCCATCATTATTTTAGCCTTGAAAAAAGCACACTTGACTTAGTTACTGAATTAACTCAACACTCGGACTCAATCATCTCTCCAATACACTCATTAATTGAATTTAATAACCAAGAAATTAAAATACAACGTGCTGAGACTCTTGCATTTCTCATTAAAAAACTTAAGGATTTTCCATTAGTTATTTTGAGTGGCGAAGGCGGATCAGGAAAAACAGCGATTATAAAAGACTTTTATGATGCGAAAAAGAATGAATCACCCATTTTTATATTTAAGGCTACAGAGTTTAATATATCGAATATCAATTTGCTGTTTAAAAACTACGGGGAATTTACTCTAGCTAGCTTTAATGAAGAATTATCTGGATATTCTGAAAAATTTATTGTAATTGATTCTGCTGAAAAACTGTCAGACATAGAGGATACTCAAGCTTTTCAAGAATTTTTAACTACAACACTCAGCAATAAATGGAAAATAATCTTTACAACACGATATAACTACCTTGATGACTTGAAATTTCAACTTACCAACATTTATGGAAGAAACTTTCATTTAATTAATATTGAAAATCTTGATCAGAAAGCCCTTAGTGATTTAGCATCTAAGTATGGTTTTAAATTGCCTCAAAACGACAAGTTTATAGATCTGATAAAAAATCCATTTTATCTTAATGAATATTTGCAAAATTACACGACTTTAGGTGAATCAACAAACCCTACTGAATTTAAAGAACTCATATGGAACAAGCAAATATTGGGAAATTTCCAAAGAAATAACACGCATATAAAAAGGGAGGAAGTATTTCTAAAAATCGCAGAAAAAAGGGCAAATGACACTTCATTCTTTGTAAATACAGCTGAATTCGACAGTGAAATTCTTCACAAGCTTGAATCAGATGAGTTAATCAAACATGATCCTCGCACGGGTGGGTATTTTATTACGCATGACATATACGAAGAGTGGGCGTTAAACAAAATAATTGATAGAGAGTTTTATAAAAATGAAGACAAACTCGATTTCCTAAAATCCATCGGCATTTCATTACCAGTTCGTAGAGCCTTTAGAATTTGGCTTTCAGAAAAACTTGCTGTTAAACCAAAGGAAATAGAGTCTTTTATCGATACCGTAATAAAAACTAAAGAAATCGAACCTTTTTGGAAAGATGAATCAATTATATCTGTCCTATTGTCAGACTATGCTCAAACATTTTTTGAATTGTATGAGCAGAAAATATTAGCCAATGATTACGAGCTATTGGTCAGAATTATTTTTCTCCTGAGAATCGCGTGTAAAGAAATTGATGAGACACTACTACATCTCTTGGGGCTACAGAAGACTGATGGTATTGCTTTAAAAACTATTTTCACAAAACCAAAAGGTGCAGGATGGAATTGCGTTATAAGTCTAATATTTAAGCATAAAGAGGAACTTGGCTTGACCAAGATGTTTATCATTACGTCTTTGTTGGCTGACTGGAATAGCAAGTTTAAGAGGGGTAATACCACAAAAAATGCGAGTCTAATTGCTCTCTATTTATATGAACAATTTATGGATCAAGGTGGCTATTGGTCTGGATCAAGAGATGACAAGAAGGAAGAAATAGTAAATGTTATTTTGCAAGGTTCCGCTGAGATTAAAGAAGAGTTAAAAAAAGTTTTTGATACTGTAATAGCTGAAAAACAAACAAGCCACAGAGATAAATACTACCCATTAGTTGAGGTAATGTTAGGATCAATCTCTAGTGCCGCGGAAATTACAATGAACTTACCAGAATATGTTATTAAAATAGCTGACTTATATTGGTATAGACCGCCTGTTAAAGAGCTTAATCCATACGAACATCATTCAATTGGCGTTGAACAACACTTCGGCTTAAGTGAGATGCATGACTTTAACTACTTCCCCCCTAGTGCGCTTCAAACACCAACATTTCTACTTTTAAGATACCATCCTCAACTTGCAGTAAATTTCATATTGTCATTTACAAATAAGACAGCTGAATGTTATTCAAAATCAGAATTTGGAGACGAGGTTGAAGAGGTGGAAATTTTTTTCGATGAATCATCATCCATAAAACAACTAATTAGTAATCGTTTATGGAATATGTACAGGGGTACTCAGGTTTCCACCAGTCTTTTAGAGTCAATACATATGGCACTTGAGAAATGGCTACTCGAATTCGCCAAAATTGTATCTGGTGAGGTTTTAGAGAGTTGGTGCCTATATCTACTCAAGAATTCGAAGTCTGCATCGATTACAGCAGTAGTGACAAGTGTCGTTCTAGCTAACCCAGATAAATTAAGCAAAGTCGCCATTATTTTATTTAGGTCTAGAAAATTGTTTTTTTATGACACAGGTAGATATAGCTTAGATCAAACTGCCAGTTTTCAGTATTCAATAGGGAGCGGTTTGGGTCATGGAGATATGTATAGAAACGAAAGAATTAAAACGTGTGAAGATCCACATAGGAAACAATCATTAGAATATTTGGCAGTAAATTATCAATTTTTTAGATCTGATAAAGTTGATGAAAAAACAGCCGAAAACAGACTAAAAGAAGTTTGGGATGTTATCGATAAACATTATTCCGAACTTCCTGATGAACAAAGTGAGACTTCAGAAGACAAGACGTGGAGGCTGTATCTTGCGAGAATGGATAAAAGGAAAATGAATCCTAAGCTTGAAAGAAAAGATGGACAAGTACTAATAAAGTTTAATCCTAAGATTGAACCGAAGTTGAGGAAGTACAGTGAAGATTCTTTGAAGAAAGGTAATGAGGCCTCAAAATATGTCCAACTTAAACTTTGGTCTAGCTACAGATTTGAATACAAGAAAGAAGAATACGAAAAATATGAAAAGTATCAAGATAATCCAACGCAGGTTATATCCGATGTAAAAAAGATTGTTAGTAAGATAAAAAGAAATAAAGATGATAACTTCTCACTGCTGAATAGAACAATTCCAGTATTTTCATGCGCTGTTTTAGTGCGAGACTATTTTGATCAATTAAGCCCTAAGGATAAAGAGTATTGTAAAAAAATCTTACTAGAGTTCGCTTTTCTTCCACTTAATCCTCAATACCGCTTTCAAATTTCTGATGGAGTTGAACCAGCAATTGCAAGCCTTCCCTTATTAATAAAAAACTTTCCCTCTGATAGAACAGAGACAAAAGCTTTATTACTGATGCTTTTAGTTAGTTCGTGGGGACATATTGAAGTATTTGTTATCAAAGCGATATTACATCAACTATGGAAACTGAGCTTTAAAGATGCACAGTCCTTATTATTTGGCTATATTTTATTAAAACCTAAATACGATCTTCTTAGAGAAGAATTAAGAAAAGAAAGTTATAAGAATTATCATTATGAGGATTTAGAACCTAAGTTAATGTTAGCGTTCACTCAAAAGTATGAGAAGGAAAGCGAATCTGTTGTTGTGGATGCGATTTCGTACAAGGACTTAGAACCTTTAGCAGATTTAGAAAACGATGTCTTGAATACAATATTTGAACTAATTCCTTTAAGAACTTCAGATGAAGAACACAAAAAAATAATTGGTCAATTATTTCCGATTTTTTCTAAAAAAATGTTCAAAGAGCGTGATGGAGATAGCTATCAATTAAGGCAAAGGTTTTTTGAGAAGATGTCTTATTTTCTACTCACATCTAGTAAAGATGAGCTGCATACGCACTTAATCCCGTTCATTGAAAACTTCACCCTCTCGAGGGAAACGGCAGACTTTTTTCAAGCACTAGTATTTGCTGAAGATTCACTAAATGAATATGAGAACTTTTGGACTATATGGAACAATTACTACGATAAACTAAAGGATGCTTGTCAGGCAGAAAGACCCAATTTTTATCTTAAAGAAATTATTCGTAACTATCTACTTGCTGGGTCATTTTGGAAGGAAGAAGCGAAAGAGTGGCATTCTTTAAAAGATCGTGAAAAAAGCTTTTTTAGCAATGTTGCTAATGAAATGGGTAAGTTCCCGACGACCCTTTATTCCATTTCTAAACTTTTAAACGAAATTGGAAGCAAATTCTTAGATGATAGTATTTACTGGATAGCAACTATCATAGATAAAAATCCTGAATTAACCTCTGCTGATTTGGATACCAATACCATTTATTATCTTGAAAATTTAATTAGAAAACACATTCTGGTAGACAGACAAAGTATTAAAAGAAACACTAAAGAAAAAAAGGCTGTTATTTCCATTCTTAACTTCCTTGTTGAGCATGGTTCTCCAACGGGTTATTTGCTAAGAGAGGATATTCTTTAAAAAAGCGATAAATTTTCATTTATCTTTATTTGATTTAGACCTGCAAGCAGCAGTGATATTAAATAATATCTTCTGTCCGGTTTTGCATAAAGAATCATGTTTTGAAGGTACATTTTGGTTGTAGTGTCGTCTATTTCGCTAAATTTCATTGGATAAATTGAGAGTTTGATTGTGCTTTCGCTCATGCGGGCGTGAATATCCCATCGCATCCGTTCAAATCTGACTATCTCGTCCTGAATCTGCTCTGGAAAATTGATTTTTGAAACATCGACGGAATCAATGAGCTTAGTTATATCCCGGAAGACATCTTCTTCTAAGACATATTCAACCTTACATTTTTTATCTTTTTGACGACTACATCTGTAGTAAGTATGAAAATTCGATCTGCCGTTTTTAAGTTTCCGAATTTTACTCTGGCGGTGCACTGGCGACCCACAACGAGCGCATTTTAGAAATCTGGCTATCGAATACTTATCTCCACGGGCATATGTATTGCGGAATGGTCGGAGTTTTGCTTGAACCTGATCATATCGTTCTAGGGTGACGGTAGGTTCGTAAATTCCTTGATATTCAATACCCTTAATCACAAATCTGCCAGCATAGAATTTGTTTCGGAGTATTCCATAAATAACACTCTGAGGAATGTGTTTTCCTTTGGCACTTCTTAAAGAAGTATTCTTATTGATCCATGCAATTACTTTTTTTACGGGTATTCCGTCCGCTACCTTCTGGAATAACTTTGAAATGGGTTCTCCTCGCTCTGGATCGATGGAGATTTTACGTACTCCACCAATCGTTTCACTGATATAGCCAATTGGCACTGGCCCCGGCCAATATCCGAGCTGGCACTGATTTCGTATCCCGCGCCGAATGTTTATGCTTCGATTATCGTTCTCTAGCTTAGCTTGACTGCCAAGGATCATTAAGAGGAACTTCTCATTAGGATTGTCGGTAAAGGTCTGTGAGTACGTCACGATCATCTTAAGCTTCCCCTCGTCCATCAGATCGACCAAGATACCAAGGTCTCCAGCGTTCCTTGATAATCTGTCTGGCGACCATGTAATAATGCCGGAGTAAATACCTTGCTCGATTTCTTTAAGTAGTTTGTTAAAAGTTTCTCGTTGTCCGCATTTTTTAGCAGTGTGACTTTCCCGATAGATTTCGCCAATTTCAAGATTATCTCGTTGTGCTATCTTTTGCATTTCGTTTACCTGCGAGTCGATAGAGATTGCCTGTCTTTCGTCCGACTCCGATGATTTTCTGGCATAGAGGCAAAACCGTATGTGCGAATCTTGTTTTTCCATTCAACTCAACACATACCGGGAATATTTGAGGAATGCAAGCTAATTTTAGATAAATATATCAAAGTACATCATACCTAAATTGTGAGACACCCTTTTTTATAGTGTCCCATTTGTCTCATTTTTGATAGAATTAGCCTCGAAAGCTAATTGGGCTATAGGGATAAAAAGGGTCTAGACCGTACCCCACAGCAAAGACGGGCACCCCTAGGTGACCGTATTCCCTATTTAGCTTGAAGGGGCTTGCTAAAAGCCCCTTCAAGACGGGAAACATTCGGACCGACAAAACACCCCCAAGTTCTCAATATTAGGCTAGGGTTCACATATGTCCTACTTAACCGGAGGAATTAGGATTCGAACAGTAGATTTGCAATCCGATCAAATAAGCGGTACGGAGGTTACAGTTTCGTTGTGGATATAAAGCTGTCGGTTTAATATGTTCGTTACCTCCCGTTTTTCCTGCACGGTCCCGTTGCGAAATATGTAGTTTGCGTAATCCATAAAATGCACTGATTTGTTTTCGGGATTAATATCCTGCGCCCATAGAATTTCATCTCTCATTTTCTTATACGCTTCCATACTTTCCTTAATAAATTCCTTAAAAGTAAAGATCTGAGGATGTGCCATGTACATAAAGTTTAAGTATCGTAATATTTGTTTTATGAGCTTTTCTTCGGTCAGGTATGGCTCAGGACAGCCATACTTCTTTTGCCTTGTGCAATGATAATAAATATGATAAACAGAGGGTCTTGCTTTCCTCTTTCTGTATCTGTCTTCGCCGATAACCAAGGATCCACAGCTTGCACATTTGAATAAATCTTTGAAGGTAAATGTTTTGCTTCCCCATTTTGCTTTTTTGAATGGAACCGCAAGTTGTTTCTGGACTTGATCAAATAGTTCTTTAGTAATTAATGGTTGATGAGAGCCCTTATACCAGTTTCCGCTACCGATTGGGTATTCAAATTCGCCATAGTAAAAGGGATTCTTTAGCATGAGGTAAATCTGACTTAACGTTACTCTCTTTCCTGCTCGTGTTGTAAGACAAGTATCTAGCCATTTCTTAAGCGTCCTTCCACTGTCACCATTCCTTGCGACACGTTCAAACATTTCAGTAACTATGTGACCTCTGTCGGGATCTACCACAATATCTTTTATTCCTGCCATAGCTCGGTTATAGTAACCAATTGGTGGCATGCCTGGTCTCCATCCCATGTTACACTTTGCTCGAATACCTCGCTTAACGTTAATTCCTTTTTGATCGTTCTCCAACTTTGCTTGAGAACACAAGATCATTAAGAGAAACTTTTCATTTGGATTATTAGAAAAACTTTGACTAAATGTTTTTATTTGCTGAAGTTTACCTTGGTCCATCAGATCTACAACCATTCCTAAGTCTCCTGCATTACGGCTTAAACGATCAGGAGCCCAAGAAAGAATACCTGTAAACATTCCATTTCTAATATCCTCAAGTAACTTTCTAAAAACTGGTCGTTGTCCTGATTCTTTAGCCGAATGACTTTCTCGACGTATCTCTTTAATAAAGAATCCTTCTCTTTCTGCAAGTTCGCTCATTTCTTTAACTTGTGAGTCAATAGACATTGCTTGTCGCTCATCATCTTCGCTGGATTTCCTTGCATACAAACAATACTCAATAATATGGATTTGTATAGATGGAGTAACTCTTAAAGGCTCGCTGTATTTATCCATAGTTGTGGTAGAAGGTACCGCAACTATTCTTTGAAGTCCAGACGCAGAATGCTATAGGCAAATCTTATCAATTATGAGTTTTTACAAGCATAGTAACACCTAGCGCCGTTCCATCAAATGTTTTTTGCTTTCTCACTGAAATCTTTGATACTTCAGATTGTTTTGAAACTAAAAAGTCGCTTCTAGTAACACCACCATCTAAGATCAGCTCATTTGGCTTTATTGGAAGTTGTTTTAAATAGGTATCGACATCTATGGTTAAATCAGTAAGAAATTTTTGTAACTCTACTGGTTTATTAAGTAAAGGCTCGACTTGTTTTCCTCCACGAGCGATTTTTGCCTCTATCGCATAAATCGGCTTATCTGTATATCCAGCAATTGTTGTGAAAAATGGCTCTCTGATCTTGAACTGTGAACCGATGATCTGCATAATAAACGTTCCTGTTCCATAGGTTATTTTTGTTGTTCCTTCCTCTATACCGGCCGCATACATACTTGCCTGCTGGTCTCCTGCTACCGCCAAGACTGGCAAGCTAAAGCCCAGTATCTCTTTTTTAAGATTGCCAAAAAGAGAGGATGGAGGCTTAACTGATGGGAGAACACCAGCGGGAACCTGAAATAACGCAAGAAGCTCTCTATCCCACTCAAGTGTTTGAATATCAAAAAGAAGCGTCCTGGCGGCATTCGTATAATCTGTGATATGCGGCTTGCTCTCAAGTAAATTCCATAAAATCCAAGTGTCAACAGTGCCAAAAAGTAACGTGTCTTGTTTGAGGAGTCCTTTTGCCTCTTTTACATTTTCCAAAATCCAATTGATCTTTGTCGCTGAGAAATAGGTGTCGATTTTTAAGCCTGTCTTTTCCTGCACTTGCTTGCCATATTTCTTCTGCAACTCATCACACAATGCTTTTGTTCTAGTGTCTTCCCATACAATAGCAGGATAGATACTCTTTCCCGTAGTTTTATCCCACAAAATAGTTGTTTCTCTTTGATTGGTAATGCCTAATCCTAAAAATGACGCAGCGGGAATCTTGCTTTCCGCTATAACTTTCTGCAAGACTTCTTTTGATGCTTCAATAAGCTCTTGCGGATCCTGTTCAACCCACCCCTCAGGTGTCACAGATTTCTCAAGTGCTTTATATATTCGAGAGACAATATTGAACTTATCATCAAAAACCAGTGCTTTAACGCCTGTTGTTCCAATATCGAGAACGAGAATATGATTTTTAGCCATGTGTTGTAAATACCTTTCTGAAGGCAGTTTTTGCATCCTTATGTTCAAGGACAACCTCGGAAATTGCATGTAATAAAATGAATCTTTCCAAGGTATCAATTCTTTTTATAAACACAGGTAACGCTACTAATCCTTCGCTTTTTTTATCAGTATTGCCATGTTTTCCCAAATCAAAACCCACCTGTCTGTTGCTGGAGTATTGGCTAAAGCCGGTTGCTATAAAATCCCCAATTCCAGCAGTACTAAAAACAGTTTCTTTTCTTCCTCCAAGACTGGTAACTATCTCTACCATTTCTTTTACTGCTAAATTTGTGAGCCAGCCTTTGGCATTATTTCCGTAGCCTAATCCCTCAGCTATCCCCAGAGAAATAGCATAGATATTTTTTAACACACCACAGAGCGCAACACCACGAATATCATCAGTAAATTCTAAATACAGACTGGTATCAGCAAAAACGTTTCTTAACTCATCAAAAACTTGGGAATTTTTTGCTCCAACAGCGCCAACACCAATCATATCTGCTTTTAATTCTTCAGCTAACATCGGTCCACCTAAAATCGCGTATTGGGCTGACAGAGAAAACAATCCTTCTAGTAGCTCGTCAATAGTTTTTCCGCTTTTTTCCTCGATTCCTTTCGAAACCGAAACGATAATGCTATCTTTTTTTAAATAGCCAGTGATGGCAGCTGCAACTTCACGAATAGCCCATGAAGGAATACAAAGAAAGATAATGTCAGATGAAGGAATAATAGACTCTAGCGATTTTTGGCTTGGCGCTTTACTGGAATTCCGATCCCACACTTCAATAGTAAAACCCTTGGGAGAAAGTAATTTGTGAATGGCTTGTCCAATTTCACCAGTGCCAATAATTGTTATAAACATACTGTGATTGCAAGATTTTTATCTCTCGACTGTAAACTTCATCATCATGTCAGCTTCCAAGTGTTCAGCAATATGGCAATGCGCCATCCACTGCCCGGGATTAGTCATATCAACAAGCAATTCCATCGTATCGCCGTTTGGAATAAGCACTGTGTCTTTCCACACAAGGTTGTCGTTAGTTTTGCCATTGGTAGAGAGCACTAAGAAACGCTGGCCGTGAATATGGATCGGGTGCTGCATCGGATGCATGGAATTTTTATCATTGGTAATTTTAATCTTTACCTTGTCTCCAACTTTAAACTTCCAATCAATATCCATGTTTTTAATACCCGTATCTTCATCTTGAATAACCCACTTCATCATCTCTTTATCGGACATCGTATTCATTTCAGCGTTTGATTCTTCCCATTCAATCGGATCATCATTGCCCATCATTTGTCCGCTTGGCATCATTTCATCCATGTTGTGGCCACCAGAATTGTTTGGCATCATACCCTGCATTTGACTGCCCATATCAATCGTGAGTTTCAGACGTTTGTCAGCAGGTTTATCGAAAAACGGCCTAAATGCGTCAATCTCTGACTGTATATCGCTATTTGACCTGAGTGTTGCGAATTCTTTTTCAAATGAAGTGTCAGTCTTTTCACTCGCAACAGTGATTGTTCCAAGTGTATAGGTACGCTCTGGAGTCTTGTGTTGAATCGTGTATGATCCGGCATTAGCAAAGAACACCTCAATAATAGCACGCTCGGAAGGGCCGAGAATCACACTATCGCTCCATGTTTCCCGCTCATATTTGCCACCATCACCACCGACCAGTTTTACTTTGGCTCCGGGAATAGCAATATTAAATGTCCGAGTGTTTGCAGAGTTAGTGATATAGAAACGGATTACCTCTCCAGTTTTCGCAGAAAGAGTGTAGTTTGTCTCGCCGTTGACCAGCATGGTGTTACCGAACCTGCCCATGAGCGTGCGGTTGGCATTTGCTGTATTAAACACCGCAATCTTGCCGTTTTCCATAAGAATATCGTCTATAAATAGCGCAACCTCGCGGTTGACAGGAGACCAATAATTAGGGTCGTTGGGTGTAACAAGGTAATTGCCATAAAGACCAAGTTCCTGAGCATAGTCTTCTCTAATATGTGGATGATACCAGTACATACCCTCATCAGGGAATTTGATCTGATAAGTGAATGATTCTCCAGGTTTGACCTCTTTCTGGGTCAAGTCAGGAACACCATCAAATTTATTTTCAAGCCTGACACCGTGTGAATGGATCGTGGTTGGGACATCGGCCTGATTGGTAAAATTCAGAGTGACTTGTGCGCCTTGCTCGACTTTGACAAGCGGCCCTGGGATCATGCCGTTATAGGCAAGCATTTTCACTACGTCGTTACCGATTTGCTTTTTGACAATTGAAGCGGTGAGATCATACGTATCGCCGTTTTTAAGCTCGACTATTTCAGACGATTTTGCTTCAGGTAATCCGACTGTGCTTTGCGAGAAATATGCTTGTCCGGCCTGGCCTGACATATCGTTAGGACGCATGAAGAAATTACCATAAAGTGCGGCAATAACGATCCCTGCTGCCAAGGCAACGAGTGAAAGAACTGTCACTGCAATTATTTGAGGCTGTGTGACTTTTGATTTCATATTCATTTGTTCAGAGTTTATATTTTTCATAGCATTACATGTTCATACCATCATGACTTGTATTTAGCTTTTCTCCACCTTTTCCTAAAACTGCCTCTGTACCCATACCATGCTTTAGTTTATTGGCAACCAGCCACCAGTTAATTGGATAAGCCAGGATTAGCCCAACCAAGCTTGCTAAAGACATAACACCCCAAAACCGAAGATTTGTGGCTTCCATTGCCTGCATATCTCGGCTCATCAAAATGACCATGATAGGAATCATTCCTGCCATAACCATATTCATTGACAACCACTCAGGAAGAAACGATTTTTTAACAGCACTAGCATACGATCCCCCGAGCATTTTCTGCATGAATAATGCCTGGAAAATTAAAAGTCCAAAGGCAAAACCAAAGATATATTCAGATATGGTATCAGCCCACATCGGAAAGCCTAAATAAGCAGTAATTGCCGCTGCGACAATAATCCCTGTTGCGTCTCCTGCCATACAATGAATCGTGGAACCAAGTGCTTGCTTCCAACGAGGAGATATAAAAGATTGGTGTTCTTTTACCTTTGGTGGTTTACAGGAAAGCACATACAATGCTGCTCCAATGACGCCAGTATAGGCAGTAACTAATATCCAACCCCAACGCATTACTTTCAGTTCCGGGTTATTGGTAAAGCTATCATAGGCAACATAGAGTACTGACAAAGCAGTTAAAATAAACCAAATTATTAAGGCTGCATCAATAATTGATCCAGTCGCCACAGGAGTCATTGTCATAGTTGAATGATCCATATTCATTTACTTATTTATTCTATCAAAGATTATCGTTATCTCCGTGATAAATATCACGGCTTGATGCATTAGTAGCGTCTGTTAGGAATATACCCGCACAAAGAGGATTGCGGAAATAAAACCAGCTGCAAGCGTTATTAGTAAGCAGACTGCCCATACAATCGAGACTGGATGCGACAGGAGCTTTTGCGTGGCTATTTTTTCTCCCCAATACATCGGCGCGATAATCCGTATATACACTCCCAATGATATAACGCTATTTAAGATGCCAATAATTGCCAGGAGAATTGCTTTGTTCTCAATTGCAACGCCAAAAAGCAGTATCTTGCCGATAAATCCAAAAAGCGGAGGTATACCGACAAGTGAAAGAAGAAATATTGTCATAGAGAGTGCCAACCAGGGATGTCTTTTCATAAGTCCTGAAAAATTAGAAAGCGCGGATCCTATTTGCAAGGTCACAGCAAACGCGCCGATGTTCATGGCAGCGTAAGCTGCTGCAAAAACTAATAATGCCGGAAGCGCCAGACTGCTTTTGCCAAGGAACGCAATAGCAAAAAGAAAATAGCCGGATTGGGCAATGGAAGAGTATGCCAAAAGCCGTTTGACATTATCCTGAAACAGGGCAGCAACAGTGCCGTAGGTCATGGTTGCAATGGCAAGTAAGCTTATGAGTAAAGTCCAGTCAACTCCACCCGAAAGATTTTTGGCAATTTGAGCAAGTGCAAACAGCCCGCCTATTTTGGGAATAATAGAAAGATAAGCCGCGATAGAAACAGGAGCGCCTTCATACGCATCTGGTGTCCAGAAATGAAATGGTACGAGTGATGCTTTATATCCCAGTCCCGCGATAACACCTATTGTCCCGATCAACGCAGCAAGCGGCATACCAGAGGCTTTCGGAAGGTCCAAAAGAAGCGTTGATCCGGTTGCTCCGTACCAGTATGTGAGTCCAAATAACATCAGCGCCGTACTGATGGAGCCGAAAATAAAATACTTCATACCGGCTTCAGTTGCATTAATACTGCCAGGATACGTCACCAGCGCATAAGAGCCAAGACTTGTTAAGAGCATTCCTAAAATAAGAAACATCATATCCCCTGAGGCTGATAAAACAATTGCGCCAAGTGTTGTAAAAAGAAACAGCGTATAGATAGATCCTACTCGTACAGTCTTGCCTAACTCATCACGAGTCAATAATACGATGAGCGCAGTTGCGGGCAAAAGTATCACTTTTGCCCAGACACTAAGCGCATCAATTCTGAAAGTCTGGCTAAATACTGTTGTTTCAGTATTCAGTAGTGAGATGGTCAGAAAAAAGGATAGGAATAGTCCAGCTATACTGATAAGAAAAGTAAGTTGCTTGCGGTGAAACATCTCCGAAACCAGAGCAAACACTGCTGTCAGCAAAAGCGCAATATCCGGAAGTAAAAGTTGTAAATCCCGTTCCATACATTGTTACAATTTGAGCATGTTAGTTGTTTCATGAATAATATTTAAGATGATTCCCGGGAAGATACCGAGCAGGATGATCAGCAGGATTAATATTGTGGCGACAACAAGCTCCGCCCGGTCAAAATCCCGGATCTTTGCAAACTTTTGGGGAAGTTCTCCGAAAAATACTTTCTGGATTGCCCGAAGATACAGCGCTGCGGTGACGGCGATACTGACGACTGTGAGGGCTGTAATAACCGGAAATGCCTGGAAGCTGCCTAAAAAGATCTGAAATTCTGCCGGGAAATGCGCCAGAGCCGGAAGGCCAAGCGATGCAAATGCGGCCAAAATAAAAAACCAGCCGAATTTCGGCATCACAGACAGTATTCCGGAAAGCTCAGGCATTTCTCTTGTTTTTGTCCGTGTTTCAAGTATTCCTACCAATAAAAAAAGTGTGCCGGTCACCACACCATGGCTGACCATTTGGAGTACTGCCCCATCAAGCGCCAAAGTTCTGGCTGCCTGGTTGGTTGTCGCGGCAGCAGCTGCAACTGCCAGCAGAATAAAACCCATGTGATTAACGGATGTGTATGCGACCATGCGCTTGAGATCTGTCTGGGCCAATGCCACAAATGCACCATAAAGCGCTGAAACCATACCAAGGGATGCCACAACAATTGCTAGTTGAGCAAACGCATCAGGCGTCATCTGCAAGGCAAAGCGGATCAGCCCGTATGTCCCGAATTTCAGAAGGATAGCAGCCAAAACCACACTGCCAGTGGATGGTGCTTCTACGTGCGCCAAAGGCAACCAGGTATGGAAAGGTACTGAAGGCGTTTTAATCAGAAACGCCAACAGCATGCCGATAAATGCCAGCATTCCTGCCAGTCCCAAAAGCGGCGGGTCGGCAATAATTGTCCGCATGTCAAAGGTGTTGGGGGTGCTGCCAAAATAAAGCCCGATGATTGCAAGCAGAAGCGGCAAACTCCCCAAAAGGGTATAGAGGAAAAATGTAAGTGCTGCTTTTTTTGCATCTTTATGCCCACCCCACTGTGCGATAATAAAATACATCCCAACCAGACTGACCTCAAAAAAGATGTAAAACAAAAACATATCCAAAGCCATAAAGACTCCGAGAGATGCTGTCTCAAGCATCAGAAAAAGCGCATAATAACTTTTCAGCCGCTCAAACCGCCGTCCCGAATACGCAATGACAGCCAGGAAGAGAACGCTTGTTAAAAGCACCAGGGGAAGGCTGATGCCATCAAGTCCTACCCTATAGGCAACACCGAGCGAGGGAATCCAGTTAAACTCTTCAATCTGGGAAAATCCCACCCCAACACCTCTAACATACATTAGTATTGTCCCTAAAAAGGTAAGGACAGCAGTGCCAAGCGCCACCATGTTACTCTGGCGTGAGGTAGGATTATTCCACAGCGCTAAGATTACTGCTCCCAAAAGCGGAAGGAAAAGTGTGATTGTTAACAGTAAAGGTATATTCATAGTGTTATCCTATCATTATAGTAAAAACTATATAAACCACAACAATAATTATTGTACTGTACAAGGCGTAGGCCATTTCCTGGTGGATAAGCCCGGTTTGTAATCTTCTGGCATACATTCCAAGCATCCTTACTTCTGTTACTAAATAATTGATAATGCCATTAATAAAAGGTTCGCCGGATTGGTTTGAAATGTTGCCGAGAGACAAATTGACCCGACCTATACCAAAAACTTGCTGGGTTAGTAGAAAGTCTACCCGAGTCAGGCGTTGGCTGGTTTGCAGGGCGTATGCAGCGGTTTTTTGCGGAAGGGTTATTAGGAATTCTTCAACCAACACCAATCTATTTGTAATTAAAAATGTACTTTTAATGAAGACTGAATCAATCGTTGAACTAATAGATAAACCATTTTGTAAAAAGGCAGTTAAATTTTTAGGAACAAAGTTTTCTTTCCAAATCCAGCCGAGAGCAAGACCAATAATACCGACTACCAGTCCCGCGATAAGTGCCATATTACCTTCTATTGCTTCAAAGCCAACTACCTCTTCAAGTAAAGCGAAAAAAAGGAAAAATGTTAGGACAAAGAATGCGAGTCCAGCAATTCCGAAATACATGAACGACTTTCCGGCAAGCGGTTGATCTTTTCCAGTACCAAACCAGAGCTGTTTTGCCGATCTTGCCACATAGATGCCAGTAAATACAGAGGAAAGAAGCGTCATAGGCAACAAGATAGCTTGGAAAGAAGAGGTAATAGTTACGGCAATGATTGCATCCTTTGTAAAAAATCCAGCGAGTGGCGGGATGCCGCTTAAGGCAAGGCCTGCAATTACAAAAGCAGAAAATACAAATACGTTTTTTCTGCCGATGCCTTGTAATTTTTGAAATTCCGTCCCTTCCCGTAGGTGCTGGAAAACTCCTGCAGTTAAAAATAGTGTACTTTTCATTGCGGCATTCGCAATCAAATGTAAAATAGCTGCCCCTGGAACGCCCGAACCGACTGCGACAAGCATTAATCCAAGCTGGGCAGATGTTGATGCAGCCAGCATCCGTTTCAGGTCATACTGTGTTATCGCAGCTATGCCTGTAATTAGTGCGGTTATACCGCCGATAATTCCAACTAGAAGCAAAAGCGGGAAGGTAAATAGCGGAAAGATTTTTAAAATCAAGATAACTCCAGCTGCAACCAAAGTTGCAGAGTGTAAAAGTGCCGACACAGGTGTCGGCCCTGCCATGGCATCTCTGAGCCAGCCGTCAAATGGAACTTGGGCTGCTTTGGCAAATCCGGCAATCAGAATAAAAAGGGCTGCAAGTTGCGCCAGACCTCCGGTCGTTGTTACTGTTTTTGTTATTTCTGTTGTTTGGGTTAAAGAAAACAAAAGTAAAATTCCCAAAATCAGTCCGGTATCAGCACTTCTGGTAGTGAGAAAAGCGCGGTTACCGGCTTTTAGCGCAGTGTCCGTCTGATAAAAGCCGATCAGAAAATATGAAGCAACACCGATAATTTCCCAGGCAGTAATAAGGAGCAGCCAGTCGCCTGCGAAAATAAAAAGTTGCATGCCTGTGATAAAAAGCAGCATAAAAGCAAAAAAGCGACTTTTCCCGTTTTCTTTTTGCATGTACCCGATGCTGTAAAGCAGAATAAAAAAAGCGGCAATAAAAACCATTGCTGATAGCAGCAGGGAAACCGGTGTCACTGAAAACACCAGAGGTAACTTAGGTATAAACGGCACAAGTATTTCCGTATTCATCCTTTTAATCCTCCTGCTTCTTCGGATTCCACTGACCCCCGGGAGCGGAATCTGCCGACTGCGATCCCAAATCCGACAGCCGCTTCTACGGCCATAATCACCATGGCAACTAAGACAAACATCTGGCCTGAAAATTCCTGAGGATACAGAAACCGCCAAAAGGCAACCAGATTGACCATGGCTGATCCCAGCATCAGTTCTATGCCCATCATAATCATGACCATATTCGTCTGTGATAAAGCGCCGTAAAGACCGATCGCAAAAAGGACAGCACCGATGATAAGGGAAAGTTCAAGCATTGGTATTTTTCCTTTCCGGCACAGCTACTATGATGGAGGCGATCATCGCCACCAGTATCGTTATGCCCGCTACCTGGAAGATAAGCATTGAACGTTCAAGTATCTGCATGCCTAGTTCATAGGTTTGTTTTTCAGGCGACGGCACAAGTGATGTTGATTGTCCCCAATTGGTGAAAAAGATCACAGCTACTATGGTTATAAAAGCGACAATGGCGATACCACCAGCTGTTTTTTTCTGGTGCGTCATATTCATCTGTCCCATACCGCCCGGATCCATCATAAACATCACCATAAAAACAGCCATAATCGTCATCTCCCCTGCCATCATCATCAGTTGCAAAACACCTAAGAACTGCGCTTCCATTGCCAAAAAGAGAAAGCCAATGGAGGCCATGGAAGCAAGAAGCGATAATGCAGAACGCACCATTGAGCGGGTACGAAAAACTCTCCAGCCAAACCAGATAGCGGAAATCCCGAAAAATATGATGCCTAATAGTTGCATGGTCATAGATAAATAACAATGAGTCCTGTTATAAAAATATTCAAAAGTGCTAAGGGAATACCTAATTTCCAGCTCCATTCCAGAAGATGGTCTTGTCTGAGTCTTGGCAGAAAGCGTCTGGCTGTAAGCATACTTGCTGCAACAAGTAATGTCTTAAGAACATTCCATAACCAGTCAGGAAGTAGCGGTCCGCTCCATCCGCCCAAAAAGAAAACTACAATAGCCTGAGCAAGCACCAGTATCAAGGTAAGTCTTGCTATGCGGATTACGGCCAAACGGATGCCGGTGTATTCTGCAAAAGCTCCCCCTGCCAGTTCAGATCCTGAAACAGGCAAGTCGAAAGGCGGCAGGAAGGAAAGTGCCAGGGCAAAGATATAAAAAACAAGAAAGCCAAGTGGCATATAAATAATATTCCACAGATTTTCCTGGGAAGAAATTACCTGCGTCATAGAAAGAGACTGTGCCCGCATACCCACAGCAACGATCGACATTACAATCGGCATGGCATAGGAGAGCAGTTGCCCAATCGCCCGGAAGGCACCGATCATTGCGTAATTGCCATTTGATCCCCACCCAGCCATAAAAAGTGCGACCAGCACATAAATTAAGGCGGCATTCACAAAGAGTGCCCCGGTCGCAAGGTCAATCAGCACAGAATCTTTGGCAAACGGCAGAACAACTGATGCAGCTAGCGGCGCAATAAGAAGCAAGAGTGGAGCAGTCTCAAACAAAACCTTATCCCGCTCACGGGGCGTAAGCGATTCCTGAGAGAAAAGCGCGAGAGTATTCAAAAACGGAGCACTCAAACGCACCCTTCCGGATGTGCTCCAATGTTGGATTAAGGCAACAATATAAATTCCAGCGAAAAGTGCCAATAACCACATAATTATCATAACGCCACCTCCCATGGAGAAATATCGAGCGAGGCGATAGCAATAAGTGCATCTCCAACCTCTGAATTTTGAACAAGTTGTGGAATAAGCTCAATTTTTTTGGCCGATGGGGAGGAGAATGACACAGCGGATATTTTTCCGCTTTCCAGTATTATTGAAAGCTCTGCTTTCCCTCTTGGTGTTTTTAAGGATGTCTTACCACTACCTGAGAAATTGTCCGGTACATTCTCCGGCTGACCAATCCTTTTTTGTACTTCTTGCTTTCTCTCACTTAAAAGAGAAAGGCTTTGATCTACTTCTGAGAATATGGTTAAGAGTCTTATCCAGGCATCTGTTTCCTCAATAATGCCAATGCTGGAGAGCCGTTTTTTTAAAAGCCAATTGTTTGTTACCCTGGCAGCAAGCCGCCCTACATCATTTTGTATCATTTCAAAATCATCAGCGGTTTGGGCATTTTGTAAATTTTTTAAATGCCTCTCTGCACCATCTCTCAGGTTGGAAAAGTGAAGCAGTGTTGCAAACGAGGCAAGCCAGTTGAGATGGCTTATAACCCGCTCTTGTTCTAAAAGGAACATTCTTTCACTTTTCGTTTTTTCATCTATAGTTTTTTTCATAGCATTTTCAATCGCCTGCTCAGCTAAAATCCGATACGACTGAGGCGCGAGTGGATCGATCATTGAAAAAATATGCAGAAAGTTACTAACACTTCCAATCCATTTGCTATCTAAATTCCGTTTGACAGACTCAGTTGCAATTTGCGTATCAGCCACACTGTCTCCGTCTAATAGAAAGATAACTTCAAGCCCTCCGGGTAATCCAGCAAAAAGCGGGCCAAAATGCACTTCTCCCCATTCCATCGGCAGACCGTCAGGGCTTTTGGGTAAATTCTCCGTCATCATGACCATGGACATAAAACCCATATCGTTTGAACCGTGATCCATGCCTTCCATACCCTGCATATTATGTTCCTGGTGGGATGACTGTTTTGTCTTTTCAGCATGAATCCCATTTTTCTCAAACGCTTTATTACTGAAAAGCTCTTGTAACTTCTTCACTGATTGTTTAATACTTTGCTGACTGAAATCAGCTGTCATATCAGGCTTAGGAAGCGGATTAAACGCTGCTGTTCCAATTGCCAGTATTGCCTTGGGAGCAGGCATCTGGTTATACAAAGTCCTGGCATGTTGCCGCATGCTCTGTGGTATTTCTCCGATAAGGAGTAAGACATTAGCATGGCGGGGAGTATCGGTTAGGATAAGTCCACTGTTTTCTAAGTCAAGTTGATACGTTCTGGCAATTTCCATTCCCGGCACAACAATCGCAGTTAAGTCATTACTAACTGCATTGCTTAAAAAGCTATTTAATACCGGTATCGTGCTTTGTGCTGTTATCATAATCTCGTAATTGCCCCTTGACTCCATCCGTAGAGAAGCCCTAAGAAAAGTATTGCCAAAAATACGCCCATATCCAAAAGTGCGACTAAACCAACTTCTTTATAAACCACCGACCAGGGGTACATAAATGCCATTTCCATATCAAAAGCCATAAAAAGAAGCGCGATGCCATAGTAATGGAAGTGATACCGCAGCCAGGCAGGGGTTTCTTGGACTTTCCCGCTTTCTGCAGGCAGGTCTTTCTTATCCTCAACCCTCGCTTTGCCAATTTTTCTACGCAGCAAGTAAAGCGTCATAATAAACCCTGCTGTAGAAAGCAGGATACCTGTGAGTAATGTATATTGCAGTAACGGCTCCATTATTTATTTTCTTCTTTCTTTTTGGCAGGCACTAAACGCATTTTGCATTTTGGGCAAATCCCCGGTTTGTCAGATGTCACTTCAGGGTGCATCGGACAGGTATATGTTTGCTTTTCCATATTTATTTATCGCCTCCTTTCTTACTGTGCATATTCTTCAGGATCACTATCAAACTGCTCAACACAACCATTGCAGCAAAGATAAATTTTCTTTCCTTTATATTCGCTCACCCAGCCGTTTTCTTCAGACTCTTCCTTATTAATAGGAATGCCTTTCATCACAGGACACGTTAATAGTTCTTCATCAGATAGGTGGTATTTTTGATTCTGTATGTGTGTCATAAGATTAAGATTCAAATCGTCAAAATATTTTTTTAATCAGCGTCCATCCGCCAATAATTCCTAAAACCACTAATGCAACCGTTGAAAGATTTAGGTGTAAATTTAATAAACCATTGGCTACAAGATAGGAAACGATCCCTATGGCAAAAAGAGACGCAACGAGTGTAGTTGTCATCCGCTTTGTGCCTTCCTCTGATAATCTTTTTCCAAACGCTTCAAATTCTTCCTGATTAATTTTCACTTCGAATTGTCCGTTTTGTACTTTTTTCAGTGTCTGCATGATCATTTCCGGTCCTTCTTCAAGATAGGAGTAGTAATCAAGCGCCATATCCTGTAATTTTTGTTTGAGATTTTTGGGATTGATTTCTTTTTTAAGAATTTGCATGGCGTAGGGTTTCATCTGCTTGGCAAAATCAAATTCAGGATCAAGACTCATCCCCATCGCTTCAGTTGTCAAAAGCGATTTCCCAAGATAGGCAAAACTTGAAGGGAAATAGACTCTGTTTCTTCTGCCGCTGTCCATAATCCGCATAAAGGTTCGGGCCAGACTAATGTCTTTTAATTTCGCGCCAAACCATTCATGCAAAATATCGTCAACATCATGCTCAAATGACATTTTGTTCGCGTTTGGCCCTACTTCCACCAAATGCCAGAGATGTTTAATAGCGCCTTCCGAATCCTCATTTAAAAAGCTGATGAAAAATGCCGCTAGTTCTCTTCTATCGGTAACGGATAATCTGCCCACCATGCCATAATCTATAAAGGCAAAGACATTTTCGGAAAGGGCAAAATAATTGCCCGGATGCGGATCGGCGTGGAAGAACCCCTCAATAAAGACTTGGCGTAAAAGCGCGTTCACGCCGTTTTGGGCAAGTACTTGTTTATCAATATGCGCTTTTTGTAATGCTTTTTCATCATCCAGTTTTACTCCACTTATGAGTTCCATTGTCATAACGCTTCTGGAAGAATATTCGGAAAAGACTTTTGCAACTTTCACTGAGGGTTCACCCGCAAACATTGTGCCGAAGCGTTTGGCATGCACTGCCTCAATCGTAAAATCCAGCTCACGGCCGATGGTTTGGGCAAATTCTTCAACTAACTGCTTAGGACGAAAGATGCGCCACTCAGGAACCTGTTGTTCAATGCGATTGGCAAGAAAACGTAAGATGTCGATGTCTTCTCCTACCATTTTTCTGATACCCGGGCGTTGGACTTTGACTGCTACTTTTGTCCCATCAAAAAGGACAGCTTTATGTACTTGCGCAAGTGAGGCGGCAGCTAACGGCTCGCGGTCAAATTCTTTAAAGAGCTTTTCAATTGGTTTTCCTAATTCATTTTCAACAAGAATTTTTACCTGTTGGTAAGGAAACGACGGTACTTGGTTGGTTAGCTTACTCAATTCTGTTGTGAGATTTGAAGGTATGATGTCTGGTCTAAGAGATAGCACTTGTCCGAATTTGACAAAGGTCGGGCCGAGCTTTATGAGCATTTTTCTAAGGCGCGTAGGGAATTCTTCTTCAGGTATGCTGTCTGACCACATACCAACACAGGCTTTTAGATAACAACGGATTTTACACTCAAGAGGCACTGCCCAAGAAAGCTTGGCTTTTTGAAAGATGACTCCAAAGCCTTCCTCAAAGACGGCTCCGGTTATAACCCCAAACCGCTTCAGGTCTGCAATTGTGTTTCTTGTAAATAAAAGTTTCATAAGAGTATTGTATCAAGTTTGTATCGTGTTTTTACGCAAACACGGTTATCTTATTTCTATGTTTTTCAGAACGATAACCGTGTTTCTGTTTTAATGTGCATGTGCGGTTGTGCCTTTTTCCTTTGGCCCGCAGCATTTATTGACCTGATCAACACCCCATGGCAAAAAGAATGCTACTGCCAACGGGATAAGAAGAAATGCGCTCCAGAATGGAAAGTGCCAAGATAAAGCGAATATATCATACACAACCATTGCTGCTATAAAGAAAAATGCAAAGCTTGCGAGTGTTCTCATAATGTCCACCTCCTTTCTCATATATCTAACGCAATCATAAAACAAGTACAACGGCTTTTCCGTGACATTTGTCACGGAGCAGTGAAAGGAGAAAATTGAAGAATTATCAAGAAACTGATCGGTTTTTCAGCGAGTCAAAAACAAGAAACAGTGTTGCAAGAAGAATTGAACCAATCCCAAACAGTTCATTTCCGCGCAATGGCTCTTTAAATACAAAACCGGCAATGACAAGACCAAAGACTGGAATAAGAAAGAGAAATAACGATAGCCTTCCGACATTGTGGCGCTGAATCAATAGGTACCATGTTGCAGTGATAAAAGCTGTTCCGATAACTCCCAAAAATAACAAAATGCCAACTGATGTGATATTCCAGATGAGTGGTTTCCCCTGCTCAGTAAACCATGACAATAGCATAAGGGGAAGGCTGCCCGCAATAAGTTGCCAAGCACTAATTCGGACAATCCCTTTTGTCAGATGCATTTGTTTTACAAGTATGTTGCTTGTGGCTGCACCAATTGATGCTCCGAGTGCTAATACAAGCCCTGTTATGCCATAGGCGTTTTCTCCAAATAAATCAGGATAAGAAATAAGCAGTATGCCAAATATACCAAAAATGAGAGCGATCAGAGACTTGCGGGAAAGTTTTTCATGAAGTACAACTGCTGCAAGAAGCACCGTAAAAAGTGGTGACATATTGCCAAGAATTGACGCAATGCCTGCACCTGTTCTCCCAGGACTTAAAAACATGCCAAAGAATGTTATGGTTGTTGTAACTCCAATCCAGCATATCCATTTCCATTCCTGTTTCGTCGGCAGTATCGGTTGCTTCAAATACAAGATAACCAGAAGAAGGGATACTCCGCCAAGAAGCGCACGCAAGCCGCCGAAAAGTAAGGGAGGAAGATACAAAAGCCCTAATTTTATAGCGGTAAAACAGATCGCATAGATAAGGGTAAGAAGCGCCATAAAGCAGAGAAGATACATTCGTTTCATAGGTTATACTGAGTATACAAAAACATACGACTATTCATCAGTATTACTTTTTGAATCGCCGTATGTTTGAGTTAGTGTTGATGAGCTGTTTGCGGTTTTTTCTCATCAGTACTGCCGTGTCCCTCGCCATGATTCATAAACAGGTGCATGACTCCGCAAAGTGCTAGTGGCAGAATCAAAAACGCGTACGATGCTGGCAGGTTAAATATCGCTGAAGCACCCAGGTATAACGCTGCTGCTCCTAAACCGTAGATAACAATTTTTTTGATATTCATATTGTTCACCTCCTCTCCTTGTTCTGCATTCAGAATACCTCAATGAAAAAACAAATGCCGTGATATTTATCACGAGGTATAAAAACCAGGGCAGCGTTTTTAAGAAGGCTGTTGTTTGTACCAAGTAAAATGCTCATAGACACTGCTCCACATAGCTCCAAGGGATGCTGCCCATAGCAATTCCTCTATTGGTATCCCTATGATAAGAACTCCTGATATTGCGGGTAGATTCCAGACCTGTTCAACGTACCCGGGGAAGAGCCAGACAAAACCAACCAAAAACACGATAAAATAGAGACTGAAAAAAAGAAAGCTGCCTGTAACCATTGCTTTAAGAAGATCAGGTCTGCAAAAACCCGTCGCAGCTGCCCCGATTATCATCGCAAGACTAGCTGAATAAATTGGATTAAGAGAAGTAAGAAAATATAAAAAGCCAAATGTTACAAAGGGAGATAAAAGCGCCAGGCGATGAAACCTATGTCTTCTATCAGATGCGTCATGGGTCATTATAGGTTTTCTTGATCTACTCACGAGCGATTCATACAAAACAGCAGCAATTCCCCCAACAGCAAATGAAAAAAGCAGGCTTTCCAGATCAAATCTTGTTCTTCTTGCCAGGTCAAAAAGGGTAAACGGGAGCCAGTATGAAGGCACGAAAAGAGGTTCTGTCAGACCAAGCGGAGCAGTAAGTAAGCTTACCAGAAGTATCTTCCGGCGTGACCTCGGCTTTAAGGCGTAGATACCTACCCAAACAGCAAACAAAAGAATGCTGACTAAAAGATAAGCATATTCATAGTTCATATATTTATTTGCGCAAAATCATGTTCCGGTTGTGTTTCCTGTTCAATAAGATAGCCTTTAGATTGGTTAATGACTGCAGCACTGGCACTCCTGCGCCTTCTTCGATTCGAATTGCCATGACTTCATCTGATCATTCTCATTTGTCTGGGCGGAAATAATATTGTCCGCCAGATCCAGGATTTCACGGCGATTACTTTTTTCCTTGGCAAGTTTTGCCATCTCTATAGCTTTGTTATGGTGTTCTGTCATTACCACAATAAAAGCCTTATCGAACTCATCTCCAATTTTATCAGTTAACGATTGACTTGTTGCATCTTTTTGCATATATCTTCACCTCCGTTTCTTTTTATTAAATTCAGTTTAACCGACATATATTTGCTACACCGTGATATTTATCACATAAGAAAATCTCTTAAAATTTTCCCAGTACATCTCTTTGTCCTTCACTAACTGTTTTAGGGATTGTTACTTTTATCTTCACATACTGATCTCCTTTTTCTTTTCCCTTCAGCCCAACAATTCCACGTTTACTAAGACGCATGATTGTTTCAGGTTGTGTACCAGCAGGAATTCGGAGTTTTATTATTCCATCAAGAGATTTAATTGGTATCGTGTCTCCCAATACTGCCTGTTTAAACGTAACCTCTTCTTCTGTACGAATATCTGCACCCTCCCGTTTAAAAAACGGGTCAGGTAGTACTTCCATCACAATATCGTAATCTCCATAGCGGATTCTGGTTCCAGTATCCACTCCGGCTGGAATTTTGATTGTTTGCTGTTTTCCGTTAATGGCTACATGCTGCCTTACTCCATGTACTGCTTCCTTAAAATCGAGAGTTAGAGTATAGACATGTCTTGGTTGCCTGGTTGAAAAAGGGGAAGCCCCTTGAAAAAATTGTTCAAAAATATCATTTGGGTCAGAATATCCTCCAAAGCTTCCACCTGCTTCATTGTTTCTATGCGTATAGGTGTATGGGCTATGCCCTGCCTGAGATCTATTGGTTCGTCTTGATTCGGATTGAGGCGGTGGTATATTTTTATCAAAAGCTGCATGACCAAACTGATCATATGCCTGTCTTTTTTGAGTATCTGAAAGCACCTCGTACGCATGAGAGGCTTCCTGAAATTTTTCTGTCGCGTCCTTAGCTTTATTCTTATCTGGATGATACTTTAGAGCCAACTTGCGGTATGCTTTTTTAATTTCATCTGAAGATGCTGTTTTATTAAGTCCTAGAATTTCATAAAAGTCTCTTTTCATATATCGCAATTCCTTTTATCTTTCTATCCAAAGGTTACAACTTTGCAGGAAGGGCTTCAGTGACATTTGTCACTGGCATAAAAATCAGAAGAGCGTTTTTAAGAGGGTTTCATATTTATGTGGTCTGTCTATACCCGCAAGAATTAAAGCCGCCTGATAACCACCCGAAGCGCTGGTTTTTAACTCTATGTCACCATAATTAAACAACTTTCCTAAAAAGGATTGATTCACAGCAATTGATCGGATATTATCAAAATGAAACACCTCCTCACGGCTGTTAATAATCCCAACCCGCTTAATGATGTGTTTTTTGGTGATGAAGTATATTGTTCCGGACCATTGGAAAAAAAGATAAAGAATAAATAAAAATTCCAGGAAAATCTTTAGGCCATTAATCAAAAGTAAAATAATTGAGGAGTGATGATGCCACTCAAGAGGAAGGTTAAAAAAGACATTTAAAAAATAAAAGAGCGCTATATACAATCCTTCAAAGACAAAAAGCAGAACCAACAGTTTCATTGCTAAAATGGTAACGCTGCTTCTGATCGGTTCTAAATCATGGTCTGGTATATTTTGTTCTTCCATAAAGTAACCCCTTCAATTTTGGAATAAAGGCAGGTGTTTTGGAAGCATATAGTTTGTATTCATTGCCAAACTCTTTCTCCATCATCTTTTCCTCAGTCTTTGCCAGCCGGGCATAGACAAAGACAAGAATCGGAAACATGACGATGGTCACAAGCGTTGGCCACTGGAGTAAAAAACCAAACATGATAGCGACAAAGCCGACATATTGTGGATGGCGGATACGGG
The DNA here is from genome assembly GCA_964406795.1 of uncultured Gammaproteobacteria bacterium. Lineage (GTDB taxonomy): Bacteria > Patescibacteriota > Microgenomatia > Levybacterales > GWA1-39-11 > JAGORM01. The sequence goes on from CAYOTA010000001.1 coordinate 143,765, forward strand.
CATAGAGGCCGGTTGTCGCAAGCTTGTGTTGTTTTTGCGCTTTATATAATTTCTCCCAAGCGCTAGAGAGCATAATAAAGCCTCCGCCGATAAAAATGTAGCTTAAGATATGTAGAGGACTAAAATGCGGATCTCCACTCCATCCAAATAAGGTAGACCAGAGATGTCCCATATCATGAGAGTATAAATTCATACCTGGGAACTTGCTGGAAAGCCAGCCGGAAAGCAGATAAATCGTTAAAGGAAACCCATACATCTCAGTCATGAGAGCTATAATGAAAGCCGAGAACATCCCAAATGACCGCCAGTCACGGGGAGATTTTGGCTTTGTGAAGCTGAAGGCAAAGATAATAAAAACGGCTGCGTTGATGATAACCAAAGGCCATAAACCATAGGCCGGGGTACTACTTTCCATGATGGCCTCCTTTCTTTGAGTCATTATGCCCACCGTGTCCGCCATGCATAAAAAGATGTGAGAGGATAAATACACCAAATAAAATATACGGCAATGCTCCGTAGAGATGGGCCTTGTGTTCTGTTATAAGGTAAAAGGCAAGAACACCTAGTGATAGTAGTAAGACAATATTTTTCATAAATCCTCCGTTTGCAAGTCAAGACATTGGCCTGCAAACCCAAGACTCATTTTGCAAATTTGTTATACAAACTTGCAGATGCGAATGTGAATACCCAAACGTATGCGCTAAATGTAACCAGCCCCAATACAAACCCTCCTAAAGACATTGGCGTTGTTGCTTTTACTGCTTCGAGACTGAATGAATGAAACATATTGCTAAGAATTCCAAAATATAGATCTGGTGCAATAAATGCTATCAATGCACAAGCGATGTATGCTACGAAAAATACCGTTGTAATTGCATTTGCAAAAGCTTTTGGTTTTAACATAATTTTCCACCTCCCTTCTCTACTATTAGTATATTATTCTTCTGCATATTTTTCTGGGTTATCATCAAAATGCTTTTTGCATCCTTCAGAGCAGAAGTAATAAGTTTTTCCTTTATACTCACTTGTATATTTAGCTGTTTTCGGATCAATCTCCATGCCGCATACCAAATCCATTACAAAGTCTTCCTGTTCCTCTATCTGAAACCCATGTTCTTCAAGCTGTTTTTTTGTCATAATTTCTCGCCTCCTCTTATTTACTCTGCTTTTTCGGCTTCTCCAGCCTCGTCTTTTGTTTTATGTATTGTTCCATCGGGATGCTCTGGTGGAGCATATACAGTAAAAAGTTTTAAATCTTCATTACCAATATTCTTAAAATTGTGTCTTGTTCCTGCTGGGACAAATACTACATCGTGTTCCTCAACTCTTTTTGTTTCATCGTTTATAATCGCTTCACCTTCGCCATCAACGAAAAATAAGATTTGATCAGTATTTGAATGGACTTCCTCGCCTATATCTCCGCCAACCGGTATACTCATTGCAACAATTTGGCTGTGCTGCCCGGTATGAAGCACTTTTCTAAAATTAGTGTTTTCTTTTGTTAGTTTTTTTATATCCTCTGCAAACATATTTTTCACCTCGTTTCTGTTATCTGAACTTATCCTACTCGCAATAAATTAGTATTTCCGTGATATTTGTCACGGAAGAATTAACCAAAGAGGAGTAGGTTAATCATGTATGATTACTGTCACTGGTCGAGGATGGTACCACTTTTTAGAGAAGCCAAAACTTCTTATTCTGGATAATGAACATGAATCGGGGTTGATAAAAACAGCCTATCATTTTAATCCAGATCAAAGGAAGGCATGGATCAGTCTTGCCGGAATAAATAGCACGAGGTTTACCGGGGAAGTAGTTTCAGGTAGATTCCGTCTCTATAGAACTATCGATGAAGCACAGTTTATAAATGGAACACATTTGGAACTTTGCGAAGGATCGGGGAAATGGAATTGCTATGTGTTGCCAAGAGGCCTACCGGATGAGAAAGTTTTGCAAAAAGAGTACTCACGTACAAATGCATGTGTCACAAAATGTTATTGTGGTAAGAATTGAAAACAAAATTACTTTCCTTTTTCTTCTTGCAGCTTTTTTATATCTTTAATAATAATCTTGTGGTCTTTTTGAGATATAATATCTTTTTTCTCTAGTTTCTCCATTTGCCTGCTTACTGTTTCTCGGGCTACACCTACCCATGCACCAATCTGGTCATGGCTAAAGCGGAGTTTTATCGAAATTCCACTTTCTGTTTTTTCACCAAAAGTATCAGCAAGGTATAAGAGAAGTGAAACAATTTTAGGATACGCGCCTTGCGAAATTAATTGTTCTGTCCGAAGCATCAGGCCTGTGATAGCATCAGCAAACCGGGTTGTTAGATCAAAAAGTACCTCTGGATCATTTTTAATAAAGGCAACGACTTCTTTTGCCGGTGCTTTTATTACTTCCACATCCTCCACAGCTTCAAAATAATACTTATTTGGTCGTGAGCTAAGAGACAACATAATAGGGAAAAATGAACCCGATCTGAAAACATGAATCGTTGCTTCTTCACCTTCTTCAGATATAACATACATCCGCACTAAGCCTTTTTTAAGAAGATAGATCGATGTTATTTCTTCCTCAGGACTAATAATTATCTGGTTTTTAGCAAAAGTAAGTAATGTATATTGTTCGAAAAAAACCTCTATTTTTTTCTTTAAAGAATTATCCATATCTGTATTATATCGAAATTTAACCTCAGATTGCTAACGAAAAGCCCCTCCGTAAAGAAGGGGCCTTAGAAAATAACGGATCCGTTATTTTATTGAAGCTTAATTTTCGCTCCTTTTGCAAAGAGTGAACCTTTAACAACCAGCATTGGATTTTGCATATCCGCTGGTAAGTCAAACACTAGATCTCCGGTTACAGATAATGACGGTTGGATTTGTTGTAAAAATAAATCCACATTTCCTTGCGCCATACCTTTGGCGGTTTGACCCTCGATAGACCGTTCAAATTCACGCCCTTGATCATCAGTTACTTTTGCCATTGAGCTGTCAAACGTTGCTGTTTTGTTTCCCTTATTTTCAATTTTTAGGGTTACAACATAAAACGTCCCTTGAGCATCTTTCTTGGTGAACTGGTTTCCAAGAGTTTTTGCAGTCTCAACGTTAGTAACGGTAAAGGCAAGATCGCCATCTTGAACTACTTCATTCAATCCAAAGGTTTTTTGTTCATTGGATTGGCTGTTTGAAGTAGTATTCGTATTGTTGCTTCCTGAATTTGATGATTGGTTAGAACCGGATTTGCCTGCACTCGAGATAACAGCCAGGACAATGATTGCGATGAGCGCAATTCCTCCCCATTTCAGTAATTTCTTCATGTTTTCTTCACCTCCTTCTCTATAGGTTAAATCCTAAGTTACCGCTAATTATAGATGAAATCAAGTAGTAAATCTACTAATAGTGCGTTGCACTAATGGTAGGAGGACTTAGAGAATATGTTATATGCTGAGTAAGTATAAGTTTACCGAAATCGTCGGTAACAATATAAGGGAGGCGAGAAAGAAAAAGGGGTGGTCACAGGATCAGTTATCTGCAGAATGTGGCTTCTACAGAACATACATTAATCTTGTAGAAACGGCTAAAAGGACACCTTCGTCCTATACGCTCTATCGTATTGCGAGAGCATTGAAAGTAAAAGTTGATGACCTGTATCCCTCGACTGTCTAGAATATTTTGTCTAACGTAAAAGGATCATCATCCAGCATACTTAATGGACTATATCGATCATACATACTTCCGCCACTGATAATCATAATCCCAGGTTGGGGTGTATTATCCTCTTCCATTATTTTAAGCAACAACAGCGAAAACGCGTCAGCTAAGTCGTCATGTTTTTCAATACCAAACCCAGTAAGCTGCGTAATAAGATCTTCTGCACCGTGTTTAGGGAAAAGTACCTTACCTTGTTGGATTAAATGAGTGATCAGTGTTAGACGGGATTGCTTATCCTGTCCCGCAACTTTGACTCCTTCTGCAGGTATGTTCATCACATTTGAAAGGTGCTGTATAAGGGCTTGCTGGTATCCAACGTCCTCAATATACAGTTTTGATTTAAGAGCGGTAGCTATTCCTGCAGCAGTTTCGACAGTCTGAGGGAACCCTATCCGTTTATTTACAGGATTTGGGAGTATATACACCCGTAGCTTTTCCCTGTAATCATATATTTTTGCTGTTATCATCGCTGTATAATCTGCTGATTCTCTTTGCGAAATAGCTAAATCAATCCCTGTTGCCGTAAAGCGGAATTTATTTCCCATCTCTTCTGGAATAGTGTCATAGTACTGAATCCAGTCAGGATGCACCAAGCGGTCTTCGTCAGAGATAATTTTGAGTAAAAACTCCCGATACCACGCGGAATCTGATGCGATGGTCGCTTTATGCTTCTCAACGGCTTGCATATCAGGAAATTTGCCTGTCCATGAAATGACGCCATTGTCATCTATTAAAGGGTAGGCAAAGAATTTCCCATTTAATTTCCCTAGCTCCATGATGTTTTTTAGTCGCATCAGTAGGCAATCTTCATGAAGAAGATTGCCGATAATAATTGTTTTCGTATACGTATCACCAATCGGCATAATTTCTCCAGTCAGCCATTGAAAAACCTTATCTCTGCCTTCTTTTGTTTTAACACTATTTAAATCTTCGACGTCATCACACACAACTAAATCAGGTCTGTATTTTCCATGTCGAATTCCACGAATACTTTGCTCAGTCGAAGCAATCGTAATTTTTGCATCATAGTTGGAGAGTATGATTGAGGTAGAACCCCATTCGTCACTGAATTCTTGAAACGGTCCAATATCTGCTTTTAATAACTGATTCGTTTCGAGTTCTTTTTTGATGTTGGTTAAGTGTTGTCGAGCTTGGTTATGGGTTTGCCCTAAGATCAACACAAACTTTTTTTGCTGGGAACCGATTATTGACCAGATAGGATAGGACAAACTCATGAGTGTCGACTTGCCCGATCCGCGAAAAGCAACTATTGTTGCCAGTCGTAAGTCCTGGTCTTCACTTACTTGAAACATTTCATGATGAAACGGCGCAAAGGAGTAATCGATATAGTCACTTAGGTAGATAGTAAAAAACCAGAAGTGACTCTTCTTCGCAAGCATTTTTCGGATAGACCTTTTCTTTTTTATTTGCTCAAGTTCTTCGGGCGATAAACTTTGTGTTACATTCATCGTGTTTCCACCTCCTTTTGTGGTGTTTCAATAATGTCGCTATCGTTTGCAATTGCGGTAGGGAGTAACTCAGCTAATTTCAATGCTTTCATAACCAGTGCTTCTTGCTCAGGAGTGAGTTGTTCTTCATGTTTTAAGTGCCCGGTTATCTCGACTTTTGTCGCGTAGCGTGGGTGATGATGCTTCAGCCAGAAGATAATGGCGGTAAGGTTTTTGTCCCGGATTGCAGACATGAGCTGTGATTCAGCCATGTCATTAACTAATGCATTCCCTTCAGTTAATGCTTCATCAGCAAGCTTTGCAAATTCCTCAGTCTCTTTTCGCCAGCGATAATACGTTGCCCGACCCACACTCACTTTCTCACAGGCAACCTGCACGACAGGCGTTTTCTTGAGCTGCTCAAGCAGTAGTTCTTGTTTTTTATCTATTCGTTTTCGAATAGCTTTTCCAGGTGTAGTATCTTTCATATATGTAAGCTCTCGACTATCTCAGGTGCAATTCCGGTTAGTGTTTCAAAGCGTTGACAAATAACTTCGCAGTATTCAGGGTCAAGCTCTACCATCAAGCATTTTCTTTTGGTTTGCTCACAGGCAAGCAGTGCTGATCCGCTCCCGCCAAAACCATCAAATACGTAATCACCGACGCTCGTGCTGTTAAGAATCAATCGCCTAAGTAACGGTACAGGTTTCATTGTGGGATGGAGTTTATTTTTATTAGGCTTTGGACAATAAAGGAGGCTTTTGTCTTTGGATTTACGAAACTCGTGAGTTCCAAACCAACCATAGATAATCATCTCGTGTTGGGGTAAGTAATCAAGCCGCCCAAGCACACTGTTGTTCTTAACCCATACAAGCAACTGTCCAAAATGAAAGCCACTTGTTAGTAAAGCATCTCTTAGAGGAAATATCATTTTGTCCGCCGAGAACGCATATATAGCATTTTTATCTGCCAAATGAGGTTTGATTGTCTCAAGCCAATCTGATGAGAACTTAAAATATTGCGAGTCTGATGTTATAGCGTCATTTTTAATTGGCTTGTGTTCAATCTCATCCTGACCAATTCCTTGCCAGAAAGAGATCTTACCTGAAACATAGTTGACTCCATATGGAGGATCGCAGACTACTGACTTTATTTTCCTGTCTCCAATAAGTCTTTTGACTACCCATTCATCTGCGCTGTCTCCGCATGCAAGTCTATGATTCCCAAGCAGGGCCACATCACCATATTTAAATACCATATTTCGGCTCCTTTCCTGCCAATTTTTTGAAGCGGTTTATGATGACATCGCAAAATATAGGTTCTATCTCGCAAAGAAAAGCACGGCGTTTAAGCTGCTCGCATGAGATAAGTGTTGAACCAGAACCTCCAAACAAATCCAACACTGTGTCTCCTGGTTTTGTGCAACGCCTTAATGCTTTTTCGTGAAGGCTCGGCGGTTTTTGCGTGGGATGTTCGTAATCCTGTCCCGGCAGTCTTTTAACCAACCAGATATTAAACAGATCAAGAATATCATCGGGGAGTCTGTTTCCAGTTCCTACCTCACGATTTAATATTTCATTTAAATTGGTGACATTATTCGCAAGATACGGCGTTCCTCTTGTTCCATAAACGCAGGGTTCGTAAGCCTTATTAAATGCAATTTGGGGAGTAGGGTTCTGACTATTTTTTACCCAGAGACAAACCCGTCTATTGTCTATTCCTAATTCCTGGTAAAGCGTTTGAATAAGCCAGATGTTGCTCTCATCGCAGTAATAGAAGATATGAAAGTCTGGTTTTGAAACAGCGAGAGCATTTTCAAGTGTCTTTTTTAAAAACTCTTTATATTCACTATCCGATTTCTTATCATTTGTCGTTCCGCCATATTGAGCTTTACCGCCAATACCTTTATTGTAATCAAGCGAAATATTAAACTTCCACGGGCTTACGCCACGTGGAATTAGCTGAGTTCAAGCGTTGC
>CAYOTA010000002.1:0-146782 GCA_964406795.1 uncultured Gammaproteobacteria bacterium
AGGTAAAATCAGGAACTAAAGAATATGGTCCTGTGGAAATTACCATTGCAGATTCCAACTCCCCACTCGCAAAAGGACTTCCTAAGACCTTTACAGTGTGGATGAGTCATGGTGATTCTGTGCTATCCATGCCTGAGAACTTTAAAATAACGGGTTCTAGTGATAATGTGCGGTATGCATTTGTCAGTGATGAGAAAAATAAACAATACGGACTTCAATTTCATCCTGAAGTAGAACACACAGAGTTTGGAAACACACTATTAGAAAATTTTATAGCTATTTGTGAAGTAGAAAAACAAACACATGCACTTGACCCTGAAAAAATGATTTCGGAGATAAAAGAAAAGGTTGGAAGCGCACATGTGATAGGGGCCGTGTCAGGTGGAGTGGACTCAACAGTAGCTGGCACTTTAGTAGCAAAGGCTATTGGAAAACAATTTATCCCTATTTACGTGGATAATGGTTTGATGCGACCGGACGCTGAGGAAGCAGTGAAAAAGGCATTCGAGCCATTTGATATTACACCTATTATTCTCCACGCAGAAGCAGAGATGCTAGAAAAGCTAAAAGGTGCAACAGACAGTGAAGAAAAAAGAAAAATTATAGGCAAGTTTTACATTGAACTGTTTGAGCGAGAATTAGCTAAGCTAGTTACAAAGGATCACAGTGTTAAGTTTTTACTGCAAGGCACTATTTATTCAGATGTTATTGAGTCCAAAGGAAGCAAACACGCAAGTAAAATCAAATCTCATCATAATGTGGGTGGTTTGCCAGAAGACATGAAGTTAGAACTTATTGAGCCATTACGGGAATTATATAAAGATGAGGTTAGGGATTTGGGAAAACTAATTGGATTACCTCCAGAAGTAAATTGGAAGCAAGTGTTTCCTGGACCAGGTTATGCAGTAAGAATACGAGGAGAAGTAACTGAAAAGCGTTTGGCACAGGAAAAACAGGCCGATGATATTGTTCTGGAGGAGCTAAAAAGCGCCGGATGGTTAGACAAGGTGTATATGTCATTTCCAGTTATGACGGGAGCCCAGTCCACGGCGGTTAAGGGAGACGGGCGATATTTTGGTGAAGTAATAGCGTTGCGAATTATAGAATCTAAAGACGTTATGTCTACAACCTGGGCTCGTCTGCCCTATGATTTGCTTCAAAAAATATCAAGTAGAATTGTAAATGAGGTGCCTGAAGTTTCCCGCGTGGTGTATGACATTACAACAAAACCCCCCGCCACTATGGAGTGGGAGTAGTGATAACTACTAACAAAAAACTGCTAACTAATAACTTGTAGTGAGTATGGATTTTTTGCTGAAAGTGCCTAAATAGTTAGAAGTTAGTTGTTAGAGGTTATATAGTTAATAACGCGTTTTGTGCAGCGTTTTTCTCAGATTCTTGCTTACTGTGCCCTACTCCTTCAGCAAGTAATTTGTTATTTAAAAACACTCCGGTTGTGTAAATTTTTGCGTGATCGGGTCCTTCTTCTTTTACAATTTTATACATGGGGGAGGTTTTGTGATCTTCCTGTGTTTTTTCCTGAAGCATAGACTTGGGATCTTTGAGCCCTTGAGAATTTACCACTTCATCAATTTGCGAAATTATTACAGAATGTACAAATTTAGTCGCCTCATCAATTCCTTGATCTATAAATATTCCGCCCAGCAACGCTTCAAACGTGTTTGCCAATATCGTTTTATTTGTTCTTCCACCTGTGGACTCTTCACCTCTTGAAAGTTTTAAATACTTACCTAAATCTAGAGACTCGGCAAACATATACAGCGTTTGTGTATTTGTTAAAACGGATCGCAGCGCTGTTAGTTCGCCTTCTTTAAGCAGCGGATAATGCTCAAAAATAAATGAAGACACTATAAATGACAAAATGCTGTCTCCTAGAAATTCAAGCCGTTCATTTGATTCAATATCCTCAGGTGACTCATTGAGATGAGATCTGTGGGTAAAGACCCGGTCATAGAGTTTTTTATCTTTAAATTCAGGTATATTCATGATAACTACTAACTTCTAACTACTGACTTATCACTCGGTAAATCCTTTACTAATTTTCCAAGCGCTCCATTTATAAATGCAGGACTACTCTCCCCTCCAAATTCTTTTGCAAGTTCTATGGCTTCATCAATATATACTTTTTCAGGTGCCTCTTTTTCAAAAAGTATTTCATATGTTGAAAGTCGCAAAATAGCTAAATCAACTTTATTTATTTTATCAATTGGAAATTCAGGCGCAATAGTTTCAATATATGTATCTATTTCAGGAAGTTTTATCATAATAGGTTTTATGACTTCATCTTGGGCTTGATCATGTGGAAAACTTTGAGCAAAAAGGAGTTGCACTATATGCTGTCTTTTTTGGTGTCTAGGGTCGTTTGAGGTTTTCATCTATCTCGAATGTCATTCTGAGTAAAACGAAGAATCTATATTACTGGGATCCTTCACTTAGTTCAGGATGACATTATGAATTAATTATATCACCTTTGCGCCTTTGTAGTAACCGCATGCTTTGCAGACTATATGTGGTGCTGTAGGTGTTCCACAATTTTTACATAATGTTAAAGTAACCGTCTCCATGGAGATAGCTGCTCGTCTCTTTCCTTGTCTTGCGCGTGAGTGGCGCTTCTTTGGTTCGTGTGGCATAGATTGATATTATAGCGTATTTGATGTGCTTAATTCAAGAGATGTTAGTCAGGGAGGATTTTGTGTGTAGTTTCGTCCAGTGCTTTTTTTAATAACTCCGGATGTTTTTTAATATCTTTAAATACTTTTTCAGCATCTTTTTTAGTCTTTTCTATTAATTCAAAGTCAGATAATGAGGCTATTTTAAGCATTTTGGCTCCATGCTGGGCTGTTCCGTACATATCCCCCGGTCCTCTTAACTTGAGATCTAGTTCTGCCAACTCAGCTCCAATATAAATACTTTCCAAAGATTTAAGCCGTTCCCGTGTTTTGTCACTTGGCGATTCTGTGTATAAAAGACAAAAAGATTCCCGAGTTCTTCTTCCTACACGCCCTCGTAACTGATGAAGCTGGGATAGTCCAAACCGTTCTGCTGCCTCAATGACCATGATTGTCGCATGGGGAATATCGATTCCTACCTCTACAACTGGGGTTGCCACAAGCACATCCAGTTTTCCATCTGCAAATTCTTTCAGTATTGCGTCTTTTTCTCGTGCTTTCATTTTTCCGTGAAGTATACCTACCTTAAAATCCTTAAATACGTCTTTTGATAGTCTTTCAAACTCTTTAGTAGCTGCCTTAACTGTAGTTGCACTTTCTGACTCCTCTATAAACGGGCAAATAATAAATACCTGATTGCGATTTCCTTGTTCGTCTACTTCCAGAATCTTTTCTTTGATCCATTCGTATCCTTTGTCCCGTTTTTCGTTAGGTACAAGCCAAGTTTTAACTCGTACTCTGCCCTTTGGCATTTCAGATAGTAGTGAAAGCGACAAGTCGCCATACAATGTTAAAAAAACCGTTCTTGGAATAGGTGTTGCTGTCATGGTTAAAAAGTGTGGGCTTTTGCCTTTAGTGCGCAGTATGCCTCGTTGTTCTACTCCAAACCTCTGCTGTTCATCTATAACCACTAACCCTACATTTTCCATTTGTATTTTTTGATTTAACAGTGCATGGGTGCCTATAAAAATATCAAATGGTTTGTCGGATTTCATTTTTTTACTTCCGGTAAATAGTCCTACAGAAACACCAAACTTTTCCAGCATATTTGAGATCGCTGTAAAATGCTGGTTTGCCAGGATTTCAGTAGGTGCCATAAGTACTCCTTGGTACCCATTTAAAGTAGTTGCATAGAGCGCAGCTGCCGCAACCACTGTTTTACCGGATCCTACGTCCCCTTCAAGTAGTCTGTTCATTGGGATCTCTGAGGTCATATCTGAAAACAAATCTTGAATTGCTTTTTCTTGGCTTGAGGTAAGAACAAATGGTAGTGATTTTATAAATGTGTCTATTTTATCTTTGTGTTTTAAAACAGTTAATGCGGGCGCTTTTTCTTTTTTTTGCCACAAAGCGCGTCTTTGAAGCGCACCTAGTTGTACTAAAAATAATTCGTCATATGAAAGTCTTTCACGGGACTTTGCTACGTCATCAAAACTAGTAGGAAAATGTACTTGTTGAATGGCACTTTTTAACTCTGGCAAATTATTAGATAGTAGTAACGCTTCCGGTAAAAATTCAGACAGCTCTAACTCGCGTTTATAAATCATGTCAAACGTTTTATTTCTCAGCCATTTTGAAGAAAGCCCATATGTTAGTGGGTAAATAGGCGTTAACCGTCCGGTGTGTATTCCTGTATCACTTGGACCTTGCAGTACTTCATAATCTTTTACATCTATACAAATCTTTTTGCCATACTGGGCTACAGTTCCGTGTACTGAGAAAAAATCCCCTTCATGCAAACTTTTTACTAAATATGGTTGGTTGAAAAATCGGCACTCTATGTTGCCCGTCGCGTCTTCTATTACTATTTTTTGCATAGTAAATCTTCTGCTTCTGTACTCATTTTTAAGTAGTGTGATTGTGCCGCGCGTGGTTACACTCTCTCCTACTTGAATTGAGCCAATGGGGAAAATATGCTGTGTTTCTTCATACCTGGACGGAATGTGATAGAGTAAATCACGAATTGTTTTAATGCCAAGCTTTTCCAGTTTTTTTGCCTGCAATTTATAAGTTCTGTCTAAAGACACAACTTCTGTGTGAATATCCATGGATAGAAATTTTAGAAGAATCCGGAAAAGTATGGAAGAAACGAGCTTACAATAAGAAGAACAGACGCGCTAATAATGATTAGCTTTAAAACCCATTTATGTTCATGAAAAAATTGCATATAATTTAATTAGTAACAATTAGCTACTAACTTCTTAACCATTTACTTTTGACTTTTGATCTTTAATTTTTAACCTATTTTTAGGTATTTGTGTTTTCCTACTTTTAAAATCATACCACTTTGAAGATTTTGGTCAAGTGATTCAATTGTAAGCTTTTCTCCATCTAATTCAAGTCCGCCTTGCTCTAGTAGTCTTTTGGCTTCTGACTTGCTTTCAACTGATCCAGAATCCACTAAAATATCAAAAATGCCCTTATCTCCTTCCACTTTATATTCGGGAATATTTGTTGGTAATTCTTTATTTTGAACTGTACTCTGAAAGGCATCTTGTGCTTTTTGCGCACTCTCATCACTATTCAGTTGTTTCACTATTTCATAAGCAAGTATTTTTTTAAATTGAATAGGATTGTCTCCTTTTGCTAATTTTTGCTCAATATCACTAATCTCAGTTGTTGGTATGTCTGTTAGGTACTCGAGTCCTTTTAAAATTATGTCATCAGATAGACTCATAATTTTTCCAAATAAAACTTCTGGTGTGTCAGTCAGGCTAATTATGTTTCCTTCTGTTTTGCCTATTTTTCTTCCCCCAGAGTCTGTTAGGAGTGGAGTTGTTATAACAAATTTATCTTTTTTAAGCATATTTCTCATAAGCTTCCTACCCATCAACATGTTAAACATTTGATCATTTCCACCAATTTCTAAGTCTACCTGCATATGTACAGAATCATAAGCTTGCATTACGGGGTAAAGAAATTCATTCATAAAAATATCGTTACCAGTTTTTTGGCGTTCTTGAAATAAGTCTCTTTCAACCACTTGTTGGACTGAGAGGTTTGATGCAATTCTCATAAACTCTAGAGCAGATATTTTACCTAACCATTCTGAATTAAATAATATTTTAACCGGATTGCTTGCCTCAAAATTTAAAATCTTTCCTGCTTGTTTTATATATGACTTTGCGTTTTCTTGCACTTCTTCTGAAGTTAACATTTTTCGAGCCTCTGTTTTACCTGAAGGATCACCTACCATTCCAGTGAAATCTCCTATTAAGAAAATTACCTCGTGACCTAGTTTTTGGAATTGTGCTAATTTTCGAAGTCCAATCATATGCCCAATATGTAGATCTTTACCCGTTGGATCAAACCCTTGGTATAGCTTTAATTTTTTGCCAGAGCGCAAAATCTTTTCAAGCTCTTCTTTTGTGGGATAAATGGTATTTACTCCTCGATTAATCAGAATGTCAATTTCGTCCATGAGGTCATTATACGTCTATTTTTCAGTGGTTTCAACGAGTCCTTGCTGAGCGCTGGGGTTTTTGGCGGGCAAATAAAACTGTTTCAGATATAGGCCGAAGAGTTATAGGCTTTTTATATTCCTCAATAGGAATAAATGTATCCTGAAAAGGATGTGTTTCGACAGCTTTGTTGAATCTTGATTTAAAACTAAAAGCGCGTAGCCCTTTTTTCAAAGCGTTTTTTATGTCTAGTCCTTGCGGTAAAGGTGCTGTTCTTTCTCTCATAGCCATAAATATATCATACTATGAGATTATAAGCAACCTTCCTTGTATCCTTGCTCACGCTCGGATATAATATACTTCTATGCGTAATTACACTGGCTACTCTCCTAGATCAAGGTTACAACGTTACTCATCGGGGAAGCGTAAATTCAAATTTAAATTCAACAAAGATCTACTTTTATCCAAGGGTTTGAAGTGGGCATTTTTTGGAATAATTGCGCTTGTTGTTATTTTCTTTTTGTATTTTCTTTGGGTTTCACGTTCACTCCCTACACCTGGTAAATTGTCTTCAGCCGCCGCAAAAGATTCCACCAAAATTTTGGATAAGGATGGCGAGGTATTATATGCAATCTTTCAGGATTACAATAGACTATATGTTCCATTGAAGGAGATTCCAAAAGTGCTTCAAGATGCAACAATTTCCACTGAAGATCAAGATTTTTATACCAATAAAGGATTTTCATTCAGGGGATATGCGCGTGTGATTAAAGACGTATTAGTATCCGGACGGGTTACCGGAGGGTCCACAATTACTCAGCAGCTTGTTAAAAACTTATTGTTAAGTTCTGAAAGAAGTGCTACGCGTAAGCTTAATGAATTAATTTTGGCACTTCAGGTAAATAGTAGATACAGCAAGGAAGAAATTCTTGAGCTATACCTTAACAATATACCGTATGGTGGAACTGCCGTTGGAGTGGAGGCTGCTTCCAGCCTTTATTTTGATAAAAAAGCCAAAGATTTAACATTGGCGCAAGCGGCTTTTTTGGCTGGACTTCCCCAGCTACCATCTGTGTATTCCCCATATGCATCGGGCGGAAAAGCGTACATCAAACGTACTGAATACGTGTTAGAGCGAATGCGTGAGGACCGCAAAATAACCCGAAAACAAGAAGAAGAAGCTTTAAAACAAGTCAAAGCATTTAAGTTTCCAGAGAGGCAAGGGAATTTAAAGGCACCTCATTTTGTGCAATATGTTCGTGAACAATTAGTAAAGTTATTTGGTGAACGGCGAGTGGCCGAAGGTGACTTAACAGTGCAAACAACGCTGGATTATGAACTTCAGAAAGAAGCCGAGAAGATTGTCTCAGATGAGATTGAAAAATTAGAAGATTTACGAGTAGGAAATGGGTCGGCCATAGTTATGGATCCTAAAACTGGTGCGATTTTGTCAATGGTTGGGTCAAAAAATTATTTTGATATAGATGCAGAAGGAAACTTCAATACTTCTGTTGCTCTTCGTCAACCGGGATCATCATTAAAGCCTATTGCGTACGCCACGGCGCTTGAAAAAGGATATACAGCGTCATCTCTTTTTATGGATGTAGAAACGGAATTTCCAGGAGAGAATACAGCAATCCCAGGATATAAGCCGGTCAATTATGATGGTAAATTTAGAGGTCCTGTGCAGCTAAGATTTGCATTGGCAAATTCTCTAAACGTGCCGGCGGTTAAAGTTTTGGCCAAGGTCGGTCTTAAGCCAGTTATGCAAAAAGGGTATGATATGGGAATTGAAAATTGGAATCCTACTGCTGACGCGCTCCGAAACGTAGGGTTATCTTTGGTATTGGGAGGACGAGAAGCCTCTTTGCTTGAAATAACATCTGCCTATTCAGCGCTTGCAAATAAAGGAACACTTTTGCCCTCCTATGCGATAGAAGAGGTGAGAGATTCAACCGGAAAGGTGCTATATAAAAACACACGGCAAAATGGCGCTCGGGTGCTTGATGAAGGAGTTGCGTTTATTATTTCCCATATCCTTCTAGATGATATTGCCCGTTCTGACGCGTTTGGAAGATATTCATCGCTCAACATTCCTGGTAAAACGGTTTCTGTCAAAACAGGAACAACTGACCAAAAACGGGATAACTGGGCAATAGGATACACTCCTTCGTATGTGGTGGGAACTTGGGTTGGAAATAATGACAATACGCCCATGAATCCTAAAATCGCATCAGGTACAACAGGTGCTACTCCCATATGGAATAAGATTATGACGGTAGTTTTGAAAGATAAAAAGAATGAAGAATTTAAAATTCCAGGAAACGTAAGTGCCGTTGAAATAGATTCATTGGGTGGAGGGCTTCCCGTTGACGGTTCACCAAAACGAACAGAATACTTTATAAAAGGTACAGAGCCGAAAGCTAAAGCTTCCATCTATAAACAGGTGAAAGTGTCTAAAGAAGACGGAAATAAACTTGCTAATAGTGAAGAAATTTCTCGCGGAGACTATGATGTGAAGGATTTTGTGGTGTTTTCTGAATCCGATCCTGTTTCTAAAGATGGCAAGAACAGGTGGCAAGAGGCAATTGATAAATGGGTACAGGAAAAATATAAAGATGACTCAAAGTATAAAGTACCCACTGAAACATCAGGTAGAAAATATGATGGGTCAAATAATGAAGAGAAAAAAGAAGAAGAAAAGAATGATCCAACCCCAACGCTTACTGTTGTCCCCACTTCTGTATTGGGAATTACCGCCCCGGTAACCCCAACACCTTAGAGTGTTTTACTGGTATGAGTTTTGACACAAGTCACTTTTTAAACCCCACATAAGTAATAGCTTTAAAAATTAAAAAGTATTTTAGTTTTTACTCTAAAGTTCGTACGAATTTTAGAATGTACACTCCTCTATTAGTTAATTTATGGCGGATGTTTGTTTTGTGACTTTTTTTCATAACTAGGCCTGCAATAGTCAACCTCTTAAGCTAAATACTAGCAAGTTTAACGTCAATTTTTATCTTTTCTGCCACTTCATTTACCGAAAGTTCTGGATTATCACCAACAAGGGTTAGTATTTCTATTCTCCTGTGGTTTGCAAAGCTTTTTACAATTTGTTCAAGCACTCTCTTTTTAAGCATGTATATAGATTATCATATGTTTAATCGAAAATTCGTACGAACTTATGATATGTACTCACTGGAACTTTGATAATGAAGTCTTTGTAATTAGTTCAAGAGATATTGTAAAGGTGTTTTAGGGTTGGAAATTTTACCTATTTTATTTTAAATAAATCTCCTTTAATAATCTTTGGCTGCATAATGGACACTTCATGTGCCCAGCGGTGATTATTAAAGTGAGGAATCTCATACATAATAAAAATCTTTTTATGTAAAAAATGAGCAATTGCCATTTCCATAAGTACAGAAACACCTATGTATCCCTCAATAGTATTTTTCTTTTTATTAAAAACTAAAATTGCATCCCCGTCTTTTATCTGATTAAAGTTTGCACGCATAATATCATTGTCTATGCAAAATTTTAAATTTTCTTCCAAATTATCTCCAAAAGAAGGGTCAATAAGGTGCGGTTCCATGCCAAGTGGAACTTTTACTTCGTGCCTAAACTTTTCCAGCTCACTTTTTATATCAAGCATGTCCTGTGCAAATGTAGTACTTCCGCAAATCATTAATTTCATATTTTAATAACTCCTCCCTTTTTCGTTCTAAATAAGTTTGATTTAAGGGGAGCCATTGCTATTTGGGAAATTATTTCAAATGTTTTGTCAGAAAATGCGTGAAGACGTACGTGCCCTAGCACTGGAACTTCTATAAAGTGAGCGCCTGAGAGCATACTGCTTTCTTTGGGTACTATCTCGTCTTTGGTGGCCACTAAACAATATGTCTTGTCCAGATTTCGTGGCTTTATGCTTTGAATGTGTGCTATGTACGAGCTTTTAGGGATCAATCTTCTTCCTATTTTAGTATGAAATGCAAAGTATGACATAAGTGTTCCCTTAAATGGGGTTCCAATGCTCACAAATGTATCAACCCTCCCCCATCCATCTAGTTTATTTACATATTCATAACAAGTAAGTCCTGCAGCAGAGATTCCCACAAGACACACATTTTCCAAGTTCATGTCATCTAGTATTTTTTTAAGCTTTTCGGCTGAAGTATCTATATCTTTAATTTCTTTTGTGAAGTTATATATGATTACATTAAATCCTTTATTCTCCAAATATTTTTTAGCTTTTCTATAGAGAAACGGTCCGGTAAATGTAGGCGTTACAATAAATATTGTTTTACGTGTTAACGGTTTTAACTCCACAAAAGAAAAAATATAAGAAAAGAAATTATATATCCAGTATCCTATTTCTATAATCCAGCTGAGTATAGTTATAAAGAGCAGTTTCATGATTAGCTGATGTCTGCTTGAAGTTTTTCTTTAATGTCAGTTATAATTTTTGTCCGTATTTCTGTTATATCAATATTATTTAGATTCTTTTCCTTACTCTGGTAAGTAACTCTAAAGGTTTTTTTATTTTCATATGTGTCCAGTAATTCTACTTTTGCAACAAGCCTACTTGCTTCTTTTATCACAGATACAATTTTTGCAAATGTTGCTGGTTTTTGAAGTGCAATTCGTAAGTCCTCAACTGCCGGGGGAAACTTAGGAATTGGTATGTATGTTTTTTTAAGTGTTGCATGTTTAATAAGCATTTCATAATCTAGTTCAAAATCTCCAATATTTTTTCCCAAAATTTCTATGTCACCTATTTTTTCTTTTTTTATAACTATGTCAGCCCCCTCTGCTACTTCGCTTTTATGAAATTCTAAATTATGAATGCCTAAATCTGCGGCAAGTGCTTCTATAATTCCTTTGATTTTCAAAAAATCTATCGATGGGTATTTGATCATTCCAGCAAGCATTAATTTTTCTGTTGGTAGCTCATTTGTTTTTTTGTGATACACATTTGAAAGTTCAAAAACATGAATTTTATCAAAGCTTTTATTTTCAGGAATAACCTGAAGAAGACTCGGAATAAGTGTTGTCCGTAGATACATCATGTCAGACGAGAGTGGGTTTAATAATTCCACGGCATCTTGTGCGTCTATTTCTAGCATATCTTCTGCCACGAGTGAATATGTATACACTTCTGTAAAACCCCAGTATTTGAGTGCATCTTTTACGCGTTTTTCCCATGAAAACGGATCTGTTTCTAAATTTGTAATGGAAACGTGCTTTATGGTTGGTAATACACTGGGAATTTTATAGTATCCATACATGCGTGCCACTTCTTCTATAATATCTTCAGGAATTTCAATTTCATGGGATCTATAAGACGGGGGTGTTGCTTTTATTTCTGAAGCAGCGGATGTGACAGTAAATCCTAAACCTTTTAAAATATGTTCAATTTGGTTTTGTGTAATCTCCACACCAATTACACTTTGTATCTTATCAAATTTTACCGTAATAGGCTTACGTGTTTCTTTTTTGTGATATTCGTCAAATATACTACCAATTAATTTTCCATCTGCAATTTCTGTTAATAATTGAATTCCTCTGTTAAGTGCCTTTAATCCTAATTCGGGATCTACATCTTTTTCATTTAAGACTGCCGCATCTGTTCTGATATTAAGATTCATAGATGCATCCCGAATCTTTTTAGAATTATTATTATCTATAAATAACATGACACGGGTTGTGTTGTCAGTAATAACACTATTAGAAAGGCCCATAATTCCAAGCAAATCAATTATTTCACCCGATGCGTTTTCGGCCACTATTTCACCCCCCAAAAGTGTGTACTCTTTTTTATCTAATGTTATTATTTTCTCACCCTTTTTGGCTTCACGTATCTTGAATTCACTTGATATCTTGTCAGCATCAAAGGCATGCATAGGGTGACCCAGTTCACGCATTACGTAATTTGTCACATCAATCACATTATTTAAAGAACGTATGTCACTTGCTTCAAGTCTGTCCCGAATTATTTGTGGTGATTTTCCGATTGTGACCTCTACTATTGCTGCACAAACTCTGCTGCATAATTTAGGGTTAGATACTATTTTTATAGGAAAAGATGAATTATCTGCTTTGTGTTGCGGTACAACTTTTTCTACATATTCAGCTTCAATTCCTTCTGACGAAAGTGCTACAGCAGCCTCTCTGGCAATTCCCGCCGCTGACATCATATCAACTCTGTTTGTAGTCACTTCTATGTCATATAAGTAGTCAGTTCCTAGTTTTTCTATGCGTTCAAACGAGGCACTTTTAAGGCTCATTATTTCGCCCAACTTTTGAGGTGTAGCTTTTGTTTTTAAATATTCTCGTAAAAACGAGTCGAGTATTTTAATATTCATTAGAATTGTTGTAAAAATCTCAAGTCATTAGAGTACAAAGTTCTTAAATCATCCAGCACTAGTCCCTCACGCATCATAAGAACCCGTTCTACACCCCAACCTGACGCAAAACCCGTATATTTTTCAGGGTCCAGTCCGCAATTTTTAATAACGTTTGGGTGAACCATACCAGCTCCTCCTAATTCCAACCACCCTTCTTTACAGAATGAACATCCTTTGGCGTCACAAATTCCGCACGATATATCTGTTTCAAATGATGGCTCAGTGAATTGGAAATGGTAAGGCCTCATGCGTGTTTTTCGCTTTTCCCCAAACCATGATTTTGTAAAATAATCCAAAACACCTTTTAAATTTGAGATTGTAATATTTTCCCCAATCACTAATGTCTCAAATTGGTGAAACATGGGGGTGTGAGAAACGTCAGACTGTCTTCTATATGTTTTTGCAATATTCAGCATTTTGATTTCAACGGGTTCACCTTTTTTAGCGGCCATTTTGGTCATCTCGCGAATTTGCCCGGAAGAAGTATGTGGAGTGAGTAACATTTTTCCATTAGTTTTGTGCGCTGTAGAATTTACAAAAAAAGTTTCCCAGTCATCCCGAGCAGGGTGATTTTCTGGAAAATTAAGTCCGCCAAATGCAAACCAATCCCACTCTACCTCAGGATATCTCACTCTAGTAAAGCCAATATGCTCAAAAATATCCGTTATTTCTTCAATTGCTTGCGTTATTAAATGTAGGTGTCCCAAAGGTGGCTTTATTCCGGGAAGTGTTACGTCCAAACTACTTGATGATATTTTTGAAGAAGTTGGTACCAGGCTTTTTTCTTTATCCAAAATCATTTCTTCAATTGATATTTTTATTTCATTTCCAAGCTTTCCTATTTCGGCGCGGCGTTCGATAGGTACGTTTACTATTTCTTTAAGAGTTGCAGTCAGACGTCCGCTTTTCCCCACAAAATCCAGCTTTATTTCATTCAGTTCTTTTAAACTCTCACTGGATAAAATAAGCCCTGTGGCATCACTTTTAATGCTTTGTAGTTGTTGTAATAAATCTGTATCCATAATTTACCTTTCTACATCATAAGACACGCGAACCATGTCTTTTTCTTGTTTAATTTTCCTAATGGTAGCTTTTTTGAGTTTGATTAAGTTTTCTATATGTGTTCCTCCACATGGTACACCAAAATCACCAAATAAAACTACTCTTGTAGGTTTACCTTCCGGAATGTTATCAGGTACATGCCTACAATAGTCAGCAATATCATTCTTCTCGACAAATTTAATTGTAACAGGTATGCTTTCTGAAATTTTTAAAACAAAGAATGTTTCTAATTTTGTTTTTAGCTCTTCTTTTTCATCTTCGGAAATGGAGCCTTCATACTCTACATATGGACCCTCAGGAAAATGATATCCTTTAGCTGGAACCCACTCAGGTTTGAATTCATAAATACCCATATCCACTAAATGTCCTCCAGAGTGGAGTCTCGCGTTTAGAAGTCTTCTTTCAGGGTCAACCTCAAGTTTTACCTTGTCTCCACTATTCACAGATCCTGATTTCACTGTTCCATTATGTTTTACTATTCCTTCAAAATATCTAGTCTGTTCTACTGTGAATTCACCCGTCTCAGAGATAATTTTACCTGTGTCAAATGGTTGGCCTCCGCCTTGCGGATAGAAAATCGTTTTATCTAAAACAATTGATGTTTTTCCATTTTCTTCAATTACGTCCATTATTTCAGCTTCATCCGTCAGCTTTTCCATGTGTTCAAGATATGTTAATTGTGTCATAAATATTTGAGTGCTTTGTGTAATATTTCTTTAGTTTTTGGGAGACACACTGAATAGTCAATTTCGTTAACGGTAAACCATTTTGCGTCTTTTGTTGCTTTATCACGCGACGTATCAATTTTACCATTTTTAAATACCGCAGGGTAGCACAGACATACAACATGCGTTCTTGTTTCCTCAAAAACATGGTTTGCTATGAACAAAGCGTCTTCTATAGGATCTATCTTTACACCTACCTCTTCACGTACTTCACGGATCAGTGTTTCATTTGGGTGTTCACCAAATTCAATACCTCCACCGGGAAATGCCCATTTTAAATGGCTGTGAATGCTTCTGGGATTATATCTTTGAATTAACAGCACTTGTTTTTTGTCATTAAAGATTATACCGAGTACTGGTAGGTGGAAGCGGGTACGAGTCATGTTATGTAAGTTTTCTGACAATCTCGTCAGCCACTTGCTCTGGAGTTTTAGTATTCGTGTTTACCATATACTCTGAAAAATAGTCATAAAGCGGTTTTCTAAATTCAAAAAGCTTGCGGGCTTTTAGCACATTTTTAAAAAGTGGTTTATCTTTTTCACCTTTGAGCCGTTTTTCCACTACATCAAAGGCTGTTTCAAGATAAACTATCTTTCCGTTTTGTAATAGATAGTCAATTATAATTTTATTCATGACAACCCCTCCTCCAGTTGAAATAATTACGTCTTTTTTACTGCCAATTTTTTTGGCAACCTCTATTTCTAATTCTCTAAACCGCACCTCACCGTCTTTTTTAAATATTTCAGAAATCGTTTTACGTTTTGAAGCTTTTAGGATTAAATCATCCATTTCCACAGACTTTTTGTCTAGCTTTTTAGCCAGTATTTGAGAGGCGGTTGTTTTTCCGCTTCCCATAAATCCAATAAGCACTATATTATGATTTTTACTTTTCATATCGTTATTCTATACTATTTTACACAAAAAAACCTCCCTTTTTGGGAGGTTCTGGCGTTTTTTTACGTTAGAATACCCTCCCTTATTGGGAAGTAAACTTATAGTAAGAAAGCATTATTTTGTGTGATTTCATAAGATTAAATAATAATAAAACTATTTAGAAATTTTTGCAACTAGTGCTTTGAATGTGGCACTATCATTTACAACTAAGTCGGCCAAGATTTTTCTATTTAATTCAATCTTTTGTTTTTTGAGTCCATTCATAAACCTACTGTATGAAGTTCCTTCTTGTTTTGTTGCTTCTCCAATTCTTGTAATCCAAAGTCTACGCATATCAATTTTGCGTCGTTTACGTCCATGGAACGCATAGTTACCTGCATGTAGCACCGCCTCTTGGGCCATTTTAACAAGTTTACCTTTTGTTCCACGGTATCCTTTAGCTTGATCTAAAAGCTTATTATGGCGTCTTTTACTTACCAATCCTCTTTTAACTCTTGTCATATATTTATACTCCTAACAACATTTTTATCTTTCTTGCAAATTCTCCAGTTAATATTCCGGGTTCTTTCTGGCGTCTTAATCTTGCTCTGGATTTAGAAGACCGTTTGTGACTTCTATATTGATGCTCAAACATTACTTTTCCGGTTTTTGTAACCTTAAAGCGCTTATTAACTGAGTTTTTAATTTTTAGCTTCTGTTTCTTTACTTTTTTCATTTTTAGATACCTTCTATAAAATATATCTCATAAAAAGTGAGAAAAATACCGGGAGTCTCTAGTAAGAAGCGAAGTTATATCTGAGCTTCGCTCTGAGAGTTAACGGTATTTTCTTCCTTTCCTTTTGACAAAACTACTACCATTTGACGTCCTTCCATATGTATCTCTCGATCAACTTTGGCGACGTCAGATGTCTTTGCTACTACCTTATCTAAAACTATTCTTCCTAAATCTTGTTTTGTTATAGCACGTCCTTGAAACTTGATAATAAATTTTACCTTGTCACCGGTTGCTATAAACTCTCGTGCCCTATCTATCTTAATTCCCAAATCATGATCGTCAATAAACGGTCCAAATCTAATCTGTTTCGTTTCCGTTACATGTGCGTGTTTCTTTTCCTCTTGTTTCTTCTTTTTTTCCTGGTACAAAAACTTTCGGTAGTCAATTAATTTTACAACTGGCGGCTGCGCCTGTTGTGCAATTTCAACTAAATCAAGATTTTGTTCAAGTGATAATCTAAGTGCATCTCCAATTGGCATAACTCCAATTTGCTTGCCTTCGTCATCCAGTAACCTTACTTCTTTGGCAGTTATTTGGTTGTTAAGCCTGTAAAACTTTTGTGTCGGTTTTCCTCTATATCCTCTGTTGAATGCCATTATGTATGTCGTTTAAAAAAGATTTAAGCTCAATAGTGCCTAAATCTTTTCCATCTCTCTGTCTTATTGAAACAAACATTTTTGAATCAGACAGAGATCTCTCTTGTTCTTTCTCCCCTATTATACATAAATAAGGCACCTTTTGTAAAGTGTGGGCACGTATTTTACTTCCAAGTGTTTGACTGGATACGTCAAACTCAACGCGAATACCGGACATTTTTAACTCATCTACCACTTTTTGTGCGTAATCTAGTACTTTATCAGATATAGGAAGGACAGCTATTTGAACTGGAGCAAGCCATACCGGAAAGATACCCGCATAATGTTCAACAAGTATCCCTAAAAATCTTTCAAAAGATCCATATATTGCGCGGTGAATAACTGCTGGTGCAATTTCTTTCCCTTCATTATTTGTATAGTTTAGTGTAAAGTTTTTGGGCTGCTGAAAGTCAAGTTGAATTGTGCCTGTTTGCCATTCTCGTTTCAGCGAATCTTTCATCAAAATATCTATTTTAGGACCATAAAACGCCCCTTCTTTTTCAACTTCTATAAATTCTTGCTTTGAATTTAAAAGCACCTCTCTAAGTGATTTTTCAGCTACATCCCAATCTTTTGCCTCTCCCATAAAATTATCAGG
Source organism: uncultured Gammaproteobacteria bacterium (assembly GCA_964406795.1). Lineage (GTDB taxonomy): Bacteria > Patescibacteriota > Microgenomatia > Levybacterales > GWA1-39-11 > JAGORM01. The sequence goes on from CAYOTA010000002.1 coordinate 17,188, forward strand.
CCTTGTACCAAATCTCAATCTATATGTAAGTCCAAATGCATTATATAGAATTTCAATCATTTCCATAATTTTTCCAAATTCTGACTCTACTTGATCTTGGCTTATAAATACGTGTGCGTCGTCTTGATGGAATTCACGAGCCCTAAACAATCCATTTAACGTTCCCGAGAGCTCAAATCTGTGAAGTGCTGTGGTTTCAAAAAGACGCATAGGTAAATCCTTGTAAGAGCGTGTTGTTGTTCCAAAAAGTGTCATAGCATTAGGGCAATTCATAGGCTTAACTCCAAACGTTTCGGTTCCCACAAGTACTTCTTTGCTGTCCCCTCGTATAAATGACATAGGGGAAATAAACATATCGTCTCTATAGTGAAACCAGTGGCCAGAGGTTTCATACAATTCTTTTTTATTAAGTATTGGCGTAGATATTTCCTGGTAACCATATTTTTTATGGACCTCACGGGAAAAATCTAGTAACTGGTTATACAGAATAAAACCTTTTGGCAGCCAATACGGCATTCCTGGAGATGTTTCGTGGAAGATAAATAAATCCAATTCTTTGCCTAATTTTTTGTGATCCCTTTTTTTTGCCTCTTCAAGTTGTAAAAGATACTCATTTAGCTCTTTTTGTGTTGAAAATACTGTGCCATAAATGCGGGTTAACATTTTGTTTTTTTCGTCTCCCCTCCAGTAAGCTCCCGCCAGTGACAACAATTTAAATGCTCCTATATCTTCCTTTGGATTCTCAGAGTGTCCGCCTCTACACAAATCCTCAAAATACCCGGCTTTATACAGTGTTATTTTTTCTCCCTTATCTTCAATATCCGCAATTAATTCCAACTTGTAAGGATTATTCTTATAAATTTCGCGTGCTTCCTGGAGCGTTACTTCGCGATGTGTAAACTCATTCCAGTCGTTTAGCGTCTTTGCCATCATCTTTTCAATTTTGGGTAAATCCGCGTCTGTAACAGGGTTTGAAAAATCAAAATCGTAATAGAATCCTGTGTCTATTGCAGGTCCTATGGTAATTTTGGTGTCAGGCCAAATTCTTAAAACAGCGGCTGCGAGTAAATGAGCAGTTGAATGTCTTATATGCTCTAAATTATTTGAATTCATATGTGTATTGTATCAATATCAAAGTCCTCTCACAACGGCCGGTGGTTTTTGAATAATCCGCAAACGTTCCGTAGGACTCATTTGCTGCATCCGTCTTAAGTGATTTCGCCCATCAATGGGATATTGACTTCTGTGAGCGCCTACCGCCCGTCTTTTTGATCTCATTGTGTGCCGAATATCTACTTCTTGTGCCGGAATCATAGTTTGGTCAGGAATAGGAATAAAATATGGCTCCCACAATTCCTTTTCTTGCCTACTCATAGATCTCCAGGTTAAAAATTTTGCTTGTTCTGATCTGCTAAAAAGTACACTTGAAACTCTGGATGCTGTCATATGATCTGGGTGTCCAGTGTATCCATGAAAGTCAAAACTAACTATGTTATCGAATGCATGTATATCCACATACTTTCCTATTTGATCAACTGCAGGTTGTATTTCATTTTCAGTGAACTTCCCATCTTCAAAATTTAAGAATATAGTTTCTCCAATTCCCAATACTTTACTTGCTTGAAGTTCCTCACCTTTTCTTCTTCCTTGGTCTGTTAAGATTACGGAAGTTGTAGAGCTTCCTGCCGCGTGTAAAAGCTTGGTATATCCACCAATTCCAATTGCTATGTCGTCACAATGGGCAAAAACCAGCAAATTTTTTGCTGGAATTGGCCCCGCGTACAGTCCCGCAGTAATTGCCTTTCTGTTTCTCGAGCGTAATATTGTGTTTCTATTTTTCCCATAATCCTTCGATACCCTCAGGTTTGTGTCATTTAGACATAAAAAAACCTCCCAGTGGGAGGCTGTTTGTCTACACAAAAGACAACCTCCTAGGAGATTTTTGTGCAGCGAGTATTTTTTACAAATTTCATATGTGGCTTAGTATATACCGTTTTTATTTTTCTTGTCAAGGATTATTTAACGTTTTGGTGTGGGAGTGGGACTGACAAATGGAAGAAGCTCAACATCTTTTTGCTTTGTGTTTTGATCAATTTCGGCAATGAAGCTTCCAATAATAGGAATAAAGTCTGATTTTGAAACTATAAATCCTAAAACTGCTATAAATAAAATTGCGCCAAAGGCTGTTCCCAGACCCCAAAAAAGCCCTCCAATGAAATTATTTAAGATCATTTGCTTTTTACTGACTGGTCGAGTTACTTTTTCATGTGGCTGCATACCTATAGTGTAGCAGAAAAAATGTAAGAAGAACGTGTGAGCCTAAAAGTAAAACATGATTTTTTAATAGTGCGCGCACTTGGGATTGATACCCGTGACCTCATTCAATGTCAATGAAGTATCTTCTACCCTTCCTTAAATTTGTGGTGGACCTGACAGAACTCGAATCTGTGGCCTCGTCAATGTCAATGACGCGCTCTAACCAACTGAGCTACAGGTCCGCAATTTTAAAGTGGCTTTTGCGACTGAGCCACGTTGCAATTTTAACAAACCGTAGCTTATTACACAATTAACCAAGGAGACGCATTGTAACCAACCCAGGCAAAATATGCGCTTGTGCGCGGTATGGGTGCACTACATACCGCGCCATGCCTAAGTTATTTTCCCCTTGGAACACGGGCTACAATAGTTACCGGATTATTCGGTGTTATAATTTCTCCTTGTCTATTAAAATGCAGCGGCGAGAATGCTGTCACTCCATTTCTTAAATGTTTTTCAGGAACGGTACCTGTAGTAATTCCAGCGTCTACTTTGCCTTCCTTAACATCTAGTACTAACTGACTTTTAGTCAGATGGGTATCTTCTACTGTTACTCTGAAATCTCTGAAATGTTCTTTTCCCAAAAGATTAACAACGTCAACTCCATTCAACTCTGACAAAGCAATTCTAGTAGGATCTTTTCTTCTGGATTCAGGTGTAGATATTTCTACAAAATGTCTAATTCCTGTTGCGTTTGCCATATGGATGTTTGTGGAGTCTATTGTTAAAGGTCTTACTTGTGTTCTTTCAGGAATTGATGCATGTTTTCTTTTTAGTTCAGTTAATTTATCCTTACTTCTTCCTGTTTCTTTTTCATGTAACTTTCTCCTTTGGGCCGGTGTAAGCGTCCTTTCTGCCTTGGGAGTTTTGCCGGCTTCTTTTTCAGCCTTTGCTTTCTTTTCCATCCTTTTTTTCAAAATAAGTTCTGCATCTTCTGTATGCATGTAAGGCATTAAATTTAATCTGGCTATTTCACCAGGTATGTCTAATATTTCTTTACTCATAATAATTCACCTCCGATCATTTTTCCGTCAGACGGAAATAAAATGAAGAAAAATGATTGATCCTGAAGGCCGAGGCCTGAAGGACAACATTTTCCCACAAAAAAAACCTCCCCTTAGGGAGGTCGTGGTGCTGTCATTCTGGCACTACATTACCTCCCGGATAGGGGGTGTAAAGTAATACCAAAAAGCGTTTATTTGCATAGTAACCATACTAACACAAAATAAACGCTCTTTGCAATAAGTTTTCCAATTATTTCCCTGGAGCTTTCCAAACTACTCCCTCTTTCGGTAAAGAGGCAACAATTTTTCTGTCAACTTCAGTTAGCCGTTCTGGAAACGCAGTTTGAACTTTAGGAGCATTTACTCCTTTTGGCTCAGATACTGATGCGAATCCTCTTACTTCTCTATCTTCAGGAAAGATAGAAGCTATATTATTAGGCATAACTCTAAATTTATTAAAATCATTACTCGCTCCATCTGCTCTAAAACTACTTCCATCAAATTTTGTTATTTCGCTCATATTATAATCACCTCCTTTCAAATCACTTCGATAAATCTCAGTGCCACGCTTGAGGTTTACCTCAAATTTTGGCACAAAAAAACCTCCCTTTTGGGGAGGTCGCATTTTTCCACGAAAACCTCCCCTTACCGGTTGGTAAGAAGAAGGTTAGGTAAAATTACATTAATTTTCGCGTTCATAAAACATATATTATCAAGTGAAGTTAATTGTGTCAAGTATTAAGCAACGGCGTGTGCTACGCCTGGCATCATATAATTGCCCAAAGTTCTCACATGACCATCAGGTGTTATCGGGATAATCCCAGCTGAGTAAAGTGATCGCACCATTTTTCCCATTTGTGAGCTAGGTTCTAAAGGGGTATCTAAATTTGGCAAGTTATCCAGGAGTGCCACCGACCAATCACCTTCACTCATTTTGGCTATATGTCCGGAGCTTAACTTCATGCCACCCTGCACTCGTTCCCTATAATCAATTGAATTATTTAGATATGTGTGGAGCTTTGCAATTTTGTTTGTTGGATCTATTTTACCCCATTCTATAATTAGTTTTCTACCTGTAGTGTCTAGGGTAAAATATGCAGAAACAGGTCTTTCAAATGCCATCTCTGGCTCGTGCATAGCCGTATTGTTATTTAAGCTAAAGACAAGCGTTCTTCTTAAGTATGCAGCTCGTGCCAGATCTGGACTTATTAATGCATCGTTCACCGCAGCAAGTTCCACCTGACGTACCTCATCAAGTAAATGTGGCCTCATGGGGACAATTGCCCTTCCAATAGTTACCCCGTCAACAGATTCAGTTGAAATAATTGGTCGTAACCGTCTTTGTACTTCTATATGTGGTTTTTCAAATTCTAAGTTCATATGTTTTTAAATACTTCGATAAATCTCAGCACCACGTTTTCTCCCGATTAAATCGGGATCAAATTTGGCACAAAAAAACCTCCCAACATGGGAGGTTTGCAAAATAGCATTAAGCCTCCCGGGTTAGGAAGTAATAATGACTAGTGTGTTAGAAAAGATTCTCACGATTAAAATATTTTACACTAATTAAGCGTCCAGTCAAGAGGATGTTAGCCGGTTTGAGTTTGCACTGTGCGCTCGTTATTGAGCGTAAATGAGGTACCATGTTTTTTTGCCATAGATTTATATTGCTGTTGCTGTTTCTTGGATTTTTTAGTTTGCAGCCATGAATTTCCTTCTTCCATTTTAATTCTTGCAGACCTCAAAAGAGTCAAAATAAAAGTAAAAAATGTTTCATGATATTTACCTGCATTGACTATTTTTTGCTCAGCGTTTACTGACTTAAAGGTTGTTTGTAGTTCAGCGCTTACAGACATTAACTTTCTAATCTCCATTCTAATGTCTTCCACTTTACGCTGGGTTTCAGCATCTCTTTGCATTCCAGGCGCTATGTCTGCGTTTTTAACAGTTCTGAAATACTCCATGTGAGCCTCAGTAACCTGTTTTTTTTCTTCCTTGGGTTGCTCTTTCTTTAATGACTGAGCCTCTCCAGGCTTCAGTTCATGTGCGTATGAGCCTGAAAGTTGTCCTATGATGTCTTTGCTTCCGCCACCCAAGAGATCTTTCCATAGGGAGTCAAGGCCGGCATTAGAAATATCGGAGATAGAGGCGTTAACGCTTGTGTGTTTAGCCTCAATTGATTCTTCGTGTAGCTTGTGTTTTACTGCCTTTTTTTGCATATGTTGTGCTGGGGCATATTATACCTCAAATGCACAACCGATTCAAACTGCGCAGTAATACCCCGCAGTTTTTTAACGGCAAAATACAATATAACTATATTTTGAATATGTTGTCAAGAATGGAAAAATAGCTAGCCGTACTTAAATTTTAGCCAGGAAATCGAGGGTTTTTTGCTGCCTAATAGTGAAGCTAAAGACAGTTACTTATATCTTGGCTAAGAAATCTAATGTTTTTTGCTGTCTTATAATGCTTGCTAAAAAATATGGATTTTGAAGTAACTGCTGTTTTTGGTTTTCATCCTGAATTCCCTGTAAAGCCTCATCTATGTCTGCTTTTTCAACACTAATGTTTTCAGTATCAGCAATTTTTCGGAGTACAAATTCTAGTGCTAAGTCTTTTTTAGCACGTGATTCAGCCTCAGTTTTCATGTCTTCTGCTGTTTTTCCTCTGGAGCTCAGATATTGTTCAAGTGTTAATCCTAGTGATTTAAGCTCATCCAGTGTTTGAGATAACAGTCTTTGGGCTTCTTGTTCATATAGAACTTTTGGAATTTCTACTTTACTTGAATTACCTACTGCATCCAATATGTCATTTACGTTAGGCTTAACATCTTCTCTTCCTGGAACGGTAATTTTGGATTTAGCAGTTATTTGAGAAACAGCATCTTTATAATTACCAAGTGTTACTTCTGGAGCCTCACAAAGTTCTGCTGTGAACACTAAATCTGTACCGTCTTCAAATGTTTCTACATGTACGCGGGGAGTTATAATTGGGGTTATGTTTTGTTCTTTTACAGCTTCGTTATATGCTTTGCCCAAAACGTCTTTTAAAACTTCTTCCTGAACTACTTCTTTTTTCAAATGCGGCTCGGCAATGTTACTTGGCGCAACACCTTTTCTAAATCCGGGGATAGTAATTTGCTTCACTAACTCCCCTACTACTTTCGTGCGTGCATCTTCCACTGTCTTCCAAGGAACGGTAATTTTAAGGGTAATTGTTTTATCTTCTGCAATAGTTTTTTCAACCATAAGCAATTATTATACTGCACAAGTTACAATAAATCTAGAGTGGCTCGATATATGTGGATTTCTTTAGTATAATAATGGTGCGCGGATGTGGTGAAATGGTATACACGCTTGGTTTAGGACCATGTGCCGAAAGGCGTGGAGGTTCAAGTCCTCTCATCCGCACACTTATGCTTTTCTGGTTTGGAGGCGGAATGGCCGTTGAGTCCAACTTTCTTTTATATGTTCTTTTACTGGTACCCCTGACCTCCAGGTAAAGGACTCTTTCTTAAGTGGTGTACTTGATCTCGTAAGCCAAGCCGAGTTAATTTTTTCTCCACTGAGTCTTATGCCCGGTGATAAGCCCAGAGCGTCGTTAATTTCTACGGTATTGTCATCTATGACCGATAGTGTGTGTAGTGTAGTGCTTCCTAAGCATCTAAGACGATTTTCGACTGTTCCTGGTGAAAGAACCACAGGCTCTTTATCAACGAGTCCATAAATCCATGATGTAGTGCGTTCTATAGTCATAATGTTGAATAGTATCTTGTATTTACCTATTTTACAAGTTGGGAGTGAGATATGCTTTTGCCGACAATGCTAGGTATTCAGTATTGATCTGGTTCATAAAACTGTTAACTCGCACTGCCCACGTAGGTGACTCCGCATAAATAGGACCAATTTCCCATACGTCTTTTGCTCCCCATTTATCCATGTAGTTTGTTTTTAGCTTTGAGTTAATCTGATTGATTCCATCTTCCCATGAATCGAAGTAGATTCTTCCACTACCCCATCCGTATGCGTTGTAAGTTCCTTCTATATAGCGTTTTCCAAAAGAAGATTCAAGTCCTGCAATTGAGGGTAAAAGTCTCCAATCAACACCATGCTTATCTGCAGCCTTAATATAACTCTTAGCATATGGTGTTAAAGGCGAATTATACTTATTTAGTATGTTTGTGAGCGCTTCCACACGGTAATCCGATGTCTCTTTTGCACCTATTTTTAAAGGTGTGAGAGCGGCTGATGAGGCTGCGTTAGTTGAGGCTTCTATGTTTGTAGGAGTAAAACTTACAACGAGTAAAAGTGTTATATGTAGAATAATTATTTTCATAAATAGTTAAAACAGTTAAATGGTCATATCCATTCAGCTATTCAAGCTATCTAAGGCTCTACTCCAATAAGTTTAAAAATTAACTTGTGGTTCTCATTCAGATCAATTCCGATTTCAAACCATAAAAAAATCCTGAAGAAGTTTTGGGCTACCTCAGGATGTAATGGGTATTGTAACATAAAACTATCGGCTTGTCAAGTTATCCACATTTGAAACTTAAAGCTTATTTATGAAGGAATTATTGCGTATTAAAACTACTATCGGATTATATTACATTGATTCTTCTATTCGGCTCATAACAAGTGTTACCTTGTCAGCCCAGGTGGTGCTTCCGGGGGTATAACGAGTTACAATTTCATGAGGTTCTGAAAGACCTCTTTTTTCTTTATATTCTGTGGCGAGCGTTTTTGTAACGGTTTCAATTGCCTGGCCATAGTTTTTAAACCTGGTTACTTTGCTTCCATAAATTCCAAACCCCCAACAATTATTTGAATTTTTGGGAGTTTTTTTACATAAGGTTGATTCCTGCATGGCTATGGCCGGGATTAGCCTCCAGTCAAGACCATATTTATCAGCTGTATTTACAATATGCTCTGAGTACGGTTCTAATGGTGATTCATACCTTTTGAAAAATTCCCGCAGTGTTTCAACTCTAGCTTCTGTTTCCTGTGTTGTATAGGTAGTAGTAGTTACAGCTTCTGGAATTGCCTGAAATGATGAACTGGAGGCAATTTTGGTGACCTTTTGAGTTGTAACCCCCATGGTTAAAAGATAATATCCTATAAGAGAGAGTGTAAGCATAGGAAGCAACATCATATATATCCCAAGCATTATAAAATTACGAGGCTTAATGTGTACTTGTTTTGCGTGTAAAACAATTTCAGGAAGCGGTGTTATGTGAGATTCTGAGTTCAATTCTTGCTTTTTTTTGTACGTTTTTGAAAATAATCCCACAAATATAATATTGTCATATCAACATAATCCTGTCAAGGAAACATAATGTAGCAGACTAAATCAATTGTAAAAATGGCAACTTTTTTCTGAATACATATACCACTAATCCAAGAATAACTAAAATAAGAATTACAATTACTCCCTGAACACTGTGTGATGCAAAGCCAGTCTGGACAAGTTTTATAGAAAGGTCTATGTCAATGTCTTTTTCATCCCCAGTTAAGGCAATTTTGTGCTCACCCGTGTAGCTTTTATAGGCTATTTTAACTGTATGTTCTCCAGGTTCTACTTTTTTAAACGTTGCGACCCCTTCACTGGATGCAATTGTTTTTTGAACTTTTGAGTGTATCTCAACCATGGCGCCACCCAGTGGTTTTCCATCAGCAGAAAGTTTTATGGTGAGGTCATATTCTGCAGTTTGTGATAGTTCTTGAGCCTTAACAATTTTTGATTCTGAGCTTATTTTGCCTCTGCTCTGCTCAGTTTCACAGGGGAGCTTTAACACATTTTCTAACGGTAGCATATCCTCTATAAACGGATACTCTTTTATATTTAATTCTACAATTTCTGCGTAGCGTGTTCCTTCTCCCAAGTATTTTCGTGAAATGGACCACAGACTATCTCCTTTTTGAACAGCGTACTCGCACAAATTTTCTTTTTTTATCGTTTCTGATGGTAGATTGGGAGTGGCTATTTTTCGAATCTCCTCGACAGTTGAAATTGATTGTTGATTAAACAATTTTTGGATTATGTTTGGATGAGACAGATATGTGGTGGATGATGACATAATCGGGGAATAATTACCTGGTGCGCATCCATTTTGAGAGCGCACCTTAAAGTACCAAATAGTGTTATAGCTTAAATCATTTACGCTGAAGCTTATGGCCCCACTCGTATCGGAACTATTAAAGGTTGCTGTGTATTGGTCAGCACTATTTGATGTCCCGTATGAAATAGTGTAACCAGTCGTGTTGCTGCCTGTAGGGGTGAAATAAAGCGTAGACGAATTAGCGTTCGATTTTATCTGATATATAATTGGGACCCCAGATGGTACTTGAGTTGTGCAGCTTGGAGGCGTTGACGAGCCGCTTGTGCTGTTTGACGTGCCTGAAGCACCTGAGCTGGGTGTGGGTGTCGAATCTGCTGTTTCATATTGCAAGGATATGCTTGTGAAAGCGGGCGTTGAAGCACTATCTGTGTTGGCTAGTATTACTTGATACTGAATATATCTATCAGTGTCTGTGACACACGCATTTGCTGACATGTCTGATCCACTCGAAATAGCAGTGCAGGTTCCAAATGCTGGAGCTCCTACCATGGACGCAGAGTTACTCGTACGCACTTTTACAGCAGTACTTGTGTTTGTTGGATTCGTAACAGAGTATGTTACTGAGCCAAATGTTGTGTTTTGAGTTGTGTCAAGTATGGAAGATGTTATGGACGCCGTGGATGGATAAAGGCCTTCTTCGGAACCAAATGTGTTAAAAGTGTTATTTTCTGATTTGTAGCTTGCAGCAATCCAGTCAGGAGTTTGAGCTATTGTAGAAATCCTTACTTCGTCCATTCTTCCATTCCAATTTCTATTAAGATTTCCAAAGTCTCCCATACGCAAATTTGAAGAAGAATCCTGCAGAGATGAAGGTATAGTACCATTAAATGTGAGTGTCTGGGCTGCACCATCTACATATATTTTTAATTTTCCACTATTTCCTGAGCCAGCGCTGTCATACGTAAATGTAACATTATGCCAGCCAGTGGACCAAGCACCAGTATTTGTTATTCCATTATTATCTCCGGGATCATTGAGGGCATTTGCAATAAATACTTGCAGCTGGGTGTTGTCAGAGTTTCCTGTTTGAATTGCCCAGCTCCCTTCCGAACTATAAAACCATTTGGAGGCTAAACTTTTGGCTGTGGAGAGCGAATCCTGATTTGCCCAGAGAGACACAGTCAGTTGATTTCGGGTAAAATCCGGACTATCTGCGCTCACTATATAGTCATCAATCCCGTCTAGGCTTCTTGCTCCGTCTATTCTTCCTAAATTAGTAAATATAGGAAAGCTAATGCAGCTTCCGTCGTTATTGTTAATAGTTGAGTCAAGAAAAGATGTAGGACAGGTGTTCAGTTGTTCTAAGTGGTATACAAGTGCATAGTTAGAATTCCATGTGCCTTCCGGATTCTCAGCGTCACTTGCAGCAGGATTCCCATAATACATATAGATGTTGTCAGTATTTGATGAGGCGTTTACTTGGGGAACATTTACCCAGACCCAAGCCTCTTCACCAGCTTGATCCCATTTCTCTATCTCGTAATTTAAAAGAGTGGTTCCATTAGAGTCTGTAAATCTAATATCTTCACCGTTTGTTTTTGCCTTAGAAAAGTCAAAGTTACTTGAGGTGAGTGCAACCTGAACTGGGAAATTGACCAGATTGGACGTTTGAGCTGAATTATCAAACGTAATTTTCTTGCGGTAGTCCCAACTGTTGTTGTACCAATTAGTTTGTGCTTGAATTGCAAACTGTCCCACCGTTGAATAGTCAATATCTGTGGACGTTGAGAATTTTGTTGCATCGGTAAAACTAGTTTGCCCTGGGCCTCCTGACCAGTCTGTCTGAGTCCATGTGGAAGTTGCTGCAAAAACTAATGCTGGGATTTTAAGAAAGAAAAAAAGAAAGATTACAAGTAACCCAAAAAATAAAAAACGATAGTTTGTAAATTTATTCACACCACTATGATTGCAAGCTCAACTATAATAGTATGCCTTTTGATGACTATATTGCAATATCTTGGTGCGGAAGAGGATTCTTGTTTTGAACCATTCAATGCAATCCTCACTCAATTTAACAAATTAATGCTTGCCTATAAACTTGCGATGAACCATGATTTAACTAGGTAAGACTTATCAATGATACTTTAAGTTAAGAAGTGGGATTTAAAAATGATGAGAAGGATTAATTGGCAATTTGTGCTTGTTAGTGAATTTAAGTGTTGAGAGGATTTGATCCAGCTCTTTTCATTCCATTTCGTCGTGATAACGAAGTGCTATAGTGAGGATTTGTTGACCTTTTTTAACATAAATAACCTTGAAAATGCCCCCTCCTTCTAAAAATGGGGCCTTACATTTCCTTGTTTCTACCATATTTACAGTTTGTTCATCAATTTTATACTCATACTTCTTGTGGCTTGCATAGTTGATTTTATTATTATAGTATTTTTGTGTGAATAACCAATTAGAAAATAATGATCCATTTGGATTGTCTCGACTTGACGATCCTGAATTTGAAGCCAGCGAAAGAGCCAGACTAACCGTGAGCGATGAGGGTGAGATTCCTCCTCCTGAAATGCAAAAGACTTTTGTCGATTACGTTGAAAGCATTGATCAACATTATCAAGATGCAGGTAATAATGTGGATTTAAAAGTTGTCCCAGAGGCACTTTTTTATGCGAGTCGGGTAAATCTTACACACAGAGAATTAAATAGCCGAAGATATTACAAACGTCTCACTCAAGGCAATTTTTCTTTTAGTGACATTTCTGCAGAGCTATTTATAGACAAATCCGCAAATGGAAATTATAGTGGTAAGATTAGTAAATATGGAGAAGGTCCAAGTTTTACTGGGGGACCCACAGAGCATGTTGAGGTTTATTTTACGCCACCTTCATTTAAATCTCAGAACGGAGTTGCATTTGAAGAGATATCTATCGATGCTGAATTTGCTGGTAAAAATTTAGCTGTGAAATATGATCAAGGTGGTGAACTGTCAGCATTTGATTTTGATGTCAATAACTCTAGTGAAATTCGAGTACGAAATTTTCCGATTAAACGAATTATGGAGGAAGGTGAAGCTGAGTATATTTCAGGTAATATTAAATATCAGGCAAAAGTAGATTCTGAGACTGGCTTTATTTCAATTGAACTCTTGACAGGAGGAAATAGTGAAGACAATTTCGTAATACCCTATAAAATTGATGGAAAAAGAATTTTTGAAGAATTAGTGCCAAAACCATTATTTGATAATTTGCAGCAAGCGGATCTAGATGCAGATAAAACCTGGAAAGACTTTAGTTTGAGAACATTTGGAATTAAATGGGATATGCCTTCAGAGATTCAAAATCCATCGCAATAGTATGAGGCTCTACTGAATCATTGTGCCCGAGAGAGGACTCGAACCTCCACGTCTTTACAGACACAGCGTTCTGAACACTGCGTGTATACCATTTCACCACTCGGGCAAATCTAGCTAATTGCCCGCAGTTATCGCGCAGCGAGCCTGCCTCGCAACATTTGAACAGCGGGCTTATGACAGTATTATACAAAATTAGACACTACTATTCTCTCTTGACAGGAATTTTACCACGTAGTATGTTCAAATTAGGTTTAAAAAAGTTGAGTTATATTAACCTGGAAAGGTGGTGATTTTATATGGAAGTAAATTATGTAGCAGTTTTAGTATGTGCTATAGCTAGTATGGTCATAGGATCTGTGTGGTACGGGCCTCTTTTTGGAAAAACCTGGACTAAGTTAGTTGGTTTAACTAAAGAAGACTTGGAAAAAGGTAAAAAAACCATGCCTCAAACGTATAGCATGATGTTTGTAACATCACTCATAACATCATTTGTGTTAGCAGTTACGATAAGTATGGCACCTATGCCAGGAATGATGACAGGTATAACTGGCGCTTTCTGGGTGTGGCTAGGTTTTGTAGCCGCCGTAAAATATTCTGATGTGCTTTTTGAAAAAAAGCCATTAAGGCTTTATTTTATAGAAATTGGGTATTACTTTGTATTTTTACTGGTTGCGGGCTTAATCTTGGGTTCTTGGATGTAATACAAGTGAATTTTCAAAAGGGTTAGGATTACTTCTAGCCCTTTTATTTTGGAGCGGGAGACGGGAATCGGACCCGCTACATCTTCCTTGGCAAGGAAGCATTCTACCGGTGAATTACTCCCGCTTAAAAAACGAAGTTTTTTAAGCACCGCGTTTTCGCTCGCTTAAAGCTCGCTCAAATTCGGCGCAGGTAGCTTGATTCCTGCGATTAGCTTTAATTTCCTTTCTCGTGTCCAGGTCTTAATTTCTAATTCTCGTCTTAGAGCCTGGCTTTTCGTATTATATTCTTCTGAATAGACTAATGTAACTGGCAACTTTCCTCTGAGAGATTTTGCTCCTTTTGGGCTAGAATTATGTTCTACTACTCTTTTTTGGATATTTAGTGAATATCCTGTGTAAAGACTTTCATCTCTACACTTCACTATATAAATGTAGTGTTTCATGAGCAGTGTGCTGAATTTGAGCCTTGAATCCAAAGTTCACATATCAGTGTGGCAGTTTTGAGTTCACGAAAACCTGCCACTTAAATTTTACTTGGAAAATTTAAGTGCCAAGACCAGGACTCGAACCCGGATAACTTGTTCTTCAGACAAGCGCCTTGACCATCTTGGCTATCTTGGCGAACGAGCAGAAATTATTTTCTGCGAGTGAAACAAGACATGAACGAAGTTCATATCTTGGCTTGAGTGAAACGAAAGCCAAGTCAAGTTCTGAAAGAACTTATCTTGGCAACGCCAAACTTAACGTCTTGTTATTTTACCAAAAAATTACAAATTATTCAGCTTTTGTTGAATTGACGTATCTATGCAGCTTGTTTGAGAGTTTTTGACCACCTTTGTTTCCACTTGTCTGTAATTTCCTTTGATGGAAGAACTATCAGTGGCTTCGGGCTTTTAAAATATTTACTTTGCACAGTTAATTCATGAACTGCAAGCTGTAAATTACGAGGGTAATGATTTTCTTTTTGTTCCTCTGTGTATCCGGTTTGCATAAAAGTTTCCGTTTTTTCCCGTAAGTTTTTTAGAAGGGTCTCATTTATTTCATTTTGATTGTTTCTGTTAAAAAATAAAGCTATACGTCCTTGCTTATTGTGTTCTTGCTCTTGCTGTTTTAATACCCAGGTTGCCAAACAATAGGTAGCAAGCAGACCATCCCGTGTGGGGTCTGCCCCCAGAGATGTAGCTATTCTTTCTCCTTCTGGATGAAGCAAGTCTATAAGTTTGATATATGCTCTATCTTCTTTGCTTAAGTTTTTAGGTAAAGGCATATGATCAGGGCTTCTCATATTTAAAGTATACCAAACTTAAAACGCTTATCTATACTGTTCCTTCTTTCCAAGAGGACAGATATTTTTTCTGCCCTGGGGTGAGTGTGTCAAATGACACTCCCATAGCTTTAAGTTTTAGTGCTGCTACTTCTATATCTAGTTTTTTAGGTAACACGTGTACGCTGTTTGTTAACTTTCCTTTATTTTTTACAAAATATTCTGCAGCTAGTGCCTGATTTGCAAATGACATATCCATAACTTCAGCAGGGTGGCCTTCTGCTGCTGCAAGATTTACCAGCCTACCTTCTCCCAATACATATAATTTGCGGCCATTTTTCATTACATACTCGTCTAAGGAGTCTCTCAGGCGTCTTTTAGATTTCTTTACTTTTTCAATTCCTGCCATATCTATTTCCACATCAAAATGTCCACTGTTTGCAATTATTGCCCCATCTCGCATTTGTTCTACATGCTCTACGGTTATTACATGTTTGTCACCAGTGGCTGAAACAAATACATCACCTATCTTTGCTGCGTCCTTCATTTTCATGACCCTGTACCCGTCCATAACGGCCTCTAAGGCACGTATAGGGTCAACCTCCGTTACGACTACGTTAGCACCCATTCCCTTGGCTCGAATGGCAATTCCTCTGGAACACCATCCGTATCCGCCTACTACAAAAGTTTTACCTGCCAGCAATATATTTGTAGCTCTAAGTATTCCATCAATGGTTGACTGCCCTGTTCCATACCTATTATCAAATAAATGCTTTGTGTCAGAATCATTAACTGCAATAACCGGAAGTTTTAGCGCACCTTCTTTTTCCATAGCTTTTAGTCTGATAACACCAGTAGTTGTTTCCTCAGATGAACCCATAATTTCTTTGATCTGATCAGGTCTTTGCGTGTGCAGCAAATGAATTAAGTCTCCTCCGTCATCCATGGTGATGTGCGGGTGGTAATCAAGAACAGTATTTAAATGTTTGAAATATGTTTTGTTGTCCTCACCCTTTATAGCAAAGGTTGGAATGTCGTAGTCTAGGGCTAGGGACGCTGCCACTGAGTCCTGAGTAGAAAGAGGATTAGATGCATTTGCTACCACTTTTGCGCCTCCATCTTTTAATACTAATAATAAGTTTGCCGTTTCTGATGTTATATGAAGGCAAGCGGCTATAGTTAACCCCTTTAAAGGTAATTCTTTCTTAAATCTATCCCCTATGCTTTTTAAAACCGGCATGGTTTGCCCTGACCATTCTATTTTGAGCTTTCCTTCAGGTGCCAATTTTACATCTTTTACGTCCATTTGTATTGTGCTTTTCATAGAATAAGTTACCAGTTTAACAGATGAGCATATGTTTTCAAGTACCTTTTTTTAAACTCTTCTACTGTGTATGTATGGTCTTGTCCACCGTAATTTTCCACCGCATATGCGCCTGCCACGCATCCCATTTGTCCGCTAATCTTTAAATCAAATCCTCGTGTTAGACCCGTTAGAAATCCTGCCCTCCATGCGTCACCGGCCCCAGTGGGGTCAAGTACCTTTTTTGCTTTGCATGGTTTTATTTTAATTTCTTCCCCATGATCATAAATAACCACTCCCTTGTCTCCCAGCGTTTTGACAACCACTTGATTCTTATTGTTTTCAGTCCAACTGGGAACCATACTCTCCATAAGTTTGATTTCATAATCATTTCCTAATACATATGATGCGTGTGTTAGTCCTTTTTTTAAATCAGTTTTAGATGCTTGAGTTAAAATAAATGCAGGGTCAAACATATAGTTTAATTTTTGATTTATGCACTGGTTAATAAAAGACATGGACCCGGTAGCACCACTTGGTCCTATAAATACTGTGTCTCCCTTTTTGGCGATAGTTGAAAGTTTTAGTGATGTGATTTTTTCAGAAGCACCGTAGAAATATCCCCAGATTTGATTGTGAGTTTTATCAGCCATAGCAAAGCCGGTGGAGGTAAAATTATCCTTGTCGATTTTTACGTACGAGGTATCAATTTTAAGCTTGTCAAAAGCTTTTTTATATTCTGCAAAATCTTTCCCTGCATAGGAAAATAATTTGTGCGCTGTTTTTAAAAGTCCTAGGGAATATGAAAGATTTCCTGCAGTACCTCCACGGCGTTTATCAAACTTATTTACAATAAATGAAAGATTAATTTTGTGAAGCTGTTCGGGTAAAATGTGGTCTGCAAATGCGCCCGGAAAATCCATGATGTAATCAAACGCAATAGTTCCGGTAACTATAATCATCTAGTAAAAATTCACTAAGTGTTAACACTTAGTGAAACGAAGTGGGCGATGCAAGGGTCGAACTCGCGACATTCGCAGTGTAAATGCGACGCTCTACCAACTGAGCTAATCGCCCAAAAAAAACTTACGCTTCAATCTCTATTCTACCAACTTATATATGGCTAATCAAGTTGGTGTCCTAGCTTAGCTGGGGCTTACCGAGTTAGATTTGGTGCCCGGGAGAAGAGTCGAACTTCCACACCATTGCTGGCACATGCACCTCAAGCATGCTTGTCTACCATTCCAACACCCGGGCTCATTTTCTCTCGCCCGCCGCTTGGCCGCGCGGGCAATTTGTCAATTATACCTAAATGGTACCTGATTTTAAACATGAAGATTATTAGAAGCTTCTCCAACCAGTTCTTGACGAAAACTCATAAATTTGGTTTAATAATGTCTTAATCCTTGTGATTAAATTTTTTCTCATAACCACGATCTTTACAGCCTCCGTACTACTCTTTCTCTTTTTTTTTGGAAATGCTATGCTAGACCTAGGAGTTATTCAAAATGGAAGAATCATTGAATCAGTTGAAGGAAGTAGTTCAAAACCCTAAAAAGGTTCACCCCATAAAGTACGCACTTAAAACGTTTCATAAGAACCCCAAGTTTTATATAATATCTTTTGTATGGTCTATTATCTCCACGGCTGTAGGAATTGCTCTATTTCTCAATCAAGAGCGGATTTTAGCTGAACGCAATGCACAAAACTTGGCACTTCAGGAGGATAATAAAAAAATAGAAATTTTACTCAACCAGATTCAAGAACGTGACGAATATAAAATAAATGAAGATCTCAAGAAAAATCTAATTACAAATAAAGA
This sequence comes from uncultured Gammaproteobacteria bacterium, assembly GCA_964406795.1. Classification (GTDB taxonomy): domain Bacteria; phylum Patescibacteriota; class Microgenomatia; order Levybacterales; family GWA1-39-11; genus JAGORM01. Next base: position 35,014 of record CAYOTA010000002.1, read on the forward strand.
AATCTATACTTCAACCATACAGACCTATGAATCGTTAACTGACATACCAGATACTAATAAAAAACTTCCTGAATTAGAAGAACAGTTCGCACTGATTTTAAATTACTTGGCTGAAACAAATAATTCGTCTGCAACAGCGGAACTTAAAAAGCTAAAAGACAGTGTGGAGGCTGAAAAAAAGGCTCTGGCCGCCGCAGTCGCGTCCACTGGAGCTGGCTCCCCTATTTCTATAGATAATCTTCCGTCATCTAATACTCCTCCAGGATCTGGTTTTAGCAGGCAGACGGTAGATGTAAACGGAAGTAAATATGTGGTGGATATTGTGGCCGGGAGCTTAGGTTCCACGCGCGTTATTGTAGATACAGCAACTGATGGGGATTGCCGTGATAACTGTCCGGTTTTATCAGTTGGGGATTATGTAGTGCGTAACGGCGGTTATGCAGGGATTAATGGATCTTATTTTTGTCCCGTAGATTACCCATCATGTGCTGGAAAAACAAATTCATTTGATACGTTGGCTATGAACAAGAACAAAAAATATATAAATTCAGATAACAATGTGTACAGTACGGTTCCAGCAGTAATTTCGGGAAGCGGGTTTTTGCGCTTTGTGGGGGCGTCTCAAGATTGGGGTCGGGATACAAGTGTTGACGGGGTACTGGCAAATCAGCCACTTATGGTGTCAGGCGGTAAGAGTGTTTTTGGGGGAGACGCTGATCCTAAAAAATCAGGAAGCGGATCCAGAGGCTTTATAGCCAATAAAGGAGGAACTGCTTATATAGGGATTGTGCGTGACGCGTCAGTAGCTCAAGCAGCACTCGTGCTTCAAACTATGGGTATGGATAATGCACTTAATTTAGATTCAGGCGGATCTCTTGCTCTTTTTGCCAACGGTAGATATCAGGCTGGCCCTGGACGTGCCGTCCCAAATGCAATAGTTTTCGTCAATAAATAAAACTTCGCTTTTTTTGCGTTTCCTAAAGTAAGCTTCGCTTTCTTGCGGTGTTCATATTTCGTTTCACTCAGCATTGTGCTCCTAAAATAGCTAAAATGCAGTGAATTTGGAGCCTGAAATCCAGTTAAGTAATTCTTCGCCTACCCGTTTTCCTGCTCGTAATCTATAAAGGAAATATTTTGAATCCTGATTATGCATGATTCCCGGAACTGTTGAAACAGCACTTGTGTACCCTGCCTTTTTAGCTAGTTGTATTGCCTTCAGATCAAATGATCCATACGGATATGCAAATGACACTATTTCAGCTCCTATGATTTTTTCAAGTTTTTTCTTACTCTCTAGTACTTCCTTATTTAAAAAGTCATTATCTTTGTCTGCTAACCAAGGGTGAGTTTCCGAGTGCGCAGCTATTTCCACAAGCCCATCAGTTGCTATTTCTCGAACCATTTCATCTGTCATATAATTAGGGTCATTAAAAAATCCGGAAACCACATATTGCGTTGCAGCAACATTATATTTTTTAAGAATTGGATACGCGTCTGTATAGAAATCTCTATATCCGTCATCAAAAGTTAAGACAACTGGATTTAAAGGGAGCACTCCTTGCCCGTTTAATAATTTAACTGCCTGCTTAATGGTTAAAAACGTGTAATTTGCCTCCTTTAGTGTTTCAATTTGAGAGGCTAGTACATGAGGATATGTGTTAAGCGCAATTCTTGTTGTGTCTTTTTCATCTTTCACATACTCCACATAATGGTACATGAGAATCGGAATTCTAAGAGTTGGCAAGTAGGTTAATGCCTGTAACTTTTTTTGGTTAGTAACAAGCTCCTCAACTTCGGAAGGAATATCTGTTTGAGGCTTTGTTTCCGTATACACTTTGATACTGAGCGGAAAGTCAGCAGCGTGTGCCTGATTTGTAAAAATGAAAATAAAGCCAAGAAAAAACAGCATGAAAGCTGTTGTTAAAATATGTGACATATACGTATTATAGTACGTTTAACCCCGTTTATGAATCCCCTGTTGTCTCAGCTCATTTGCCTCACCTATTGTTGTATCGAATCCGTACTTTTTTGCTTCTCTCCAATATTCCATTGTATTTCGAACATTTGTCCAAAAAACTTTTGCTACGTATTCTTCGTTATGAAATCTGTGGGTTTGCGGAAACTCATCTTTAGATCTTTTTATTTGTGTTAAGAAACCTGCAGCATTTAATCCTGAGTGCACAGCTGCATCTTTTAACGACATGTTGGTTGTGATATGTTGAGCTTCTGGTCGCTTAGAGCGTAAAGTAAATCTTTCTGACATAAGTTGGAAGTATAACAAAAATTGAAGCAAAAATCAAGACTATAGGATTATTCTAAAGTTTGGAAGGATTTATGCGGATTATTTTGTCGTCTCCTGGGGCAGGTGTTCCTCGGCCATCATAATTGCTGGTTGATATATAAAGTGTGCCGTCTGTGGCCGCTATAACTTCGCGTATGCGACCATATTTTCCTTTAAAGTGTTCTTGGGTTTTGAGTGGGTTTTGTTTTAAATCTACACTAAATAGTCCTTGGCCTCTGAGGCCAGTTAAAAACAGTGTGTTGCCTGTGATGGCTGTTCCTCCAGGTGCCCAAGTAACACTTGCCGTGGAATTGAGATTTGGGGTTACCATATTTTGCGCTGTCTCATCCCCTTCTATTTCAGGCCAGCCGTAGTTTTTACCTGGTTCTATTTTATTTACCTCATCAAGTCCTGACTGTACTCCTGACCTTCCATGCTCTGTTGACCACAGATTTCCGTCACTGTCCCACGCAATTCCTTGAGGGTTTCTGTGTCCATATGAATACACCTCATTATCAAATGGGTTTCCCGGTGCAGCTTTGCCATCTTTGGCAATACGCAAGATTTTACCAGCTAGTGAATTTTTATTTTGTGCCTCAGATGGTTCTTGAGCGTCCCCGGTTGTAACATATAAATATCCGTCCGGCCCAAATTTTATCCTTCCCCCATTGTGATTACTGGCTCCTGGAATATTGTCCAGTACTATCTCCTCGTTTGATAAGTTGTGAATCTGATAGGAAAACCGCGATACTCTATTCTTTGTGTTATTCCCTTCGGACGCATAGGTATAGTACACGTATACATAATTATTTGTTTCAAAATCCGGATCAAGTACTATTCCCATGAGTCCCCCTTCTCCTGCTTCTCGCACATTTTTAATTGTCGTAATGGGGTCTTTCTGCAGGTTTCCTGTGGAATCAATATATCTAATTGTTCCCTTCCTTTCTGTCACAAGCATGGAGTTATCCGGTAAAATTGCTATTCCCCACGGAGTATCTAAATTTTCTGCTATAACAGTTTCTGCTGGTACGGCTTGTGGTGTTTGGGTTGTAATATTTAAAGGGTTTGTGAGTTTTGTGCGAGTGGCGTCTGAATTAACATTGAGAAAGATTACATATCCACCAATTGCCGCCAAGATAAGAATGGCACCAACAAGAAGTAAAATTTTCATACTCATATCTTATAACAATTAATGTTAAAAACCTGTATGAACTTTGACAAACATAATCATTAAGCCTATAATACTCACATGAAAGTACTAGAAATGTGGAGACAGCGAGCGGATAAGAAGGAATTCACAAAAATTGCTGAGATTTCGGCACAAGCCCAAAAAAAGTGGAGTGAGTCATTTATTACAGCTAAAATACGAACCGTAAAGATAAAACAGGTCTACGATGCCTACGGTGTGAATTTGACTGATCAAGATTATCAATATATAACTTTGCTTACTGCATATCTTGAAGCTATAAAAACAGAAACACCACTAGCTCGGATGAAACCGGATGCGCTTGCCCTGCGTTTAGAAATAGAAGCAGTAAAAAGTGAACAACTAGATGCGAATACTTCTCAAGATGTGCAGATGCAAGGACTTAGTGCGGAGAGTTTATCCGTTTACGCTTTACATGTGGGACACATTTCGCAAACCGCACTGGATATTACCAGGACAAGTTCTATACCTGAAAAGCCTAGGGAATTTTTCTTAGCTACAGCCGTACATGCTAACATGCTGACCCAGATTAGAAGCGGAACTATTACTGGTGCAAAGTAGATTAGAACGGAATGTCTTCTTGGATTGCTTTGGGTTTTTCCACTTTAAATAACGCTCTATATTTACAGTACATGCAGTTATCAGTTTCAGAAGGGAGCTCTCCGTCCAGCACTTTTGCCACGTCCTGCATAAGCTTCATAAATGTATCCATATCCTCTTTTACTTCATGAAATCTGGGAACTGCCGTAAACTGAATTTTTCCATCTATTAGCTTCATCTCTTCAGGATTTACACTCACTATTCCCATTTTAGAAATCTTAACTGGTGGCCCCATATGCGGGTTTTCCAGCGCAAATTTATACGCATGCAGCTGACTCGTGTATTTGAGAATTTTATCCTCATCAGGATTTGTTATTTTAAAATCTATGATGGTATAGGACCCATCATCTAATTTAGTTAATATATCAAATCTTCCCTGTAGATATACGCTAGGAGCCGCGGGAATAGGAATAGATCTTAAAAATCCTTCTTGAATTTCTATTATTCCTGAGGGAAGTGATTCATGAATACTGTTGAGATTTTGACCCATGATGGAATCCTGAAGCAGCTTGTTGATTCTTCCAAACATTGAAGGGAAAATTCCCGGGGCATATATACCATTTCTTACCTTCTGGTAATAGCAGTGTTTGCACTCAACCCACAGATATCCAAAATCAGATGGAGAGAGTTTATATACTTTGGACATTTGAAAAGTATACTACCAGAAACGCCAAAATGCCATATAGGTTATAATAAGGATATGAATATTAAATCGGCAACGTTTGTTAGGGGAATCACTAAAGAAGCTGACGTTTTAACTGACAAAATTCCGCAAATTTTGTTTATAGGACGCTCTAATGTAGGAAAGTCCAGTGTTATTAACGCTTTTACTCATACTAAAAACCTGGCTATATCCTCTTCTACTCCCGGAAGAACCAGGCAGGTAAATGTGTTTTTTGTGAATAAACAGTTTTATTTAGTAGATTTACCTGGATACGGGTATGCTAGCGGATCAGTGGGTAACAGGGTTACATTAAAGGATTTAATTTCCTGGTATCTGTTTATGGATCACCCTGAGTTGAGACGTGTGGTTGTAATAATAGACATAGAAATAGGGTTACAGGAATCAGATATGCACATTCTAAATCTTTTAGAAGAAGAACGTGCTGATTTTATTATAGTTGCCAACAAATCTGACAAATTAAAACATCAAAAGCTTTTGAAAAATATGGAAGAAGTCAAAAAACAGGTAGGTTCACACACTGTTATTCCATTTTCTGCCAAGAAAAATATAGGAGTAAGTGAACTCACGGCGGCCGCATTAAAAAACATTCCAGCTTTAAAAAAAATGCCTCAGATTATTCCTTTGGAGATGAATAGGTATCCGGATGTAGAGCTTGATACTACTTAACTAGCTCACCCTCTATCACTTTACCGCGTGCGTGCTTTTCCAAAATTTCTAAATTTCTTATGTTTGCTTTATAAAAAATGTCAAATGCGTCTCCCAAAAATGGAATAAGCCCCATTACAAAATCAAGCGCTATGTTAAACAGCATTTGGGCTTTGTGTGCTTTTGAAATCCCCATGGTATGCCCTATTCTGTAAATATAGAGTGCCAGAAAAATTCCAAGGGCGTCTCCTATAAACGGAATAAATCCTAAAAATGATTCTATTCCGAATGAAAATTTTCCAAATTTGAATTGGCTATCCAGTAGTTTTGCAACTAATCGTGCACTTTTGAGCTTTTGATCCATAACATATATTATACCTGGTTATTGCAACCCGTGTGTTATAGTAGGGTATGAAAGTTCATCAGGCAAAACCGTTTATTCCTTATTTTGAAACCTCCAGGTATAGAGTGAACACAATGGTGGAGTTATCAAATGTAAAACCAGGCGACAAGGTAGCTGATTTAGATAGTGGTGACGGGCGTATATCTATAGCTTTTGGGAAAGTAGGCGCTCTCGTTACCGGATTTGAGCTGGATGCAACACTTGCGCAAACCTCCAGAGAATTAATTATTCAGGAAAAATTAGAAAACAATGTAACTATACTTGTGAAAGATTTTTGGGATGCTGATTTGTCCACGTATGATATTGTGACGGTCTACCCTATGCCTGATATTATGAAAAAATTAGAGCTAAAACTGCAAACTGAGCTTAAAAAAGGAGCTGTAGTACTTACAAATTATTATCCATTTCCTAACTGGATTGATAGAGGTTTTAAAGACAAAATATATCTATATAAGAAATAGTTTGCATGTTGCGCAAGCTAATTTTCTTTATACGTCTTTATAAAGAAAAGTAAATAAGCAATTTCATTTATAAATATGCAAATGAAAGTGCGCAAGCTATTTTAACCCCACTCTGTTATAATGATTCTAATGAGAGATTTTAATAGAGGTGGAAATTCAGGAGGCAGAAGCTTTGACCGCGGTGGAAATCGTGGAGGAGGTTCCTTTGGTGGAGGAAGTCGAGGCGGATATAATGATCGTGGCGGAAGCAGAAGTGGAGGATTTGGAGGAGATCGCGAAATGTTCCAGGCTACCTGTGACAGTTGCGGAAAATCATGTGAACTTCCCTTTAAACCAAACGGTAGTAAGCCAGTTTACTGTTCTGACTGTTTTAAAAAACAGGATTCAGGTAGTGACAGACGCAGTGGTGGATTTGACCGTGGTGGAGACAGAAGATCTGACTCCAGACCATCCAGAGATTTTTCAGCTCCTAGGCCTTCAAATGGCCCTGACCTTTCAGGATTAAACGCTAAACTTGATAAAATTATAGAATTACTTTCTGCTAACTCTCCTAAATCGACCCCAAAACAAAAAAAAGAAGTTATTAAGGAAGTTTTGGCTGAAGAAGTTTTAGTAACACCTGACGAGAAGATTATGGCTTCAGAAATTGTACCGGAAGCTGTTGAAATAATGGAACAAGCAGAAGCTGCAAAGCCAAAAAGAAAATCTAAAAAAGCAGCTACACCTGAAACCACTTCAGAAGTACCCACACAAGAAGCTACAGAGTAATTTCTAACGGAAAGATTTTTTCCTCCTCTATTCTTTTTTTCATAAGATCTGCCATAAATAGCAAACCTTCATCTGATGGATGTATATTGTCATCAGGATTAATATACCGTGGATTCCCATTACCTTGAGCGTCTAGTGACTCGTCAAACGCATTTATTACTGGTATGTTGTGCTCCTGAGCAAATTTTATGTGATTCCTTATGTACTCCATGCGCTCCTCTGCTTGTTGGGCGCGTCCTGCAGCGTCAGACTGAGTAACTTTCATACCATACGTATTTTTATCGGGCGCAATAGTTGCCATAAACATGATAGCGGTATTTGGAAACTTGCGGGTGAGTGTTGTCATAACCTGCCTTAATATTTCTGTTTGTTTTTGAAGGCCAGGCGTTAATCCTAAGTGAGATAATGGATTATATCCGTAGGACTCTATAATAATTAATTCCGGATCACCTTCTATAATAGGTTGAAGCAATAAATCATAATCAGCTTGGACCTCCTGGTTAAGCCGTTCCGGTAGCATTTCTATGTTTTGGCCGGCCTGTCCGTAATTTACTATCTCAAAAAATTCATCAGGATGGGCCTGTGACAGTGCTTCGTTAAATCTTCCGCCTCGTGGTCCAAACGCGTTCATCATAGAATCTCCTATAAGATAAATATCATAGCGTTTGCTTTTGGCAACAGTTTTGGGTGTATATGTCGTAAAAATGCTTGGAGTGGGTGTTGCTACTACTTCCACTCGTTCTAATTTAGCAATATTATCTCTTGGAAGTTTTTGTCTTATAAACATTAACAAACCCACAAGTAATAAAAGCAATGTGAAAATGATAATCGGCAATTTATGGTGTGTTTTCAATCTCATCTATTATCTGATTATAAACCTTATAAAGTACTTAAAGGTTACATTTAGGTAAGAAAAGATGCGCTTTCATGAATCAATTTTTAATAAACATTAACCCATGTCAGCGCACCCTTTCTGAGAATTTACTCATTGTCATAAGTATTCCCTGCTCTACCTCCTTTCACTCCCGCCATCCGTGTATCTTGTTCACGGTAACTATTTCTGTCTCTGTTTCTTGTAAGCATGTAAACTACTGGTATTGCCAGTGCCAATGGAAGCAGCCACCACATCCAACTGGTATCATCATCAGCTGTTGTAGTAGTAAGTGTTTCAGTGGTACTAGCTGGTCCTGATTGTGTTGGGTCCTGTAATCCTTGTGCTAAAGCAGCACTTGGAAGGGCAAACACATTCAAAAGCAGTATGCTCATTGCTAAAAATCCTATACTTGTTTGTTTCATATTCTATTCTCACCTCCCTTCGTTTCATGATATAAGATTACAATCTAAATGTGAGAAATTTTAGAGTGAGAGGTAATGAAAGTGTAATAGAAGAAAAAATTTAGAGTTTGAAAATGGCACGAAGTATGCTTCTATTATTTTCAGGACCTTTGTGATCAGGATGTGGGTCTAGTGCTCTTCTAAATCTCCCCGAAGACGTGAGGCTAACTCTATGAGGAACAAATGTTACTTTCTCCAAATGCTCACAATTCGTAGATTGCAATAATTCTTTTCCCATCTCTGCAATTATACTCCTTGAAGTTGTTTTATGTCACTTATGATAGTAGCCGTATGAGTAACAGGATTTACGTTTTTGTAAGTCTTTACAATGATGCCTGTTGGATTTATGAGAAATGTATTACGCTCCACTCCCAGAAACTCTTTACCCCAGAATTTCTTGGGATTCCAGCTGTCATACGCCTCAATTACAGTGTGAGACTCATCGGATAGAATTGGAAAGTTAAGATTATGTTTCTCTCCAAATTTTTTGTGGGAAGTCACGCTATCTTTTGAGATACCCACTATTTCAACCCCTATGTTTTTGAATTCAGTGCTGGTGTCTCTAAATGCACAGGCTTCTATAGTGCAGCCGGGAGTGTTGTCTTTAGGGTAAAAATATAGAACAAGCCACTTTCCGGCATAGTCAGAAAGACTATGCATCTTTCCATTCTGATCAGGTAAATTAAAATCATGCGCTTTCATGCACTTAGTCTACCATGATTACCTATGGCATAATAGCCTAAAACAATCATAATCGTATGTTCGTACGATCATGCGATTGTTGTTTGTATATAAGTACAAATGCAAAAAGTGTGAGTGTTGGTTATTTTATTTTAAAGTTTCTTTTGCAGATAAGGATGAACAGAATTATGAGCGTCCATAGTTCTAGTGTAAGCTTGAATCCATCCTGCTCAGACCCTTCACGGCTTCCATAATATGACATTCTCCAGAAAATAAGACCTATAAGGATAAATGCTGGAATGATAGCCCATTTGGAGATTTCATCATGTCCCCAAGTACTATCTTTTATAAATCTTTTTACGTCTTTGCTTTTAAAAAGCTTCATGTGTCTAATCATATCATGATCGTATCATCGTACGATCATACGATCATACGATCGAAATACAGATGATTTGTTATTTGGGATTGTATGGGGAGATTGGGTGGAGATGGGGATTGGGGGGGGTGGAGGCTAAATCAAAAAATAAATTTTGATTTAAAAACACTTGAGGCTAAAAAAATAGCAATTGAGGCTGGAATGTAGTGGAAACAAAGTCTTTACCACTCAAACACATCAATTATATTTTGTATAGTGTTTTTTATTCTATCAATAACTCCTTGTCTTTGAAGGAATTGGGGTTGCTTTTCTTGGGGAATGAGGTCAAACACATCCTGATCTTTCGGTAATTTTTGAGAATATAAATATTCACCTATAAGTTTTTCTAAGTCTTCCATTGGAATCTTTTCGTCATCAGCAAGTTTTTTCAACGAGTTTGATCTCTGACTGTTCCAGAACTCATGAAATGCTTTATCAACCTGACTTGATCTTTCAACGTTTGGAAGATTTTCTTCAATAAACTTTTTGATTAGCTCCTTCTTTTTCCTTAGCTGAACGTCTCTGTCAAAGATTTTTAGAATGTCCTCTGTTCTTTTCTTACGAAGATCATCGGATTTAATATTCTTAAGCCCTGCAATAAGTAAAATTATGTAATCATAATCAATGATGTCGCGAATCGTCAATTCAAGCTCAAAATCAATCTGGTCAAGTATTGATTCAGGCCCCATTCCGTGAGTTTTTCTTTCTTCATAAATATCAAGATATTTGCTTTGATAGTCGTAGAATTCTTGCTCTGAAATGCCCAGCTCTTGGAATGAAAAATCAGCAAATGTTTCAAGGCTTGCTTTAATTCTAAGTAAGTCCCTAAATGTTTTTACAAATTTTGCTTTTTTTTCTTCGCCTTGCAGTTCACTAACTGAATTAACTGTAGGCGTTTGAGTTCTTAACTCATGAAGCTTGTTCTCAAACTCCTTTTTTTGCTCATCATATGGCTTTTTAAATACTACCTCTTTAGCGTTTTCGTCGCCAAATAGAGTAAGCGCAGTGTCTGTTGCTTTTTTAAGATTTTGGAATGAAACAATATTTCCGTGAGGTTTGTCTGAATTAAGTAGTCTGTTTGTTCTAGAGTATGCCTGAATTAATCCGTGATACCTCAAATTTTTATCAACATATAAAGTGTTAAGACGTGGACTATCAAATCCAGTTAAAAACATGTTGACTACAAGTACGAGATCCACCTGTTTATCTTTAATTCTCTTTTGCAGGTCTCTGTAGTAGTCATAAAATCGGTCAGTTGAGAAATTAGTTGAGTACAATGTATTGTAATCTCTTATGCAATTTTCTAAGAAATCTCTAGAATGTTGATTTACAGCTGCACCTTCTACACCAAAAACATCTACATCCAGCATGTCACTACTTTCATCTTCGTTTGCTTGATAGGTGAAAATTGTGGCAATATTTAAAGTTTCTGGTTTTTTAGATTTAAAAAGTGAATAGTATTTTTTTAATACATCTACGCTGGTTACAGCAAATAATGCGTTAAACTTTCCGTTTTTTGTTTTTCTTTTCCAGTCAGCTAATATGTAATCAGTTATTTTAGAAAGTCTGTCATCACTTTCCAGCACTTCACGTGTATCAATCCCTTCCACCATTGCATCTGCAAAAATATCGGCATCCAGAGTATCTGCATCTTTTTGTGTATAGCGTCCTACGTACTCTACTGCAAATCCAAGCACATTATTATCAGATATAGCATTTGTGATAATGTATTTATGCAAACACTTCTCAAAAACATCTACGGTGGTTACTCCTCCTACGTTATTATCTGCAAAGATGGGAGTACCAGTAAACCCAAAAAGTTGAGCTTTTTTAAAAAAGCCTTTAATCCTTGCATGAGTTTGGCCAAACTGGCTTCTATGACATTCGTCAAATATTATAACCACTCTCTCATCTGCTAAATTTGTAAATTGTGAGGTGTATGAATCTCTACTGATTGCAATATCAAGTTTTTGAATAGTTGTTACAATGAGTTTTGTTTTTGAGTCTTTTAACTGGTTTACTAAATTGTTTGTGTTACTTGTTCCGTCAACTGAACCATCAGAAAATGAATTAAATTCTTTTGTTGTCTGAATATCCAAATCCTTTCTATCCACAACAAATAATACTTTTTTAATTTCTGGCATGCGTTTCAGAATTTGACTTGTTTTAAAAGATGTTAACGTTTTTCCACTTCCTGTTGTGTGCCATATGTAGCCGTTTTTGGTTGACTCTTTGACCTTTTCTTCGATTGCACGTGCGGCATAGTACTGATATGGGCGCATAACCATAGGAATTTTAGGTACTTCGGCAAGTACTATGTACTCTGCAATCATTTCAGACACACTGCATTTTTCCAGGAATACTTCAGCAAATTCTGACAATTTAGTTACCTTTTTATTATCTATATCAGTCCAGTAAAACGTTTGTTCAAATGACTGAGTTGGATTATTAGAAAAGTATTTTGTGTTAACACCGTTACTTATTACAAAAATTTGTATGTATTCAAAGAGTGTATTTGTGAAAGAATGTCTGTGATATCTTTGGATTTGATTAAATGCTTCTTTCATTTCCATGCCTCGTCTTTTAAGTTCTATTTGTACCAAAGGAAGCCCATTAATAAGTAGGGTTACGTCATATCTGTTTTGGTAACTTCCGGTTTGGGTTAATTGGTGAGTGACCTGATATTCATTTTTACACCACTGATCCATGTTAAAAAACCTGATCCATATTTCAGTTTCATCATCACGTTTTAACACAAATCTATCTCTTAAAGTTTTTGCTTTTAAGAATCTGTCCCCACGGTTTAAATGGTTTAGGATTCTTTCAAATTCAGCTTCTGAAAAATTAGCCTCATTAAATCTTTCTAGTTGAGATTTTAAATTTGAGATGAGTGCATTTGTGTCAGGTAGGACCACAGGAGTAAATCCCAACTTTTGAAGCTGGACCATTAACTCATTTTCAAGTTGTAATTCAGATTGTGTATTCATTTTTTATCCATCTAATATTACTTTCTTTAATGGTTTTACTGCAGTTAGTATAGCAGAGGTCAGTCCTAATATAGCCCTTTCGTGGGCTACAATTCCGCCTATTTTTAAAATAAATCCATCCCCTTTAAGACGTCTTAATTCATCGGTGTTTGAATGATCTTCATGAGCCCCTTCCTGATCCGCGAACACTTTTATTAATTCTTTGTTAGTAAGGCTAACAGGTGAGGGTACATTGCTAGCGAAAGCTAGTTCATCTAATAACTCATTCAGTGATAATATGCTTTTCTTTCCTATTATTGGTGGTATATTTCTGTGAATAATCATTTCCATTCCATAATATTTAGTTAGGTGCTGTAAGAGCGGTTTATTGGTTCGAGTTTCAATTATAAGAGCCCTTAGGTTAGAAGCAATATCTTTAATTCTGCTGTGTTTCCCTTTATGATAGTCTTGCAGATAATCATCTAAGTTGATGATTCTATCCAGAAACGCTTGTTCTAGTTCTTTTTGCTCTCTTGGTATTCTGTTCATACAAACATCTGCTGGAGGAGGCCCTTCTTCCATTCATCTGCTTTTTTAATTTGAGTTTTTTTTACTTCAATTTGCTGATCAATGAGACTCAAAAATTCAGCGATTTTTTCTTGTTCCAGCAAACAAGGTACTGTGATTTTCAGTTTTAAAAAATCTTTCTTACTCAAAACTCTATTTCTTCCTGCTCCTCCTGGAGAAATAACTCCAAGTAAATATTTCATTCGAGCTGTTGGATATACGAACCTAAAATACTTAGGCGTATATTTTTCTTTGTTGAATATATATGTAGGGAATCGATGAGAAACTAACCCGTCACCATCATCACGCGTGGCTATTGCCAGCGCACCCTCCCAAGCAAAGGTTATATTGACTATAAAATCATTTTCTTTCACTACGTAAAGTTTGTCCATTTCTATTTTATTTGGATCTGAATTCAGCTTCTGAAACGTACCCCTAAAGTGGCTTCGGATTCCAATAGCTTTATATGCTTCTCGGGGTTTGACTATCTCTCTAAGTTCGGGAATTAAGATTTCCTCCAGCATTACCTCAGTCCACTCAGGAAAGTTTTTACCATTGTCATTTTTAAATCTAACTACCTGAGATAATATTTTTTGCGCTATGCCTTTTTTATATTTTTCCAAATTCTTTCTCTGTGCTGACAAATTCTCTATCCAATCATCAACAGATGATAAAAACAAGGCAATTTTCTGCTGTTCTGCAGGAGATGGGAGCCCAATACTCAAGCTATTTAGGGATTCCTGATTAATGTTAGTGTTTGCACTCGTAGAACTAAGTGAGACTAGTTTTTTTCTAAATTTTCTATCTGAAAAACAATATTTTTTAAAATTCAAGTCAAGTTTCTGTTTTTCATCCCTAAATCGTATAAGGAACCCGCTATAGACTGTATTTTCTAAATCAGTTAATAACAAAGAAGTTTCACCAACTCCTTCTTTTTTGACTGAAGATCTAATAAATAGGACATCTCCTTTCTTCAAATTGTACAGCTCTAGTTCCTTCTGGTTAGCGTTAACCAAACTTAATTTAAGGTTTGATATTGTAGGCTTTCCAAACACATCCATCAAATTAACAAATGGGAATCCAAAACCAAAGTTTTCTTTAGATTTATTAATCCCGTTTTTGAAGCTTCCAATGTTCTCTAATTTTGTCTCTTTCCATTCGCCATAAAACTCTGGGAAGCGGAGAGTGGGCTTGCACGCCGTAGCTTTAGCGTAGGTGGGGATTTTGTTTGTTGCTGTTTGGTTCATAATATTTACTTCTTATCTACACTTGATAGTAGTTTTTTTTGTTCTTCTTCCTCTAATAATAATGATTTGAATTGTCTTTCAGCAGAATTTACAAGTAGATTGATTCTCTGATTCTGATTCTTCCCTTCACTAATAAAATGGGCGTTCAAATTTTCTAAATTTGCCAGAATTACTAATTGTTGCACGGTGGCATAATCTCTTTGATTTCTACCACTTTTTGAAGATTTTTTATTTGACACTCTCCAGTCAGCAGCCGTTTGTCCAAATACAATCAGGTTTAAAATGTCAGCCTCGTCTGTATATACAAATGTTTGTTGAGACTTGGTTAGCTGAAGAGCGGGAAGGAGTATGTTTTTTATTGAGTCTGTGTGCAGTCTATAATTTACTTTAGATAAGTATCTATGGGAGTCCCACTTAATAAAATTCTGCTCCTTCTCTTTAAGCCGTTGGAACTCTGTAATTATTAACAACTTGAATCCTGGGCTAAGCCAAGTACCAAATTCAAAAGCAATATCATGATGAGCATATGTTCCTCCGTAACGTCCCCTTCTTGCAGTTATACCTTTGGCATTGGTTTTTTCAATCCATTCTATGATTGACGGATTGAAGTTGTTTGCGCCTGCATTATTTTTAAAGTACACGAATTCGTGTACTTTAAAATCAGAGTTATTAATTTGCTCCCAAAAGCCCAGAAAATCTATTGTATTTTTAGTTCTTAGCCAACTATGGAGTGCTCTGTCCGATCCAGCACTTTTAGCCATGTCAGTTAAGCAAATGTAGTCTTCTCCGTTAACTTTAGTAACGTTTATTGTGCTGTCATTTATATTCATTGACAAATTATTTAGTTTTGTCATAGTTTAGAACGGCTTTTCAATTTTTAGCTCATCACAAAATTTTGTAATGTTTTGTTGTATATCTTTTTCTTCCATTTGAAGTTCCTTTAGTTTTTTAGCAACAGTATTTATGTCTATTGGCTCTTCATCTTCAAAAGTATCTACGTATCTTGGAATATTAAGATTGAATTCGTTTTCTTTTATCTCAGCAAGTTGAGCCTTGTGGGAATACTTCTCAATTTCATTTCTATTTCTATAGGTTTCAAAAATTTTTTGTATGTTTTCATCATTTAATCTATTTTGATTCTTTCCTTTTTCAAACTCTTTTGAAGCATCAATGAATAGAACATTCTCATCATCTCTTCTACATTTTTTAAAAATGAGAACTGTTGCAGGAATGGAAGTTCCATAAAAAAGATTGGAAGGAAGGCCTATAACTGCGTCCAGGTAATTTTGTTTTTCTATAATGTATTTTCTTATGTGTCCTTCAGCTCCACCTCTGAATAACGCACCATGTGGTAGTACTATTGCCATGGTTCCGTTATCTGACAAGTGATGCAACATGTGTGTTACAAATGCATAATCTGCCGCACTTTTTGGAGCCAGTCTTCCATACTGCGAAAATCTTTCATCACTTACAAGTGCTGGATCATTTTCTCCTTTCCATTCTGCAGAAAATGGAGGATTTGCTATAACTACCTCAGCTTTTAAGTCAGGAAACATATCATCAGTTAATGTGTCTCCTTGCATTATTTTGAAATGATCAAAATGAACTCCATGTAAAATCATATTCATGCGTCCTAAGTTATAGGTTGTGGGGTTTAGTTCTTGCCCATAATAGTCGGTAATTTCTGCATAGTCTTTAATTCTTAAAAGAAGCGATCCAGATCCGCATGCAGGATCATAAACTGAGCGGATTTTTTTCTTATCTATTGTTACAATTTGTGCCATGAGTCTAGAAACTTGAGAAGGTGTATAAAATTCTCCACCCTTTTTACCTGCACCTGCTGCAAATTCTCCTATAAGATATTCATAAGCGTCCCCTAAAAGATCACTTTTATTATCATCTAGTTTGAAATCAATACCCTCTAAGTGTGAAAGAACTTCGACAATAATTTCATTTTTCTTATTTTCTCCAGACCCCAGTTTATTTGAGGTTAGGTCAACGTCATCAAATAATCCAGTAAAATCGTCTTCACTAGCTGTTCCACGTGACGTACTCTCGATATTAGTTAAAACCTTTTTTAAATCTTCAAGAATAAAATTTGACTCACCCGAAATACCACTTTTGCCTTTTTTGACCAAATATGAGAAGAGTTCAGTGGGTTTTAGGAAGTATCCTAATTCATTAACACAAGCAGTTTCTATGTGTTTTAAATATTCTTTTCCTTCTTTAGTCTTCTCTTTGATTTGTTCAAACGTGATGTTATCTTTGTGGAGAAGTTTACTATCTATGTAATTTGTAAGTTTTTCGGAAAGGTATTTATAAAAGATAAAGCCAAGGATGTAATTCTTATACTCGTCAGCATTCATTCTGCCACGCAAGACATTTGCTACTGCCCAGAGTTGCTTTTCCATTATCCTTTTTTGCTCTTCTGACATGTGCTTATTTTAGCACGATTAGGGGGTTTGTGCGAGGTGTTCACCTTTTAACTGCAGAGCTAATTACTTCTTATCATTCAGCTTTTTCAAAAAATCATCTACATCTTTCACAAAAACTTCTCTGGGAATTGACCCATCACCAGGTCCTACAGCACCACTTTCCTCCAGCTGTTCTAATAACCTGGCAGCACGGTTAAATCCAACTTGCAATCTTCTTTGTAGCATGGAAGAAGATGCCCTATCATATTGAGCAACTAGTTTTACCGCATCATCAAATAACTCATCCCTTCCTTCAAATCCTAAATGATTATGTTTTTTAATATAGCTAGAAGGAAGAGGGAAGGCTGAACAAAAGTCCTCTAACCTCTGGAGTCTAATCTTGGCGCTTACAAGTTCCGTCTTTATTTCTTCAAGTTCTTTTTTTATGTCCTCATCCATTGTTAAATTATTCTAACACTATTTGTGGGAAGATTATAGTATGGATGAGATTGTTATCTTCTTCTGGGGATGTGGGAGTATCTAATACTTAACATTTTTCCATCCTTCCATAGAATCCTTCTTTCAAGCGGTTTGTCTCCACTTGTAAGCGTCGCTAATAACTCTTCTGATTCTATAGTTTCAGGGTCTATTGTATTTCGCTCAAAAAGCACCGTTCCAGGTTTTAGTTTTACCCTGTGAACAGTGGTCGTAATATTATCCTCTGAACATCTTGCAGTTAATACAGATCTGGGATGAACAGCAGTCAAATCCTCTCGCATGATGTCCATATCCCCAGGGCGTGCCCGTCCTAATTCAGACCACCGCTTTGTATGAGGACTAAACATTTCTACTTTAGATACCATAGGTATGTGAGTATGTATTATATCCACCAAATATGAAAGTAGAGTAATAAAGTGCTGACGCCAGAATAATTACGGTTGAGGCATGCGGGATAAAAGATCCACAGGACTCAATATGCATTTATCATTTACTGGTTGAGAAGACTGAATAATTGTTGCAAAGTGTAAACTGTCAGGTGTAACTTCTAATGCGCGTAATATGTACATAGACTTGTCAGTACCTCTAAATGCAGGAACAATTTTTAAATTTCTTTCTACATCAACTCCGATAATTCCAAATCTTAACCATACCTGTCCTAATTCACCCATATTATTACGTATGGCATTCAAAGTTCTCTTAAAACCTTCCACATTCGTTTCTTTATCTTTGTTTTTAGAATCGGTCATTCTCAACCGTTCAATTCCGCAATTTTTCAAAATTTGCAATGCTGCGTTTTCCGGGGATATGTATCTGGGTTCTGTTTCTTGAGTCATAAGCAGGCATTATATCATTTCCAAGGCAAAAGTGATAACTAGTCTATGTAAATGTTTTACTCTTGGGTTATGTTGTAGACCTTGGTAGGTCCGTAGGGTTCCGACTGTATAAGAATTGGGTGCTCATCTCCTTTTTTAATATCCATCAGATGTTTTACTAAATGTAATTTTTCTATTATCAGTATTTCTGGTCTTTTTGGGTCCACAATTGTATTCACCCCAGGGGTAACAGCCACAGTTGCCTCACTCTCATCTGAACTACACTCTATTATGATAATATCTTTCCATCCACGGTTCCATGATTCATACCACACCCTGTCTCTTGGCAGTAAATAATTATCTCTTTTCAGAGTTACTGGATTGCTACCCGTGTCTAAGTGTTCTATTTTTGTTCCCATAGTAATAACGCTTTAAAATCTTTTATTATTAGTGATTTATACGGATAGGAAGAATTGGGCCTTTGCGGTCAAGCCGTGCGTATTGAATGCAAGATTCGCGTCCCTTAATAACGCTAATGGGAAGCGTTCCGTGTTCGTCAGAAACAGATGAAAATCCCATATTATTTCCATGCAGTATTGCGACCGGTCTTATTTTTTGAGGATCAATAAATCTCACGTCACATCTTCCAGTATCAGGATCGAAATGTATGCTTGCAATATTATTAGCTTCTGTTCTTGCAACGTGCACTAGATCACTATTTCCGTCATGAGCTACAATAATTGCATCATCTTCCTTTTTTTTAAAATCAAAAATAACACGCGTGTCATTTGGTTCAATTTCCATAGACTCTCCCCACTTGTGAAAAGTTTTTGAAGCTGACCCAATTTCAATTCTTGGCATAGAAGAAGCATTGTAGCACTAAAAGCGGTGAAGTCAAACTATAGGCAATTATTGAACCAGTACGGGGGTGCCTACTGTAGCATTGTCTCTCACAGTAATATAACTGTATATTTCGTCAGCCGGGGCCATCCACAATTCATTTGTCCCCCCTACTCCATAGGTATTGCGTGCAAAAGTTGCTACGTTTAAGAGATTTGCTTCTCTACTACCATGTAAAAATGTGTTAAGCCAGAATTTATTTTGAGACGAGGAGTTTGCTGCCATCCAATTCATTCGTTGTTTTATATTCTCAGGCGCCCAATCTATCTCACCATCGCGTCCTAACACTGTAGTTTCAGCATTTACAGCCGAAGCGGTTATTCCACTTGCTGTGAAAGTAGCAGCATTTGGAGCTATGTTCATCATTCCTGAGCCTTGGGTTTCGTTAAACTTAACTTCACTTTCATTATTTGCCCTCATGGTGTTTATAAGTGGCGTATATCCTGCATTAAAACAAGGAGCTGCAAAGGACAGTAATTTATACCCTGGTTTATTTGACGAATTCACTAAATCTTTTCCTACGTTATAGCCCAGATTTATAGTATTTACACTTGGATTACTACAATCATGATCCCAGGCGTGATTGCCTATGGACCAGCCAGAATTAAGTTTTTGGACCAAATATGGTTTATCAATTATCCATGATTCGTTTCGAGTGGGAAACACTATGTCACCAATAAGGTAAAATGTTCCACGGAATCCTAGTGATTCCAGTACTGTGACTGATTCTTTAATGTAGACATTGTCATCAAATCCTATAGACCATGCCCACTTTTTATTATCTTTTAGTGGCGCTTTTTGAACAGTGACTGATTCTGGGGACGTTGCATCTACTAAATGCAGTCTGGCGGAATTTGATGAAGTGGTAAACATAAGATTTCCAGTACTAGTGTCATACGTACTTGGGATTGCAGTTCCGTTAACACTTACTGTAGCTCCGCTCACACTACCCACCTGTGCAATTAGCGTTAAGTTTGTATAGTAAATACCTCCTACTTGCGAGTATGAAATAGGAATATCTAGAGCCGTTGTTCCAGGAATGACTGTAGGAGTTGGAGTTATGCTAGGAGAAGGTGATGGTGTTGGGCTAGCAGATGGTATAGCACTAATAGATGGAGTTACGGCTGGTGTGCCGGTAGGCGTTGGGGTTACCTGGGACGTAGAATACGTAACTGTTAGTGTAGGTTTTTGGCCTGCGCCTGTAAAATCTGCCGACATGTAATTTGCACTGGAGTATGGATCAGAATTATTGTCTTCCGTTAAGATCTGTATACTATTTCCAGAATTCCACGAAGGATTATTCACCAATTCTTGAATAATTGAGGAAATGTTTGGGGAGGTTATTTTAGTGCCCCAATTTCCCTGCGGCACGGCGTTCCATAGAACGTTTGCGCTGGTGAGACTGATTTGTTTGTTGGCAAATTCAGCCGCATTTGTAGGAGGTGTTGGGGATGAATTATTTTCTGCTGCAATTCTCACGTTTGCTGTGTTGGGAGAAAATCCTACGAGTTCATAGCTTAAGGTTGCTTGGGTTATAACGGCGTTTTGAGGAATTGTCATGTTTGTGTATAGAGTAAATGCGTTAACCGGCTGATTCATATCATTCCCTAATTTAATAGACTGAGCTGTGGGATTAAAAACAGTGTTTATAAGCGTACTGTCATGTTTTGGAGAGGCAACTGCTCTAGTAACTGTGGTTTGTGTACCTTGAATTACCGTGGGAGTTGGTGTTGGCGGCGTAGTAGTTACTGTAGGAGAAGGCGTTACGGTTGGAGTAACTGGGGGAATAGGAGACGGGCTTGGTGCTAAGGTAGGAGTAGGTGTTGAAGTTGGCAGTGATGTTATTGTTGGAGTTGGACTTGGGGTGAGTGTTGGAGTTGGTATTGCTGTCGGTGTTGGAGAAGTTGTGGGAGATAAGGTAGGAGTTGGCGTCTGAGTAGGTAGCGATGTTGGTGTTGGAGACGGTGTAGATGTGGGGGTTGCACTAGTTGTGTACGTTATGATTAATTTTGGTCTTTGGCTAGCGTTTTGAAAATTTGCTGAAAAGTAGTTACTATTCGCAAAAGTTTCGGAATTATTGTCACCTACAAATATTTGCATACTATTACCACTTTGCCAATCACTTCTATTTACTAATTCTTGTATGACTGTAGATATATTAGGGGAGGTTATTATGTTTCCCCAACTACCATGTGGAACTGCATTCCATAGCACTTCTGATGTCGTAAGATTTCCTGCTTTAGTGTTGAATTGAGCAGCTGTGGTAGGAGCACTCGGTGTTGCAGTATTTTCTGCATTAATTTTTGTATTAATGATTCCTCCACCAGAGTTTGCAATTCCTAATTCCAGGATTGCGCTTGTTATGGTACCGTTTCTAGGAACTGAAATGTTTTTAAATAATTGAAACGTTTTTATGCTGACAGCCCCGCTTTTACCCAGTCCACTGGTATTTATGGTGCGGTTAAACGATGATCCGGTAAGAGTACTATCATCATTACCTATAGTAACAGTGCTGGAAACGGTTGCGGCTGCGGCATCAGAAGGAGAATATAGGAGGAATGCGAGGAGAAAGAACGCAAAAAAAAATTTCTTCATTTGAAAAGATGCTATTTAGTGATTATATCCATATTTTCACATAACATTGTAAGAATAATTATAAAAGATTACGAAAATTACTGAGAGGATTTTGTAGGAGTCTTTTTCTTTGTAGCTTTTTTGACTGCTTTTACGACAGTCTTTTTGACTGGTGCTGATTGCTTTTTGGAAGTGCTAGGTTTAGCAGGAGTTGATTTAGTAGCTTTTTGGCCTAACTTTTCTACTTTGTTTTTAAGATTTATACTGAGTTCCGCTGCTTTATCAGCTGTTTTTTCTACTGCTTGTTTTACTTTTTTCTGATTTTTAGGGTCGGACAGGTATACTGCTGCAGCACCTAAGGCGGCCGCTGTTATAGCGCTTCCAGCAACTGCTGCCTCAGAAAGTAAGCTCTTTTTGTTTTTCTTTGCCATGTAAATGTATTATAGCACAGTTTGTCTAGATGCGTAAAATCAAATTATTGGAGCTCTCACAATAGAAATATTTTCAGCATATGTATCATTTGGAAATTTTAAAAGTGTTAAAGGGCCGTCATGTTGGGGTTCCAACTTAAATTCATTTTCCATTTCCCATGCTATCGTTTTAGTTACTCTTTCAAGATGTTCTCTGACAACAGGTTTAATTTCAGATTGTGTATCTTCTTCTAGGATAAAATGAGGACTCCGAGGTGAATACCTGACCCCTTCTTTAGTAATTGTTGGAATCTGAGGGGAAAAACCTGAGAATGAAATATCTAGTCCAGGCGTTTTCCATCGCAACAGATCTCGTTCCTCAGCATTTATAGATTCTATAACGCGCTCAAGAAAGCGTGGCCATTGTCGTGTCCAGTCAGTATTAGTATATTTTGCAAAATCAGAAACAAGTCTAACCGAAGCGCCAATCATTTTTGGCTTATCGTAGGTAACCAATTCAAACTCAATCTGTTTTGACATATGCCTATTATAGAAATAATATGGAGGATTTCAAGATGCACTTATACTATTTTCTCCCAGGGGAATTGGGATCTTCCAAAATGTCCGTATGCGGCTGTTTTTTTATAAATAGGGCGTCTTAAATCTAAACCTTCTATAATTCCTTCAACTGAACAGTCCAAAAGTTCCTTCATATATTTTTCAATTTCCTTTTTATCTACTTTTTCAGTACCAAACGTTTCTACCTCCTGCATTACAGGTTTTTTAGCACCTATAAAATAAGCCAAAGACACCTCTGCCCTATCAGCAAGTCCCGCCGCCACTATATTTTTTGCTAAATACCTTGCGGCATACGCACCACTTCTGTCTACCTTTGACGGATCTTTTCCGGAAAAAGCGCCTCCCCCTACTCTAGCATACCCGCCGTATGTGTCTACTACAATTTTTCGTCCAGTAACGCCTGTATCAGCTGCAGGGCCTGAAAAATGCCACACACCGGTACCATTTAATATGAAGTTTTCTATCTTAGGTTTTAGACTGTAGGTTTTAAACACAGGTGTTATCACATGCTTAAATAAATCCTTTTTTACACGTTCTATGTCTACACTTTTTTGATGAGGGGCTGCTATTACTATGTGGGTGACTTCTTTAGGTTTTCCGTTTACATATGAAACAGTCACCTGGGATTTTCCATCTGGCTTTAAGTAACTTACTATTTTTCTCTCACGAACTTCATCTAATCTTTTGGTCAAACTATGGGAAAGTGCGATAGGAAGGGGCATAAATTCGGGGGTTTCATTACATGCAAATCCAAACATCATGCCCTGGTCCCCTGCTCCTTTTTTCTTGACACCCACTGCTATTTCAGGAGATTGTTGATGAACTAACACGGTAATGGGTGATTCATAGGTAAAATTTAATTCGGAATCAGTGTATCCCAGACGCTTTATTTCAGCCCTCGCTATTTTTTCAAAATTTACTTTTGCGCTACTATTAACTTCACCTGCTAGAGTTACATGATTAACTGTAACCAGTGTTTCAACTGCAACTTTACCATGAGGATCTTTTCTAAGCACAGCGTCCACAATTGCGTCACTTATTTGGTCACAAATTTTGTCAGGGTGACCGGCACAAACTGATTCCGAGGTAAAACTGTAGTTTTTGGTGTTAGTCATATTTTCCCTTCGTCGGCTTTGCCTTTTTATTGCAAGCCATTCTCAGGACGCATGATAGTGAGGCACCGTTATATTTGTATCGGTTGCCGCCCCAGTTACTCGGGGACTCTGCATGCTGTATTTATTAAATCAGAGAACTATTCTAAAAACAAGCGAGATTTGTATGAATTTTATGCTTTAGGTAAAAAAGCAGATGACTTATTACAATGTAAAATCATAAAAAACGGAAGAATAATCACACTAATTAAGGTTCCCAATACTGCTGTGAGTAAAATCAACTCAAGGGAAGTTACTGTATTCCACACATCTATAACTACTCGCATAGGGTTTGTCACAATAAGCCAAGAATGAGTTCTTTGAACTTTTCCAAGAACAACCCCAAAAGCCATGATGAAAGAAATGAATGCGTATATTACTGATTTTTGTGAAAGGCTCATTGCTTTTGTCCGCATGTACCATTCCACAGGAATTAAAGACAAAAAATACGTTAAAACCCCAAGTGATATGAGCAGTGCGTATTGAAGTAAAAGTACTAGAACATCAGGAAAATTTACGTACAAAAGCTGTGCCATAAAATGTTCAGTATCAGTGAGTAGGTAGATGGTATTGGGAAGAAAAATAAACCATAAAAAGAGAATCGGCAAATTTTTAAAACGCATTGGGTTTTTTAAAAGTGGATAAGATAGCACTACAGGAATTAAGGCTAAAAGCAGATTAAATGACATCCAGGGGATATTTTGTAAAACTACATTCATAAGTAATTTTAACATAATTTGAGGCAAAATACAATCCTATAGGTCGTTTATGTGAACCTTAACATGTAAAATTACGTTATGCTTCAGACAGCAAACCAGGCTGGAGCCGCAAAATTCATGGAAACATGTTTGAATATTTAGATACGAACGATAAAAAAAGTAATGGATAGTGAAATTGACAGGATCCATCAACTAGCAATATTCCCCCGCATACAAATAGGTGTGGTTATGTACCATCCTAATTGGAATAAGACATCCCAAGAAAAGGAGTATCTGGTCAAGAGCTGTTTGAATATAAAGAGGAAGCCTGAGAAATTTAACCTGTCACGTCAGATGATGTGAATGAATTTATCCTAAGTATAACCGGCAAAGACATAACAGCCAAAGATTTTAGAACATGGGGAGGAACAGTTTTTGCAGCAACGCTATTTGATAAAGCCGGTGTGTATGATGATGAGACTGTAACCAAACAAAGTGTAATAGATACGGTTAAAAAAGTGGCAGCACATCTCAGAAATAAACCCAATACGTGCAAAAAATGTAGAAGGTCTGGACAAAAACGAAAATTATGTGCTTGCCATGCTAATCCACGCTCAAAAATCCCTCTAATTTAAAAGGAAAATAGATACGTTTAATAGTGTGGCAAATGACACCCACAGTAAGTATGGAACTAAAAGATTTGCTGCTGTTTTGTTAATTCTTTTAAAAAGTAATATGGTATACAAGATGCTTGCCCATAGTGCTAAAATTGTTATGACCGCCAACCCTAACTGATGTGCTCCAAAAAACACAAACGACCACAAAAAATTAAGTCCCAACTGAACTACAAATACTTTTCTAGCATATATGGCCTCCTTTGTTTGCTTTCCTTTCCAAATTAGGAATAATGAAATCGCCATGAAAGCGTAAAGGATTGTCCATACCGGTCCAAAAATAAAATTAGGCGGATTAAATGGAGGCTTAGTGAGTTCTGCATACCAAGTGGGGATAGAATCAAAAGTGGCAGTGCTACCCGCTCCCGCTACCACAAACACTACTACAAAAGACATAGTTAACTTCCACATGTTATTCATTTCATTTATTCTAAACTAATTACTTACTATTTGAAATTTGCCGGACGTTAACCCAGCTATAGAAATGGTATATATGCCGTCAGGAATTTGAGACGGAACTGTGTATTGCACGCGTGAAGTGCTTGATATGTCATATACTCGGTCCATAATACTTACTGATTCACCTGCTTTCTCCATTTCAGTATTTTGTAAAAATAACGCTTCACCTATTTTACCTCCCGTCCACTGAACATTATAGGTGTGGCCTTTATAAAGAGTCCCACCAGAAGTAGGAAATGTAATTTGCGAATTCTCACGCTCAGATTGAATTTGTGCAATGGTTCCAGTTGTTTTTTGAGCCGTATAAATTCTATATAAGTAACCTGCTGCAATTACTGTTACAACAAACAAAGGAAGTAGGATAAGATGATTCTTTTTCATACAGTATTAGTATATGCCGGACTTCTTAAAGGTGTCAAGAATTTAGCGGATGTCAGGAAGATTAACGTTTTTTCGTCTTAAAAGAAATGATTCTGTAAAAGTTAAAGGATGCTGTACAAGCCCCAGTGCCAGGTTTTTTTTGTAGCGTCTACCTGAAAATACAACAGGTAATTCTCCTACATACTGAATTTTGCCAAGCTTTCTTACCCTGAATGACAAATCTATATCTTCCTGAGAAATAAGTTCATATTTAAATCCGCCTGATTTGTCATATGCGTCTTTATAAATTGCAAAGCTAAAGCCTGACAGCCAATAATGGCCAAATAAAACTCTATAGCCTCGCATAAAAACCGGTTGGAGCGCATTATAAATTGTGTTAGTAGTTTTAGAACAATCGGTGATTCTATTGTTTCCCGTAACAGCAATTGCCTTACTGTTGGTAAGCGTTGTAAAAAATGTGTCAATCCAATTTGAAGGAACTTGTGTATCGGCGTCTGTTGAGAATATTACGTCACCTGCTGCTGCCTTAAAGCCTGTGCGGCGGGCCGCTCCTCTTCCCTTCTTATTTTCGTGAAGAATACGCAGATTGAGATGTATTTTAAATTTCTGGGAAATCTCAACCGTTTTGTCAGTTGACGCATTATCCACTAAAATAACCTCAAAAGACCGTTTGGTTTTCTGATTTACCAAAGATTCAAGACACTTTTGTATGGTCTTTTCTTCATTATAGGCTGGAATAACTACTGATATCATAAATAAATTACCTTTCAAGTATACCAAAAATACATTTACAATATATTTACACAATCCACTTGAAACTATTATAGTTGTGCTCTACACTAAAAGCATATGAAGCGAGGAGACGGAAATACAACACAGCCAGATGTAATTTCACTAGATCAGCTGGAGCAGGAAGAGAAACCCAAAAAGTCTTTTGCCTCTCCACAGATGGAGGACGAACAGTCTGTAAGCGGATCTATGCCTGATCCTGAGTCAGATGATGATGTGTTAGCAAACGCAAATACCATGGGTCTTCAAAGAGGTGAAACGTTTAATTCGCTACCTCAAGAATTAAACATCGCTCATGATTTGGATTCTAACGAAAAAAACGCCCACACCCACTAAATCTCGTCAATTGACATAGCCCTTTACTCCCATCTACACTAGTTATATGGATAAGAAGGACAATGACTCGTTAGAATCCTCATTTAAAAGTATTCACACTGCTATTTCTAAACCGTCTCGCAAAATTGCCGGTGCTATAGGTAAATACTTAGATGCACTCAACCCGCTTACAAAATCGGAAAAGCCAAAAGAAGAAAAAGAGATTAAAGACATAGTAAGAACCCAAAAGCACAATAATATTACCTGGACTGATATAGAAAACCCAACACGCAAAACATTAACGGAAATTGGGGAAAAATATTCTTTTAACACATTTCATTTGCGAGGAAGTCTGAATCGTGGTCAGGTGTCGCGTATAGATTTTGAAGAAAAGTATGTATTTATAGTGTTAAATATTCCAAGACTAGTGTCTCATGATTCTGCAGTTACGTCTAGCCAAGTTTGTGTGTTCTTAGGAAAAGATTATCTTATTACCATTCACTCCGGCAAACCGGAGTCTTTGAGGTCTATTTTTTCAACCTGTATGGAATCCAAAGAAGATAGGGAAACTCTTTTCAAAAGATCACCCGGATACTTACTCCATGGGATTCTAGAGGTATTTGTCAAAGAAATTGGTGGAATACTGCAATCAACCAGTCAAGAATTGGATCAGATCGAAGACATTGTATTTGATGTTAAAAAATCTGCCACTTATAGAATCAGTGCCTTGCGTCAAAAAATTATAAGACTGAGAAGAATTATAGGCCCCATGCGTGTTATTTCTCAAGATTTGTATGAAGCAAAGCCTCATTCAATAGGCGAAGGAATGGGAAGATATTACAAAAATCTCTACAATGTGTTAAGCAAGTTATGGGATACGTTAGAAGAAGTACGGGAAACTGCGGAAATTTACAAAGATACTGATTTTACAGTGTCCTCAGAACGCACCAACAAAATATTGGCGGTTCTGACAGTTATATTTACGTTAACAATTCCGCTTACTATCATAGGTACGTTTTATGGAATGAATGTTTTGCTGCCTGGCGGAATTGAGACAGGTCCATGGGTATTTTTAGGTGAATATACCACATTCTTTATCATTATTTCAGTCTCAGCCCTCAGCGTGTTAGCAATGCTTTGGTATTTCAAATACAAAGACTGGTTCTAAATTAGGGAATAGAAACGGTAAGTGCTTTCGGGAAAACCTCTATTTTTAGTTTATTGGTCACGGGAAACACGTTCCCATCACATTGGTATGGTATAGGTTTTCCGGGAATATTAATTTCCGCCTTTTTGCATGTTAAAAGTGTATAGTGCTGGCTTTTGTGAATAGTGCCTTTTATAGAATTAAACAAGAGGTTTAAAAAATTTAACTTGCTCTCTGCTTGAATTATACCTATTTTAAGTGAACCGCTTTTAGGATGTGCATGTGGAGCTATTTTTATACCACCTTGGATTTTATCCATATTTGCAATTAGGATACTTTTGGCAGTATATGTTTCAGGTGGTTTTTCATCCAGCGTAATTTCATATTTATTTGGCTTTTTAGGTAAGTTTTTTATAGTGCTTAAAACATAAGCTAACATTCCAAGTTTTTTTTCATGTCAGGATCTGCGTCTCTCATGATTCTGGCGTCCATCCCCACTCCGGCCATAATAGTGAAATAAATTCCGTTGACTTTTCCAACATCTATGGTTGTAGTTTTTTTACCAAATGCAGTTTTCAAACTTTCTGAAATATCTAAAGGAATACCCAAATTTCTTGCAAATAAATTTCCCGTTCCTAACGGCACAACACCTAAGCTCACCTTAGTTTTGATGCATACTCCCAAAGCGTCCAGTATGGTTCCATCCCCACCGCATACTATAACAAGTTTTACTCCTTTTTTTATTTCTCTGATTGCGAGTTTATCAGCACCTATGGTTTTTGTAGTCATAACTATCTTGCCTTTGTAGCCTAGCGTTCTTGCTATGTGAGAAATTGAATCAAGCTTATCTGTACCTGCTATTGTTCCACTTGCCGGGTTAACTATTATTACAGATTTTGAAGTTGTCATGGGAAAAATTAGCTTTTTTGATATTCTTTATTAAGCATGGTGTATGATTTTGTTTTCATGGCAAAGAGTGTCACAATAAGACCGGTTAGGCCAGCTGCCATAAACACAAGTGCTATTCCCCTGCCTGGCCCTACACCAAACCAGCCACCAATCAATTCTACTCCCGCACCTGTTGTCATAAACGGTATAAATATAAATTGAGTGATTGGTCCTATAAAAAACGCAGTGAGAGGTGAGGCTGCCTGTTCTACACTTTGCTGGAATCCAAATACTCGACCTTGGCGTTCGGGAGGTACAACTTTTTGAATAACAGTCTGCTCTGCTGCTTCTGCAAATGGAATTAATGTCATCCACGCAAACATACCTATTCCCATCAAAATAATGGACGGCTGGATTACAAAGAATATAGACATAATCCACATGGCAATATTTGCTATGAAAAGAGTTCTTAACGGCTTTTTCCCCAAGCCCTTTTTAGCAATAAATAACCCACCCACTATAAATCCAAGACTTAAAATACCCCACATAAATCCCCAGACTTGTACGCTTACTAAGTTCAGTCCATACGCGTCCATGAGAGCCATAAATGCACCACCTAAAAAATTATTTATAGTTGCAAAAAAGATAAGCGCCATCAGTCCTGGGATTCCCATAACTACTTTTAATGTGCCACGAATATCCAGTTTTTTAGGATTTTCTTTTGTGTGTACTATGTTTTTTTCAGGAATTGGGATGAAGAACAAATGAATGGCGGCCAACGCCGTTAGTACAATTGAGATAGTAAGCACACCGGAAATACCTGTGTATGCTAAAGCTACTCCCGAGAAAACTGAGCAAATAGTAAAAGAAAGTCCCATAATAGTTCCTGATAGTCCATTTGCTTTATCATGTAGTTTTTCAGGCACCAAAATTGTGACAAGTGTGGGAAGCGCTATGTTTCGAATATTTGCGGCAATAACTCCTAAAAGCAATATAGTTGTTAAAACCCAAAAAAGCGGATTAGAAACTTTGTTAAAGGAATTAGCAGGAGCGCCTAAATAGATGAGAAGTCCTAAGGAAAAAAGTACAAGCGTTATAAGACTAGACACCATCATACTGCTCTTTTTCTTGTGATGATCTACAATTCCACCAAGCCAGAACCCCGAAATAGCAGTAATAACTAGATAAATTCCGGCAATTATAGATGTTGCCATGACTGACCTTGTCTCCAGATACACCCAAAAAGTTAGCGCAAACCACAAAAAGTTGGTTGTAACAGCTGCAATAAGAGTATTAGTTAATACTAAATAAAATGTCTTCATATGAGTATTATACTTTTTTTCTGTTTGAAAAAAAGTTGGAACCAAATATATAAGTAGAAGTTAGTGAATTTTTAGCCTGTTTTTAGTATGATTATCCACCTAATTAATAGGAAGAGAGAAATAAAACTTAGAACCTTTATTCTCAACACTTTCTACCCAAATTTTACCTTTATGACGCTCTATAATTTCATAGGAAATAAATAGTCCCAGTCCTAGACCTGTTATGTTATTTTCTTTTTTGCCTTTCACTCTAAAAAATCTGTCAAAAGTTTTTGTTTGCTCCATTTTTTCTATACCTATTCCAAAATCTTGGACTGAAATTATGACGTTTTTTGAGTCCTTTATGCATTTAATAGCTACTTTGTTTTTCCCAGGCGAATATTTTATAGCATTTGAAATAAGGTTTACCAGTACCTGTGCAATTCTTTCTTTATCCGCTGTAACTTCTATATTTACATCCCCACTCCAATTTACTACATGAGTATTAGTTGTATATTGAAAATCTGTTACAACACTTTTAATTAAGTCATCAATATTAATTTTTTTCTTATGTAAAGATAATTTTCCATTTTGAATCTGGTAAACGTTTACAAATGACGCCATAAGTTGGGTAAGTCGTTTTGTTTGGATTGTCATTCTTGAAAGTAAATAAGCCCCTTTTTTGTCTTTACTTTGATTTAAATGTTTTTCCATGAGTTGCGAGTACAGTAAAATGCTGGTTAGCGGAGTCTTAAGCTCATGGGATACAATTCCAATAAAATCATCTTTTTGATTCTCAAGCAGTTTTCTGTTAGTTATGTCATCAAAAGCCAAAAGGATTGCCTCAGTATTATTTACTTGACGGTATGTTCTTCTGGCATTGAGAAGAAGGGTTCTTGGTCCTAAATGCGGAAGATCAATTTCAACTTCATAATTATCAAAATGAGTATTTGTTGGAAGAATTTTTTCAAGCAATACCTTTAATTTAGGAATGTTCCACGCATTCCTGTTTAGCTTATATACTAATTTGTTTTCTGTCTGCTTCGGGGTTAATTTAAACGTGTCATAAAATGCCCGGTTAGCAGTTAATACTTCAAGTTTTTTATTTATCACCATGAGCGGTATTTTAACCGTGTCCACAATTGCTTCTGAGTAGTCAAGCGCATATTTTAAAAGATCTAGTGAGTGTTGAAGTTCATTTATGTCTATTCCAGGAATAATACTGGAATGGTCTGGGGGAACAATGCGATGCTGTACAGCCTCCTTTACTGTAGCATGAGGAATAGTAGGTTCAGTATTACTCTTAATAATCTTAGAAAAATATTTTTTCTTAGTAAGCATCTACAAGTATACATACTATATCACAAACCCCTGTACACGTGCTTAGCAATTAGTTTTTTCAATATATTAATCACGTATAATAATGGTGTGATAACTTTTTATATAATTCGGCATGGAACAAAAGAAGCTGTATCAGTGGATCCTCAGTTAACAGAAGCAGGCAAGAAGCAAGCTCAGTTAACAGGAGAATTTCTAAAAAACATAAAATTTAAAAAAGTTGTTGCAAGTCCCAAATTCCGTACACTTGAAACCGCTACGCAAATTGCAAAACAACACAATCTGAAAGTTGAAACTGATGAACGATTACGTGAACGTATGGAATGGGAAGGTGGAACATTTGAAGAATTTGTGAATGAATGGAATGAAACAGATAGAAATAGAAATTTACAACCCTCCAATGGCATGTCGTCGCTTGAAAAGGGTAAGGCAGTAAGGTCAGTTTTGGATGAGATTACAAATCAGGAGTCAGATGGAGAATTTGCAATTGTTACGCATGGTGGAACTATTGGGGACTTGCTAAGAAACTTGTTTAATGAATCATCTCTAAACCACATCACTCATCCAAAATATAATGTAAGGTATATAGAGATACTTGAATGTTCTATCACAAAAATAATCTATGATAATGGAGCGTTTACATTAGCATCAGTAAATGATACCTCTCATCTTTCCTAACCTTTTTTTGTATTTTTCGTGTAAAAATCTTACGGTTGGAAGCGCAAATAGCTATTTCATATTCTTACAAACTTTGTCATAATAAGGTATGGACGATTTTTTAAAACGATCACTTGATTTACTCAATAAAGCTTCCGAAACTGCAGATATAGCTCCTAAGGTTTTGCAAAAACTTCTTAAGCACGATAATGTCATAGAAATGGATTTAAATGCTGGTGGAAAACGAGTAAAAGGTCACCGAGTCCAGCATAATAATACACTTGGCCCATATAAAGGAGGCTTACGGTATCACCCAAATGTAACAGTTGATGAGATGAAAGCACTTTCATTACTCATGACAATTAAAAACGCTGTAATAGACGTCCCATTTGGTGGAGGAAAAGGTGGAATCGCAATTAATCCTAAAACTCTCACAGAAATAGAATTAGAAGAATTAACCCGTGAATTTACTCGCCAGCTAACACCGTTTATAGGCCCTAAAACAGATATTCCTGCACCAGATGTTAACACGAACTCAAAAGTTATGGGCTGGATAGAAGATGAGTACAGTAAAGCAGTTTCATTTCCATCCCCTGCTGTAGTTACAGGCAAAGACGTACTAAAAGGAGGGTCAGAAGGAAGAACAGAGGCTACAGGTTACGGTGGAGTTTATTCACTGTTAACACTTCTCAAAAAGATCAATAAAAAGCCAGAGGATTTAACGGTTGCGGTGCAAGGTTTTGGAAATGTAGGTCAGTTTTTAATTGAAGAATTACAAAAATCAGGATTTAAAATTGTGGCAGTGTCGGATTCAAAAGGCGGTATATTTATACCCGGTGGGGTTCCTGATTCATTGCTCCTTTCAACTTGCAAAAAGGAAAAGGGTTTAATTGCCGGATGTTACTGTGTAGGATCTGTTTGTGATATGTCAAACAAGGATCAAGTCCAGGGAAAAGATATTACACCAGCAGAGTTATTGGAATTGGATGTAGATATTTTAGTGCCTGCTGCATTTGAAAATGTCATACATGTAGAAAATGCAGAAAATATTAAGGCATCAATCATTTTAGAAATGGCAAACGGACCACTGACGTCAGAAGCTGATGAGATATTAAACAAAAATGGAAAACTTATAGTTCCTGATATTTTGGCAAATTCCGGAGGTGTTGCAGTAAGTTATTTTGAGTGGTACCAAAATCTTAATAATGAAAAATGGTCAAAGGATGAAGTACTTCAAAAATTAAAGATTAAAATGGAGCACGCAACTGACCTCGTATTTGACACGCATGAAAAATATGCTGTGTCATTACGGCAAGCTGCTTTTATAGTGGCACTTCAAAGAATTCAAAAAGGCAAAGAGTAAAAATCTTTTACAACATCCTCCCAGTTTGACATCTTTACTCTCCTTGCGTACAATGCGGGAATGGAATTTTTAGCACTTAAATTGTTGCTCGCTATTGGAATTGGGGCCGCCATAGGTTTAGAACGGGAAGTACATGGAAAACCGTTTAAAAGTGCTAATGAGGATGTAGCCCTTCATTCTGTAGGAGTGAGAACGTTTGCTCTCATTTCAATGTTGGGTACTCTCGCTGGTCTTACTATCTCATCTTTTTTTCCTTTTTTTCTTATAATTACAGGCGCATTTTTTTCTCTAACCTTGGCATATTACATATTGCAGTCTATTCAGTCAAAAGATAATGGATTTACTACAGAGCTATCAATCTTTTTTACATTTTTGATAGGTGTATTTATTGCAATTGATTTTCTTCCTTTACAGCTTATTTTTGCTTTAGTAGTCATGACAATTGTACTTCTTTCAAGAAAAGATGACATAAGAAATTTACTTGTTAAAATAAATAGAGAAGAAATAAATGCATTTGTAATCTTTGCATTAGTGACACTTGTAATACTTCCTTTCCTTCCTAATAGCGCATTTTCTATTTCTGATATGCCCGCTTTTGAGCAATTTCTTTCCACATATGGAATTAGACTTGGAGAATTTGCAAAAGTTGAACTATTTAATCCGTTTAGATTTTGGCTTATTGTGGTTCTTATAACTGGAATTGACATGGCAGGTTATTTACTGACAAAACTAGTAGGACATAACAGAGGGATTATTCTAACAAGTCTTGTGGGCGGACTAGTCTCATCTACTGCAACAACACAGGCTTTAGCAAATCAAAGTAAAGCGTCTAAAAATATAAATAGTTTAGTCGGTGCAGCAATACTTGCAACAGGAACATCATTTCTCCCCATATTTGTGCTGATTGCCTCCGTTAATCCCTCCTTTTTAGTAACTCTCACTCCTACTCTTTTGTCTTTACTAGTTGCGTCCGTTATGGTTGGATTATCTTTTTTCTTTTTTGGTCGCCGCAATCAACCAAAGCGCCGTAAAACTAAAGTCAAAAATAAAACAGAATCAGAAATATTTTCAATCGGCCCGGCTTTAAAATTTGGTGTACTTTTTATACTGGTTAGAATTATAACTCAGGTGTCGCTTCTTTTATTTGGTGACACAGGATTTTTAGTGTCGTCTGCTCTTGCCGGATTTACCGGAATTGATGCGTCAACCCTAAACATATCAGAGCTAGCCGGTAAGAACATTGGGGTTGATCTGGCAATTCTTGCATTTATACTGGTTAATACAGTGAATCTAAGCGCTAAAGTATTCTACAGCTTCATACAAGGAACACGAACATTTGCACTTAAATTAGGAATTGGGATGATTGTTATTATTCTTTGTAGTCTTCTTGGGTTTACCTCATTACTTTTTTAAACAGTAGAACGCAGATTTGTAAAGCCTGTGGAAAAGTGGTACGTCAAAAACAGGTAAAAGGCAACGGTCGAGCTTTTATTGGGAGGTAGACTAACTGTGAAGGGGAGTTTAGACTGCGGATAAAGTTTCTATTATTTGCCAATTGTCCTTAAAGAACACTTGGGTTAAGGGATGAATACGTAGCTTAGCTAATTCTTTTAGTCCAAAAAATTGCAAATTACGACCCTCTGCTCTTTGAATGTTATTTACATGTTTATCAGTTAATTTCCCATGAAATAAGTGCTGTGTGGTGTCATCTAGAGGAGTGCTGGATAAAAGCTCAACGGTGTCAAGCATTATGTTTGTTTCTCGGAAAACTTCTTGAATGATAGTTTTTTCCGCAGAAACGTTTTTCTTTTTAATCTTATTTATAAATCTCCACTCGTTTGTATTAGGTATGGGAAGCACATTATCTTGCTGTAAAAGAAGGACTTTTCCTTTATAGGTGAGTAAAATGAGGCATTGATCTATATATGGTGTCACTATACTTAGTATAACACTAAAAGTAGTAAAAAGGTGGGTGAAAATTTTAATATGATGGTGTATAGTGTTAAGGTTGTTTTCTTGTTACCATACTCTGATCACTCTCTCCCTCAAAATATTGAAGATCATATGTTTTAACAATTTGTTTAAACATAGTATTTAGGATTCTAACATTTAAAGCAATTACCTCGTCTTGTGTCATGTTTGGGTGAGAAAATTCAGTAAATCTATTTTTCATTTGCCAAGTCCAAAGATTCATTTTTTTCCTCACTTCTTCATCTGTTAACTGAGGTGTGTTTTCACCTCTAAAAGTAATCATATGTATAGTTCTACCTATCGAAAAAGATGCGGTAGGACTTTGAGCTGCAGAGTCTTCTAATAGCAATAATCCTTGCCCGGTTAAGGTAGTATGAGAATCCATATTGCTCGAGGTGCTCATCAACATTGCAAGATACCTTGATTCAAGCCCTCGTCTTTTTGCTTCCTGCTTAGACAATGGCGAAGTTGAAGTAATTATTGTAACGTTTTCCGAATTTGACTTGGTAAACGAAGTTTTTGGAATCAGTACTTTTTCGGATCCGGTAACATAAATAGGCTTTACAAAATTTCCATCGTTAGGATATGATGCATTTGTCAATGATCTTGCTTCATCTGTAAATACTCCTAGGTCAATTTGATTAACATCAGGGGAAAGTGCACGCCCCGGTTTAAAGTGCGTATCCACTAACACATCTCTTAAAAGAAGAGTCGGTCCAATTCCTTCAGCTGGTTTTCTCATTTCACTCATATCTATATGTCGAAGAAGTAATTATAGCTATATTAGTCAACAGTATCAACTATAGGTCTAATAATTTTTTAGGGGATTTTATTATATAGTCAGGGTTGTGCTTTATTAATCCTTCTTCTGAGTTAAAGCCCCAGGTAACTGATGCAATTTTTATACCTGCTTTTTTGCTGGCTTCTATATCACGTATTTCATCTCCCACGTATACAACTTCTTCAGAAAGCAACCTGTGATCCGCTATAATTTTTTTAAATATATTATTCTTTCCAAACATACCTATATCCGCATACAGAAATTCAAATTCATCCATGTCATTATTAACCAAGAATGCTTTTACGTTTTCTCGCCCATTTGACGTAACTATTCCCAATTTATAACCTTTTTCCTTTAAACTTTTGAGTACAAGTGGCAAACCGGGAAATGTTTTGAGAGTTTGTATATGCTGGCCTTGCATACGTTTCATGTCACGTGCCATGAATGGAATTTTGTATAGTGGTATTTTAAGACGTTTTATTAAATCTCCTGCACTTTCGCGTCTAAGTTCTGGGATATCTTCTTTGGGAATTTTTGGAAGTTTATATTTTGCTGTCATTAAGTCTACAATGCCCAAAAAATTATCAAATGAATCTGCCAGGGTTCCATCAAAATCAAACATGATTAACTTAGTCATACAATTATTATATAGAAAAAATGAAAACGTTTCGAGTTTACTTATAAATTTTTGGCGGTATCTACTCAGCCGTTATTTCTTTCTTTGTAGAAGCAAATAATTTTACACCCGGGTGTACAAAACTTACTTATGAGCCGGCTAGCGGCCATGAATCTACAATTCCTACTGCTAAATGAACATATACGAGAGCCAAGACTACTAAGACTGAGAATCCTATTATGATTTTCTTTTTCATTCTATCACCTCCTTTACTCTTTATATTCCAAAATATCTCCTGGTTGGCAGTCTAAAGCTTTACATATTGCTTCTAAGGTTGAAAATCTGATTGCTTTTGCTTTTCCATTTTTAAGAATAGACAAATTTGCCATAGTAATACCTACTTTTTCAGTAAGCTCTGTTACGCTCATTTTGCGCTTTGCCAACATCACATCTATGTTTACGATTATTCCCATTTATACCTGCCTTCTATTACACGGTTAAGTCATTTTCAGACTTAATGTCTACTGCGTTTTGTAAAAGAGCTTGGAAAACCGCTGCAGCAGTTGCGACCACAATAGCTGCAAAAATAAGGACAACTCCGATTAACACTACTCCAGGGGAATCATCATCATGTGCGAATGCAAAAATATATGGCATAGTGGGAAGAACAAATACAGCAAATGCTAACGCACAGTATTTAATGTTTCTGAGTCTATGTACTCCGGCCTTTGTAAATGTCTTACTGTGTTCTATAAGTCCCAGTAATTTAAACGCTTGGTAAATTGCCCAAAAAAAAGGGATGGACGTTAGATATATATATGCTAAAAATGGATCCTGAAAGTATATTTGAAAAAGATTGTGATTTACATTTCTACCTTCGGCTGTTGGAAAGAAAAGTAGACCTGATAACACACTCAGTCCAATCAAAACTAGTACAGTTTTTAAAAATGTTGTAGAACCACGTTTCATAATAATATACTCGACTTTCTCTATTGTAGATCAATATATATTGTTTGTCAATATATAATTATTAATATTCAATATATTTGTATGAAAATCACCTACTTTTTAACAGAAAATGCTGTGTCATCTATTATTCCTGTTTTCCAGATAGTTTCATCTTTTAACAATTTCACATATTTCCCTCCGGACTTTTCTGCAAGAAACAGGTTAGTTGAAATTAACATACCTCCCCTTTCGAGTAGATTGTATAGTTGAAGAACAAATTTTCTTTGCGGAACAAATCCATCGTAGAATATTAGATCAAATTTTTGAGTAAATGTCGGCATTGTGTCTTCGGCAGTTCCTGTATGTGTTCTAATCTGCTTATCAACTCCAAATTCCTTAAAATATTCTTTTGCTAGTTTTATATGAAGCGAATTTTTATCAATTGTGTGGATTTGAGCTGACTTACTTCCCAAGGCAAGACAGACCGTAGAATATCCTATTCCAGTACCTACCTCTAAAATGTTCTCAGCTTTGGTTGCTGCCACAAGTGAGGTTAAGACACTTCCATACGCGTACGGCATTGCACCACAATCCTCAAAATGCTCCTTCTGATGTTTAATTGCCAACTCATAAAATTCAGAGATAGTCATAAGTTACTGATGATAAGTACAACAGATCATACTATCAACTGATTCCTGGATAATTTTGATCTACTTCTAGACATGTGCTGGGACGCCTGGATACCACAATTTTGACTTAATACTTTTGCTGGGACGCCTGGATTCGAACCAGAATAAACAGCTCCAAAGGCTGTTGTCCTACCATTAGACGACATCCCAATATGCCCTTAAAATCAGGGCAATTGAATTATATTACGAGCCTGCCTGTAATACAAGGTAAAACCTGTAGGTCAACTTTTGGTAGATAAAAACAAGAATTGCTTAATTATTCAGTTGATTCTGATATAATCACAAGACTTCGTGGAAATACTTATTGTTTTAGTTTTAATTATTTTAAATGGTGTATTTGCCATGGCAGAGATAGCTATCGTTTCATCACGTAAATCAAAACTCCAACAACTGAGTCAAGATGGTGACATACAAGCAAGAAAAGCTTTAGAAATTGCTAATAACCCAAGCCGATTTTTGTCTACAGTCCAGATAGGCATAACACTGGTGGGAATATTTGCAGGTGCATTTGGAGGGGCAACAATTGCATCCAGTCTTTCAGATCAGTTAAGCGTTTTTCCACTTCTTGATCCATATAGTAATGTCTTATCTTTGGCAATTGTTGTTGGCGTTATTACCTATCTTTCACTTATCATAGGTGAATTAGTTCCCAAAAATATAGCACTTTCCAATCCTGAAAAAATTGCGTTTTTAGTTTCTAGCCCCATGAACATGATTTCTAAATTTGCAAGTCCGCTTGTAACACTGTTAAGTTTTTCCACAGATGTTATCTTAAAGGTGTTTCATATTAAACATGTCGCGCAGCCCTCAGTTACAGATGAAGAGATACGATTGTTAATCAGGGAAGGAGCTAAAACAGGAGCGTTTGAGTTAGGTGAGCAAGATATTGTGGAACGCACACTAAAGCTGTCTGACAAAAGGGTAAAGTCACTTATGACATCCAGAAAAGAGATTGTTTGGCTTGATGTTGATAGTCCTTTTAAAACCATACGGAATAAAATTATTAGAAAACCCCATGCTCACTTTCCTGTTTGCAAAGGTACTCTTGACAAAATTCTTGGAATTATAAGAACGGAAAATTTACTTGTTGATTTTTTGGCTGATGAGAAAATAATTCTAAAAAAGTCAATGCATAAGCCTTTATTTGTTCCGGAAAGCATGGATGTATTTAAGGTTTTGGAATTGTTTAAAAAATCTGGAATTCACATGGCGTTAGTGTCAGATGAATATGGAAACACCCAGGGCTTAATTACCATTACAGATATAATGGAAGAAATTGTGGGAGACATACCCACTTTGAATGATGCTGTAGAAAAAGAAATAGTTAAAAGACTTGATGGTACATTTTTGGTTGACGGGTTGGTTTCTATAGAAGAGTTTAAAGAGTATTTTGGAATTAAAAGACTTGCTGGTGAAAAATCAGGAGTATTTCATACGGTAGGCGGATTTATTACAACAAGAATGGGAAGGATCCCACTTGTGGGTGATAACTTTATATTTAACAATCACAAATATGAAGTTATGGACATGGATGGAACACGGGTTGATAAAATTTTAGTCTATGACCAAATAATTTTAAAAAAGTCCAAGTCACAACCTGTGTAAGTATGAAATATAAAGCACTTATGTTGGATATAGATGGAACAATTATTCCGTATGAACACCATGCGCTACCTTCCCAAAACGTAATTGATGCTATACAAAAAGCCGCCCAAAAAGGTGTAATTGTGTGTCTTGTAACAGGACGGGCATACGAATCCACAAAGCATATTCTTGAAAAATTAAAACTTCATGATGGAGTTGTGGTGACAAATGCTGGTGGTGGCATATTTGATATAAAAACTGCAAAACCACTGTACTTAAGACCCATGGAATCAGATCACGTGGATTTTTGTATACAATTACTTAGAAAACACAAAATTGAATTTTGGGTTAAAAACGGCATGCATGATGGTGCAGAACGAGAGGCTTATAAAGATGGGGATTCACGTAACGAAGTGTATATGATTTTTGCTATTGAGGAATATGACAGTAAGGTTGTGGAGATTGTACTTAAACAACTTTCAAAGCTTCCTAATTTAACCTCATATAAAACGAAGGGTAAGAATTTTCAGAAAGTTGGAATTAATATTTCCCATGGGCAAGCAACCAAGCTACATGGCATGGAGTTTCTAGTGAAATATTACAATTTAAAACGAGAAGAAGTAATAGGGGTGGGTGATTCATATAATGATTTTCCACTCTTGATGGCATCTGGTTTAAAAATTGCTATGGGAAACGCTTTGGAAGATCTCAAGGCTATTGCTGATTATGTAGCCCCAACTGTCACAAATGACGGAGTCGCTGAGGTGATTAACAAATTTTTACTTTCAGATCCTGCTTGAGATACGCTCAAAAATCTGCTATAATAGAATCTATTCAAACTCAAAATATGTTTTTACGAGTTGAATTTATTTTACATGATTAACCTACCTCCTAACTTATGTACACGTTGCGGAAAAGACCGCATAGAATCTAAATCCTGGAACGAAGAAATTACAGCCTTTTTTGGCTCTACCACCATAGTTCACACCGAGATGGTGTGCCCTGACGCAGAATGCCAGAAAATTGTTGAGGAAAAAATGGATGCTTTAAGACAGCGTACAGAAGACATGAAGGTGGAAAAAGAAAAACGTAAAACAGCTGCAGCGGCCTCATTTTTGGCTAAAAAAACTGAGGCCGCTAAAAATGCTGCTCCACAGGAAAAACCAGCCTCAAAAAAGAAAAAATAGCCTCAAATTTACCTCGTATTTCACCCTTCTTACTTGATTTATACTCTAATTTTTGATACAATGCTTGCTTCGTGGGATTTTGGAAAGCAAGTCTTACTGCCCTGCTTGTAGTGATCGTTTTCTCTTTTACAAGTACAGTACTTACAACGCAAACACATGCCCAAGAGGTAGCCTTGGATGCTTTGAAAAAAGCTTCTGTTAGCAAAACCTGTATTCAGGACACCTTTGTTTTACCTTCAAAACCTTGTTCTCTGAATATTTCCACAAAAAAGAAAAACGCAGAATTTTTACCTACCTCAAATTTAATCCCCGAAATAGAACTGAAGAAAGTAGAGTTAAATAAAGAGGAAGTATATGTGGTACCGCAGGTAAACTTTGCAACAGAACCTACAGGTACATTATCAGCTGAGGTATTATTTAGCATGGTTAATACATACAGAACTTCAATTGCTCTTCCAGCTTTTGAAAAAGAGGCACAAATTTGTTCAGTTGCGGAATCCAGAAGGGAAGGAATAGCTCAGGAAATTTACCAAGGTTTGCCCTTGCATTCGGGTTTTTGGTCTATGAACCTTCCCTACTTCGCTACAGAAAACATGATTTACCAAAACACTGAAGCAGAAGCCCTAAATTGGTGGCTAAACTCACCCGTGCACAGATCCGCAATAGAGGGAAATTATAAATATGCTTGTGGGGTATGTAATGGTGAGGTGTGTAATTTAGTATTTACTAATTATGATCCTAAAGTGTTTACTCTTGCGCCAACCTTAACTCCTACCCCTGCTCCCACATTACCTTCCATCGTACCCATTGATACTAAAAACGCTGCAGCAGTAGTTCTCACAAGAGCTACAAAAAACTTTGCAGATACCTCAAAATAATAATAGTACAGTTCCAGTTTTGTTTGGTACAATATCAAAGTGATTAGAAGATTTAAAAATTACTATCATCTCTCAAGAGCCATTTTGGCATCTCTTCTATATGGCTTTCCGTCTCATAAACTTATTATAGTTGGCGTAACAGGAACTGATGGAAAAACTACTACTTCAACCCTTCTCTATCACGTTTTAAACGAAGCAGGACACAAAACTCTTCTTATTTCCACCATAGGCGCTTATATGCATGGAAAGTATATAGAAACTGGTCTTCACACAACAACTCCTTCATCTTTTGAAATTCAAAAATTATTAAAACAGGCAGTTGACCGCGGCATGACACATGCAGTACTAGAAGTAACTTCCCACGCGTTGGATCAGAATAGAATCTGGGGAATTCCTTTTGACATTGGTATTGTTACAAACGTTACGCGTGAACATTTGGACTACCACAAAACACACTCCAAATACATACTGGCAAAGCAAAAACTATTGGAAAGATCAAAAATAGCAATTGTAAATAAGGATGATTCGTCTTATGAATCGTTTAAAAAGGCGTTGCCTGAATCAAAAATTTTGACCTATTCCTTACAAGACACTACTGCCACAATATGCGCTGCAACATCACCTTTTAAAACTAAGCTTATTGGAGAATTTAATAGACAAAATGTTTTAGCTGCAGTTTTGGCTGCCCAAAAGTTAGAAGTATCAAACGACATCATTAAAAAAGCAATTGAAATATTTGAGCCTCCAGCTGGAAGACAGGAGATTGTGTATGATAAGAAATTTAGGGTCATGATTGATTTTGCTCATACTCCTAACTCGTTTCTCAAGGTTTTGCCGGTTGTACGTGAGCGCACTACAGGCAAGTTAATTCATGTATATGGGTCAGCTGGGAAAAGAGATCACGGAAAAAGGCCGCTTATGGGAAAAGCGTCATCTGAATTTGCAGATGTTATGATTCTGACGGCAGAAGACCCAAGAGAGGAAAGTGTTGAGGTAATAAATACTGAGATAGAAAGTGGTTTTATACCAGGGTTTGTTTTATTAGATACAGCTGTAACTGATATTAAGGAGAAATCATTTTTTAAAATTTCTGATAGATTTCAAGCTCTCACAAAAGCGGTTGAAATAGCAAGACCCCATGACGCTATACTCATAACTGGAAAAGGACACGAAAAATCCATGAATATAAATGGAAAAGAAATTCCTTGGGACGACAAAAAGGAAGTGTTAAAGGTACTCAAAGAGACAAAATTACTGTAATATAGAACTTCATGAAGTTTTTGACAGGACTATTCTTATCATTCACTATTTTAGGAATATTTGTGTTTGGGATTAGGTATTATTCTGAACTTACAGACGTAAACAGCACGCTCTCCTCCCCTCTTCCTGATAAATTAACTAAAATAAGCAAATCCTTCTCTTCTCCATTTGAATTTTGGATGCCTGCAAAAACAAAAGTTGCAACAAGCACAAAAATACCCCAAATCCAAGCTGCTGCAGCACTATCATATGATTTGACTACCGGTCAAGTATTATTTGATAAAAACAGTACTAAAAAACTTCCCATGGCATCTTTAACAAAGGTTATGACGGCAATTGTAGCACTAGATACTCTTAAATCAAGTGATATGGTTACTATTAACAAAAACTCAGCAAGTATCGGTGAGAACTCCATGGGGCTCTCGGCCGGAGAAAAGTTAACTGTTGAGGACTTGTTGTACGGTCTCTTTTTACTTTCAGGAAACGATGCAGCTGAGGCACTAGCAAATGCCTCTCCATTTGGGCGAGAAAACTTTGTGTTCCAAATGAATAAAAAGGCAGAAGAATTAGGATTATCGAATACTAGATTTACAAATCCAAGCGGACTTCAAGGGGATGGTAACCAATACAGTACAGCAAAAGACTTACTCATTATAACAAAATACGCATTGGAAAATCCAAC
The DNA here is from genome assembly GCA_964406795.1 of uncultured Gammaproteobacteria bacterium. Lineage (GTDB taxonomy): Bacteria > Patescibacteriota > Microgenomatia > Levybacterales > GWA1-39-11 > JAGORM01. The sequence continues at coordinate 79,222 of CAYOTA010000002.1, forward strand.
CATTGCGCAAGTTGCAAGTAAACCGTATTACTTTATCCCCTACACTGACACTCACAAAGCATTTGAATTATATAATGAAACAAACTTGTTAACTACCTATCCTGGGGTAAAAGGGTTTAAAACCGGATATACGTATGAAGCTGGGTTGTGCCTTATAACTTATTTAGAATATAACGGACACAAAATTATAGCAGTAGTACTAAATAGTCCTTCCAGGCGAGAAGAAATGATTCAAATATTGGACTATTCACTCAAATCATTAGGAACTAATCCCCCACCACGCGGATAATGTATGCATATTGAATATTATAGGCTATATTGATATAATTCCTGAATGACAGAATTTGAAACTTCAAAAGGGAATCCAAATGAGCCAACTTCGTTTGAAATATTTGGAAAAAGTTTATTGTTAACAGCCTTTCAAGCTCACGGAGATTGGATAAGCGTTTCAGACCGTGATGGGAATGTTTTACACGCTGTATTAACATATGGCACTACGAACTATAAGGTTAGGGCAAGAAGGGATCAAGTGCTGAACAATAAGCAGACTTCAGAGCTTGTTGTGGAGCAAGACAGAGATACAAGCACTTCAAGAAGACAAAAACTTTTTCATGCTCAGATTGTCTGTGCTGTAAATATTACAACAGGTGAGGAGGAGGTTCATTTAAGGGCATATTTCTTAGGTTCTGTTAATACTCTAAGCGAAAGTGAAAGAAAAGTATTTTTGAATAGTTTCTCAAAGGCTACTTTTAATCCAAATCGTACACAAATTTATGAAACAGAACTTACAAACAGGTATGGAGTGGATCATGTGTCACGTATTACCCGCTAATTTCAAAATGAGTGCCGAAGGCGGGACTCGGACCCGCATCCCTTACGAGACACGCTCTTAAGGCGTGCGTGTATACCATTCCACCACTTCGGCATAAACATATTGTACCAAGAAATTAGTCTAAATTCGAGCCTGAACTTTAGTTACTACATTGGGGCATTTGAGCTGATAAAAAAGAAAATACTTCTTTTTCAAATAATTCCGGGTCAGTTTTAAATGACTGTACATGATCCGCATCTGCAAATGCTACTAACTTACTTTGTGGGGAAGACGCCTTTAAAAGTTCTTCACTGTTCTGAAACGGTATAAATACATCCTTAACTCCATGAATAAATAGAATTGGTTTTGAAGAATATTCTTTTACTTTATCAATAGGTCTCACGCTTCCAATATCAACTCCATATAGTAACTTTGATGCAAGAAATATTCCAGGATTCATGAAGGTAGGAATCTTTTCCTTCACCATTTCCCGCTCAATAATAGGCTTTATAGCAGTTGCCGCACTATCAACTATTACGGCCCCCAAATCTTTTGTAATATCTAAGTCTTGAAGAGTCGTAATACCTCCCAAGGAGCTTCCAATTACAGCAATATTTTTAGATGCATATCCTGAATCAGTTAGATATTTTAAAACTGCGTTAACATCCCGCACTTCAGTAGCCCCAAACCCGAGCGTGTTACCACCGGAAAACCCTGATCCTCTTGGATCATACATAATAACTCCGTATCCTTTTTCCAGCGCCAATTGCGCAATTCCTTGTCCTCCATAATCCCCACTTATCCTGTTCTGGTGGATTCCGGGTACTAAAACTACTGCACAGGTAGCATTATTTTTGAAAAACCATCCTTTTAAATTAATGTTGTCAGTTGTATTTACCTCAAAATCCTGTGCACCTGGCCCTATAGCGCTACTTTTTTGCGTAAACGTCAAGTGCTTTGGCTGCAAAAATTTATTTGCTATAAACCAACTTATCCCAACATATGCTGCAACTCCAAGTACAAATAGTATCGCTAGTATAATAAGTATTGTTTTCAAGTTATATAAAATTCTCAATAAGTTTGGCAGTTATCTCAGGGTTGTTAATAACAATTATGTGATTTTCCCCCGCTACAACTTCTAATTTAGCATTTTTTATACTATTTTTCATCTCTTCTGAAATTTTGGTAGGATACACACTGTCGCGACTTCCTGAAATAATAAGTGTGGGACATGTAATGTTTTTAATAACATCTCTGGCGTCCAGCTTCAAAATATTTGCGAGTAAATACATATAACTTTTACCAGATGTGTGAAGTATATCTGAGGCAATTCTTTTAACATCATGGTCCCCTGTTCCTTTATATCCTTCAAAATGAACCTGTTTTTTGTACCGCATGGATGGCAAAACATGTGCAAGCGCTATAAACAAACTTTGAGAAATATCATTTGAAAGTAAAGCATTTGCAAACGGTTTTTTATATGTTGTATTAATTAAGATAAGCTTTGATACCAGCTCAGGATCTTTCACTGTTATGTACTCTGCTATAACTCCTCCAAAACAATGCCCCACTAAAACACACTGTGTAATTTTTTCTGATTTTAAAAGCTCTAGTACTCCATTCGCTAAACTCTCGAATGTGTATGCACTTTTGATACTTGGCCTGGAGGATTTTCCTTGGCCCAATACATCTATTGCAAGGGTGTTGAACCCTTTTTCCTGCAATAGTAAACGAGTGGGCTTCCATGCCGTCAAATCCCCTCCCAGTCCATGCAAAAACACTATACAGTTCTTGCCCTTTTCATCTACCTCATAATGAAGTGTCGTGTGATTAGAAGTTTTAAATAAGCTCACTACCTTATACTACCTCATTCCCAGTCTTTTCGGTAGTATTTTTTGCCGACTAAATTTTTAGGTAAATATTCCTGCCTGCCGGCAGGCATGGCCTGAGCTGACTTTTCTCCCGTTTCTTTCTCAGTTATCCATGGGTATCTGTCGTGCCCTTTTCCATAATTAAGATTTTTCATAACTTTATTTGCTGCATTTCGTAAGTGCAAAGGGATAGGATCTAGATTTTCAGAATCTATATCAGATAGTGCTTCAGAAATGCCGCTAGTGGAGGCTATAGATTTTTTTGCGGTAGCTAAATATGTTGCGGTTTGCGACAAAACAAGAGTTGCCTCTGGCATTCCAATTAAATGTACCGCTTGCATACATGCAGTGGCAACCACAAGTGCTGTAGGTTGTGCATTCCCTATGTCTTCGGATGCAAAAATTAACAGTCTCCTGGCAATAAATAGTGGATCTTCTCCTGCCTTTATCATTCTGGCTAAATAGTGAAGTGTTGCATCAGGATTACTTCCCCGCATAGACTTTATAAAAGCCGAAATAGTGTCATAATGATAATCTCCTTTTTTGTCATAAAAAATTGCTTTTCTTTGCACTGCTTCTTGGGCTAGCTCTAGCGTAACCTTGTTTGATAAAGTTGCAGCTAATTCAATTGCGTTAAGCAGCGTTCTAGCATCCCCTGAAGCACTAGATATCAGATGACTTATGGCGTCCTTTTCAAATTTTACTTTGGGGAACTTTTTTAGTGCGGCAGAGGCAACCTTTCCCAAATCCTCATCAGTTAATGAGTACAAAACATATACTTGGGCACGCGATATAAGCGGAGCATTTACTCTAAATCCGGGATTTTCAGTGGTGGCACCAATGAGTATAATAGTGCCGTCTTCAACAAACGGCAAAAATGCATCTTGTTGAGATTTATTAAATCTGTGTATTTCATCCACAAATAATACTGTCTTTTTACTGTCTTTTTCTTTTTTTTCTTTAGCTATTTTAATAACTCTTCTCACGTCTTCTACACCAGAAGTTACCGCTGAAAAAAACTCAAAATGTGAGTCTATGTTGTGTGAGATAACGTGAGCCAAAGATGTTTTTCCACTGCCAGGTGGTCCCCATAAAATCATGGAGGAAACAGATCTGAGTTCTATCATGCGTCTGATGGGTTTGCCCTCACCTACTAGGTGGGACTGGCCTACGTAATCATCTAGTTTTTGAGGCCTGAGAAGCGCTGCTAGAGGTTTCTGATTCACAAAAATAGTATACCAGAAAAAAACATGAAATTTTGGTAAGACTTTTTAATTCATGCAAGATTTTGCCCGCTTTCTTACACGGTGATTTAAATTTCTGATACAATGATTATTAGTTTTGGGCTACCTGACTCGACTTGTATATTAATGACAAGGCGGGCCTGCCCGCTTCTAAACAAAGCGGGAAGAATTTATTCAACGAAAAGACTTTCTTTAAGTCTTATTCAACAACTTTAAAAGTACTCGAGTACTTTGTTTTATACAGTCCAAGACTATCCTTCTGTTGTCTCTATTTATTTCCTTTGGTAAAATTAGTGGTGTTTTCCTGGGTCAGTTTCGACTTGCTCGAACCTGATCCTTAAAAACTGAAGTTTTTAAGGGCCGGTGGCGCAATGGTAGCGTACTTCCATGGCATGGAAGGGGTTGAGAGTTCAAATCTCTTCCGGTCCACAAGTAGCTTAGCTATTATCTTCTTCTCCGTTAAATCGGGGATCCATCCAGGCAAAAAGTGTTTGGTACAGGAGGAATAGTTACTCCTTCATCAGGTATAGCATTAGCAACTTTTTGCAGCGCAAGAGACAATTCCAATTTTTTAGGAGATACTGGACGTTTGCCACCCTTGAAGTGTCTATCAAGTAATGCTTGTACCCTGGGGTCTACGTGCAAATTTGGATTTAAGCTGTTTGCATCATGTCTGAGTAATTTCCTAACTCCTTCAAGATCTGGCTCATCACCTCGCAAGCTATCCAGAATTCCACCTGTGTTTGTCACACTTTCAACATGTATGTCATATATATATTTTCCTCTACCATTTCTATAGTCTTCCCCTGAAGAATTTAACATAGCAAGAAATAGTGAATCTTCTTGTTGTTTGAGGAAAACTCTATCAACGGCTACATTTAATGCCTCAACAGGTGTGGGACTTCCTTTTGCCATTTCTACAATCTTTTCATTATTAAAAGATTGTGCCTTTTTAACTGCCTGCTCTTTAGAAACTGGCTGGGGATTTCCTGACTCTCTATTATCTGGAAGTTGACTCATAAATAAATACTAGCAAATTTTTACAATCCTGCAAAGTAGTCGGTTTTGATACTGGTGGGTTTGATTCCGAGCTTATTCAGAGTCCCTTTGACCCCATGTACCATTCCACTTGATCCAGAAATATAATATTTCCTACCTTCATAATCAGTTACTTGTGTTTTTATGACATCTTCAGTTAAATGCTGACCCTTAGATGAATCCACATATACAGCTTTAACGCCAATTGATCTTGCTTGATCTACAATATCTTTATAGGTAAATTCATCACTACTTCCACAATAGTGAATAAAGATTATATCTCGCTTTTCTCTACTATCTATTAAATACTTCAGCATACTTCTAAATGGAGTAATCCCTATTCCACCTGCTATAAACACAAGCTTTTTTGTGGTGTCTTTCGGAAGTATAAAATCTCCTTTGAGCTGCCCTGCATATATCACGTCTCCCGGCTTTAAACTAAATAGTGCATTTTTAAATGTGCTGGACGGATTATACTTTTTAACCCCTAGCTCAAGTGCCCCTTCTGTGGGAGAAGACGCAATAGTAAAGTAACGTCTTATTCCCCTAGAATCAGCCTTTGAGTGTGGTAGTGTCCATTCCATATACTGACCTGGTTTAAATTTTACCCACGTAGGTTTATCAAATATAAATGCATCAGTAGTTGGAGACAATTTTTGAATTTTTTCAAGGGTTAACTTGAGCCTCCATTTGGGGCTCACCGCAAATGCAAAAATATTACCAATTAATAATGCAAACTCCGGTGTTACGTAAAAATTAAACACAGGAATCTGATATGTAGTTATAATTCCCACTATTGCTCCGTAAACCATCTGCATTCTCTTAGTAGATGGGGCTGTTATAGGTTCTGTTAGTATAATTGTTCCCAAGAATAGTAATGGCCAGGAAGTAAAAGCAAACTTGAGTGTCTCTAAAGGCGGTTGATTATACGTATATCCAAAAATAAGCATAACAATAAGTGCTGGGAGTAAAAATGAAAACAGCATGGTAAATTTACGGATTTTACGTACTACCAAAAAGCCTAAAACTACCATAGGCAGCAACAATGCCTCAGATCCCACCCACCAAGATACACCTAAACCCAAAAATCCTACCACAAATGAACCCAGTGCTGCCGGATTAAATATATGTTTCCTATGATACACAATCACATATTTAGAAGCGATAGTAAGTACGCCTGCCAAAAATACTAAAAGATAGCTTTGTAAAGTATTCGAAGGGGAAAGAATAAAAAACAAAATAAGCGACGTTATAGCGCTTGACTCTGTATTTGATGGAATTTTTAAAAATTTGGATAACACGTGATTTGTTGCAAAACAACTTATGAATAACAATACAAATGAAACAGAAAGAACGAGTGGGTCAAGGGATAAAATTTGCAGCAATGTAAGAATGAAAGACAAAATAGCAAGTACAACCAGCCCATATAGGACTAGTCTGTACATGGTGATAGAATTCAAAAGATTATCTATTTTAGAAAACATACTAGTATTGTATCACTGAATAAATAATTCAGCATTAAATCCCTTACTTTTTTCAAAAGTCATATTGGAGTATAAAATAAAAAATTCACATGGGTATATTGTTTTTGAAACATCGGATTGATCCAAATATAAAACGGTTGTCATGCCGTCAGCAATAAACGCTGTTTTTGCAGTTACCCAAACGGCGGAAATGTTAGTAGGAGAGGTGAGGGTTTGCGGATTAATTATATGGTGGTACTTCCCCCATTTACGTCTATTTCCTGCAGATCCGCATATACTTTCATTTAGTATTTCAGAAATTGCTATCACCTGTGTACTGTCTTGGGGATTTTCAAGACCAATTCGTGCCCCATGTAGTGAATTCGAATGATGAAGCATGTCTCCGCCAGCATTGATTAAAAATTCTGTGACACCCTCTTCCTGTAAAATAGTGCCAATGATATCAACAAGATATCCTTTTCCCCCAGCCCCAAAATCCAATAATACAGGATTTTTTACTGTGAGAATTTGATTTTCATATACGAGTGCTTGATCTAGTAAGAGAGGGGAAACAACTTTTTTTGATTTTAATGTATAAGAAGCATCATAGCCTAGGGAAACGAGAGTATTTCCTATGAGAGGGGTAAACAGTCCATGAGTTTTGTGATAAAAATTTTTATAGATTTCAAAAAGCAAGGTAAAATCATCAGGCATTGTGTAGTTGCCTGCTTGTTGTGAAATTTTTGAAACTAGCGAGTCAGACCTAAAGCGTGAGTAATTTTTATCAAACTCCTCAATTCTATTCTTAATTATCTGAGCCAAAAAGTTTACTTTTGATGTTTCAAAAAATATATCAATTTCCCAGTGTGTTCCAATCGCCTCAAGTGAAAAAGAGCTTAATATGTGCGACATTCTTAGCTTTTTGCCTCAATTTTTATTTTTTCAAGCGCGTCTTGAAAACCTTTGGGAGTAAGAGACGAGCCTGAAACTTTTGTTAAATTTACTTCATCAATGCGTTTACCTACTACCATTGGCTTATAATTTGCGATAAAGTCTGCTTGTTTTTTTTTCGTTGTTGGTCTGTTTGCTTGTGAAAAAACTTCAACCTCGGATATTATTCCTTTTGTTAAAGTAACCGTTACGCCAATTGTCTCGGCTCCTCCAGGAGATATATATTCACCAACCTGTGTATAAATTCCATTCTTGTATTCTGCCTGAATTGTTTGTGCTTCGGTGTTAAGCTGATTAGCACTTGGAGTTTGATTAACGATAGGTACAATGTTATTAGATTCAATCGTCTCAAGCCCTATAACGGAAATAATGATAAATAAAACTATGATAACAGCAATTATTGACGTTTTAGCGATGTTGTTGTATGGTCTTTTTGTGTTTTGTTCAATCATTTATAGATCACCTCCGTTCAAATTCGTCAAATAGACCGCAAAATAATATTTGAATATGTAGAAAGTCTCTACACCGATGCGCATTTACCGGTTAAGATATCAGTGTATAAAATCGATGTGACGAATGCAAGAAAGAATTATTTTTAATGAACAACAAGTAGATTAAGAGCCGTTGTTACTACATATATAGCAACTATTCTCAAAATAAGCATTGCGGTGTCTTTTAGCACAAATCCCTTTCTGCATTCATGGTGAATTTCATAAATTGAATCAGATAGCGCTATGTAAATAAAGAAAACGGCAGTAATAGGGGGAAACACTGTTTGAATTATAAATTCACCTAAATCACTAAATACAAACATGAGTGTTGCACCTAGAAAGGGAAGCTTCTGCAGGAAAAACATTAATAAAAATAATCTTTTTGATTTAATTTTTCCTTAAGCAGTACCTCAAAGTTCCCAATCTCCTCCTACGGCAATTGACGTCACAATTCCTTGAGGAATATTAACAAGAAATGAAGCAGCAATAACTATTCAATCTATAAAACTATGCATGGTGTCCACGAACACAATAAGTGACACTATGGGTTCTCTTTTTATTATCTCTCAATCACTTGAAGGGTGATGCGACCAGTGTAAAAAGCGCTCAAATAAGAAAAAGAAGAGTATTCCACTAGGTACACCTATACCTACTGTTTCAGAAGTGGGTTCATGTACGGATTCAGGAAGTAAATCAAAAAAAACGGTACTCAAAATCGATCCAGCTGCAAATGAAGAAAATAAATGGGAGATATTGTTTGATAATTTAGGACGGGTTAAAAGATGCATTCCCCCAAGTAATGACAAAACTCAACCATGGCTGTGAATAAGAGCGATGCAGAAAAATAAAATCATTTACAATTTTTACATAATTCAAAAAATTTAACCATGTGACTGGTTTATTTAAACTCGGTGGTGGCTTCTATTAATTTCTCCTGACTTTCAAATTCATGGTCTAAGGGAGTGTCAGTTACTCGCTTACAATTTATACAAATAATATGAAGATGACTCGGTCTGTTTTAAGTTATTTCGTACCGTTTTTTTACCGTTCCCAAATTCAACTTCTAAAATAACTGTGTGTTCTACTTGTAAGTATTAACTTTTGATCCATTTGTCTATAATAACGCAACTTACTTGCATTAGTATATGCAACATAGTTGCGTTTGTCAATAGAGTAATTTGTTATAATACTTGTATGGTACGGAAACTATTAAGCAGTGTTATATTATTTCTTGTCTTCGCACATATAGTAGCCCCTTTGTCCTATGCTCAAAGCACTCAAATCCCACGAGGCAATGTACTTCCTAAAACAACCTACCACAAAGCAAAGGTTATTAAAATACTTGATGAAGGAAAAAAAGTTGAAGATGAATTTACATCTTTTTATCAGGTGGTGCAGGTGCAAATCCTTAACGGTTCAGAGAAAGGTAAAAAAGTAAACGTTGAGCAGGGTGGACTTAGAGAAACAACACCTCAGCAGTTTTTAGAACCTGGGGATGATATAGTGATTCTAAGATCAGTTGCAAAAGATGAAACATACTACACTCTGCAAGATAGATACAGGCTGGGAGGAATAATTCCAATATTAGTTGGTTTTTTTCTTTTGGTTATATTGATAGCCGGCAAAAAAGGATTTGGATCTATAATTGGACTGATTATTAGCTTAGGAATTATAATGCTATTTATTGTTCCCCAAGTTTTAAAAGGTAACGATCCTGTATTTATAACTATCGTAGGATCTCTTTTAATAATGCTTATCACCATGTATTTAGCTCATGGAATTTCTAAGAAAATTACAGTAGCCGTAGTGGCCACTTTAGTTGCTCTTGGTATAACTGGAGTGCTGGCAACTGTTTTGGTAGGAGTCGTACACTTATCAGGATTGGCAACAGAAGACGCAGCCATGCTATTATTGAATCCAGCGAACATAAACATGCGGGGACTGCTTCTTGCAGGAATTATAATAGGAGCACTAGGTGTTTTAGATGACATTACTACTTCGCAGTCGGCAACTGTTTTTGAAATACATCACACTGATCCTAAACTTCCATTTACAACTCTTGCTAAAAAAGGATTCAATGTAGGAAAAGAGCATATTGCATCCCTCGTAAACACTTTAGTGTTGGCTTATGCAGGTGCTTCTCTTTCATTGTTTATGCTATTCGTATTAAATCCTGCAAGCCAACCCTATTGGGTACTTTTAAATTCTGAAATAGTAGTGGAAGAGGTAATAAGAACTATAGCAGGGAGTATAGGACTAGTTATGGCAGTGCCTATCACTACACTTCTTGCCGCATGGGTTGCAACATCTTCCAGGTTTAAAAAGTCCCCATTGACTAAAAAATAGGAATAGGATTACATTTAATATACCCCCTTTAAAATACTAAGGTAGCAAAATAAGAATGAATAACAAGCAACACATTCTAAAACATCGATTCATGCTTTGCAAAAGGCAAATTAAATCCAAAGGGTTTACATTGATTGAACTTATCGTAGCAATCGCTATTATCGCTGTATTGGCTGTTGTGCTAATTACTATTATTGATCCGCAAGAAAAGGTTTTGTCATCTCAGGATGTTGCTATGATTTCTGCAGTTAAACAATTTGGGGCAGCAGAGGATAATTTTGCCGCACTTCATGATGGGTATTATGCTGGGGGCAGCGGACTCAACAGTACGCTTATGTTATTAAATGCAACGGGTGACTCCAGAATATCTTCGTTTGATCCAAATGGATATACTATTACTTTTTTAAATTCTCCAAGTGCCGGCTGTGTCTCCGGAATATCATGCAGTGGATATGCTTTTGTGCTTCAGCTAAAAGCTAGAAAATATTTAGCGGGCATCCCACCCGTGGCAGGCCCATTTTTTCAGGTAGTAAATGGGAATAGTTGTTATGTGGCAACAGGTATAACGAGTACTCAGCTAGACGCACTTGATGGCTCATCTGAAGGACCAGGAGGATGCTAAACTTGCTCCAATCCATTATCGCAAAAACCCATTGCTTGAGTTTTAGCCCTCTACCCTATAAAATATACAGATCATAAGTTAATTAATTGATTTTTACTTTCTATTTTACTTTTGATATTTAATTTTTGACTTTTGATTTTTTACGGGGTGTAAGCAGAGCTTGCTTTTTTGCTCGTTTCACTTTCAAAAAAGTAGTTCATAATTGTTTGCACAAATGAACTACAGTACAATTTGTTTCTACCCTGAGGGGTAAAAACAAAGTTACGGGGTGTAGTTCATCGGTAGAACGCTCGGTTTGGGACCGAGAAGCAGTGGGTTCAATTCCCTCCACCCCGACTGAATGATGTATGCATAGAATTTTGTCTTATGCTACAATTATCTAAGTTAGTGTAGAGGAAGTTTCTCCGGATACCTGCATCTGCCTAATTTCAGCTTTCAAAGTTTTTTGCTATGGAAAAAAGGTTTTACTTTTACATGTAATGGAAAAGCGTTTCTACTTTTTATATGTTTCTGTTTTTTTAAGCATCATGTCTTTTGGACTGATGTTTCCTATTCTTCCACTTTTTATAAGTAAACTTAATGCAACATCGCTGGACTTAGGACTTCTTGCCGCGTCTTTTGCACTCATGCAATTTTTGTTTGCACCTCTCATAGGTAAGATGTCTGATAGATATGGACGCAAACCCATTCTTTTGTTTTCCATAACAGTTACGGCAATTGCCTGTTTCATAATGGGATCAGCAACCACACTGTTTCAACTCTATCTAGGAACTATTCTTCAAGGAATAGGTAATGCCGGCGTTTTGCCTGCAGCCCTTGCTTATGTAGCAGATGTAACTTCTGGGCATAACCGCTCTAAATTTGTTTCAAGAATAACTGGTACATTTGCGCTGGGATTTATGGTAGGACCTGCAATTGGTGGATTTTTAGGAGAAGAATCTATAGCATTCCCCTACTATGCGGCGGCATTTGTGGGACTGATTAATGCTGCGGTTATTGCAATCTTTTTACCAGAAACTCATCACAAACGGGATACAAAGTTGGCAATCAAAGAAGGGCTTATTAATATCAAACCACTATTCACTATTCTAAAAGGTGAACTGGGAATTATATTCATGGTTTTGTTTGCATGGTCGTTTTATATAGGAAATTTTAACCTGGCAACACCATTTTTTACACTGGAAAAATTCAATTTTGGCCCGCATGATATTGGCTTGTTTTTCTCAAGTGTAGGACTTGTTTCAGGAGTGTCGCAATGGTTTATACTACCCGCTATAGAACGCCGCATAGGTGATTTAAGGGTCATGTTTATGGGTCTTATATTTTTGTCAGTAGGTCTATTTTTGGTTCCATTTTCACAGTCCGTATTTATGTTTTATAGCTTTTTTGTAATTGTTGTTTTTGGAAGTTCTCTGGTCAGGCCGTCAGTTAGCTCATATTTATCTAAAAAAACGCTAGAAGGTCAGGGAGCCACAATGGGGCTTGCGACATCTTTTGAAAGCTTAGCTAGAGTCATAAGTCCTCTTTTATTAGGGTTTATCATGACTAAAACTAATACTTCTATACCGTTTTGGGTGACTGCCGGATTTGTGTTCTTCATATTTCTCCTTTTCTGGAAAACAGAAATGAAAAATCTTAAGTTTGGCCGCTGACCTTGTGCATATTCCCAATCTTTTGTATAATCTAGAATGATATCTTTGAGTGCGCCGAATTTGAGCGAGCCATAAAGCGAGCGAAAACGCGGTGCTGAAATTCAAAGAATTTCAGCGGGTGTAATTCAGTGGTAGAATGTCAGATTTCCAATCTGAACGTCGTGGGTTCGAGTCCCATCGCCCGCTCACCTTTTAACAAACAGTAAAATATGACACATCCGGAATTTCTGCCAGATGACAAAATTGATTCTCGAGCGCTTGATATTGCGCAAAACGTATTAGGAATCAATCCCAGTGAAATATTTTTCATTTCAAATGATGTTACACTAGAAGAGTTAAGCGAATTTAGTTTATCAAACCACACTGTTCAGGGACACAAACAAATTAAGTCAACAGATATTCCTACAGGCGATATCCATTTATACCCTGGCCAGGCAATAGACTCTCGAGAATATGTATGGTATCCGCCCTTTTCCAACCAAGAGATAAGATCTTTATGTGTAAGGGATAGAATAAGAAATGTAAAAAAGATAGAACAAGCATATGGAATTAAAATTAAGGAATTAAAAAATATAGATGTGTATCCAAAGCTCACTATTTCGTTCGTTGCGTCTTATGTAGATCGCGCACTGCTAAAAGAATATCAACTATTAAATAGTTCGCCCTCTTGAAATGAAAATATATTCCCACTACAATTAGTGTTTGATGGACGCATTACCCCCTACATCCCCCAAAAATATCCCAACCGTATTTATAATCTTTGGTGCAACGGGAGATTTAATGGCTAAAAAAATTACCCCAGCACTTTTCCAACTATATATAAACAAAAAATTGCCTTCCATGTTTAAGATTATTGGCTTTTCCAGGCGTAGTTTAACACAAGATGATTTTAAAGTTCATGTACGCCAAATTTTAAAAGCAAACCGCAAAAGTGAAGAATCACAAATAGAGTCATTTTTAAATTACTTCATGTATCACAAGGGTGAGTTTGATACGCTTGACTCATATTCTACCCTGGCTGAATATTTAGGACAGGTTGACGGAGAATGGAAAGCTTGCTCTAATAAACTTTTTTATTTGGCAGTTCCCCCTAAAAATTATAAAACGATTTTTCAACATTTAAAAAGTTCAGATCTTACACTCCCTTGTGGTCCAGATGAAGGTTGGACTCGAGTTATTGTTGAAAAACCATTTGGAAAAAACGCTGAAACAGCACAGGAACTAGACACACTTTTGGGAAAGTTATTTAAAGAAGAACAAATTTACAGAATTGATCACTATCTCGGAAAAGATATGCTGCAGAACATTTTAACGTTTAGATTTAATAATGATTTATTTGAACGTGAATGGGACGGCCGTCATATAGAAAAAATAGAAATAAAATTTTTGGAAAGTATGGGTACTGAAGGGCGTGAAGTTTTTTATGAAGGAGTTGGGGCACTGCGGGACGTAGGCCAAAACCATATGCTCCAGATGCTCGCTTTTATTACCATGGACCAACCTGATTCTTTTACAGCAACAGACGTAAGACAGCAAAGAATGAAGGCGCTGCAAAAACTAAAACCCCTGTCAGAGGACGAAGTACTTTCAAAAACTTTTAGAGGACAGTATGTAGGATACACGGCGGGAGAAGGAGTTACCACTTCATCTAAAACAGAAACTTACTTTAAAGTGATTGCAGAACTCACAACCGAGCGCTGGAAAGGTGTCCCCATCATTTTAGAAGCGGGAAAAAAGCTTGAGAAACGTAAAGAAGTAATTGTAACCTTTAGGCATAAGTCTTCCTGTCTGTGCACAGGTGATACTCATTACAAAAATAGACTTCTTTTTACCCTAGAACCTAAAGAGGGAATAACTATAGAATTTTGGTCAAAAAAACCAGGACTCACTTATGCTATGGAAAAGCAAAAGTTATCATTTTTATTCAGGGATCAGCGTAAAAAAGCCCAGTATATAGAGGAGTATGAAAAACTTCTGCTTGATTGTATATTAGGAAATCAGATATCATTTATCTCAACTGAGGAAGTACAAGCAATGTGGAAATTTATTGATCCCATAGCTACTTCATGGGAAAAAAATAAAGTGAAACTTGTAAAGTACAAACCTAAGTTAAAACGAATACTTCTCGAAAGCATGAAAATTGAAGCGTAAAAAATATGAAAAAGCAAATTGGCCTCATTGGACTTGGCAAGATGGGTGCAAATGTTGCCCGCAGACTGACCACTATGGGTTGGGAAGTTATTGCTTTTAATAGGACCGCAGAAGTAACACAGACACTCGCAAAAGAAGGAATCATAGGCGCATACAGTCTAGAAGAATTGACCCAAAAACTGGAAATGCCACGTCCTATTATAACGTTGCTTCCCACAGGAAATCCTACTGACGAAATGCTTGAAAAACTGCTTCCGCTATTATCACCAAATGACATCATTATAGAAATGGCTAATTCTTTTTACAAAGATACACAAAAACGGGCGAAATCTGTAGAGTCACACAAAATAAAGTTCATCGATGTAGGAATATCAGGTGGGCCTGGTGGAGCCCTAACCGGTGCTTGTCTTATGGTTGGTGGAAATACTGAATTATTCACCTATCTTAAACCTTTATTTACTGACATGGCCCGTTTTGATTCCTCAGGGCAAGCTATTGCACATTTTCCAGGTGTGGGTGCGGGGCATTTTGTCAAAATGGTTCACAACGGAATTGAATACGGAATTATGCAGTCAATTGCCGAAGGATTTGCTATCATGAAAAACTCTGAATTTAACTTAAACTTACAACAGGTAACGCAAATTTACAACAACGGAAGTGTTGTAGAATCCAGACTTATTGGCTGGCTTCAGGAATCGTTTGAAAAATATGGACAAGACTTAGAGACACTTTCAGGTGCAGTCGGTTTTAACGGAGAAGGAGAATGGACGGCAAAAGTAGGTACTGAAATGAATATTCCAACTCCAGTCATCACTGACTCAGTAAAGTTTAGAAAAGAGTCTCAAGAAAATCCCAGCTATACAGGTAAAGTATTAACCGCTATGAGAAACGCATTTGGCGGACACAGTATTGAAAAAGGTAAAATGACTTAAGCCAAAAAGAGTGTGGGAAGCCAGGACAAAACTTCCTGATCCCACGGCTTGTGAACCCAATCTACTCCACCTGGATCAATCAAAATATTTTTTAATGCGTCAGTATCTAGCCATTTGAGTTCATCTATCTCATCTTTTTCGAAAGCAAAATTTTCAATATCTCTATCTAAAATTAGCCCAAATACATGTTGGAATTCACTATGCTCATCTTTATTTTTGAAAACTTTATAAAGTATAAGATCTTGTTGGGGGATTTTTAAGCCTAATTCTTCTTTTGTTTCTTGAACTGCACTCTGCACATAACTTTGTCCAACCGGCACATGTCCTCCAAAAAAAGCCTCCCATAACCCTGCCTTTACATCTTTTTTTATGGAACGCTTTTGGCATAAGATCTGCTTGTGACTGTTTATAATCCAGATTCCTGTAGTCCTATGCCACATTCCATTTTCATGAGCAAATTGTCTTGGCAAGGGGTCAAGTGGGTTATTATGTTCGTCAACTACAAATATCAATTCCTGAGGTTGTATCATAGGTTCACTATACCATAAATTAAACAGCGGCTAAACAAATTTATCTGCGCATAAAGAAGTTTAAAACAAGCGTTAGCACTATACTTAAAACTATAGAAGTAACTATGGGAAAACTAAATGAGAATCCTTCCCGCTTTATATTTATATCTCCGGGAAGTCTGAAAAGTGGGAACACAAAAGATAAAAGTCCCACAATAACAAGAACGACGCCTAACAGTAATATGATTTTTCCTATGTCCATAGAGTTACTATACCAGGGTATTATTAAAATTCAGTAAGAAGTAATTACAATAGCTCTAATTAATTTTCAAGGAGTCTCCCTTTTGAAGCTGTTAAGGAGTCTCCTTGTCGATCAATCCTAACCTAGATGGTATTTCAAGAAAACTAGGTTCTGTGGGGGCAATAGGTGCAAGAAACAAGGAAATACATAAGCAACTTCTTGAAATGTTTTTGAGTAGTTAAGAAGCATCCAGCAACACCCAGTTATTAGAAACTGTAGGATCAGAACACAAATTTCTGTTAAAGCAGCAAGGACGCCGCATTCCTTTATTTAATTTATCTATCATAACCTCCACATGTTTTTTTCTTGTATCATCAGTTTTAACAGCCCGTATCCATCTTACCCAATCCCATCTGGCCATAGGAGTAATATCGTTCCACAATTCTTGTATTTTTTTTCTTGATTCCAAGGCTCGCTTCATGTCGGTCGGCACTTCAGGGTTTATCCACTCCTTAGTTACTTCAAGCGAAACCTGTACAGTGTCTCCTGCCTTAGCACCCGCTTCTTGGAGTAATGTAGTATCTGGTGAAAACCAGTGACTAGGAGTGAGTCCAGGTCCATATTTACCGTCTGGTTCAAGAACAGCTTTAAACTGAATATTATTTATATGACCTGACACCATTACCATGCCGCGGGAAGGAAGTTTGGCTGACGCATCATCAGGAAGTCTTAAAATAACCCTGTCATGAATTTTATAAAGCTGTATTTCAAAATGAATCATTGCCATAAAGACATTATACCAAAGTTTATAAAAGGGAAAAATTTGGGATCAGTTACGAAATGATTTTAGAACTTATTATAGTAAGCTATCATTTGAAAAATTTGATTTTTATAAAATATTTTTTGTAGATTTCCATTTTTGATATACTATCCTCATGAATGAGGTCAAACTAAATGTAGGAGATATAGAGCTAAAAACATTTTCTTTAGAAGAAACGAATACTTTATATCAATTAATTGATAAAAATAGAGCTCAGATTGGTGAGTGGCTTCTCTGGGTTGATAAAACAAATTCTGTAGAAGATGTTGATAAATTGATAGAGGAGTATAACCAGAGAAGTGAAAAAGGTGAAGGAATAAGTTTCGGTACTTGGTATCAAACTAAGTTGATAGACTATATTAGCTATGCGTATATTAATACAGAAAGCAAAAAGGCAAATATTGCTTATTGGCTGGATAGTGATTTCCAAGGAAAGGGTATAATTACTAAATCCTGTGAGACCCTCATTGAGTATGGATTTAACGAATTAAATCTCAATAGAATTGAGATAAGTTGCGCAGAAGGTAATAGCAAAAGCAAAGCTATACCTGAACGATTAGGTTTTACAAAGGAGGGAGTATTCAGAGAGTCCGAATTAATAAGAGGTGGAAAGCTTGCAGATAATCACTTTTATGCCTTGCTAAAGAAAGATTGGAAGAATTAGAGTCTTCTAATACAACTTGAAGCTGGGAATTTGGGTGGAAGACGGGGTTCGAACCCGCGACTTCTTGCTCCACAAGCAAGCGCTCTACCACTGAGCTACATCCACCATATACTTCTTGGATGCAAGCTTTGCTTACATCCACCATGTCACCTCAAGTACACGTTTTAAGCATACGAGAAATGATGTATATATTGTACTAATTTTAAGCCTGAAAGTAAAACTGCAGAGGAGAACTACTTAACTTTGAATTTAATGAAAGTGCAGTTATTTTCTGTTATCTCCATTGGGTTAAATGTCTGGAGCTGCAGAGATTTTTCAGATGCAATCCTGGAAGCTCTGAACGGCAGTGAATAGATTCTATAAGCCAGATCTTTTACAAAACTTGTTACATCACCTAGAAATGTGCTTTGTGATGTGGATTCTCCCAAAACAGCATATGCACCTCCCATAGCTGTTGCTTTTGGCTTACATCTATTTACCGCTTGGATTCTATATTCCACACCTTTTTTAACATTACTTGGCATGTTGTAATTCCATTTACCTTCGTAATTAACCAGTGTTGGGGAAGCATTAGTAACTGTCACCGGAAGCGGCGCAGTTTCAGTCAATCTTGTATTTCCTTCAAACAATCTATACACAAAACCTGTTAATACTGCCTTTGATGTATTAGTTCCCGTCACTTTTCCTTTCGCGGTTACTGTAAACGGTCTACCAGACGCAAGTGCCGTTACGCTGATACTATCGCACTCACACATAGCGTTATTAAAGTCTGGTGTAGGAGTAGGTGGACGAGGTGTAACTGATGCGGTAGGACGCGGTGTATTAGATGGCGCCGGTGTGTTAGTAGGTCTAGGCGTACTAGTTGGACCAGGTGTGTTTGTAGGAGCCGGTGTACGGGTAGGTATTGGTGTACCGGTTGGACCGGGCGTGAATGGAGGCTGAGTCGGCACTATGCATTGCCCACAATCCCCTGGGCAACTGGAACATGTTTCATCTGGCTCACATGTATTGTTGGGACATGTTTGAGGTGGTTGGGTAGGTGGTGGCGGACTTGTAGGCACATTTGGAGGTGTTGTGGGAGCTTTAGTTGGCGGCCAGGTTGGTGGTGCTGTAGGAGGTTTAGTAGCAGGTGGTGGACAAAAATTTGGACCCTGGCATGCCACAGAGTTTGTTGGAAACTCTCCTGTTTTTACACAGTTGCAATCATTATCATATTGCCAATCAGATGTGACACCACACGAAACACACTGATACTTGCAGTAGCTACCAGGTGTATTTCCATATCCTACATCAGGACATGTTTTTGGGCCACACGATCCGCATTCTGTGCAAATCGGAGTATTATTTGTACAAATTGCAAGGTTTGGAGGACCCCAATTAGTACAACATGCTTTATCAGGATTACCGGGATACTTATCGGTACATACTGAGTCTACAGCATAGGCTTTATCTCCCGAGATAAACAACAGTAAGGTAAAAACAAACACAAATAATAATTTTTTAAACATACTAATCCTAGTTATTTTCTTGGATAAAATAAATACTCTAAGTAAGCAAAATATGCAGTATCAGTCATGTCTACTATCTTTTCAATGCCCTCTGGGACACTTTTTGTTTTTTTTGCTGCGGTTACACCGTTCTCACCCCACACAAGTTTGTTTTCTGCACTGTCATAATAATTTTGCTCCAAGTAACGCATGACTCGTTCACCCTTTTCAAACGCGATCGGATCGTTTGATATTTTATATATCAAATAATACGTTTCAGCGCAAGGCTCAACGCTTACCGAAAAAGGTACATTTAAATACAAACTTTGTATTTCAGAATCAGTGTCAATGAGCCGTGCCTCATCTAAATAGTTGGGATCTTTGGTTGCCATTGCCATTTCGGCGGCGGCCAGTGTATACCAGCAAGCTTGGCTTTTTTCATTTGCTTGTGTTAAGTCATCTTCCCCCATTGTGTCGGTCGCATTGAGTGCTTGCTTTACTTCATTAAATGCTTTTGTAGCAGCAGTTAAATACTGTTGGTTTTTTGTAATTTGATAAAAAAGTGCTAATTCACGTGCCCGAATACTTTGGATCATAACACTTCCCTTAAAATCAGTTGCAACTAAATTTGCACCAATACTATTTATAAAGCTTAAAATTTCTGGTGACTGCGTTCCCATGTAAATAATAGAGGGCTGTGCTAAAACCCATAAGCAGTCATTTTTGCGGGGCTCACAATATGACATGAGACTTTCTACATCCTTATTCATAAGCTCAAAATATTTGTCATCTTTTGTTACATCGTAGGCTGCAAAATATCCTAATGCTGACCAGCTATTATTGATTGGAAGCACGTTATCTGACCCATTTGGACAATTAGTTACTTTATCTCCTCCACATACTTCATTAAAGTGAGCAATATAATTATTGTATCCTTCAGGTGTTTTTTGAGTCGTTATGTAGTCCGCCACTGCTTTAATTATTCCAAGTCTTTCTTTTCTTAAAGAATCTTGTGCATCCTCTATAGTTTTAAATTTTGGAGAAGAGGGTCTACCTGGAAGCTCTTTAACTCCTGATTGAGGTTTATTCATGGTAAGGATGACTGTTATGAGGGCGCCAATCAAGAGCATTGCAACTACAATCACAATATGGACTTTTTTCCTTTTTAAAAAGTCTTTAAAGCCACCTGATGCAGGTGGGGTTACCGGCTCAGAAACCATAGGTTGAGCGGGTGTCACTGGTTGTGTGTTTTGTGTTACAGGATCCATGATATTAAAAAATAATAAAACCGGCTCCTACGGCTATTACTGCTAAAACTCCTATAATTATTCCGGCTGTTTCCAGTATACCTCCCGTAGGTGGAATTACTTCATTCACTATTGGTGTGGGAATGAATGTAGTCGGAACTGGTGTTATAACTGTTATAGTAGGTGTTGCAACTGGTACAGTTGGCACAACTGGTGTTGTAGGAACTGGTGTTGCCTCAATCAGTGCATCATTCTCACAATACTGCTCAGCGGATGCTGTAACGCTGGTGCCCCCACACGTATTTACTGTCGAAATCGTACATCTGTATGTGGTTCTTTGAACAATATCAAAAGTAACCTTAGTGGTACTAGACGGAACTGTTTGCTGCAGTACTTGCTGGCCAGATTCTACCTGAATTACTGTTACATTGTAATTAGTTGCATCCAGTGAGTCACCCCATGCACAATTTGCCTGGTTAAAATTACACTGTGTTCCTTCACAATTAGGATAGTTTACCAGTACCTCTGATGGAGGCTGTGGTGCCGGACAAGCTTCATCTACTCCGTCATCAGTTACTTGCTGCGCGCCGGATCTATTATCTTGAGACTGACGAGTTAGGTATAAGGTCACACCTACACTTCCGATTAATACAAAAACAATAATGCCTAATAAAATAATTTTTTTGTTCATAGCGATGCCATAAGGCATAACTTAAAACCCTACACTCTTACTATATGGAAATTACAACAAGTAATCAAGGAGAAAGTACAGATGAGTTAAAATATGATAGTTGCACTTCGAGTACTCAGCGCCAGGTTTTCGGAGTACCTCAAAACTGGCGCACCTGGCGGGAATCGAACCCACAACCTAATCATTAGAAGTGATTTGCTCTATCCGTTGAGCTACAGGTGCATGTTTGCTTTCACCAATACAATACACGAACTGATATATTTTACAATATTCAAGGCCTGAATGGAAATAATACAATAGTTACTTGTGAGAAGCGCGGCGATTTCGGGTAGGTTTTCTAGTTAATGTCTCCACTACAACTACACTTGCAATGATCAAAACTCTTGTTCCGATTTGTGCTTGGCTTAAAATTTCACTTATATTCATATACAATTATACTACCAAATCACGCATAGTTTGTCTAATTTTTTAAAGCATCCAATGTATGCCCCATATAATAAGCTGTTGCAAAACATGTACCGCATGCAATAAGAGAATTAATTTTTTCAAGGGAGTCGGAGCTCCACATACACCTGCGAAAAATCCAGCTGATAAATTAATAAAAAACCCACCACTTAACCTAATTATGCGTGCCGTCCAATCTTTTCCCATAGGTACTTTCTATACTATATAAAAGCCCAATTCTACGAGATTTACTACCAAATAATTAGTACAGTCTGATCTATTTTTTCGTATTTAATTCTATTTACTTTCTAGTAAATTTCTAATATATTTAAAGATATCAAAAGGAAAAAACAAAGGTCAAAAATACAGGTAAAAAAAGAAAAACTTTTCACTTTTGAGTTGGACATTTGCATTTTAAATTCTAATTTTTAAATTATGGATAGAATAATACTACATATAGATTTTGACTCTTTTTTTGCCTCCTGCGAACAGCATTTTAATCCTAACTTGCGCGGAAAACCAATTGGCGTTACAGCCGCTAACGGACGCAATTGCATTATTGCAGCGTCCAGAGAAGCTAAAAAGTGTGGAGTTAAAAGTCCAAGTAATACTTGGGACGCAAAAGTACTATGTCCTGAAATCCAACTTGTTAAAGCAGATTTTGACAGATATTTGGATGTAACAAAAAAGTTTGTTCAGATTGCAACACTCTACTCACCGCTGGTTGAAATATTTTCCCTGGACGAAGTATTTATAGATATGACTTCTACCTTTCATCTGTACAAAAACGATCCGCACTATCTAATTAAAAAATTCAAAGATCAAGTGGCAGCTGAAATAAGCCCGGTAACTACCTTGTCTGTAGGTGTTTCTTATAATAAGCTTTTGGCCAAATTAGCGTCCGGACTTAATAAACCGAATGGGTACTGCATTATAGACAAAGCAAACTTAGAATATGTTTACAAAAATACGCAGTTGACTGATATTTGCGGGATTGGCGATAGACTGGCCAGCCGCCTCAATATGCTAGGTGTGTATAGCTTGTTGCAGTTACGAGAAACGCCTCCTCATGTTTTAAAAAAAGAATTTGGAAATGTGTGCTCTCAGAGTTTACTTAATTATGCCTGGGCAACAGATCCGTCCCCAGTTGTGTCATACTTGGAAGAAGTTGACGCCAAATCTGTGGGTCGCAATTTTTGCCTTCCCAAAAATGAATTCGACCAAGAAGTAATACTCAAAACATTAGCAGAACTTTGCGAAGAAGTAGGTAGACGACTTAGGATAATTCACAAAAAAGGACGCACAATTTCTTTATATCTGGGTGGCGAGAGGAACATGAGCGGACGCAAAACCATTTACACGTATACACATACAGGAAAGGATATTATGGCAGCAGTTAAATTATTTATAAAAGAATGGGAATGGAATCATATGGTGCGCCAAATTCATTTGTCAGTCAGCAATTTAATTGACGAAAAATATGAAACCATGGGGCTTTTTGAAAACCCTAAGGAATCTGACGTGCTGCATGTTATAGATGCGCTCAACAACAGGTTTGGAAATCATACTATAAGACAAGGGTATCTTCTCAAAGCGCCAAAGCTTGACACGAAACCCAATGGATTTTTTGGTGATAAGGTACAAAGAAAACAGATTCAAGTAGCCATCCCCTCTTATTAACTGTTTTCCTGGTTGACAAGGCTAAAATTAAAAGACTACAATCAAGAATGTAAGCCCCCACATGAGGACTGTTTGGGGGTTTTGCGTTTTTTATAAGGAGGAATTTATTATGTCCCCACTGGACCCTAAAAAAGAAGCACAAATAAAACAGGAGGAAAAAAGTCTAAGACGACAAATTCACTCAGTTGAGGGAAGACTTGCTGATACAATCACGGGATTTTCAGGTAGCATTTACTTTGTATATTTTCACATTATTTGGTTTACACTTTGGGTGTTAGTAAACCAGGGAGTATTTGAACCATATATCCCAATTTTTGACCCATTCCCATACGGGCTGCTCACTATGCTCGTATCACTAGAGGCTATTTTCCTGTCTACCTTTATCCTTATTGCTCAAAACAGACAAGAACTGGTAGAGGAATACCGTGAACTGGAGGAAGAAAAGGAAGAACAAGAACAGG
This sequence comes from uncultured Gammaproteobacteria bacterium, assembly GCA_964406795.1. Classification (GTDB taxonomy): domain Bacteria; phylum Patescibacteriota; class Microgenomatia; order Levybacterales; family GWA1-39-11; genus JAGORM01. The sequence continues at coordinate 103,038 of CAYOTA010000002.1, forward strand.
AAGAAGAAGTGGAAGACATTCAAAAGGATTTGGATCAAATCAAAGCTGCCATAAAGCTTATTTCAGAAAAAGTTGGAAGCGTAGAAAAGACCAGACACACCCCACCCAAAAACGATAAGTAGTAAGAACTAACATTACCTTACCGAAGAAATGATGAACGCGTGGATATGAACTATCGTGTCATTATAAGTAATTGACTCAACACCAGTAGTCACTTCTGTTTCCGGATAACTTCCTGTAATTACATATGAATAGTGCCACTTTCCGTCGGCTGCAGGAGTACACTCTTCCAATAATCGAGTTTTGTCTGCTAATTCAGCTATCTTTTTTATCAAATACGCACTTACCTCTTTAGCAGCAATTCCTAATGATTCGAGATGTTCCACAGCAGGTGTTCCGCCTGCATACAGCCTAGTATATTTTTCTGTGCCTATCTGAATTAATTCCTGCCCTCCACCATTATGGTGATCCACAAACCACTCATCATGATACATTTTATCTTTACCGAGCTCTACATGACTTGATTTTCCTTCAAATCCTCCTCTATTTACATCTAAAACTTTTCCACCTGCATACCCGGCAAGAAGTCCCTTAGTTAACCCATCTTTAATCTTTTTGTTCATATTATTTCCGTAAAATTTTTTCCATTGTTTTTCCTTTTGCGAGTTCATCAATTAATTTATCTAGGTATCTGATTTCTTGCATGAGTGACTCGCTAATCTCTTCTACTCTCATGCCGCAGATAACTCCGGTGATTAATTTTCGATTTGGATTCATGTGAGGAGCTTTTGCAAAAAACGTTTCAAAATCTGTTTCTTTTTTGAGCTCCACTTTCAAACCTGCATTATCATATCCGGTTAGCCAGTAAATAATTTCATCGACTTCTTGCTTAGTACGACCCTTTTTCCCTACTTTCATAATATATAAAGAATACACGCTTGCAAAACTTATTTTGTAAGTCCGGTTATTCTTCACACTATCTATTTTACCATGGATGATAAACGAAATCATTAAAAATCTCTTAATTTAGCCTTATTTTCTTTCTTGTGTTTTATAAATATTTGATTTAATATGAAAATATTGTAGAGATTGCATGAAATTATTTAAAAAGGTATTAACTGCGTTTTGCTTAAGCATCCTATGGATTTGTCTCTTTTCTATTTTCCCCACAAAATCATTTGCTCTTCCCGGAAGCGTTCTTGAAATGGGTTTTTCCGAAGGCAACGGAACAACGGTTTCCGACTCTTCAGGTAGCAATAATAATGGGACTATTTCCGGAGCCGTTTGGGAATCAAATGGAAAATTTGGATCCGCTTTGTCGTTTGATGGGTTAAATGACCTGGTCACCATAGCTGACGCAAACAGCTTAGACTTAACAAACAATATAACTCTGGAAGCATGGGTAAAACCCACTACAACCTCAAGCAATTACAGAACAATTATCATGAAGGAAAGACCCTCAAACGCTACATACACTCTTTACAGCAACAGTAATAATAACCGTCCTATGGGTGAGCATTCAAAGACCAGCGGAGCTGTTGTAGATATAAAAGGAACCACTCAACTTCCTGCAAATACTTGGTCTCACATTGCAGTGACTTACAATGGTGCACAATTTAAATTTTTTCTAAATGGTGTGCAAAAAGCATCAAAAAATACAACTGGAGCTATGTTTGTTTCCAATGGGGCGCTCAGGATTGGGGGAAACTCTATATGGTCAGATGAGTATTTCAGTGGACTGATTGACGAAGTAAGAATATATAACCGCGCTCTTACTGCAGCCGAGATTACAACAGACATGAATACTCCGATTACACAAGATACTACAAATCCTACCATATCCATTACCTCCCCTACACAGGGCGCCACAATTTCAGGAACTCAGATCATTACAGCAAACGCACAAGACAATATTTCTGTTGCAGGTGTTCAGTTTAAAGTAGACGGACAAAATGTAGGAACAGAAGACACCTCAGCTCCCTATGCGTTTTCTTGGAATACAACTTCTGCTACCAATGCTGACCACATAATCACAGCTGTTGCAAGAGATTCATCACAAAATACTACTACTTCATCTCCCATAACTATTACAGTTTCCAATCCCCCTACTTTAACTATTAGTTCTCCTTCCGAAAACCAAAATATAGTGGGAAATAACATAACAATTACTTATACAAAATCAGGAGATTTAACTTATGCAAATCATGCTCATTTTGTGCTTGATGGTGGAGCAACCAAGATGGACTTAGATTTTGATGGAACATATACTATTTCAAATGTTGCGCCTGGAAATCACACGCTTGTTGGAATGATAGCCAGATCAGATCACAGTGAGATAGAATTGTCAGAAGATACAGTCAGCTTTACAACCACTGTTCCTGACACTACAAATCCAGTTGTTGATATAATTTCTCCAGAAGAAGGATCAATAGTATCAGGAACAACAACCCTAACAGCAGTTGCAACAGACAACATAGCTATATCAGGAGTACAATTTAAAGTTAACAATCAAAATGTAGGAGCACAAGATACTACATTTCCTTATCAAGTATCATGGAATTCCACAACGGTTTCCAATGGAACATATACCTTAACTGCAATAGCAACAGATACTTCTCAAAACGCTACATCTTCAGCGCAAATTTCTATAACAGTCCAAAATGCAGACCCAAGAGCCCAAATTGGTCAGTGGAGCGGCATCATGAATTGGCCGCTGGTAGCAGTACATTCTACTTTTTTAAATACTGGTAAAATTCTCGTGTGGGATGCATGGGAATATAATACAACAACCGCAAAATTGTGGGACTACCAAACCAACACATTTTCGCAAGTTCCTAATAGTTCCCAACTTTTTTGTGCGGCACATACAACACTTGCTGATGGTCGTGTACTTGTAACGGGGGGACACAATGGGGGAGAAATTGGTATTAAAGACACAAACATTTTTTCTCCTGAAACGGGAAACTGGAATCGTCCACCTGACATGCAGTATGCACGATGGTACCCTTCAAATGTAACGTTAGGAGATGGTCGAGTTGTAGTATTAAGTGGACAAATAACCGGAGGGACATTTGCCGATATACCAGAACTATACAACCCAATTACTAATACATGGTCCACTCTGAATGTGAATACTTCCAGTATGCGTGATAGTGAATACCCGCTTACCTTCCTACTTCCGAATGGAAAAATATATACAATTGCGGCAACTCCTGGAAACTCATATACCTTAGATGTTGCAACTCCACAGTGGACTAATGTGGGTACAATTCCTTCAAAGCTTGGTTCTGCTGCAATGTATCGTCCTGGTAAGATCCTTTACACAGGAGGAGGAGACATTAAAGATTCAGGACAGGCTTCAAGAAATCAGGCATCAGTAATTGATATGACAGCGGCAACTCCTACATGGAGTACTGTTGCATCAATGGCGTACCCTAGATACCAGCATAATCTCACTATTCTTGCAGATGGAACTGTCATGGCAATCGGCGGCGCCAGTATTGTTTCACAAACTGCCACAAGTGGCACTTTGCCAACAGAAATTTGGGATCCAACTACACAATTATGGTCGACAACTGCTTCAATTGCCCAATCAAGAAACTATCACTCAACCGCAATGCTCCTTCCAGATGGCAGAGTCTTATCAGCCGGAGGAGGAAGACTTGGGGGAGCGCCAGACAGATTTACAGCACAAATTTATTCACCCCCTTATCTTTTCAAAGGCACAAGGCCAGTTATCAATACAGCACCCACCAACACTGGCTATGGTGAGCAGATGAGTCTTTTAACATCTGATACCACCAATATTTCTAAAGTGGCATTTGTACCCCTGGCATCCAACACGCACACACTTGACATGAATCAACGATACGTAGAACTCAACTTTACAAAAACAACAAATCAAATAACTGTTGATAGTCCCACTGATTTTAACATTGCTCCACCTGGTTACTATATGGTTTTTATTATCAATAATCTCGGAGTGCCGTCTGAAGCAAAAATAGTAAAACTCAACACATTAAATGACACTACATTTCCCACTGCTTCTATTACCTCTCCAACCCAAAACGCAACCGTTGTTGGTAGTATCACTATCACTGCTCAGGCAGCTGACAACATTGCAGTAGCACAAACACAATTCACGCTCGATGGTAACAATATAGGCTCTCCCGACACATCAGTTCCTTATGAATTTACATGGGATACAACTACCTCATCAAATGGCATTCACTTGCTTTCTGTCAAAGCAACAGACACCTTTGGGAACACAACCACTTCAGACGACGTCTCTGTTACTGTTGATAATCCAGTAGACACCACAGCACCAATCATAACGAATGTCTTGTCAAGCAATATAAGCGGGACAACAGCAACAATTAGCTGGACAACGAATGAGAATGCAGATACACAGGTTGAATACGGTACTACAACTGCCTATGGATCAAATACCACCCTCAATCCTGTTCTTTCCACAACTCATAGTCAAAGTTTATCCGGACTAACCAGCAACACACAGTATCAATACAGAGTAAAAAGTAAAGACGCCAATGGCAATCTTACAACCTCTGATAACATGACATTTACAACAACAGGCAACCTCGCCACCATTAATTTTAATGATCACCCCCAAACAGATGTATCGTTGAACGGGATATTTCCAACAGGTCTTATTAACTGGGGTACAAATCAGTGGTTTATTTCAGGTCCTTGGGGCCAATTTACTACAAAGAGTATTAGCTTTAACAGCGCTTCCCAAACAACTGCCACATTTAATTTTGTGACCCCAAAAATCTTGTCACAGCTTGATATGTATAATGGAGGAGCAAATGGCACTACCACAATTGCTTGTACTGGAAACACAACAAAGTCTGTATCCATAAATGCTTCCCAAATCTTAACAAATATAAGCACCGGGTTTACAACACCTTGCACTACTGTTACTTTCACCTCATCTAACGGATGGAACACAAACTATGATAATTTTGTAGTAACTGACTAAGCCTCTACATGAAACGTTTTTTATTTACCTTATTTCTTTCTACAATTATTGTTCTTTTGAGCGTTGTGAACGTGCAGGCTCATGAATCTTTTCACTGGATGCAACAAATAAAAAAAGATAGGATGCTTGTTGTGTTTTATAATCAAGAAGAATTTCAAGCTAACATAGAACAGTCTTTTCAAGTAAGGCTGGTGGAACTTTCAAATGGAAAATCAATTCCATTCAAATACGCAGATGTATCATTTGAAACTAATGGGAAAAGAGCCTATTCATTCAAAAAAAATGCTGATGAAAATAATGATGTAGCATTTTCCTATGCATTTCCCAAAAAAGGAAAGTATGTGATGACTGTAAAACTTTTTGACAACTCAAAGCTTGTAACTGAGGCAAAATTCCCCATATTAGTGGGATCAGGTATAAACGCAGACTGGCCAATCATACTCAAAAACTATTGGGCAGAATTTGCGCTTGTAGGAGGGTTACTGATTTTTGTGTCATATCTTGCGGGCAGAAAAAATATACTTGCTCATACTAAAAAGTTTCTAAAACGAAAAAACTCTCAATCTTCTTAATTTTAGGATTGTAACAGTTAAGTATTTGCTATAATTACCTAGTGAGCAATCAACCGGCATATAGAGAAACTGAGGATTCTGTGGATGATTTTATTGCAAGTCTTGGCAGAAGAACTTCGATTAAAACGGACAAAAACCAAGACACATAACTTCGAGATTTTGTGAGCGACCAGGGTCTCGAACCCTGAACCTATTCCTTAAGAGGGAATTGCTCTACCATTGAGCTAGTCGCCCTTCGTAATTTTGCCTTGCAAAAATTTCTCAGGAGCACGTTTTCCTTTCAGTCAAATGTGTCCCGTATTCTTTTACCGAATATATTTTATCATGAAGCTGGTATTTTTGCAGTATTGAGGGGAAACTTAATTTTTGTGCTGGATTCCCAAGTGGTCTTCTATGAATTTTACTCTTCTATCAAGTTTTACATCATTCTCATCAAACACACGAATTGCCATATCAAGCGTTTTCTTAAGATATTTTAGGTCTTTTTTTATTGGCATAAGCTTTTTATCGAGTCTTTGATCAACTATACTCCCAACACGTGTATCTATACTAGCGTTTACTTTTTCCTCAACGATATCACCAACTCTGGAATCAATACTTGCGTTTACTTTTTCCTCAACGATATCTCCAACCACATCTTTTATTTGCTCCAAGTCTTGTTTTGTTAACATAGCTTAAATATACAATAGAAAGTCCGGGGTGTAAATATATAGTTGTGCGCCTGAAGGGACTCGAACCCCCAACCGCCTCGTCCGAAGCGAGGTGCTCTATCCATTAAGCTACAGGCGCATGTATCCTGCCTGTATCTTGCGAACTTTGCTCGCGCAAAATTTTTAAGCTACAGGCGCTTATGCTAACCACGATCCACAAGGCTTATAGATTTTAACAAATTGAGATCACGCAAGCAATAAAAGTAAGTTAAAAGACTTATGTACACGTATACTGGTATAATGAACGCATGGCATTGATAGATGATGTAACAATTAGAATTAAAGCTGGAAATGGTGGTCAGGGCGGGCAATCCTTTTCATCTGGTGTTGCTCCTGACGGAGGAAACGGCGGAGATGGTGGAGATATTTACCTGGAAGGAAGTACAAATGTAGCAGATCTTTCAGAGTTTAGATTTAAAAAGGATATTCATGCCGCAGACGGCACAAATGGACTAAATAAAAAACTCCATGGAAAAAAAGGCACAAGTATAACAATTCTCCTTCCTTTAGGAACTAAAGTTACTGACACAAAGAATCAAAAATCACTAGAAATTACCGAAAAAGGAAAAGCTATTAGAGTTGCTGAAGGAGGATGGGGAAAAATAGGAAATTATGACGAGCTGAGGGCCATTAGAAGCAGAAGGACAGTAAGCGATGTGGAGCAAAAAGGAATAGAACGAGAACTACATCTAGTGTTAAGTCTGATAGCAGATATAGGACTCATAGGGCTCCCAAATGCCGGCAAAAGCTCATTACTCGCGGAACTAACTAGAGCTACACCTAAAATAGGAAACTACCCGTTTACAACTCTGGAGCCTAATTTAGGGATTATTAAAACAGAGGGTGAGGATAAAACTACAGCACTTGCCATTGCTGACATTCCGGGACTAGTAGAAGGTGCGTCAACCGGAAAGGGACTGGGGATTCAGTTTTTAAAACATATTCAGAAAACAAAAATTTTATTTCACTGTATAGACGCAACTCAAGCAGACTTACTGCAAGTGTATACAACGGTTAGGCAAGAATTTAAGGCATATGACGTAAACTTACTCAACAAGCAAGAAATAATTTTGCTTACAAAAATAGACTTACTGGAAAAAGGCCAACTGGAAGAAAAAATTCAGGAACTTAAAAAAACCGGCAAGGAAATAATCCCACTCTCAATTTATGACAAAAAATGTATTGAATACCTCAAAAAATTGATATCAAACCTCCAAAAAGATTAATTTTTTCTGACCACAGTATAGTCATACGGGAAGTAAAGAAAGGCGGCTGGGGCATCATCTAGTAAGTATTTTTGCAACTCTGCATAAATCTGCACACGGTCGGCAGTATTCATAGTAGTTCTCCCATCTTCCAAAAGCTTATCTATACGTACATTTTTATAGTACGTTATATTACTTGACTGGTTTGAATGCCAAATAGCATACATATCAGGATCCAGTGGTAATCTCATGGGATACAATAAAACCTGATAGTCAGGCGGAATATCCTGTGAAGTCACAATAGTACTTTTGATTCCAATCTTTTCCCAAGCGCGTGCTAACTGCTTTGCTGTTTCAAGCAGCTCATTAGTGGTTGTAATAGTTAATTTTAAATCTTTAGTATTAGTGGACTCTAAAAGTTCTTTTGATAACCCTAAGTCAATTAAGCCTTCATTTGGACTTTTTGTGTAATAAAGAGAATGTGTGGGCAAAAATGAGTAACTCCTCTCCCCTTCCGGAAATGTGCTAGGCAACGCATAAATTAACGCCTGCCTAATTTTTTTATTAGAAAGTGTAGGATCAATGGTATTAAAAAACGCTGAAACTAAAACTTTATAGTTAACTTTTCGTGCTACATCTACATTTTTAAAATCTTTAAAATAGGTATCTGCTTTTGAGTCAGCAGACAAATTATACACTTGATCAATTTCTCCCAATAAAAAGGCTGTTTTTAAGGCTTCTTGTGTGGGGTAAAAATAAATAATTTTCTTGTTCCCGTTTTTTTTATTTTGAAGTGTTATGGTTTTTAAAAATCCTGCATTTTGTTCTGTTTTAGTAATCTGGAAATCAGATAAACCAAAATTACCTTTCAGTATGGGCTTACTTACAACTGATAAAAATGGGGAATAGGGAGTAGTTAAATTAAATTCTATAGTTTGTGAATCTTTTATTACTTTTTTAACGTCTTTAAACGTGTACGGAATATCTTTTGTGGTAAATTCTTTATTATTGCTAAGTTTAAGACCTTTTTTAATGGTGAATGTAACCGTCTTCCCGTCATTTGTGATTTTATAATCAGCGGCAGCTACAGGCTTTATTGAGCCATCTCTTTCAACTTTTGTTAATCCGTATGAGACAGTGGACAAAACTTCATCCGGAAGTGTAGATACTGTGTATGAACCTGAATATCCTATTTTTTGCGTTGTATCTTTAAACAAACTTGAAGTTGCATACGTTACAAACAAAAAAAAACCAAAGAATGCAATTGCCCCAAGAATTACCGAAAGGAGAATTGTACGCCTCCATTTTTTTACATATGCTTTAAAAAGCCAAAAGTAATAACGGCGTCTTACGTAAACCATAATGTTGCAGAAACTTTAGCTAACTAATGCAATGATAGATATAGCGGCAAAAGAAGCGGCAAAAATAATAGTTGCATAAAAAAGAACTTTTTCCAATCCCTTTTTGGCTCTATATGATTCGCCACTTCCGCCAAAAGCCATTCCGCCACTTGATCCTCTGGATTGCAGTATTACAGTAATTACTATAAGTACTGCCAGGATCATTTGAATAATTGTAAATCCGTTCATAGTTCAAATAAATTCATTAAGAATTTGTAGACAAGTTGTATTGTAACAGAAATTATGAGATAAGACAAAATGATATTTAGATGAAAGGAAGGAATACTGAGGCTGGAGACTGTAATGCCATTAAAAACAAATGGCTGAATTATAAAATTACGGTCAGTTAGCGTCAATAAATACAACACAATAACGGTTGAAAATATGGAAAAAACACCCAAAGTTAACGCATTAAAGGGAAGTGCTACGATATTTATAATAGGACGCACAAGCACAAACCCCAACACTAACAGTACAGCGTCATATAAATACTGAGAAATTCCACCTTTAATAACGATTCCTGTAAATAAAGATGACGAAACAAATAACGCAGTTAATAAAATAACATACTGCTGTGCTAAATAACGCATGTCTTATGCTATCAAAGATAACAAATTCTACGCAAGTGCATTTTTAGAACGTAACTTTCTATGATACGTAATAGCAAACCTGTGTGCCTCATCCCTTATGCGTCTGACTATGTTTATTGCTGGAGATGACAATGGGACACGCACTTCTGTAAACTTCAAACCCCTTACCTCTTTTCTGGGAATTACCAGTGTTTCAAATTTTTTGGCAATCCCTATAACCGGAATTGAGACGCCGTTATGAGCCAAAACTTGAAGAACTGATGAAACCTGACCCTTTCCACCATCTACTATAAAAAGGCTCGGAAATTCCCATTCAGGATGCTTAAGACGCCTTCCCATCATCTCCTGGTGCATAGCAAAATCATTAGGAGTTTTTGTTTTTCTGATTTTAAACTTTCTATATTCTGATTTTTCAGCTGACCCATTGATCAACACTGTCATAGAACCAGTGGCGTTCGTTCCCTGAAAATTAGAAATATCAAAACACTCTATCCTTTTGAGGTTTGTTAAAACTACACCATTGGCAGCCAGTAAATCAAATAACGCTTGGTTTTCTGATTCTTCCCGTATGGACTGCGTTTTAGGTTGATTTATATACACAAACGGATCATATGTTTCCTGCGTAATTTTCTCAATTGAGTCAATTTGCTTTTGGACAATTCCCGCTTTTTCAAATTCTTCTTGTTTTGAAAATATGTTGCGTTCTGACTCTAAATTTTTAATAACTTGTTTTGTACTGCCTTTCAAAAACCGCTTAAGATTTGAAATATTTTTTTTGTATATGTCAGCATTTTCAGGTACTGCTTGGACACATGGGCATAATCCCAGGTGAAAGTATAAACATTTGCGTTTAGGATGAGTCTTGACAGACTCATAAGGAAAAATTTTTCGAAGTAACTTTAACACAACCTTACTGGAGCCGGCATGAGGATATGGTCCAAAATAGTCAGCCTTTTTATTTGTCATTTTACGAACTAAACCTACATAGGGGATTTCAGAATTTGTTACAGCAATATACGGATATGACTTGTCATCAATCATTTTAATATTAAAATAGGGAAGGTGTTGGTGTATTAACTCTGCCTCTAACAAAAATGCCTCAATTTCAGAGTTCACCACTATGTGCACAACTTTTTTTATTTTAGGAATTAGTAATGAGGTTTTTTCGTCATGAGCTTGCTTTTGAAAATAAGAGGAAACGCGCTTTTTGAGATTTTTTGCTTTCCCAACATAAAGAATATTACCTTTTTCGTCTAAAAATTGGTAAACCCCTGGTTTTGATGGCAATGATGAATATAATGATTGATCCAAGTAGTAAGACTCCTCCTCCTAAAATTGGTAATGAAATCGGAAATACTCGTATTTGTTTTTCAAAAAGTACTTTTTTACGACTATCTTGCATTGTAATGGTGTGGGAAACGTTTGTCAAAGAACCTAGTATTCCCTGGCTTCTCGGAATGTTAACTGATATAACACTACTGCCCAAGGGAGGAGTTTTTGGAAACGTAATAGTTGAAACTTTTTTTGAATCCAAAAATATAGAAATGTCTTCAGGATGTGTTTCATAATTTCCTAAATTAAGATAGGTAACCGATCCCTGAATAAATGACCCATTGGTAAACGGTGAAAAGTTACCGGTGATTATGTGTCTACTTACTTTTTTAAAATCTGCGACGTCTGCAAATGACACCTCAACATCTTTAGAGTCACCAGATTTGTACCCCCCGGCAGGCACAGGGTACGTACTGGATAATCCGTTTTTAACAAATGTCACATGATCCAAATCAAAAACTTTGAAAAAGTCGACTCCTGTAGTATCTGTCCACGTGGGATCAACCATTACCCACGTTTTTTGTGTGTCATCATAGTATTCGGGCCATGCGTGCAATACATCTTGGAATAAATCCGTTGGACGAGATAAGTCGTTTTGGGTATATGCATACCCTTCAATGGCACGGGCTGGAATGCCGCTGGAGCGCGCAAGTGTAATAAATAAATCGGTAAATTCTAAGCTACCGGCAAAAAACGGATCACGCAAGGACTTTAGCGCCCCCAACCGTTCATTCTTAACATTAGTTTTTGAAGTGCCATATGACAAAGATTTTACAATATAATTAAATATTTCCTGAGATGATCGCAAATTTTTTGCAATTTTTTTTATCTCCGAACTTTCTGTTTCCCAATATTTTTGCGGTCGCGTGTAAGCCTTTCGCTCGTCCTCCGTTATGTCAGTCTTACTCGGCTTAAAAGAGGAGTCTACTAACACATCTGCTCGTACTTTATATCCACTTTTTGCGTCTAAAGAGTATTTTGCAAGTGTGTTTCCATCTTTATCTTTATAAACGGACTGAGGTTTTGGGGAAATATTCTCGAGGATGATTTTTTGGTATGCAGTGTCCGGAGGAAGTGCGATTTCAGTAATTACAGGGTACAAATTTTTATTTTCTAAATTATAGGAAAGTTTAAATCTGTAATATTGTCTATCACCAAATACTATAAATATTCCACTTTTAGAAATATTTTCTTTTGAAAACACATATACGGAATTGCTTGAATTATAGGGGACATCCGGCTTTACAATACTTGCGTTTCCAAAACTTTCAGGAACCGTAACTAACACTTCATAAGCTGCAAAATCCTGTATGTTTGTGATTGCCGGAATTGAAACTGTGTATGACTTGCCGGCAGTTTTTAAATAATCAGTTGTCGTAAATGAGACAGTAAAATTATTTTTTGCGTTAATCCCCACTGTGCGTTCAGGAAAATTAATGGTAACTATTTTAGTATTATTCTCTCCTTCTTGAAGTTTATAAGGAATAGGACCTTTGCTATTTGATGTTTTTATATTGCTTATATTTTTAAGCTTGAGTGCAATGCTGTAAGAAGGCGTGTACACAAATTCTTTGGTGTTGGTTAAGGTGATTTCTTGGGTAACAAAAACCTCACCGCTTTCTTGTGGGACATACGTGGTGAGTGCACCGACTATAAAATCGGTATCAGTTTGCGCAAATGATGTTGGAATTTGAATACAAAAGATTGCAAAAATGATGCAAATAAACACAACATGCTTTACAAATTTTACCATTACAATTCTTTTTTGAGGTATCTACCAGTGTGCGAATCTGGGTTTTTTGCAATTTCTAAAGGTGTTCCTGTTGCTACCACATTCCCTCCGCCACTTCCTCCTTCAGGACCCAAGTCTATAATATAGTCCGCATTTTTTATAATATCTAGATTATGCTCAATAACAAGCACCGTGTTTCCTTTTTCAACAAGTTTGTGTAGCACCACAATTAACTTTTCTAAATCTGCAAAATGAAGACCAGTTGTAGGCTCATCCAAAATATACAAACTTTTATTCCCGCCCCTTTTAGAAAGTTCTGAAGCCAATTTTATGCGCTGCGCTTCTCCACCAGACAAGGTTGGCGCCGGCTGGCCTATTTTTACATATGACAATCCTACCTCAAGTAACGTTTGGAGTTTATTAGAAAGCCCCTCATGAAAAGAAAAGAATGGGATGGCATCCATAACAGATAAGTCTAGAACATCAGCAATGTTTTTCCCATCAAAATCTATTTCTAAGGTTTCTGCTGTATAGCGCTTTCCATTACACGATTCACAGGGAACAAAAACATCCGGCAAAAACTGCATCTCTATTTTAAGTTGGCCTTCACCTTCACAGGTTTCGCATCTACCTCCCTTTACATTAAAAGAAAATCTTCCTGGTGTGTACCCTCTAATTCTAGCCTCCTTACTGTTTACAAAAATATCCCGAATGTGTGTAAAAGCTCCCGTATAGGTTGCTGGATTTGATCTGGGAGTTCGCCCAATTGGGGACTGATCAATCATAAAAACACGTTTTATATACTCGTCACCTCTTAAATCTTTAAATGCACCAGGCTGTTCTTTATGAAATGGATTTTTCTTTTGTGCCAGTGCGTGAAACAGCACATCATTCACGAGTGTCGACTTTCCGCTTCCGGAAACGCCAGTCACGCACACTAATTTTCCTAATGGGATTTTTATATCTATGTTTTTTAAATTGTGATGTGATACTCCTTTTATTTCTAAAAATTCTGGAGGAACTTCTTTTTTAGATTTATGGATCTTAATCTTTTTTGCGCCTGATAAATATTTTCCTGTTAGTGAATTCTCATCTTTTTTAATTTGATCAGGAGTCCCCTGAGCTGTAATATGCCCACCGTTAACCCCGGCCCCAGGTCCTATATCAAAAATATAGTCTGATTCCTCCATCATTTCGCGGTCATGTTCTACCACAACTACCGTATTTCCTAGCTCCCGCAAGTTTTTAAGTGTGGTTATAAGTTTTGTATTATCCCTAGGATGAAGACCTATGGATGGCTCATCCAAAACATACAAGACTCCTGATAGGCCGGAACCTATTTGAGAAGCCAATCGTATACGCTGCGCTTCACCACCGGCTAAAGTGTGTGCGCTTCTGGAAAGTGATAAATATGAAAGTCCTACGTTTAATAAGAATTCCAGGCGAGCTGCAATTTCTTTTAAGATAATCCTTGCAATTTGACGTTCCCGACTTGAAAAGATTTGATCCAACGTATTAATAAATGCGAAACACTCATCAATACTCATATCGGACACAACTGCAATAGATTTTTTATCAATGGTTACTGACAACGCCTCTTTTTTAAGCCGCGCTCCATGACATTCCTCACAAGTTTTAGGTGTCATGTATTTTTCTATCTCCCGCTTTACGATTTCAGATTCTGACTCAGAATATTTTGCCAACATATAGTTTACAATTCCCGTAAACTCTTCAAATATAGTTGTATTTTCACCAAACCTATTCTTTCCTTTGATTTTGTAAATCTTTTTATTTGTTCCAAACAGTAGTGTTCTTTTTTGATCTGGAGTAAGTGTTTTAATGGGCTGATTTAGCGGAATGTCTTCATCATCCAATGCTTGTTTTATGGTCCTTGAAAACCAAGTGTCTTGCTCTCCTATATTTGAAAACGGCAAAATTCCACCCTCTAAAATAGTTAATTCCGGAGTTAAGATCAAAAGATCATCAATTGAATAAATAAGACCTAACCCGTTGCAGTTGGGACATGCACCATATGGTGAGTTAAAGGAGAAAAGTCTTGGCTCAACCTCAGCAATAGAAGTTCCACAGTTGGGACACGCAAAGCGCTCTGAGTACCCTGTGTCTTCCATTTCAGTTGGCTTTTCCGGAAATTCAAATCCTTTGTCTTGTACTTTTGTAATTATTACTTCCCTGTTTCCTAAATTAAGTGCTTGTTCTAGGGAGTCAGACAACCTTCCTTGATCAAAGTTTTTGTCCAAAGTGATCCGGTCAACTACAGCTTCTATACTATGCTTGTTGGTTTTGATAAGTGAATAATTCTCATCTAAATCAAATATTTTCCCGTCAATTCTGGCTTTTTGAAATCCACGCTTTTTTAAATCTTTAAAAAGATCTGAATATTCACCTTTGCGGCCACGGACTAACGGCGCCAAAATCATAATACGTGTTGGGCTTATACCTACAAATCTTAAAATTATGTCTTCCATAATTTTTTCTTTTGTAGTTCTTGCAATTTCTGTTCCACACTCTGGACAATGAGGATGCCCAACTCTTGCAAATAATAGCCTCATATAATCATAAATTTCAGTAACAGTTCCTACCGTAGAACGAGGATTGTGGGAGGTGGATTTTTGATCAATTGAAATAGCAGGAGACAAACCTTCTATATAATCTACGTCAGGCTTTTTCATAACGCCCAAAAATTGACGCGCATAGGATGATAAAGATTCTACATAACGTCTTTGCCCTTCTGCGTAAATTGTGTCAAAAGCTAAAGATGATTTTCCACTACCGGATAACCCCGTAAAAACAATTAACTTGTTTTTTGGAATTTCTAAATCTATATTTTTGAGGTTATGCTCGCGCGCACCTTTTACAATAATTTTATCTATCATAATAATTTTACTTTTTGAGCTTGCGAAAAAAGCAAGCTATGCTTATCTATCATATTTTAGTCATTGCGAGGAATAATTTCCGAAGCAATCTAAACTTTGAAGCTAGTCTTATCTGTCATTTGTATGACACAATGGTTAACCCAAAGTTAATCATTATAGACTAATTCGCGTGTATTATACAAGGGTTATAGGTAAGAGAATTGTTACAGCTTTTTAACCAAGAAGTACTCCTCTTTGGGGAATTTTGCGGCCACTTTCAGTATGCTTGAGGCGTCGTGCTTTTGCGATTTATGACACATCATTGCCTTTACTTTTATATCCCAGACTGAAGATACATCTACCACCTTATCAATTTCTGAACTATCATATCCTAGCGGAAAATAGATAAAATAATCATTCCTAAATTCCTCACGTCCTTTTTTAATACAATGTAGCCACAATTCTTTTACAGTTTTGTTTTCTCTCAACACAAACTGAGTCACCATAGATATGGCAATATGGTCTATGTGCCCTGAAATACCGCGTGATTCAAAAGTCATGACTATTTCAGGATTTAATTTTTCTATATGCGCTTGGATCCTAGCCGCTAATTTGTGGTAAAGATTATTTGATAGTGTCCCGTCTTTAAAACCCAAAAAATAAACTTTTTTAACCCCCAAAGCTTTAGCTGATTCTAATAATTCTTGAGCTCGTACGTCTTTAAGTTTTACATCGTGTGATTCTCTGGAATCTTTTCCAGCCTGGCCCTTGGTGGCGCACAAAATATACACGTCATGAGTTTTAGTTAGACTGTGGATGGTACCTGAAGGCCCAAACGCTTCATCATCAGGATGGGCAAATACACAAACTACTGTTTTCTTTTTCATTATTGTTGATTAACGTATCTAATTTTGTCCCTAAGCAGCGCTGCTGTTTCAAAGTCCAAAGACTTGGCTGCTTCCTTCATTTCTTTTTGCAAACGCTTCAATACTTTTTTCTTTTGGTCGGGTAACAAGACGTCCCGATCCATAAGTGGTTTAAAATCATCTAATGTCTCTTCTTTTTTAACAAGTTTTTCCCGAATCGCTTTTTCCACGGACGTTGGGGTTATTCCATGTTTTTCGTTATACGCCAACTGAATTTTGCGTCGTCTGTTAACTTCTGAAACAGCGGCTTTTATAGAATCTGTTTCAGTGTCAGCATAAAGAATTACTCGAGAATCAACTCTTCTTGCACCACGTCCCATGATTTGGATAAGAGATGAGCGGGAGCGAAGGAACCCTTCTTTATCTGCATCTAAAATTGCAACCATTCCTACCTCAGGTAAATCAATTCCCTCCCGAAGCAAATTAATACCCACCAACACATCATATTTTCCGGAACGCAAATCATCTAGTACGTCTTGGCGAGCAAGCGTATCAATATCTGCATGCAGATAGGTAACTGCAATTCCCTCCTCTTCCAGATAAGATGATAATTCTTCAGCCATTCTTTTCGTAAGTGTTGTTACTAAAACACGTTCTTTTTTTAGAATGGTTTTTTTAATTTCAGATAGTAAATCCAAAATTTGTCCATCAGTTTTCCTAACTTGTACTTCAGGGTCTACAATTCCTGTAGGCCTGATGAGCTGCTCAGCAATATTATCACTTCCTGCCTTTTCCATTTCTAGCTCATTTGGAGTGGCACTCATATAAATGGTCTTGTGTATTTTTTGCAAAAACTCTTCGTTGGTAAGCGGTCTGTTATCAAAAGCGGAAGGAAGCCTAAAACCATAATCAACTAACATTTGTTTACGTGCACGGTCCCCATTATACATACCTCTAATCTGAGGCAACGTTATGTGTGATTCGTCAATAATTAAAAGCCAGTCTGGATTTGCCTTTTCAAAGTACTCTAAAAGGGAGAATGGAGCCTGTCCGGGCGCGCGTCCATCAAAGTATCTGGAATAGTTTTCAATTCCATTTACAAATCCCATTTGCCCAATCATTTTTAAATCATACTCAGTCCGCTGCTGAATTCTATTTGCCTCTAATAATTTATTTTGTAATTTTAACTCTTCAACCCGCAGCGCCAAATCCCGCCTAATTTGCTCAAATACATCTTTATAAAAAGATGGATCAGTTACATAATGCTTGGCAGGATATAGAACAATTTCACTTTTATATCCGGTTTTTTCACCGGTTAACGGATCCAGGATTTCAAGTTTTGTAATTTTGTTATCAGTCAACACAATTCTTATGACATAGTCGTCGTATGCTGGCTGAATTTCTATAACTTCACCCTTTACTCTAAATGTACCGCGCTTAAAATCATAGTCGTTTCTGGTGTACATTAAGTCCAAAAAACGCTCAAGCATATGTTTTCTGTCATATTCGTCACCTACTGAAAGTTTAAAAATAAATTTACCATACTCATTTGGTGACCCTAGGTTATAAATACTGGAGACTGATGCCACAACAATTGTGTCGGGTCTTGTTAATATGTTTGTAGTAGCAGCTAAACGCAATTTATCTATCTCGTCATTAACTTGGGTTTCTTTAGCAATGTAGGTGTCAGTGGTAGGAATGTATGCCTCTGGTTGGTAGAAATCGTAATATGACACAAAGTATGAAACAGCATTTTCTGGAAAAAAGTCCCGCATTTCCTGATAAATTTGAGCGGCAAGTGTTTTATTGTGGGAGATAATAAGAGTTGGCTTTCCGTAATTTTTAATAACGTTTGCAATTGTAAAAGTTTTACCACTACCGGTAACTCCCAGGAGTACTTGATCCTTTTTATCTTTTTCCAAGCCATTTGAAAGCTTTTCAATAGCTGTAGGCTGGTCACCAGTAGGCTTAAATTTTGATTTAAGTGTAAAAACCATATCTATCCCTAATTTAGAGAGCATACTATTTTACCACACTCGCGATTTAGAAAAACTATGATTAAATAATAACTATAGATAATAAAAACTTGACATTAAGGTTTGACCTTGAGTATGCTTAACGAAGGTCAAACCTTCACGACGAACAACTGTGAATAAACCTTACTACAATGCCGTCAAAAAATATAATAAAAACTTATTATAAAGGCGCCTACTTTCATGTCTACAATCGTGGTGTTGAAAAGCGTTCAATCTTCATAGATGAACAAGACTGTCAGGTGTTTTTAAGATATATCAAACTATACTTATCTCCTTTGGAATTTGTAAACAAAATGGGAGAGTCAGAACCAAAAATCCGAAGATTTTTTAAATTAAATCTGAAAAATGATGTAGAGCTTTTGTGTTTTGCACTTATGCCTAATCATTTTCATATGCTGTTAAAGAATAAAAGCGAAAGGGGTATTCCAATACTAATGCAACGCGTTATGACTGCTTACACAATGTATTTTAACAAAAAATATAACAGAATTGGTGCCTTATTCCAAAATGCATACAAAGCATCCCCTGTCTTACATGACTCATATCTGCTTCATCTCACCAGATACATTCACAATAATTCATCACGAATTCAACCAAAGCAAATTAATTTCATGAACTATTCTTCATATCCTTATTATCTAGGAACACTTGCATCAGAATGGCTAAATACAACTTTCATATTAGATTACTTCAAAAATACAATCAAAGCTACAAATACGATCGAAGCATATAAAAGCTTTGTTGAAATGGACATCACAGACTCTATAAGTGTGCTTAATTTAAATAACTTAATACTAGAAAATGACCTATGTATTTAAGGTTTGACCTTCAATGAAGCAGAATAAGGTCAAACCTTTATTAGAGCATATACATTATAAAGTCTCGAATCTTTTTTAAATAACATTTTGACCTAGTTTTATTATTTTTGATATCTTGTATTGTTCTAGAATATTTCGTATATTTTTCATATACCTATGACAGCTGTACTACTTTTTGAACGAAGTGAAAAAAGCAAGCAGGGAATCGAAATAAACACTATGAAAAACCTACAAGATAAAGGAGGAAGCCACTAATTATGACAGCGGTCTTATATAAAAAAGAACGGGAACTTTTAAACTTTATCATCCAATTCCAAGAACAAAATGGATACTCTCCTACTCTCAAGGAAATGGCTGAAGCAACCGGTAAAAGAAGCGCTTCAACCATTCATGCTTTAATCCGCACCATGGTAGATAAAGGATATGTTCAAAAGGTTGAGGGAAATTTACGCACACTTAAAGTTTTAAAAAAGGATTCGCTTGGCAAACTTATGGGTCCTACTACAAAAGCTTTGGGACCGTCCATTGCACTCCCACTCATGGGCTTTATTGCAGCAGGAAAACCTTTAGAACCATATACAGATCCTGAAGCTACCTTTGCTGTGGCGTCTAGCATGCTGTCTGGCACAAAAACGTCCTATGTGCTCCAGGTAAAAGGCTCTTCTATGATAGACGACGGCATTTTAGATGGAGACTATGTAGTTATAGAAAAGTCAGATTTAGCACATAACGGGGATATTGTGGTGGCACTTGTGGACGATTCACTTGCAACACTTAAGCGTTTTTATAAAGAAGGTGAACAGGTAATTCTCAAGCCTGCGAACGCTACCATGGAGCCAATTTATCCTAAAAGCGTTCGCGTACAAGGCAAGGTTGTGGGTCTAGTCCGCCGCTTTAATTAACCTCATGAATTACAAGGGTGTAATAATCGAAGAAAGCTTAGATGACAAATCAGTACTTGAGGAAGTTAGCATTCTGGACACAAAAATCGAACAAGTGACGAACAGTCATAAAACTCCTTGGGTCACTCAGTGGACACTTCATACTGTTGAAATTCCTGAAGATAAAGCAGATGAAATAGCTAAAAGAATTTCCGAGTCTATAGACACCTCTCATGAAAACTCGTGGTACGCAGACTTTAATAATGATAATGTCCATTATGTTATTTTCTCTAACAAGGTCTTTAAAATTCTTCTAGGCGATACTGCTGCTTATGAAAATGCTAGGGCTTATGGAGTAAAACTAGGAATACCTGTATATCAGTTGGCGTTTGAAAAACTTGTCAAAAGGCAGAATTAATAGGTATTGAGGAAGTTTAGTTTTCTTCTTCGTTTACTTCTTTGATTGTTTCTTTTACTTCTTTGTAGTTTGCGTGCTTGAGCCTTCTCTTTGACATATGTGCTTCGTATTTGTGCTTTCCTATTTCATACGCCACGGGAACAAGCGAAAGTGCTACTATGATAACAACTGCATAGTGAAAATTCTCCTTCATAAAAGGGAGTCCTCCAAAAAAGTATCCTGCAAAAACAAGGCTAGTTACCCATATGATGGCACCAACTATATTATACGTAATAAATGTTTTATAGTTCATCTTCCCAACTCCAGCTACAAAAGGCGCGAATGTGCGAATCAAGGGGATAAACCGAGCCAGAATTATAGTCTTACCACCATGTTTTTCATAAAACTCACGTGTTTTTTCCAAATACTCTTTTTTAAAGATTTTGGAGTTCTCTTTTGCAAAAACTCGAGGGCCAATTTTGTTTCCTATCCAGTAATTAAGTGAGTCTCCCAAGATAGCAGCAATAAGAAGTGATACATAAAGAACAAAAATATCCAAATACCCCAAACCTGCTAGCGCGCCTGCTGCAAAAAGAAGTGAATCTCCAGGCAAAAATGGTGCAACCACAAGTCCAGTTTCAGCAAAAACAATTCCAAAGAGAATTAGATACGTAAACGGACCAAAAAGATTAATGATGTTTGAGAGATGCTGATCAAGATTCAAAAACAAATCAGCAACTGTAGTTAATGCTTCCATAATATAATTATAAGCAGAGTTTGGTACTTATGCAAGAAAAACCGCAAATCTAGTATAATAGGCAAATGGACGGAACACTTTATATTATTGCAACCCCTATAGGAAATTTAGGAGATATAACTCTGCGAGCAATTGATACGCTCAAATCAGTAGACCTTATAGTGTGCGAAGACTCACGCCTTTCTGGAAACTTATTGCATCACCTGGAAATTAAAAAAGATTTTTTTGTTTTAAATGACGTAAATGAAGACAAGAAAATGTACGAGCTTATTGAAAAATTAGAGCAAGGAACACAAGTGGCTCTCATTTCTGACGCTGGTACTCCCCTTATATCAGACCCTGGATTTAAACTAGTTCGTGAATGCGTAAAGCAAGGAATTAAAGTAATCCCGATTCCTGGACCAAGCTCTATTATTACAGCATTATCTGCAAGCGCTCTACCCACTGACAAATTTTTATTTTTAGGCTACTCTCCTGACTCTGAAGAAAGAAAAAGAAAATGGTTTTTAAGTATAAAAGAAGTTGTTAAAACCAGCGCTGATCACAAATTAACTCCTACCGTTGTGTTTTTTGAATCCCCGCATAAATTATTACGAACTTTGGATGCCATACATGAAAGTCTGGGAGATATAGACTTGGTTGTAGCCCGAGAAATGACTAAAATATATGAAAAATTTTTAAGAATGAAAGTCTCAGAGTTACAAGAGCATTTTAAAACAGTATCTCCAAAAGGCGAATTCGTAATTTTATTTAGACTTTAAGCGTGCCAGGAGTTTTTTCTCAGCAGTGTGAACTGATAGCCTAGCTTGATCTACCGCGTCAGGGGATACTGAGATACTGTGAATTCCCCAGGACACTAATTTTTCAACCAATTCTGGATATTCTGACGGAGCCTGTCCGCACATTCCTGATTCTATTCCATGCTCACGGGCAGCTTTAATAACACGCTCAAAAGACCACAGCATAGCTTTATTTTGCTCATCAAATTCAGACTCAACATCCTGATTATCCCGATCCACTCCCAGTGTTAACATGGTCAAATCATTAGAACCAATTGACACACCGTCTATTCCTTCGTTTATGAAATCGTCAATAAGAATTACATTAGATGGAATTTCTACCATCATAAATAATTTAAACGTGTGAGACCGCTTCAGTCCGGCATCATTAATAACCTTTTTAACAAGACGTAGATTGTTAACAGTTCTCACAAACGGCAACATCATGCGCAAATTGGTAAGTCCCATTTTATCCCGCACTTGCTTTATGGCAGCCAGCTCTAACTCAAATACACGCTTATCATGGATATATCTAAAAGCCCCTCTGTATCCTAACATAGGATTTGCTTCTTCAGGCTCAAACTGTTTTCCACCTATTAAACTTTTATATTCATTTGTTTTGAAATCAGTAGTTCTATACAAAACAGGACGAGGATAAAACGTTTTACAAAATGTTGCTATGTCATGCGCAAGTCTATGTGTAAATTCTTTTCCCTTTCCTTCCTCTATAAACTTTTTAGGATGCTTACCTATATGCGCTATGATAAACTCGGCTCTTAAAAGACCAATTCCGTCCACCGGATAGGTTGCAATCTTAGAGGCAAGTTCAGGTTCTGCCAAATTAACATACACTTTTGTAGCTGTTTTTAAATCCTGATGCTCTTTCTTTTTAATATCCACTTTTATACTGCCGCTATAAATATTTCCGGTAGAACCGTTTACTGTAACAACCATGCCGTCTTTTAATTTACTTATAGCCAATGGTGCGCCTACTACGGCCGGTATTCCATATTCCCGTGACACAATAGCTGCGTGTGATGTGCGTCCACCTTCTTGGGTTATAATAGCTGCAGCCTTTTTCATAATGGGCACAAAATCCGGATTTGTAGAGGTTGCAACTAAAATCATTCCAGGCTTAAATGATGAAGTGTCTGAAACCTTTTTAATAATCTTTACCGTTCCAACACCAATCCCCGGACTTGCTGGACTTCCTATAAGAATTGCATGTTCTGAAGTGGATACAGTTCCCATTACAGAACCTTGTTTATTTTGGGCTCGTTCTAGAGTTGTAATAGGACGCGTTTGAACTATATAAACTTTTCCTTTTTCCAGCGCCCATTCTATATCCTGCGGAAAATAATAATGTTTTTCCAATTCAATTCCTAGCTTTGCAAGAACGTCAATTTGCGCGTCCGTTATCTTTTGTTTTGCTAAATCTGCTACAGCTATTTTTACTTCCTTGTTTTCATCACCTTGTTTTACAAGTTTTACCTTTTGCTCTTTTACCTGCTTGTCAATAATTTTCAAATCAAATTTACTCACCTCATAATGATCCGGAGTTACCGTTCCTTGCACTATATACTCACCTAACCCGTAGACTGCTTCTATGATTACCCGCTCACGGCTACCGGAAACTGGATCTGCGGTAAACATAACCCCACTCGTGTCAGACTGCACCATCCGCTGCACTACAAGCGCTATGCCTGTTTTTAAGTGGTCTATATGCGCTTCATGTCTATAATAAACGGCTCGCGCTTGAAATAATGACGCCCAAGCCTCTCTTACTTTTTCAACTAAAACCGTCTCACCTACTACGTTTAAAAATGTATCCTGCTGTCCGGCAAATGATGCCTCCTTAGAGTCTTCAGATGTTGCACTGGATCTAACAGCCACTAATACGTTTTTTCCCAATTTTTCGTACTCTTTAAAGATTTCTTTTACAATACTTTCAGGCACAGGAGATTCTAGTATCATGCGTCTGATGTGAGATGACACTTGAGATAAAGCGTGTGAATTATCAAAATTTATAGTACCCAGTAAATGCTTTATTTTAATATCTAGCCTGTTTTCTTTGAGAAATTGTGAATATGCGCGCGTTGTAATTGCAAAGCCGCCTGGAACGGGAAACTTATTTTGAATCATTTCTCCCAGATTGGCAACTTTTCCTCCTACATACTTCACGTCATGCTTGTCGCATGCGGATAAATTTATAACTATATCTGAGGCTTGTACCATTCACTTATTTTGTAGTTTTTTGCGGAATTTTGCAAGTCTTCAGTTTGTGAATTCAACTGTTGAAAGAAGTAAATTTAAATATGGGAGAGTTCCTGCCGTGTCTTGCTGGGGCGCAAACCTAATTGCATTTGAAACACCATCTAGCACATACACTTCATAATATTGGACATTTGGAAACGCAGAATAGGTAATGGTTCGCTCAAGCGCCTGATATTCATTTATGGTAATGGGGTTGGAAGACAAAACTGTGGTTGTTCCCATGTTTGCTGTTCCAATATACGTGCTGTTTGCGGCATTAAGTGCTAACTGTGTTTGAAGCTGGGCAATAGTTGTAATTCCCACCTGCTCAAGTCTTCCAATATATATGGAAAAATTTCCGGTAGGACTTGTAGGCGGAGTTGAAGAGACAGCATAGTTTTGGACATACATATATGGAGCGCCTGATGTTGCAGCTACATTTGTAAACCAGCCTGTTGGATAAGAAAAGTTAAGATATACAGCGCTAAAATTATATGGTGTCCAATTTGCAGTTTGGCTGCTCATGCCTGTGGGAGTTGGAGTTGTTTGAGCTAATACAGGTGTTGGACTCCCTGTAGGCACAAATAGTGTAGGTGTTGGACCTTGGCGAAGTGTTTTCCGTCCTTGGTATTCCGGAAGATCAGTACTATCAAACTGTGATATCTCTGCTTCGGGAATTTTTGGCTGGGTACTTGTTGCAAACATGTATGTCCCGCCTATTCCCACAAAGGCTGCAAAAGTAATAAGGCCAATTGGAATTAATATACCTTGCTTAGGAATTGAAAAATTAACTTTGGGGAATAATTTATGAAGAAACGATGCTTGGTTTCCTGACTCATCAGTTCCTTCTGTTTGTGCAGGCTCTGGGGCGGCTAGAGGATCTTGCATCTTGAAATCATCATTCATATATCAAGCGTACGTTAAGAAGGGCAGGTTGTCAAGAAAGCTTCAAAATTACTAACTTGTAAAGAGTCTTACTGCTTTGTCATGAAGAGTCCGATTGGTAACTAATATCTCATTATCAAACAAACGTGTTGGACTTCCGTCAACCCTACTCGCCTTTCCACCTGCTTCCACAGCAATAAATGTAGCCGCTAATCGGTGTACTGGTTCTACATTAAGCTCTACATGTATATCAGATAAACCCCGGGCGAGATTACATACGGATGCAGGGAATGATCCAGGCACTTTCCAATAATGTCCCGCAAACTTTCCAATTAATCTCATTGCTTCTTGAAGATCGTGTCCTTTTGCAGAAGTGTGTGTTGTTATGATGGAGTCCTCAGTATTTTCAATTGTTGAAACAGAAATTTTTTCTCCATTAAGATAAGCTCCATCACCTTTTTGCGCCCAATACAGTTCACCCTGCGCGGGAAGACTACATGCACTCACAACTACCTCTTCATCTTTTACGAGTGCTATGGATAGTGCAAAGTCTTTAAATCCTCTTATAAAATCATTTGATCCACACAATGGGTCGATAAACCATGTGTATTCACTACCTCTATTTTGTTGACCCAATTCCTCACCGTTAATATTTTGAGTAGGAAATGTGCCTTGAAGAATTTGGACAATAGCTTTTTCAGACTCTACATCCGCATATCTGAAACTCTGTCAAAACGTCCTTTCTTTTCAATACGCCCTGCGGTTCTTTTATTGTGATAGTCCAGTAGTATTTCTGAACCTGCCCTTGCAGCATGAAGGGTTGTCTCTAATTCTCTGCTCATCATTTTAGTGACCTGGAGTTGAGTCTTCTATGGCGTTATCTTTGATTACCTGCATTAACTCATCACGTTTTTCTTCCATAGTGGCTTTATCAAATGATTCTACATTGAGTCTAAGTAACGGTTCTGTGTTGGAAGTGCGCACTGAAAAACGCCATTCCGGGTAGGTAATTGCTATTCCATCCATAGTCTCTAACTCTCCATCTTTATATTTTTCCTTAATTGCTGCTAAAATTTCAGGAGCGTTTGTTACCTTAAAGTTAAATTCTCCTGATTCGTAACTTCTGTGGAGCTCAGCTAACACCTCAGATAATGGTTTGTTTTCCTCTGTAAGCACTTTCAAAACAGCAATAAGAACTGAAACCTGGGATTCTGCATTTCCTGTAGACTTAAAATAAAAATGGCCAGATGACTCACCTGCAAAAATTCCGCCTGTTTTATTTAACATTTCAGTAATAAATGCGTGGCCTACTTTAGTTACTTCATATTTTCCTCCAAATTCCTCAACTATCTTTTTAGAACCCAAAATATATCTAATGTCAAATAGTATTGTAGAACCAGGCATTTCCTTGAGTAACTCGCGTGCAACTAGTGCCGTTATGATAGTGGCCGGGACAATCTGCCCTTTTTCATCTACAAAATATAACCTGTCTCCGTCCCCGTCAGGTGCGATTCCAAAATCAGCGTGTGTTTCAAGCACCTTTGCCTGCAAATCTTTTAAGTTATCAAAATTAAGTGGGTCAGGCTGATGAGCCGGGAAACTTCCATCTAACTCAAAATTCATTTTAACTAAATCTGCAGGAACTTTATTAAATAACGCTTGAATATAGGTGCTGCCCATAGCATTTGCTGGATCCGCTACTACCTTAAACTTTTTTATCTCAGGATGTTTAAATAGTTCTAGTGCATTCTCTACTTCATCTTCCAAAACGCCAGTTTTTTCTTCAATTTTACCCTGATATTTTGGCTCAAAGGAGACTCCCGCTATAGACATTTCGGAAATCTCTTCCATCCCTGTAGACTTTCCAATTTTATTCAAGCCTGAAGGTGTGTTTATAACAAACTTAATACCATTCCATTCCGGTGGGTTGTGAGACGCGGTGATTTGGATTCCGCAATCATATCCATATTTAGAAACGGCAAAATAAAATGTAGGAGTAGAAGTTTTTCCAATATCGACTACATGTGCACCCATTTCAATAAGAGTCTTTTTAGTAACATTATATAAACTTTCGCCTGAAAGTCTCATGTCATAACTGAGACACACGGTCAACTGTCTGTCTACATTAATTTTATCAGTGAAAAATTTGAAGATTGCTCGAACCACTTCAACCATTGTCTCCTCGTTAAGATCTGTGGGATATATGCCGCGGATGTCGTAACTTTTAAAAATGCCTGGTGAAATCGTCATTTGTAAGCTCTAGTGTAACTCTTGTATAAGTACCCTGTCAAGCTCACGCCGTAGTGGCAAAACCAAACCGCCTGATTTCATAGACACCTCTATGTCATATAAATGTAAGTAAAGTTTTTTTAAATCTTCTGCTTTCCAACGGCTTGCTTGATCCTGAAGTTTGGATAACTGCCACGGACTTATTTTAATAACCTCTTCGGATTGAATACTTAGCGATACATACAACAGTTGTCTTATGCGTTTAACTAGTGAATAAAATAATTGCTCAGCTTCAATTCCTTCCATTTTTGATAATACATCCAGTTCTTGTTTGTAGTTTTTAGGTGTAATATTATCCAAAAAAGTAAAAAATAATTTTGGAAGCATGTATAGATAAACCTGTGCCTCTCTAAACTTAGAAAGAGCCAGTTTTGAAAGCTCCGTGTTGTGCCACAAAACAACCACAACCTGCTTATCTTTTTTTTCAATTGAGGCATGCAAAGCTTCCATATCAACCTTCTTAAGCTTTAAGAATTTTTCCACAACTACGCATTTTTCAACAACAAACAAATCTTGTGAGGTAAATGCCGACTCTATATCGCGTCCGCTTACCTTTTCACCATTTAAAACCACCGTATTTTTAAGGCTTTTTAAAAGCTCTTGTACTTTGTTTTGTGAAGACACTGTATCGTCTCCGTGTATTACGTGTAACATATTATTTTTTTTGATTTCAGTTCGTTATAGAACCTATCTACCTCGCGTTGATATCCCCTGTGCCCATTTCGGTGCGGAAGCAGACTTCCGGAAAAGTTTTTTGGTATATGAAGCAGTTCGTGAATAATTACTTTTGACTGCTCCTCATGAGGCAGCCTGTCATAATATTTAGAAATAACTTCTATAACGTATGCCGGCTCTATGTCCAACACCGTTTGAAATATTTTAGGAAACGCCCAAGTTCTGGCATATGCCCGCGCTTTAGATCCGTGTGTCCTAAAACAAAAAATCCGGTGTTTTGGAATGTGTGTAAATTCTAGGTCAACAATCATAGTTCTTACACGCTGTGTTAATTCGTAGTCTGTGTGCCACTCAAGCGTTTTTGGAGTTTTACTTTTAGTAGTACGTTTCTTTGCTACTCTTTTAACTTTCACAGTGGGTTTAAAAATACGGTCTAACATAAGCGCTATTCACTCTATCATGGAATCTATTCTATTCCAAGAATTGTTTTAAAATATAACCGTGCAAATGGGGAAATTGCTTTCTTACTAAATATGCTCTCCTGGGAAAATGATTGGGCTCCTAATACTTCTTGTTTTTCGTCTGAGGCAATACTTAACGGTGATGTGTTGACCACTGGGTCACCTTTTACTTTTTTCATTGCTACAAGCGTTTTGTAATATAGCTTCTCCTCACCGTTTTGAAGTAGAGAAAATTGATCAAATGGACCACCTGCAGAATTGAGAAGAAAAGGAGTGATTGCCACAATCTTATCACGATCTTCATTCCAAATATCCCGTATTGTTTGCTTGTAGTATTCAGAAATGACGCTGTGCGGCAGTTTTAAGTCACTCCAACCTGTTTCTGTAATAAATACAGGGATTTTGCGTGTAGAATTTTTATTAATCATTTCATACTCAAATCTGTAGGTGGCCACACTCACCTTTTTTGTTTCTGAAGGATATGCTGAAAATGCAGGATTAGGATACGAGTGAGATGAAAATCCGTCAATAGATGGTACTATTCGCGGATCTTTTAGTAACGCTTCCAAATAGGTAAACCCGCTGATATACTTTACGTAATCATCCGGTGCTGCGGCATCCATCCCGGATAAAATTAAATAAAAACTTTGGTCACGAGTCTTAAACGCTTGGTTAGCATATGCCACAATATCAGCATATTCTGCTGGATTAGGAGCCTCTCCTCCCCATTCATCAGACCTATTTACCTCGTTATATAAAATGACATATTTATTTTTTGTAGGCCAGGAAAGAGAACTTAAGAAATTTGCAAAATCAACAATGTCATAATCTGTTGGCTTTCTCCATACATTTGTTTGTAACGGATGCGGTTCGGTGGCAAGACGCACAAGGGGAATAATTTTGAGCCTCTTACACTCGTCCATAAATTTTTGCCACTTTTCCAGGTCGCGATCTCCACTTTGAATTGGAATGGTGACATACCCCCACTCTCCGCCATTACTATTTATGAGCTTTGAGGCTTGTTCCAACTCATCAGGGAACAATATGTGAACTCCTATTTCATTATTTGGTCTACTGAGAGGGTCTTCCACGGCATATGAAACGCTTGTGCTAGCTAGAACAATCATACAAAATAAAACAATAGCAACTGACATCCACATTTTCATACCTATATTATATCATTCCTATGAAGCGCTTAGCCTCGACTTTTTATTATAAGAAGTGTTAAAATATACCATGACAAAACATCAAAAGATTTTTTCAACCATGCTGGAGGAACATAAAGAATTTTTCGATAACTTTAAAGCACTTCATGATAAATATAAAGACGACCAGGATACGTATCAAGCTGAATATAATACTGAAGGTGAAAAAGCATTGGAAATTATCCGACGCTACGAACAAAGTTTAGTTGCTAAATCCACTACCTCACAGTACGCTAAATTTTCAGGCAATCTATCTGATAAGTATTGGGAAACAGTCAGAAATTATCTTCCCATGATAGATTTTGTAGGAGTATCATCATTATAATAATCAAGCACCAATAACCAAACTAATTGGATAATTATTTAATTCAAAATTTTAAATTAGTTTGATGAATTGATAAATTGGAAAACTTGATAATTAAATAGAATATGCCAAAAATTACAACGGCTGAAAAGCTGGGAAAATTAAAAAGAATTCCTTTTACAAAACAAGGGCATGCCGATTTGATTAAAAACCTAGAAGAACTTCAAGAGGCACGACCTGCTGCTGTTAAAGAACTCGCCCGCGCACGAGAGCTAGGTGATTTATCCGAGAACGGACTCTATACTGCAGCCAAATCCCGCCTTGTGTCTATAGACAATCAAATTTTTAGAGCAGAAATGACACTAAAACTAGCTGATATTATTGAAGAATCTGAAGATTCAGGAATTCATATAGGCTCCAGCGTGAAAGTTAAAACGGAGGGCAATGAGTTTACTTATCACGTAGTTGGTGACACTGAAGCAAATCCCAAGGAATACAAAATAACCCAGCACTCCCCCATAGGACGAGCACTTTTAGGTAAAGTTAAAGGAAATAAAGTAACAGTAACGCTGCCCGCTGGAGACAAGATATTTGAAATTATAGAAGTATCATAACTTCCAGAAAAACGGCTCATTTTTTTTATTTATAATTTTCCATCCCCATGTCCCTATATCTAGGTAATCTATCCGTTCCTTATGTACAGTATTTTCAAAACCATTCAAGTGTTTATAAGTGTAGTCACGATCAAAATTTAGCTTTGAAACAGGATTAATTTTATACAAAAAGATTCGGGGATTTTTGCTCGATCTAATAACACTACTAGAATATTTTTCAAATAAAGGTTTTACTTTAGAATTTCCTATTTTTCCTAAAGACAATACATGCAAATGATTTCCGTCATACGAATAATACGGATTAAACAGCGCTTGAGAATCTATATAGACGTTCCTTCCTTGACTCAAGGCTAAATCAATCTTATATTCTATAAATTCCAGGCTTTGTCCGGGTTCATTTATAAAATATTTCTCACCACTAAATACTACCTGAGGGCGAATTAAATTTGAACTTATTAGCACTGAATTTTGAGGTATAGTACTGTATATCTTTACGAGTTCTTGCTGAACGGGTGCAGATCTATTAGTAAGAGCTAACGGGATAAACATAATAATTAGCTGGAGTACAATAAGAATATAAAATATTCGAGGCACCACGGACACTAACAACGCAAGTGGAAAAGACGCAATCAGGGCAACACGACCAAATAGTCCTATATGCCAATATTGCGTGACAAACACTGTAGGTAAAAACCATAGTATCAAAATCAGTAATTTCGTTTTATCCTTTTTAAATAAAAGAATCGACCCAATTACAGCCGACAAAACAACAAGCGTAGAATTATTTCTTAAAACTATTATTCCAAAATTCCTGATAAATCTTCCTAAATCATATAAAAGATTTCCGGTACCATAAATGTCTGCTCCATGCATAAACAAAAGCCGCATACTTTCAAAAGGCGTATTTCCAACCAACATCAAAAGAATAACTAAGAATATTACTCCAAGAGTACAGCCCAAAAAAAGAGATAAAATCACTTTTTTTAAGACCTTAAATTTATTCTTTTTTTCAAGGATTACGGGCGTCAACAACACTGGGAGCCATAAAATAACTTGCGTGTGAGTAAATACAGAATAACCTAACGATAGTATTCCAATACACAACCACTTCTTACTTTTTTCTTTAATATATCTAAGCAAGCTATAAAATGACAACAGATAAAAGAATATATATGTGGTGTCTGTTAGTACATTTGTGCTTGCTAAAAAGAACGCGGGAAAAAGTGTGACAACTATTAAAGATTTTATGGCTGAAGTTTTATTAAACAATAACTTTACGATCTTATAGAAAACGAAAAGTGCCAATGCACCAAATATACTTGATACTACTTCTGCAGAATATACAACACCAAGAAATGGGAAAAGTCGAGTTAGTATCCATGTTGGCAAAATATAACCTGGGTGAATTGGTTCATGCGCCAGCGTTAACGCTTGGAGTAAATTTGGATTTTGAATCAAACGGACATATTCAGGCGAATCAAAATAAATGGGAAGCGGGGATAAAAAGAATACGCGCTGTAAAAATAATATCAGTATCAAGCAAACATTTCCCACACTCACTTTATATCACAATACTTTTGAATATTGATATAATCAACAAAATGAAAAGTAATATAAAATTACTAAGAACAATTGAAAAGTATGTAAAGGAAAAAACTCAGAACGAAGTGACGGGACATAACTGGTTTCACGCAGATAGAGTACGAAACAATTCTATCTATATCGCAAAAAAGGAATTTAAAAAAGATGAGGTTAATTTATTTATACTTCAAGCAATAGCCCTCATGCATGACTTGGGAGATTGGAAGATTAATAATACCAAAAGATCTGAAGAACAAATCTTGAAAGAAGCATGCATGACGTTTAAGCCTCCTCAAGACTCGAAAGAAATAATTATTAATACTATAACCCAACTTTCATTCAATGCAAATATTGAGCACAGAAATGAACTGTCGGTGGAAGGAAAAATTGTGCAAGATGCTGACAGACTAGATGCTTTAGGAGCAATTGGCATTGCCCGCGCTTTTGCATTTGGAGGACAAAGAAACAGACAAATTTATAACCCAAGCATTAAACCTCAAACGCTCAGATCTATTAAGGATTACAAAAACACACAAAATCCCAGCATCAATCACTTTTATGAAAAGTTATTTTTATTAAATATTTAATGAATACAAAAACAGGCAAAAAGATGGCCATCACCCGCGAAAAATTCATGAAAAAATATTTAGAGGGATTTTATAAAGAGTGGGACACTAAGAATAACTTATAAGTATTAGCAAGCACCTGTGGGGATTTCGAAGTTTATAGATTCAAAACCAAGGGATGTTAAAAGAGCGGTTAATTGTTTTCGGCCATTATCTGATGCTTGCTGCAGTATATTGGCGTCACACGCAGCTTGTCTTATAGACCCTTCTGCCGCTTTACGCACTTCTGATTCTAGCCCATCATTATCACTCAAAAGACCCTGACGTCTGTCATATACTTTTGTTTGCGTGTTATCCAGAGTGGCCACTAAAATTTGAGGAGCCGGCAGCTTAACCGTTACGTTTTTACCCTCAATTTTTATATCATCATCTGACACTTGAGACAAATCAAATCCTGCAATAACCTGCCCATGTGCAATCAGTAAAATTTTATCCCCAAACAAAAATTGCTGAAAGATATTTCCGCCTGTGGTTCCAGCATCAATTACTTTTTCAATAGTAAATACTGCGGTTTCAAGCCTGGACAATGACCTCATTTGCTTAACTACTGCAGTTCTCGAAGTATCTATGTTAACGCCAAATGGTGGAAAAAATCTATTGAGGAAAAATGATAGTACAAGCAAACACAAAAGAATCAAAAATATTCCAATACCAAATGAGATGAC
Source organism: uncultured Gammaproteobacteria bacterium (assembly GCA_964406795.1). Taxonomy (GTDB): domain Bacteria; phylum Patescibacteriota; class Microgenomatia; order Levybacterales; family GWA1-39-11; genus JAGORM01. The sequence goes on from CAYOTA010000002.1 coordinate 136,543, forward strand.
GCGTCTTTTAAACATATTTCTATTATACCACTTTAAATAAATTACCAACTAAACGTTAACCATCTACGCATATGGCTTCACACACTGATGCTATAATGTACACATGAAACTTACAGCATCAAAGAATAAATCTAAAAAGGCTGCAGAATTCAGCAAGAAAGAATGGGAGCTAGAAGACTTAGAACACTTTGGAAAAGCCTCTGGGTGGAAAGAAGAAGGATTTTATATTCAGGCAATTGAAAAAAGTGAAGTTGTTGGACTAATTCACTATACGCTCAAGGGTGGAGTTATGGAAATTTCCTCACTTATTATTTCCAACAAGCATAGAGGTGAAGGAATTGGCACAAAACTTATTAAAAAGTTGGAAGAAATAGCTAAGAAAGAACATATTCACAAAATGTATTTAATTACAGGAGATGGGTGGAAAGCAGAAGATTTTTATAAAAAAATGGGTTTTGAAAAAACAGGTGAACACAAAAATCACTATTTGAATAAAGACTGGATCATCTACTCCAAATTCCTATTTTAATTTTAGGTCATACGGATCTGGAATCATTTAGTCCCATAAACACTAACTTTCGAACAATCTCACACCGAGTCTTAAAGAGACAGTATAAAAAAGCGGCCTCTCACATTTTGTGTTCATATTTAAACATTTTTTGCTGTTAATAGTACAGCAACCTGAAAAATTACCTATAGCTAATGGGGAGAACTACTTATACTCTGCCAAGCTTTCCGCGAGTTGGATTAACTGATCTTTGGTAAGTCTGCCAAATTCAGAGATTTCATAAAATTTAGAACCTTCCTGCCATTCAACAAAACTTTTCGGTACTGAAGAGTTAGCGGAATTTATAGTATCAGAATTTTCTCCTTCTTCGCCTGGGATGAGATAATATATACCAGAATTGCCGTTGATGGTGATAGTTTCTGCATCGGGTGGAAATGTCATACTTTTACTCGATTGATAGGTCTTAAATAATACGTTATCGTTCTCAGAGTAGGTAAGATAAAGGGCATCTGATTCATCAATTAGTGAGTTAGCATTTTTTACTCCTACTCGTATTTCTGATAGGGATTCCTTCCCTATTTTCACTGAAGGGACTTTGGGAGTATAGCTCAGTTGAGCTGCTGCATCTGCAAGTGAATTTTGTGACTGCAAAGGAATTGCACTCTCTGCACTCATCATTTCCTGAGTAGTATTAGTTTCAAGGCTAGTGTTAACTGTTGCTTGGTTACTCTTGGATAGGTTTGTTATGAGTAAACTGACAATTACTACGACCACAATGACAACTCCAAGAGTTACAAGTTTTTTATTCATATCTTATCCTTACTATAATACATGAAATGAGAAGAGAGGACAAGAGAACGTTATTTTATTTTTTTGTCTATCTTGCACCCGCATTCTCCAGAATTTCGACTATCTTTGTATACCCACGCTGCTTTGCATGGCTAATTGGCGTTATGCCATCCTTATCCGCACTATTAACATCTGCTCCTGCCTCAACCAGAAGCCGTACTATTTCCGTATGATCAGGACCTCCTTCGCCTAAAATGATCGCTTCAAGAAGAGCTGTCCAGCCAAGATTATTCACATGGTTTACATCGACGTCAGTTCTGGTAAGGAGTTCCTTGACAATCTCAACATGTCCTCGATCTGCAGCAGGGATAAGTGCCGTTCCGCCATACCTATTGAGGAGCTTGGTATCAGCGTTTGCATCAATGGTAAGTTTGAGAATCTCCAAAAGTCCTTCCGCTCCAGCATACAGAAATGGATTATCCGCCATAGTATCTTGAATGTTAATATCTGCCCCCTCATTGATGAGAAGTCTGACCACATCGACTTTATTTGCGTGAGTAGCCGCCATGACAGGAGTACCCCCGCGAGCATCGCGTGAATTAATATCTTCTCCACTGCTCAAAATTCTTTGGATAGTTTTAATATCGCCAATCTCGGCAGCTTGGACAAGCTCTTCAGATTGATACATAGTTGGACGTGAACCGGTTAAATTTTGCAAGCGGGTGATATTTTTTTTAGGTATAAAGTTAGAGAAATAATTTGGGAAGACAATATATAGTACTGCCAAAACAATAACTCCACTACTGATAATCATTAGGGCATTTTTATTAATCATCGTACTATAGTAACAGATAATTTATAATGAACACGTATTAGAGTTTTACCTGCTCTCCCTTATCATTTACCGAATTCTGTCTCTATTGAGGACATTAGAACCAAATGTATGATAGGATGGCAGCCAAGTACTGATCTATCTGGATACCTTAATATACACGGAATGAATATGCCAATGAGTTAATCATTCTCGATCCTGAAAAATCAAGAAACAGATCTTCTAAAACTGCTAAACGCAAAGATAGATGAAGTCAGATGTTACCCCTCACAAATCAAAAAAACAGATATAGAGCGATACCATAGACTCAAAATCCAAGTCCTTCATTAGGAATTTATAGACGGGTATCTACAAGAATTTAATAGAATTCCTGAAAGTGGTGATGACAAAAATGAAATGATGAAAAACTATCTACTTCATATTCTAAAGATTGGAACAGCTGAAGAAAGACTAGATGTGCTTTCATTTATCAAAACTAAATTCATTCTATCTCAAAGAGAGATAATAATCGAAAAATAACCGCAACTTCTACGATAGTTGTTTTTCTCGTTGGTAAAACAGTCTTTTTTAAGGTCTGAAAATTACTATTACAGGCTCTTGAAGTGGTTTTAGAACGACTTCAATTTAATTTAGCAAGCCTTATCAACCTAATCGTATATACCCAACGGGTCTGGAAGGAATACTACAAGATATGTGACGCCTACGGGAGTCGAACCCGTCTTACTGGGATGAAAACCCAGTTTCCTAACCGATGGAAGAAGGCGCCGAAATTAGAACTCTATGAGTATACAACGTAAATACATTAGTAATACGAAGTAAACACTAAGGTATTATACGAAATTATGAGGGTAGATTTCAAACTTTAAACTAATTTGAGGATTTAAGCTTGAAAACTTTTTCTTCAAGGTGCTTCACCCTTGCATTGGTTATTATCTTATCCTCTCTTCATGTTTCCAGTTCTTTCACAACTCTATCAAGATTATTTAAAATCCTATCATGATATTTAGTATGTTTTCTCTCGGACTCCTCGAACATTTCTCTAACATCGTTTTGCATGTTAACTTTTAACTCTAACATGTCATCTTTGGTTGCAAAAGGCTTAAGGTCAGAGTTGGTTGCAAAACCACCTAACATTTTTACAATGTTTTCCATATCCTCTTTCGTAGCTGTAACATTGCTTGTAGTTTTTTTAGACATACAAGTTTCCGATACCATTGTGTAATGGATGAATGTCAAGGTTAAATCTTTTTCTTAAGTTTTTCTAAAATTTCTTCTGCTGTTTTTTTTCCACCTAGTCCAAATGCGAGGCCTCCGGAAAGCGCTACCATAGCCACAATTCCACCAAATAATATTCTAATAAGATCAGAGGCAATTCCCAACTGATTGAGAACAACAAGGAAAACAAACACTAATACCGCATACCGCCCGACCAGTGCCACTGTCCGTGTACTGTCTTTGGATAACCCATGAACAGAGCCCATAATCACGTCATACACAAGCTTTGAAACCACAAATCCGATCATGAGAATGAGTACTGACACAAAAACATTTGGAAGGAAAAGAAGCAAATTATTTAATACTTCTACAAACTTTCCAAGTCCCCAAATGTCTGCAGTAGGAATTAAAAACAACACTATCACAAACCATCTCACCATCTCTGAAATTATTTGTGCCCAGTCAACGCCCTCACGTCCCTGAGGAAACCCATATTTCTTGAGCATATTCGACACCCTGGCAAACTTAAAGAGCTCTAACAAAATCTGCTTTAAAAATGTGGCGATAATAATTCCAATGAGTAAAACTATTAATCCTGAGATAAAACGGGGAATAAATGCGTAGATATTAGCAACTGTGCTTCCATACGTGTCTCCTAGAACCATACCTATATTTTCCATAAACTTCCTCAGAGTATATCACCCTAGAATTATCTTGACAAGTCAAAAAAATAAGATATGATTGGAAATAAACGCAATGCTGGCCAAAACTTCAATTAAATCACCTAAATATGCCCTCCTCTCCGTCTACAATAAATCTGGAATCGTAGAACTTGGAAAAAATTTGCAGGATTTAGGATATAGCATTATTTCTACTGGCGGAACAGCAAAGGTTCTTCAGGAATCTGGAATTCAAGTAGTTCCCATTTCAGAAATTACTAAAAACCCTGAAAGTTTTGACGGACGCATGAAAACCATTTCTTTCCAAATAGAATCCGGAATTTTGTTTGACCGCCAAAACTCCAAACACATTAAAGAAGCACAGGCACTTGACATAAAACCAATTGATATTGTGGTGTGCAACCTCTATCCCTTTGAAGAAACTATTAAAAAATCTAAAACTACTTTAAGCGAGGCCGTAGAGCAAATAGATGTGGGTGGACCTACTATGATACGCGCTGCAGCAAAAAACTTTAAGAATGTAATCGTTGCAACAAATCCGTCTGATTATGAAAGTGTTTTAAAGACTTTATCCAATATTGACCTTAAAGCCAGGCAGAAATTAGCAGCCAAAGCTTTCAAGCATTTATCGTTTTATGACGCGCAAGTGGCCAACTATTTAACAGATGAAAAGTTTTCAGGTGAAACTACTCTACCCGGGCGTCATGGTCTTACGTTAAGATATGGGGAAAATCCTCACCAGGAATCAGTAGTTTACTTTGAACCTCATAATAATTCTCCACTTCAAAATTTAGAAAAACTTACAGGGCGTGATTTGTCTTATGTGAATTTTACGGATATTGCTGCTGGTCTAGAATCTGTAAGAGTATTTAAAGAGCCTGCAGCTGTAGTTATAAAACATAATAGTCCCTCAGGTGTGGCACTTGGAGCTAACAGTGCTGAAGCGCTGAAACGCGCTGTAGAAGCTGATCCTGAATCCGCATTTGGTGGGGTCATGGTCCTAAACTCTTCCATGGATTTAAAATGCGCTAAAACTTTTGCGGCATTTAAAGAAGATAACGGAGTACTGGTTGATGTCATCGCAGCACCTGCGGTAACCGATGACGCACGTGAATTTATAAAAAGCGTTAGAAAAACTACCGGAATTTATACATTTGGAAAAATCCCCACAAAAAGATCTAACCCAACTCATATGAGGTATTTTGAGGGTGGATTTGTATTGCAAGATTGGGATGACACATTTAGTACAAAAAATTGGAAAGTAGTCACCAAGAAAAAACCTACCGCAAAACAATTAAAACAAGGAGCGCTAGGGTGGAAATTTATTTCAAGAATTAAATCCAATACTATTTTAGTGATAGACAAAAACCTTCCTATGACGCGTGGTGTAGGATCAGGGCAAACTTCAAGGGTACGTTCTACAAAAATTGCACTGGATCAGGCAGGAGAATACTGTAAGGGTGGAATCCTTATCAGTGACAGTTTTTTTCCATTTGATGACTCGGTAAAACTAGCAGCAAAGGCCGGTATAACGTGCATTATTCAACAAGGAGGATCTGTAAGGGACAACCTAAGCATAACAGCTGCTGACAAAGCAGGGATCTCCATGGTAATGACGGGTGAGCGCCGCTTCTGGCACTAGGTGATATACTCAGATAATGATTAATGAGAATTTCGTATTTTTAGGAGCCGCTATCGGAATTGCTGGTGGTCTATCATACCTAATTGACACTATCAAGGGTAAAGTTAAACCAAATAAGGTAACTTGGCTTCTTTGGGCGCTGGCCCCCCTCATTGCATTTACAGCTCAGATACAAGAAGGTGTAGGCTTAGAATCTGTACTCACTTTTTCTGTACGAATTATGCCGTTGTTAATATTCGTTGCCTCATTCTTTAATAAAAAATCAGAATGGAAATTATGCAAGTTTGACATAATATGCGGATCATTTTCTGTATTAGGAATTATTGCCTGGATTATTACAAATGATGCAATACTCGCAATCCTTTTTGCAATAATTGCAGACGGGCTTGCATCTCTTCCTACTATAGTTAAATCTTGGAAAGAACCTGAAACAGAAAACTCACTCGCATTTTTAACAGCAGGAATAAATTCAGCCATTGCACTACTTATTATTAAGGATTGGAACTTTGCAACTGCAGGATTTACTATATACATCTTCTCTGTCTGTGTGCTTCTCTATGTACTTATTAAATTCAAGCTCGGAACAAGATTCCGCAAGGCTGAATAACTTCGTAAACCTTCATCATTCCTTGTATCTAATCTTATAGGATGCTATAATAGCCTCCATGTCCGAATTCTACAGACCTTTACGTCAAGAACTATCTAAAAATCCTGAAAACCTAAAGGCCATGTTTACAGCTATTAACTCTTCTAAAGGTTCCATAACTAAAGCCAATACCTGTTTTATTGATTCAGTATTTGGAGTTCCCATTTTAAAAAGTAGTCAAGAGTATATACAAACAACTAATCCCAATACTGGAGAGGTACGATACCTTGATTTTCCGTATGAAGGGACATCATACGACAATATAAGAAATGTTCTTGAAACTGTTAAGCCTTCAAAGGATGACACCGTCATGGACATAGGATCGGGGTATGGAAGATTTTGTCTATTTGGAGCGCTTACAACAGATGCTTCCTTCGTAGGTATTGAGACTGTACAAAAACGCTATGAAGCGGCTCAAGCCGCAAAGGAATCTCTAGATATTCCTAATGTAGCCTTTACAGACTCTGACGTATTAAATTACGATTTATCTAATGGGTCTATTTTTTATATGTTTAACCCATTTTATCCTTTTGGGTTTGATGCTCAATGGAAGGTAGAAGAAAAACTGAGGGAATTAAGTAGAAAAAAGCCAATTCAGATTGTAACATTATCCATGACGGGTGTTTTCCCTATGATTAGAGACGGACAATTTGAGGAGGTTGAAAGAATAAGCACCCGCCAAATGAAACTTCAATTTTATAAATCAAAACCCATTACATAATTTCAAGCTAAAAAGTAATGACTCTACAAAAGAGACCGCAAGATACTTAAGGTTTTTTTAGGTTGAGAGCTAAAAACCACATGGTCAGCGTCCTCTATTATAATTTGCATATCTACATAATCTTGAGTTGATAGCAGCAATTTGTCTTTTGAGCCGTACATAAACACAGTTTCATTTTTCACATTTTTAAGCAATGACTGTACACGTTTATCTTTCTTTTCAAACATATTAATATCAGTTAATGATTCTACGCCAGTGGACAACATAGCGTCATATAATGTTTTGTCTCGTTTTTTATCTGTTATACCTATAACATCTTTAAATATAGGAATTAGTATTCTTTTGCGAGCAAAAGATGATAACGCGAGTGTGCGTCTTATGCGTAAAGGTAAAAATGAAGCCATACGTAATTTCATATTCTTAACATTTCCCGGCAGTCCTATGAGTATAAGTTTTCCACTTACACTCCCCTTTGAGGCTGATTTTATAGCTGTTACGGCACCTAAAGAAAATCCAACCAGGGGCACAGCAGAAAGTTTTTTGTGTCTTATAAAAGCATCTAATGCATTACTAAATAATTCTGTGTCATGCACTGCTCCCCTTACTGTTTCTGAAGCACCAAAGCCTGGAAGGTCTAACAGGTAGAGCTTGTAGTGTTTTGCGAGCTCAAATTCTATATCACACCATGGATCGTGAGACATAGAACCATGAACTAAAATAACAGGATTACCACGTCCTAGCACTGTATAGTTCATGACAGTACCCTGAAACTGGTATGTTTTCGATTTCGGAATTTTTAATCTCTTCACCACAACATTATTACATATTAAACGAAGTAAATCTGAACTATGATTGAACAAAACGAAGTGAAGTAAACCAGCTGATTTTAGTGATCCGACCGGGGCTCAGCATATCTCATTTTAATTGTTTTACCGCAGTTAGTTCAATTTTCTTTGTTTTCTGTTTTATTCTTGTTCTTGCTTTATTAATCCCATCAGGAACTGGCAGATTTTCAGGCATGCTTCCACCTAATTCCCTTATGGTTTGACGTACTTTACGCCCTACCTCAAAATGAGCATAATTTGCTTTGGCTTCTCCATGAATATTTTCTCTTTTTAATTTAGCATCAGCTTGAGTTGCCCTAAAAAGATTTGCAGCAAGCTCTTCACTTCCCATATAATCCAAGATCTTTTGACTCGATTTTAACCGCTTCTTTCTGTGAATCTGTTGCGTGTCTAATCCTCCATAAAGTCCCATATACCCATAATTCGTAAACACTCCATAATTTTGCACCCCAGCACGAGATGCAGTTTCAGCCAAATGCTTATTGTGGGCTGTCATCTCGTCTCTTAACAATACACGCTTGTGATCTTCTGCGATTTGATCTTGAAATTCTTGTCTTCTTGCTTGAATAGCAAAATATGTCTGACCAAGAGCAACTATCTGTTTGGAAGGATCCGCATTTTGCATAACTAAGTAACATGCATATCTAGAAAGTAAAATATCCTTAATTTCTCGTGATGCGGTTTTACCTAATTCGATCATATCGAGCACATCCTCGAAATGATCCATAGTATTTTGGCTACTTTTTACACATGCTTCTTTTGCGCGCTCAATAACCGGAAGAAAATGTCTATATTCGGAGTACTCGAGGGTTTTTGCGAGTTCTCGGGCAGACCAATATTCAGACCCATATTTATTTACTTTTTTAATTTTCTCAAAAGCGAGTATTGGATTTTCCATAGTGGTTATAGCGAAGAAGATAGTGATCCGACCGGGGCTCGAACCCGGAACCAAAAGCTTAAAAGGCTTTTGCTCTACCATTGAGCTATCGGACCATATTATTAATTAACCACTTGATGTACTTTTTACTTTTATAAGACTTTAACTTTTTCTCTCTGTTCCTTGCATCAAGTATCGTATCAAACTTTTCTTTATAAACAAGCTTGTTTGTACCTAACACTCTTGTTGTTCTCGTCTTTCCGCTTAAATGCTGTCGCAATCTTCTGTCTAAGTCATTACTGGATCCGATATAGTATCTGTCTGTTTCTTCGTTACAAAGAATGTAGACGTAGCACATATTAATATTTGCTCTACCATTGACCCCGATTTAATCGGGGTTGAGCTATCGGACCCGCCCGACATGCAAGACGAGCTTGCGAGTCGTTGCGGGCGGGCCCACATTACTGCAAACTTTCTTCATGTCAGATTCTAGTTTTTAAATATCTCCTACCAAACCCTGTTTTGAAAAATTTTTCACGTTGGATAGCATTCTCTTTATTCAGACAAGCTTCATAATAAACTAGTTCAAGTGGTCGTCGTAATTTCGTTGAATCAACTAACCCTTTAGTGTGTTGATCAAATCTTTTTTTAAGATCAGTAGAAAAACCAACATACAATTTATTATCCAAACTACTTTTCAAAACATATGTATAGAACATACGTGCTTGAAATTGTACCAAGAAATGACCTTCTAATCAATCTCCAGCCTATTTTGAGATATAATTCTTGAGTAAATCGAGGAATTTTCCGTAGTGACTGTAAAAAATGTATCCAGTTAAGATCATAAGTCCTGGGAAAATAAGAGATTTCTCCAGCATTCCCCCAGTTTTAAGCCTCATAGCTCTAAATGGTGGAAATCCTATATTGATTGGAATGGGAAATAGCCAGGGAACACCGTCACGGGTTATTGTATCCATCACCAGGTGAGACACGTAACCAATCATAAACGCCCACCATACTACATTCATATCTACAATTAATATTCCTGAAATAAGTTCAAGAAAAAATTTAAGCACTACTCCAAAAAGAAAAATTCCTAGAAGTGAATGAGAAATAAATCTATGCCCTCCTAAAAGCGGATGCACTACTCTTCCTACTATATTTCCTGCCGGAAGCCTATACCATAATGTAGCTGTAGGCTGATCTATGTCAGGAGCAAGTCCACCAATAAGATTGGCAGAAAGCGCTACTATGGCAGTGGCCAAACTCATTTCTGGAATAGGCTGAGTTGCCACCACATAGCTAAGTGCTGCAAAAGCTGCCAAATCATGAGTTCTACCAGTCATGACATAAGTATCGTGTATCATGTAGTGAGTATCAAGTATTAAGTTTGGTTATTTGTTAGAAGTCAGATGCTATTCGTTACCTAACTGCAGAAGATGAGATACATCGGTTACACATTGAAGTAAAATAGGTACTTCAAAG
>CAYOTA010000003.1:0-9242 GCA_964406795.1 uncultured Gammaproteobacteria bacterium
AACGCTTGAACTCAGCTAATTCCACGTGGCGTAAGCCCGTGGAAGTTTAATATATACATGGTTCAGAACAATATTCCACCATTTATTGCGAAATACTTTTGGGGTGACACCATAGATCAGTTAGACATTCTCACAAATAGAAAGTACATTTCTCAAATACTTTTAGAGCGGGGGGATTCACAGGCAATTTCTTGGCTTCTTAAAGGAATAGACAGGGATACTATCAAGAGTTTGCTGCCCACACTAAGGCTAAGTAAAAAATCGGCAAATTTTTGGAATATCTACTTTTCATAACATGAATTATTATCCTGAGATTATTCCCCCAGATACCCAGACTGTTTTGGATGCCATAAAGCATATTACCGTCAAGAATGGTTTTTACTTGAGCGGTGGAACAGCATTAGCACTTCAGATAGGGCATAGAGAATCAGAAGATTTAGATTTTTTTAATATGTCTTCATTTTCTCCAGAATCTCTCCAGAAAGATCTTTTATTATTAGGAAGCTTAACTGATGTTGTACTGGCGGAAGGCACGCTTAATTTATTTGTTGGAAAAGTCAAATTGCAGTTTTTATACTATCCATATAGGTTGCTTCAAGAAACCAGAGATTGGAATGGGATCAACCTTTCATCCATGCTAGATATAGCCTGTACTAAACTTATTACAGTTGGTGCAAGAGGCAGCAAAAAAGATTTTATAGATATGTACTTTATTTTGCAGAAAATGGAGTTAAAATCACTTCTTGGAAGAGTAGATGAAGAGTATCAGGGTGTAAATTATAACTATCCGCATATTTTAAAGTCACTCGTTTATTTTGAGGATGCAAATAATGAACCAATGCCTAAAATGCACAAGATAGTTAATTGGGAAGTTGTAAAAGAATCTTTAATAAAAGAGGTAAAAAAGATAGAATTTTAATTCGCTTAAAAAATGAATGCACCACTTGATCTAATTGCTGCAAAAAAAGCACAGGAACTAGACTTAAAAGTAGTAGTTCTTAAGGGTGATAACTTTGAGAATCTCAAAAACTACATGGATGGGAAGGAATTTATAGGAACAGTGATCGAGGACTAAAACTTAATTGACAAGGGTGGGGTTCCCGCTATACTATGGAACTATGGAAAACCCGTTTACGTCAGATAACAAAAAGGCTTTTAAAATCTTTGGGATAGAATCTTTCATTATTTTAATTCTCATAGTTGTAATCTTAGCTCTTCTCTACTTTTTGGGTCTTTTTCCGGGTTTTTCTAAAAACCAGGGAATGACAGAGGTAACTCCGGTAAACGTGGTTAAAAAAGGAGCAGGTATAACCATTACTCCAAATCCAGACCTTCCTAAGGACGTGACTATACTATCTGATATTCCTTTACTGAAAGCCCAGATTAGGAATAAAGAAGCACTTATAAATGTGTTTAAAGGATGGAATGTGTACGGACGGGTTTTTGAGCCAACTGTCTATGCTAATGGCTCCATGAGTAATAAACCGCTTGAAAAAATAATAATAAGGCTTACTGATAAACCCCAGCCTGCCAATAAGTTTTCAAATGATCAGGGAAAAACTGTATATTCTTCTTCATATGCTCAGTTTTCCCCAGGACAAATAGAGGTAAAAGTTCAGGTAGATCCTACAAAGTCTGAGGATTTGGGAAAACAAATCATGTTTCAGATGACAAATATGCTTATTAAAATGACAAACCCTATGGAAGGCAGTAATGATAAATTTTATGAACGGGAAAAGCTAATAGATGCGGAATTTGATAAAATTCGGGATAGCAGTGAGGGATATTTTACATTTAATTAAACTCTTACCTAAAAATACTCTTGACAAGAGTGAAAGACTCATTTACAGTAGGTAAGGTGTTATAGTAAAAACTATAATGCTGTAAAACTTGCATTACTATAGGGGAAAGTGATATACTACGTATGACTGATAGTATGAATAAAGAATCACAGGCCTTCAGAGGCCCGATTAGACCTTTGAATCCGGTAACGGACGGTCCTTCTATTACTCCAGATATTCAACCCCCAGCAGATAACTTAGCCGATAAAAATACATTTCTTGCCCAACTTGGTGGACAAAAAAAGCTCAGAGGTCAGGCACAGCCTGGAGCCGCACCAGCAGCACCAGCAGGAATGCCAGGGAGGATACCAGGGGGAACACCTCATTCAGGTGAATCTCACAGAGGTAGAAATATTGCAGTTGCCATAGGTGGAGGCGTTGCAGGAGCAGGCGCACTTATAGGCGCATGGTTAGGGCTAAGGAGTGCAGATGGTTCATCTCCAAAAAATCCTGATTCTACTCAGCCTGCAGGAGCTGTGGGTACCATGATTCCCGGAAGTGAAACAAGTACTTTGCCACCTGGAATTACCGTTACACCACCAGCCGAGACCCCTTCAGCTACATCTATACCTACTGAAACAGCGACCACAACCCCTACGGAAGCACCTGCAGTAAGAGGTCCAGAATACGGACACGCATCTATAGAGCAAATGGAAGGCGTTCCTGCAGAAGTTAAAGCCAAGTTAAAAGAGATATTAGAGGGTGCAGACGTAGACATTATAGGCAACAGAGCAACTGTGTCACGTGACCCTGAATTAGCAGACAGAGAGAAATGTCTTGAAGCCATTAAGGATAACCCCAAGGAGGTTCCATGTACGTCAATGGAAGAATTAAGTATTGACCTAGAAGAGTTTCCAGATGGATTAGCAAAATTAGATGCGGCAAGCGCGGCAGGCATAAAGCTTATCAGAGACGCAGATGGTGGAGAGCTTCCTTATATTAAAGCAATTGTAGGAGGCACTACAACCATAGGAAATATTCCATTAACAGATCAAGATCCAAATAAAGTTATAATTTCATATCACTTCACGGCTGTACCAGATGAGAGGAGTATGTTGTTGCCAGCATCCTCTACTAATTCAAGCGTGGAAGTATGGAAAATAGGCGATTGGATGTTCATAAAGGATGACATTTTTGCGATTGATGGAATCGGATCACGTGGAAATATGACGCAGGATTGGAAAGCTGCTAGTTTAATGAATGATAGTATTGCAAGCCTTGCAAGTACAGGGTTCAAAAAAACAGATTTAGTGTATGGTGGTGCGCCCTATGCTTTGACATCCGGAGAGGGAAAACAAATTGCAAGTGAATATAGCACTCAGCTGTATAATTATTTTCAGCCCGGAAGAACGACAACTTCATCTGGTGCGGATATAAAGTCGATAATAAATGTTAAGGGGAAATATTACTACAAATCAAACTCTGGACAGGATATTATCCACGATAATAACTAACATTTAATTTCTCTTAGTTTTTCCATATGAAAGAACGAATTTTACATAATAAAAAAGTAGCAAGTGTAGTTCTGAGCTCAAGTATAGCTCTATCAAGCTGTGGTGGAGATAAAGCGCCTTCACCTAGCCCAGATTTTACAATCACAAAAAACGTTGTGAGCACCTTGATTCCTGAAACAAGCACGCCTCCTCCTGGTATTACAATTACACCTGCTACTGAAACAGCCACTCCCGTACCCACAGAAACACCTGCAGTAAAAGGTCCAGAATACGGACACGCATCTATAGAGCAAATGGAAAGCGTCCCCGCAGAAGTCCAAGCAAAATTAAAAGAAATCCTAGAAGGTAAAGATGTGGATATTATAGGAAATAGAGCCACTGTATCCCGTGACCCTGAATTAGCAGATAGAGAAACATGTATGGAAGCTGTCAGAGACAATCCAAAAGAAATTCAATGTACTTCCATGTCTGATATCAGGTTAAACCTAGAGGGTTTTTCGGATGCTTTGAAAAGGCTTGATGATGCAAGTCCAGCGGCTGTGGAACTTATCAGGGATGCAGACGGCGGGAAGCTTCCTTACATAAAAGCATATGAGGGAGATTCTACTAATATTGCAAATATTCCCCTTACAGATCAGGATCCTAACAAGGTTATTATTTCATATCATTTTTCTGCAGCACCAGACGATAGATCCATGATGCTTCCGTCAACAACCACCAATATTAGTGCTGATGTTTATCGAGTAGGCGATTGGATGATTATACAGGATGATATTTATACTGTTGATGGTATTGGAAGTAAAGAAGGTATGACAGAAAATTCTAAAACTGCTGCGCTGATGAATGATAGTGTTGCAAGTATGGCGAATGCAGGATATAAGAAAGCCGGTTTAGAGCATGGTGGGGCACAATATGCCTTAACATCTGCAGAAGGGCAGTATATTGCAAAAAACTTAAGCTCGCAGCTTTATGAATATTTCCAACCAGGAAGAACTACTACTAGCACGTATGCTGAAATAAATTCCATTATCAGAGTAAGAGGAGACTATTATTATCCAATGTCAAACGGAAATGAATTTACTCGCAACAATAATTAATTATTAACACTCTCTCCTTCAATTATTTTCCATATGAAAGAACGAATTTTACATAATAAAAAAGTAGCAAGTGTAGTTCTGAGCTCTGGTATAGCCTTGGCAAGCTGTGGTGGAGATAAATCACCTTCACCTAGCCCAGATTTTACAGCAACCATAGGTACCATAAGAACTATAGTTCCGGGAAGTGAAACAAGTACTTTGCCACCAGGAATTACCATTACGCCACCAGCGGAAACACAAACGCAAGTTCCTTCTGTTACTTCTGTACCCACTGAAACAGCCACTACAGTACCTCCAGAAACACCAGCGGTAAGAGGTCCAGAATACGGGCATGCATCTATAGAGCAGATGGAAGGCGTCCCCGCAGAAGTCCAAGCAAAATTAATGGAGATATTAAAGGACAAAGATGTGGATATAGAAATTATTGGCAATCGTGTCATCGTATACAGATAAAAAGGATATGAATCAAGAACAGAGTGTGAAGATTTTGCTCTTAATACTCAAGTTCCTTGTACATCCTTGGAGGAAGCAAGCTTGAATCTTTCAGTAAGTTCAAATGCATTACAATTATTGGACTCATCTGTCCCTGCAGCTTTAAATCTAATTAATAGCACCGAAAAGACAACAAATCCTGTGATTAAAGCATATGATGGTAATCTAGAGATGGAGACTGGGAAAAAAGTTATAAAAGATAAAGAGATTACTGATATTAATAAAACCATTATATTGATAGGTCTCATGGCTGAGCCAGAAGATAAAATGTTCACTCCTACATCAGCTATTGCATATAGTTATGAAGATTATGATTTGGGACAAGGCTGGAGAGGTATAGCTGATGAAATATTCGATCATGATCTACTTGGGAATGAAGTTGATAACGATCAATATAGGAAGCTAGCAAATGCAGTGGTATACTCATTAGCTGCCCAGTCAAATCAAGGCTTTAAGAAAACACCTATGGTTCATGGCGAATCTCCTTATGCTACACTACAAGCCGAAACACAGGCCTTGGCAAGACTATTTCCACAGATTAGTGGAGGTCTGTTTCCTAATGGAATGAATGAGGACTCAGTTTTAGAAGCAAAAGGAAAATATCATTTTAACATGACAAACGGCCAACCATTTGTCCGTGATTAATTAAATCACTGAGTTTTTCCTCCTACTTATCTACCTCGTTCTTGACTCTTTATTCCTGCATGTACTACTATTAAGTAGAAATGTATAAACTCTTTTCAGGAGCTTTCTTTTTTGTAGCTTTATTTTTCATATTTCTTGTGTTTCCAAAAGATTCATTTGCTCAGACTTGTGGGGGTGGTTCATATTATTGTGGAGGGTATTATGAGACATGTAGATTACCTGATGGTGAGGAGTGCACCCCTTTAGATCCATATCCTTGTACTTGCACCCTTTCCTGCACCGGAAATCCGGGGCCTGCAAACTCATGCAGTGGGGCAACATCATCTGGGGCTGCAATTTGTAATGATTTGAGAAATTATGCGTGTTTTGAAACTCCATGTGGTCCTCATTCAGGTGTTTGCTCATGGAACGCTGGTGGCGGTGGTGGAGGCTGCACTAATGATAATCAGTGTCCGGGGTGTCTAGGTTGTAATGTGAATACGGGTGCCTGTACTGTACAGGTAAATGCTTATTGCAGCAGTACGTGTTCCGGTGGCGCGTGTCTTTCTAACGGAAACTGTTCGTGTCCTAATACCCCTACTCCCCTGCCAGCGTGTCCGCAAAATCCAGGTTCAGGCAACACTATTCAGTGTCAGGGTAGTTGTGTTACTGATTGGAGTCCTCTGGGTGGATATAGCTGTTCTGGGGGCGGTCAGTGCTGCCAAAAAAATCCACCTTCAGCCTGTCCGGGGCTACCCGCAGGTGGAGTAAACACATGTAGATCGGTAACCTGTAACCCTGAAGAAACTATTTACGGAAGTGCCACAAATAACGCATGTGGAACAAATCAATTATGCTGTTATTCGGCTACCACAGCGTGTCCGGGTTTACCAGGGGATGGAAGTACTAATGCATGCGTTACAGCGGCCTCGTGTCCTGGTGGAACTACACCCTATGGAAGTTTAACAAATAACGCATGTGGATCAGGTAGAGTATGCTGCAATACACCTCCAGGTGGCACAGCTACAGCTTGTCCTGCTAATCCACCCGGTGGGGGAGTTAATTCATGTGTGTCCGGCGCCTCATGTCCAGGAGGGAGCACAGCGTATGGAAGTACTACTAATAACGCGTGTGGATCAGGCCAAGTGTGTTGTAACACCCCACCGTCAGCTTGTCCCCTTAATCCTCCAGGAGGTGGTACTAACTCCTGCGTTTCGGGCTCTGTGTGTCCTGGGGGAACTACAAACTATGGAAATCCCTCAAATAACGCCTGTGGAGCGGGTAGTGTATGTTGTAATACGCCGGCTGGCGCAACCTGTGCCAGTATAGGTGGAGCATGTATGGCAAGCGGTTTAGTAGGAACTCAGTCGGGGTGTCCTGCAGGATATGTACGGGTAAGCCAAGGAGCTATGAACTGTACTGGTGTTACGCCAGTATGTTATACCTGTGCACCAGCCCCTACTCAACCGCAAGCGGTTACTGTAACACCCAGACCTCCTACACCTACTGTAACTACTGGTTGTGGGGCGGGGTATGTTACAGTAGATAATGTAGATTGTAATGTACGTGGAGTAGGGTGTTGTCCCGCAAGCCAGCCGTTTTGCTCATCAGCTACAAATTACCTGTGTTCAAGCGTAGAAGATCCTAATGTTTCTGAAATAGGTGTATTTACTGATACAAATGGGAGTGGTGTGTATGACGTAGGAGATAGTAATGGTCCAAATGTAAGATTTTTGATGAGTAACACACCTAACCAGCAGCCCTGGATTGGCGGATTATGGTCTTTCTCGAGTAGTTCTTATTCATACTTTTCAGTCCAGACTAGCACAATACCTAGCGGATATCAGGAGGTAAGTAGAACAGGCTCGACAACTGTTTCTCCCGGAAGTAGATTTGTTCTTTTACTCAGGCAAATTCCCCCAACAGTGACGCTTCAGGGAAGATTTGTAGGAGCTAATGGTACCACTCAGGTAAATCTGGTAGGACAAGGAGTAAGCATAACTGGACTAGGAAGTAAAACGTCAACTCCCTGGAATTACACAAGTATTCCTACAGGAACACGTACGCTGGTCATAAATCAGATTTCAGGATATGCTACAAAATATAGGTGTAGATCAGAGTCTAGTTCTACGTGTGCAGGAATTCCCACTACATTTACATCAGGTACTCAGGTAACAGCCGCCCTTCCCACACCGGGAAGTTATATAGATATTTATGTACAGTATGTAGTGGCTCCATCTTGCTCAGTGTTAACGAGAAATGCAAGGCAGGGAGATATAGGATCAGCTCCTGCTACGGGCAGTATAGGTGCGGGATCATCATTACAACTATTTGCAACAATAGTAAACGATGACAATAATCGTTCAAATTCAGTGTGGTCTTCTACATGCGGCACATTCCCATCTACTAACTGGGATTATGCTACTTTCCAGGCTCCAAATACTGCCGGCACATGCATTATTTCCTACTCGCTGTATGGAGTAAATCAGCCCTCATGTAGTGCTACCATGACTGTGGCAAGTGCATGTTCCGGCGCGACGTCTACACAAGTTATTTCCGGTACAATATTTTCTGATGCAGGAAATAATGACTGTGCAAGTGGAGCCGTACCCTATACGGGAACAGCTCCAAGCCTAACGCTTAGAAGCAGTCCAAGTGCAGTAATTAAAGCAGGTCCTGTAGTTTATAATTCGTCGCCACCACCACCCTATAGGCTTACTGATACAACATCCTGCAGTACTGAAACCAAAACGGTGAGTATGACAAATCTTCCTCCTGATTATGTAGTGCGAGGCTACAAAACAACACCTTCAACCTGGATTGCTCAATCAGGGTATGACGTAACGCTTGCGACTTCCGCCAATACAACTCTTGACTGGTGCGTTTCCAATAATTCATCATGGTACCAGACGGTTTCAGGGGATGTGAGGTATCCAAATATTGCAAACAAGGTTCCCGCATCGTCCGTTGGCTCACAGTCTCTAGCCACCTCCCCCAACACTCCCGGCGTATTTTTCTCCTCTCAAGGAACCATTAGTACCACCACATTTGGTCAGGGAGCAGTATCAGCCTCTGGGTGGAAGGTGTCTGACGAATATCAATATAATGATGACTTTAGGAATGGGTTGGGGGGTATGTCATACACATTCTTTGCGTCCCAGGTACGGCGACGCAATATGCCAACAAGTGTCATACCAGGTAGCACGTTTACCTTTACCTCTGCTACTACTGAGCAGATATACACCAAAACAGGGAACTTAACCATTACGGCAAGTGGTTTAACTACACCCGGAAAGTCCATTGTAATCCTGGTTGACGGGGATGTGACAATATCAGGTCCCGTGACAGCACAGACTGGTCAGGGGAATCTTATTGTAATAGCTGCCAGCGGAAACATTACAGTAGTACCAACGATTGGGAGTGCGGCAGCTCTTTCAACACCTGCACTTGACGGGTACTTTACTGCTGAAAGAAACATCATCATTCAAAGTAGCGCAAATTGTGCAACCAGCACGAGTGATCTGCGCTTAAACGTCTCAGGCGCACTCATTGCAAACTCCCTCCGGCCATTTGCAACTGGAGGATCAGGTAAAATTCAGAATGGACGCACATTGTGTGCAAATAATGCTAATTTCCCAGCCTTGTCTGTGTCAGCAAGACCTGAATTTCTTATCCAGTTAACTGATTTCTACAAGTCGACGTATAAGGTGTATAAAGAGGTTAATCCTTAGACC
>CAYOTA010000003.1:9342-120464 GCA_964406795.1 uncultured Gammaproteobacteria bacterium
TCTTTTACTGCGTATAAAGAAAATTAAATTTTTAGATTTCTTTTACTTCGTATAACGAAATTGAATTTCTAGATTTCTTTTACTTCGTATAAAGAGGTAAATCCTTAGGACCTCTTTTACTGCGTATAAAGAAAATTAAATTTTTAGATTTCTTTTACTTCGTATAAAGAGGTTAATCCATAAAAACTGTACTTGACAGGAGAATCCTTATAAGACTACGATTAAATATAGTTCCCGGAGGTTTGTAATTGTATGAACCACAACGTGCCACAAAGTAACAAGATTCCCCTTCCTTCCTCTTGTTGTTTTAAAATTTCCGTTAATAGTTATAAGGTTGGTCCTGAGGAACAAAGTGACGAAGGGAGGTGAGTAATATATGAAGACAGTTGAAATGATTGGATGGGTATTAGTCGTAGTAGGTGCCCTTAATTGGGGACTTGTAGGACTAGGAATGCTGATGGGTGCCGGTATGACATGGAATTTAGTAAATATGCTTCTTGGCACAATGCCTAGCGTAGAAGCTGTAGTCTACCTATTAGTAGGTCTAGCAGGGGTATGGATGGTATGGGCAAAAGTTGCCGGAAAGAAATAGCTTGTTTTTACTTTTCTTTGAAAAGTATTAACTTGCCTGACCTGATATAATGGAAAAACTGACAGGCACATATGGTGCGGTTAGTTTTTCCATTTATTTTAAGTACATGGTAGATTTAGCTCAAAAAAAATGCGTTCCTTGTGAAGGAGGAGTTCCTCCTTTTAAACCTTCCGAAGTTGAAAAGTATTTAAAAGAGATATCTCCAGATTGGGGCACTATAGAAGATAAGCGTTTAGAGCGAAAATTTAAGTTTAAAGATTTTAAGGAGGCTATGGTATTTGTAAATAAAGTTGCCATAGTGGCAGAAGAAGAGCAGCATCATCCTGATATTAAAATTTTCTACAACCTAGTTACTATTACACTTTGGACACATGCAATTTCAGGTCTGTCTGAGAATGATTTTATAATGGCCGCCAAAATTGATCAGATCGGAAAATAAACGCACATGAATGTAGTTACACATAAGGATAAGAAAGCACTGTTATTAAAAGCTGCAGCAGATCTTCAATCATTTTTTCTAAAAAACACACATGCGTCTATTTTGTTTTTGTCCTCGGGAGGGTCATCTTTTGAACTATTGAATTATTTAGATAGTATTCCGCTTAATCTGTCTGTGGGTGTAGTTGATGAGCGTTATAGCACTGATCCAGCTATCAATAATTTCGCTCAGTTTGAAAAAACAGAATTTTTCAAAAAGTATGAGTTACAATTCAAGTCTATACTGGATACAAAAGTGCAAAATGAAGAAAGCCTTGAAGAATTTGCAAGGCGATATGAGGAATTATTAAGAAATTGGAAAACTGCAAATCCAGAAGGAATAATTGTTACTACTCTAGGAGTAGGGCCAGACGGACATATTTCTGGCATTAATCCAAGTAAACGTTCGGATTTTGACTCACTGTTTGTGAACACAGACAAATGGGTAGTAAGCTATGAATCAAGCTTAGTTCCTCCTATGCGCGCTACTACTACGTTTCCGTTTTTAAGACAAATTGACTACGCAGTATCTGTTGTAACCGGTGAGAATAAAAAAGACGCGTTATCAAAAATAATGAAAAAAAACGGTAGTCTTTCTGAAACACCCGGTAGAATTTTAAGAGAACTTAAAATTGCAAATTTGTTTACAGATATTGATGTATCTTAATTTGTCATGCCGAACTTGTTTCGGCATCTATGATATACCATGTTTACATTCTTACAAATAGGAATAATACCGTACTTTATATCGGAGTAACTAATAATATTGCAAGGAGAGTATATGAACACAAACAAAAACTGTCATCCTGAGCTGACAAAAACTGTCATCCTGAACTGACAAAAACTGTCATCCTGAGCGTAGCGAAGGATCTACTCAGGTTCCACTTGTGGCTTCATTTTCTTCGAGCGTTTGAAATAGATCATCCCATGCGGGGTTCTTTTCTTGGATCAACTTAATCTTTTTGTTTCTCATCCAGCCCTTGATCCGCTTTTCTGCTGATATTGCATCTGTAGGATTCGTGAAGCTCTCAAAAAACACCAACTTTTCAACATTATATTTTTTTGTAAAACCTTCAATATATTTACTCTTATGTTCCCTTACCCTTTTTGATAAGTTTCCGGTAACGCCTGTATATAAAACTCGGTTTGTCCTATTTGTTAGTATATAAACAAAGTAGTACTTCATGCAGATTCTTCGTTCCACTCAGAATGACAATTTAAAATGCCTGAATGACATTATATTGTTTTTCGGCTTATTGCTTTTTTAACCGCTTCTTTTATGTCTGGAGTATCCATATGATATTTTTGAAGCAATTCATATGGTTTTCCTGATTCTCCAAATGTGTCTCGTAATCCAACTCTCTCAAGTGGTGCCAGGTAATTTTCAGAAATCACCTCAGCAAGTAATCCTCCAAGTCCTCCTGCAACCTGATGATCCTCTACCGTAACAGCACAGCCTGTTTTTTTAATAGAGTTTAAAACTGCCTCAGTATCTAATGGTTTAATGGACGCTATATTTATTACTTCTGTCTGAATACCTTCGTCTTCTAATTCTTTAGCTGCTAAAAGAGCATAGTAAAGCATATAGCCTGTGGCAAAAATTGAGCATTGTGGATTTTCAGTGACCCAGTATGTGTAGGCTTTACCAGACTCAAATGGTGTTTCAGCAGTTGTTATAATTGGTGTTTTGTCTCTCGTAAATCTTAAGTACACTGGTCCTACAATTTCGCCTGATTTAATGGTAGCCCGTTCTCCCTCTGGGGCATCACACGGAACAAATACTGTTAAGTTGGGGAGTACGCGCATAAGTGCTATGTCCTCCGTTGCTTGGTGGGTCGCCCCGTCAGGGCCTGTCATGAGTCCTGCATGGTGTCCTGCAATTTTTGCATTTGAATTGTTATACACTATGGTAGTTCTGATTTGTTCCCAATTACGTCCTGGTGAAAACGTAGCATATGAAGAAAAGAATGGAATTTTGCCTGAGACTCCTAGTCCAGCTGCTACAGTTGCCATATTTTGCTCAGCTACTCCTACCTCAAAAAACCGCTCCGGATATTTTTTAGCAAATGCATCAGCCTTTGTGCTTTCAGTAAGATCTGCTGAGAGTGCAACTACATTCGGGTTAGTGTCTCCAAGCTTCACCAAGCCTGTTCCATAACCGGAGCGTGTTGCATCTTTTTCAACATCTTCATTGAATAAGTTTTGGTTTAATTTTAAATCAGGATTTAACATATATTTATTATCCACTTTTGAACCGTCAAAAAGTGGAGTAAAAACTCTTTGCAAAACAAAGTCGAGCTAAATTTAATCGTTCACAAGTCGGGTGATATCACCCCCTCCCGGTCAAAGTCTTGCCGGGGATCCCCCTGACTTGTTCACTCATAAATTTTTAACGCTCTTTGTTTGCGATTGCAAATGTAATTATTAATTTTTTAACTTTTCTAATAATGTTTGTAATTCTGCGGTGGCTCTTGCTGCCTCTTCTTTATTTGGAGCTTTTCCATGCCACAAATAATCATTTTCCATAAATGAAACATTTTTACCTGGAATTGTGTGGGCTATGATGCATGTAGGTCGTCCGGCTACTTCAGTCGCCTTTTTAACAGCCTGAACATATGCCTGCATATCATGTCCATCTATCTCAAACACATTCCAATTAAAGCTTTCATATTTGAGCCGTAGTACCTCAAGCGGCAGTACTTGTTCAGTTACCCCATCTATTTGAATCATATTGCGGTCAATAACTACGGTTAAATTATCCAGCTCATATTTTGGAGCCAGCATCATTGCTTCCCATGTATTTCCTTCCTGATGTTCTCCGTCAGACGTCAGACAATATACACGCGATTCTTTTTTATCTAATTTGTTGGCTAAAGCCATGCCAATTGCTTGTGAAAGTCCGGATCCCAAGGGTCCTGATGTGCTTTCAAGTCCAGGGACTGTCCCACGGTGTGGATGACCCTGAAGTTTTGAGTTGATTTTGCGCAATGTATCTAGCTCTGTAATTGGAAAGTAGCCTGCTTTGGCCAGTGTTGCGTAAAGAACCGGACAAATGTGTCCATTGGACAAAACAAGTCTGTCGCGGTCAGGCCATAATGGTTCTGTGGGTTTTTGGTTCAAAATATGAAAGTACATACAGGTAAAAATATCAGACATCCCCAAAGATCCGCCGGGGTGACCGCTGCCCGCTTTTTCCAGCATGTTAATTATTAGCATTTGGATTTCCGTTGAAGTTATATGAAGTTCGTGTTCTTTCTCAGGTGTTAGTAAATCAAACATATAGACTTTTCACTTTTTAGAAAAAAGTGAAACAAAAACTTTGTTGCTATCTTGCGCTGCTAAAATTTTCGTTCCTTCACTAAAACTTGAAAAGTTCAAGTTTTCGGGCGTTCTATCACTCGAATTTTTTAACGCGTGCTCAGACGCAACATATTATATATCAGTTTTAATACCTATATACAATAAACAGATCGGAAACATTACTAGGAAGCCTTCCGGTGTCAATTCCATCATTAACTTGCTGCCAAAAATTAAATGAATCATGAGAATCTATGAAATTAGGAATGTTAAGTGACAATTCTTGTGCTTTAGTTTTGGTAGCTGCGTCACCAATAGCACCTGCATATTCAGTATTATCCCATCCATCTGTTGCAAATGAGCAAATGATGGTGTTCTCCGGAAGTGTTGGAAGTGCGCCTAGAACTACTTCTTGATTTCGTCCGCCTTTGCCACCCGCGCCTTTTACATGCACAGTTGTTTCTCCACCTGCAAGAATAATAGAGTTTGGTTTTGTTTCTTGCAGTAGTGCACCTCCGGCGTCACTTGCGTTTCCTTCAAATTTATTAGAATAAATGGAGGCTGTTATTCCCAATTCTTGTGCTTTTTTCTGCATAGCCTCAAGCGCTGTGTCATTGGACAACACAATAATATTTGAAACATTTTCAAAATATTTATCATCCTGAGGATTATCAGTAAATGCATTATCAGAAAGTGCTAGTTCCTCTGTGAGATTATATTTTTCTAAAATTGCTTTGGCATCCTCAATTTTAGTTGGAACTTTGGCTGTAGGGCCGGATGCAATATACGTTAAGTTATTACCCGGCACATCAGAAAAAATAAGAGATGCTACTCTTGTCGGGAACAGTGCTTTGGCCAACCCTCCACCCTTTACTTCTGATAAATGCTGACGCACTACATTCATTTCTGTTATGTTTGCACCTGATTTTAAAAGCGCTTTTCCTACTTCTATCTGTTTTTCTATAGGTATGTGATATGGAGCTACCAGCATAGCGGATCCTCCTCCGCAAATAACCACTAACACTAAATCCTTTTCAGTTAACTGAAGAGTGGCAAGTCGTTTTAAAAGCGCTTGGGTAAACGCAATGTTTAATATGGAGGGAACAGGATGTGAGCCTTTGGTGAAGTGGATTTTAGAAAAAGTAGCAGGGCTTGCGTCAATAACATGCCCTTCGGTTAGTTTATCCCCCAATTTTTCCTCAATAATTTTTGAGATTCCAGCGCTTCCCTTACCAAATCCTACTAAAAAGACACGGTCGTAATCGGTAAGATTATACGATTTATCCATTATGGAAAGAGTGTTGCCCTCAATTTTGAAATTATTTTCCATAGCGTTTTGAGGCTGAATAGACTCATAGGCGGTTTCAATAAGACTTAAAACTGCTTGTCTTTGTGGAGTTGTGCCGAGTTCGCTCGCATTTTTTATGAATACCATACTAACAGTGTACAGAATTTATAAATAATCTACAATAAAAGAAGATTTATGCTTTTCCCTTTTTCCATTTATCACTTTTTAAAAAAGCACCATACACATCGTCGTCAACAGGGATTGTTAAGTTTTTTAATTCTTCATCAGTTGGGTTTCCAGCTTGAAACTGCACAAATGGAATGTCTGTAATAACACCCAGGGGGGTTTGTTCTATAGTTTCTCCCATCACAACCGCTGCAGCAGAGGATAAACCGTCCATAACGTTTACTTTTGTCATTTTAAATTCTCGGCCAAATAAATCTTTGGTTCCCACATAATCATTTATAGCTCTAAATCCGCTGTGTGAAATTCCTATTCCGGTTACGCCCCACCTAAGTGGAGTGGTTTTAGAATCTGTAATAAGTACTCCAAGATTTTTTATGTTGTGTTTTTGCATCAAGTGTTCCCTAATTTTATTTGCTGATTCTTGGGGATTTTTAGGCCACAAAACAACAAAACCATTTGTGTTGGATTCGTCAATTCCGGCAGTTGCAGCTAAAATATTTCCCTTAATGGTTATATACACGCCGTAATTATTTTCTTCTTTTGGTAAATAATATTCAGCCTCTTGGTGTACCAATTCGTCTTTATTAACTTTATCAGCTGGGAGAATTCTTCCTTCACACAGTGCTACAATTTTTGAAGTAACAACCACTACTGAATTCTCGGAAAGCGCAGGTAAATATTTATCTAGAATCTTAGTAATATCAGTATCCGCTTGCGTTATTTTGTGAGTCTTATATGCTTTAACTGTCATAATCAGGATTGTATCACATTGACTCATAATTCGAGAATTTGGTATAATACTCAAAGCACAAGATTTGTGACTAATATGAAGAGAACTTCTTCCATCATTAGAGCCCTTCACAACGCATAAATTGCGTATATTCTTGTGCCAACTATAAATGGCAAAAACAACAGACGAATTAAGACAAGAATATCTAGATAAACTTGAGAAAGTAACCTCCCTTTCAGTAGAAGAAGCAAAAAAACTTCTTTTTTCAGAACTCGAAAATGATATGAAGGCTGATGTTGCCCGCATGATAAAAGATGGGGAAGATCAGGCAAAAGCAACAGCTTTAAGACGCTCACAGGAAATTTTAGTTGATGCTATGAGGCACGGGGCTCTTGATTATATTGCAGAATATACTGTATCAACCATTCGCGTGGACTCAGAAGAGGTAAAGGGAAGAATCATTGGAAAAGAAGGCCGCAATATAAGATCCTTTGAAAACACTACGGGAGTAGATGTTAATTTAGACGAAGAGGGTGTTATTAGACTTTCATCTTTTGATCCTGTCAGACGTGAGATCGCTAGACGCTCTCTTGAAATTTTGATTAAAGACACTCGTATTCAGCCTGTCCGAATTGAAGAAGTTGTAAGTCAAGTTAAAAAAGAGGTTGACCTTATCCTTTTTGAAGAGGGTGAAAAATTGGCACATGAAGTGGGAGTTTATAATTTACAGCCTGATCTTATTTCCATGTTGGGTAGATTTAAATTCAGAACTTCATTTGGGCAAAATTTAGTAGTTCACACACTGGAAGAAACAAAAATTGGTATCCAAATTGCATCAGAAATTGGAGCTGACGTAGATATAGTGCGCCTAGGCTGTTTGTTCCATGACATTGGAAAAATTGTAAATGACAAAGAAGGGTCTCATGTAACGCTCGGAGTTGAGTTGCTGAATAAATATAAAATCGCCAAAGAGGTTGTTAATTGTGTGGCAGAGCATCATGAAGATAAGCCTTTTTCATCTGTTGAGTCCATAATAGTTCACATTGCAGATTCAATTTCAGGAGCAAGACCTGGGGCAAGACATGAAGACGTGCAGGATTACGTAAAGCGTATTCGGGACATGGAAGAAATTGCAAAAGCATTTGACGGGGTAGATGATGCTTATGCGTTTGAAGCGGGTCGTGAAATTAGAGTAATAGTTAATCCAGGAAGACTTGATGATGTAGAAACCACAATCATTGCCAAGAAAATCAAAGATGAAATTGATAAGAAATTAATTGTTCCAGGTGTAGTAAGAGTAACAGCCATTCGAGAATTTAGATCCACAGAACCAAAAGAGTAATACTCTTAAATAGATAGGAAAATTGTTGACATCTCCTATATTTAGTCCTATAATATTTCCATGACACGTGAAATCCCACAAAAGAACCCTGTTGTGAGAGAAAATTTTGGCGATAAAGCGCTAGGAGAATTTGCGTATAAAACCATTCTTCAAGGAGCTGTATGTGGGGTAATTTTGGACTTCAATAAAAAAGGCGATGATGGGAAAGCACTGAAGTGCGGCAAGGAAGCGGTTGGTACTTTAGATTTTGATGCTCCTTTCACCCGAGATATCGATTTAATTCCCGTTTGTTCCGATGCACATTGGAATTTGGCAGCTGGCCAGCTTACTGAAGAGTATGAAAAAAATAATTGGTTCGTTTCTTCGTTTGGAAGGAATGGTAGAGGTAGAGCTTAACTTAAATAGCCATTGTTCCTCAAATAAGTATTAATGCAAGCAATTGTCTCGTCTACGCTCATTCCAGAGTTGTCAATGATAAGATCATAAATTTCGTCCCGGCTTAAGCCTTTTAGCTCAGGGGGGAGAGCATTTTCAAATACTTTTTCATCCCGTTCGTCACGCCTTACCGTCATGCGTCTAACATCGTCAAGTGGTTGATTTTCTCTTTCGGCAACTCTATGAGCTCTAGTTGTTGCATCGGCAGTAATTAATATTTTTACTACCTTGGGGTAAGACTTATTTTCGCGTTGAGCCTTTTTTACACCCGCTGCGGCAATATATCCTCCCATCCTTGAGTCAACAATTACCGGACCGGTTTTGATTGAATTTTGGATAATTATTCCACCAAGTCGATCCATTTTAGCATCTACCGCGGCATCGAGTTCTCGGCCATCCTCTAGAAGTTTTCCGCTCCATATTCCTTTATTTATTTTGCCAACTATATCTCCAATAGATATGAATCGGGCACCGTGAAGCTCAGCTAATGCAAGTCCGGTGGAAGTAGTTCCTGTTCCAGCATTTCCAACAATTTCCAAAACATTGTAGGATGGTGTTAATTTCCGTGCATTTTCTGATGATCTCGTGTTTGCAGTTGTTTCAACATTGCTCATGCCTATATTATAGGCTTTTGAGGCATAAAAAGCAATTTAAGTTATGAATGACATACGCTCTTACTTGACTTTGTTTTTTTAAGGTTGTATTGTTAAATCAAGATAAATTCGTCTAATGTTGCACTTCGCACCTCGGTGCTCAGTGTCAATCAAAATTTATTATTAGATTTATAAAGACGAAATTTTGATTGGGGGTGAATTTTATTTATGTCAGTAACTAAAAAAGAGTTAATTGAGGTAGTAGCCAAAAAAGCAAATCTTACCAACAAAGCATCCAAAGAAGCAGTTAAAGTTTTCTTAAATTCCATTCGCGATTCACTTAAGAGAAATGAAAAAGTGGTGATCTCTGGTTTTGGGACTTTTTCACTCAGGTCAAGAAAGCAGAAAAAAGGTAGAAACCCAAAGACCGGGGAACCCATGATGATTGCAGCGCGCAGGGCACCGGGATTTACACCAGGAAAGAGCCTTAAGAAAGCAGTGAAATAGGCTCAAATTATAAAACGTGTATGCGTAAGATAGTTATTATTATTGGCCCAACTAGTGTTGGAAAAACTGCCCTTGCTTTAAAAATCGCTGAAAAATACACAGGTGAATTATTTTCAGCAGATTCCGTCCAGGTCTATAAAGGCTTGGATATTATCTCTGGTAAAGACAAAGATAAGCTAGGTAAAATTCCTTTAAAACTTGTAGATATTGTTTCCCCCCACACCCCTTTTAGCGTAAGTGATTATGTACATTCATTTGAATACGAACTTAAAAATCAGTCTGATAAGCTGCCTATTGTGGTGGGCGGAACCGGATTTTATATTTCAGCGCTTTTACATCCCATTGAAACCTCTGACATTAAACCTCATGCTGACTTAAGACAAGAGCTTAACAAATTGGCAACTCCTGAACTTCAGGGAATGTTGAAAGAATTAAATCCTGAAAAGTTTTTCAATATGAATAACTCTGATAGAAATAATCCCAGACGCTTAGTAAGGGCAATAGAGGTCAGTTTTGGTCATCCTGAATTTATTTCAGGATCTAAAAAGATGCCGAAACAAATTTCGCATGACATACTAATAATAGGACTTTTTTGTAAGAGAGAAAGTTTAAATGAAAGGATTGATAAGCGGGTTGATGAAAGATTGGAACAAGGGGCGCTTGCCGAAGCAGAAACACTTTTTGTAGATTATGAAAATCTTGCACCTCAAATTAAACAAGCATCTGGATACAAGCAACTTTTTGAATACTTGCAGGGGAAATCTGGTTTAGGTGAGGCGATTACTCTATGGAAAACAAGTGAACATCAGAATGCAAAGAAGCAGATGACCTGGTTTAAGAAGCAAGAAAATATACATTGGTTTGATATTCTAGAAAATGATTTTGAGGCTAAAATTATGGAAAAGTTGAAGCATTTCTTGAGCAGTGATATAATATAGGATACTCTGGGAAGAAGGGCTATTACTCCGATACCTATTAGATTCTAGTAAGGATCGGAGAGGAAAGTCCAGACAGCAGCAATGCAGGGGACGGAGGGCAATCTCCGACTGGTGCCCATTCGACGAGCTCAGGGTAGCCTGAGTAAGTCGAACGGCTAACAGCTAGTGTTTAAGTCTTATGTCGCTAAACGGACTTAAAACAGATCTTGAATTGACAAGATTTGAGAGCAACAGAGACGAGCGATTATGAAACGGGCAATCCTACCTGCTGCAACTTCCGAACGGTGCAAACGCGCATTGCCTGCCTCGCCGTAAGGCGGGACTAGCACCAAAGATTGAAGGCACTACGTAAAATCGTAGAAGTATCGAGAATTATCGAAACTTAGAGAGATTATAGCTTTATAACAGAATCTGGCTTAAGTCCGCAAGGACGCAAGACAGATAAGTTTAAACAGAATCTGGCTTACTTTTTTCCCAGGGTATTTTAAATCTTACTGTGGAAAAAAGCACGAGGCTTTAGCCGACTACTCTCTTCCCAGAGCAAATAAACAAGGAAGAGAGTGCGTAGCATCCTCTTCCCAGAGCAAAAAATGCATCCGCACGTAAGAAAATTAATTGATAAAATACTTGTATGTCAGAAAATTTAGATTCTAAAAATAGTCCTCCATCAGACACTCAAGAAGTCAGTTTTCCTAAAAGAAAGTCCAAAAAAGAACGTGATGCTCAATATCTTTTAGATTTTAAAAGGGCGTCAGATCTTTTCTCAACTATTGAGCCATCCACTGACCCATCTGAAGCATTTCAACGAATTAGAAATCTATTAAAATACACAACTAAAGGGGAAGATCCAATCATAACAAAAGCATATCAGGAGATGTTAGCTCGTGCAGGAAAAAATCCAGATGAGTGGCTGCGTGTGCCGCGCATTACTCAACCAAATGATTCACGACTAGGTTATACAGAGGAAGAAAAAAGCCGTCCAAATAATTACCATCTCGACTTGGAATTGTTGGTGCTACGGGGAGAGCCACGCAAAACAGAAGGGTTTGCTGATTACTTAACTGGAAAAATTCCACCCCCTTATAGATTGGCAGAGGATGTTTGGGTTGGTTTTATAAGAAAGCGGCCCGAAAATACGCAAATAGAATCACCAAAAAAGCCTAAGTAGTATTACACAATAATCTATATTCGCAGTTTACACAAAGTACATTTTTACTGCATTTAAATTCAGATTTTTCAATTTCCTCTATTTTTGAAACTAGTTCATCTTCAAATTTTTCCAAATCTTCTTGTGTAAATGTCATGGATTTTTTAGTGTTTCCTTCCAGAAAATAAAGACTAAGCGTTATTTCATCAGGTTTTCTGTTAAGTATAGGATCTTTTACGCGGGTGGCTGCTAAGGCATACATTGCCAGCTGTAATTCATGAGCCTTGAAAGCCTTAGGATTATCTTCACCAGTTTTGTAATCTATGATTTCAATACCTGTAGGAGTCACGTCAATCCTGTCAATTTTTCCAAAAACTTTAACACCATTTTTAAGAGTAAAATTAAATGGCATTTCAAGTCCTAGCGGGGTTGTTAATGGTATGTCATTTGGAAAATTCGTTTTGTAAAAATCATTCAGCATACGCTTTCCTTGAATCTTGCGTTCTTGTTCATATGCTTTTGAATCAAACCCATCTGAAATCCACTCCTTTTTAAGTAGTTCTTCAAGTCTTGAAACACTAGGTTTTTCACCAGCCTTAATTGCTTCATAAAAAATTTGTAATGCGTTGTGCATAGCTATTCCAAAACTTTGAACAGAGGCAGTAGGAGTTGGGATGCTAAATATTACCTTTGCCTTATAGTGCAGCGGACATATATCAAACATCTGTAAATTAGAATATGTTATATACCCTACTTTATACGGTGTTTTAGGTTCTACATATTCCTTTTTTTTTGTATAAACAGATAATACTTCAGTTAATGATAACTGTTGGATTTTGGCTGCCTTTTCAGTTTTGGTTTTGAGATCTGGTAGAGCCTCAAAAATAAAAGGAGAGAGTTTCTTAATTCTTTTTCCTGTTCCGTAGTAATCAGCTGCTGTAAAAAATAATCGTTCCCGTGCTCGTGTTATTCCTACATAAAAAAGTCGACGTTCTTCTTGCGCGTGAAAATCTATATCTTCTTGTAAATCTTCTCTTAGTATTCCCTTTGGTAATGGTATTTTTTCTGAACGTTCACGCGATGGAAATCTATCATTTACTAAATTTATTAAAAATACAACATCAAATTCCAAGCCTTTTGATGAGTGTACGGTTAAAATACTTACTGCATCTTGGTCTCTCATGTCTATATCAGCAGCTGTTGGTGAGTCTCCCATCGTCATCATGAGAGATAACCAATCTGAGACTATAAATATATTGCTAGTTTCTTTTTCGGACTCAAAATTTTTAATCCTATCAAAAAATTTAGCAATATTTTGAACTCTTCTTTCTTCTTTTGTTGTGTCAGTTTTGGCTAACGTTTCAAAAATTCCTGAGTCTATTAAGAAATAGTAAAGAACCTGTCCTGCCTTGTCTTTCTTTGAAAGTTCTATGTGGCGTTCCACCATTTCTCTGAATTTTGTAAGTTTTTCTTTAGTTTCTGGTTTTAAAAACGATTGGTCCAGGAAATAAAGGGATTCAAAAAGTGTAAGATTTTTTTTCTTTGAAAAGTTTAATAAATAGTTAAGTTCAATTGATGGAATTTGAAATATATCCATAGATAGTACTCTAAAAAGAGATACAGTGTCTGACAAATTATTTAAAAACATGATGTAGGCAATAAGATCTTTTACCTCATCTTGTTGAAATAAATATCCAGGGCCTAAAAACTGATACGGAATTTTGTGCCTCTGGAGCGCTGTGGTTACCAGCTGTGCATGGTTATTTGCTCGTACTAAAATAGCAACACTTTTAAAGCTATATGTTTTTGAAAGTTCTAAAATTTTACGCGCTATAGCGTCTGCTTCGTCCTCAGCCCGAGTTTCATGAATTAATTCAATTGGTTTCTTAATGCTTTTCGAATGGCTTTTAAGTTTTTTATCAATTCCTTCCACTATTTCGAGTCTGTTTGGATTGTTTCCTTGAATTAAGGAGTAAGACGCGTCAAGAATATTTTGCGTGGATCTATAGTTATCATTAAGGGTTACTATGTGCGCATCAGGAAAGTTTTTTTTAAACTGCAGCACATTTGAAACCGCAGCCCCTCTAAATCTATAAATACTTTGATCATCATCTGCAACCACTGTTATATTACGGTCATCTCCGGAAAGCAAAATTGCTAATTCATTTTGTGCATAGTTAGTGTCCTGAAATTCATCAACTAAGATAAATTTAAATTGTTTTTGGTACTTTTTTAATATTTGCGGCCTCTCTCTTAATAGTTTTAGTGAGTTTGAAATGAGATCTGAAAAATCCATAAAAGAGTTTTTCACTTTTAGTTCTTCATAGCTTTTATAAGCTGTTGCAAGTTCTATGTATTGTGCTGATTCATCAGATTCCGGTTCATTTTTTGCCCATTTTAGGTACTCATCAGGATTTACATCTTCATCTTTTAAGCGGGCGAAGTGTGTCAAAAGCGCATCCAAAAATTTTGTAGGATTTCCTAGTGGCCTGTATGTGTTTAGTCCTAGATTAAATATGTTTTGGCGCATTGTGAGAATGGCTTCTGATTCTGAAATTAAAGTATAGTTGGGATCAAGTCCTATACTGTGTGCATCATCACGCAAAATTCGGTCACAAAATGCATGGAATGTGTGAATCCACATATTTGTGTAGCCATAAGGCATTAGCACATCAATTCTTTCCTGCATTTCAAATGAGGCTTTGTCAGTAAATGTGAGGGCCAGCACGTTTTCAGGTGGAATTTCGCGATCAATAATTAGATGTCTTATGCGTTCAGTAATAACTGTAGTTTTTCCAGTTCCGGCACCTGCAATAATTAAAAGAGGGCCATTGCCAAATTCTACCGCTTCTTTCTGTTTGGGGTTTAGCGTCTTCTCCATATATAAATGTCATCGCGAGCGTTAGCGTGGCGATCTCCAGATTCCTGCCTGCCAACAAGGCAGGGCTTCGTCGTTTCACTTCTCGCAATGACGAGATTGTGTGGTACCCATTGTAGCACTTAATACTTATTATCGGAAGTAATGCTTAATAGTCAAATTTGGTATACTGAGCGGAATGAAAGACTCGCAATCATTCTCTATCACTTTTTTAAAAAAAGAAAAGATCTCAAAAAACGTTTGGAATTTTTATTTCAAAAAACCAACCGGTTTTAGATATTTTGCAGGACAGTATATAAAATTAAAACTTCCCACTGAACACCCCGATAATAGAGGAGTTATGAGATACTTTACACTTTCCTCATCCCCTACTGAAGAGTATCTGAGAATTACTACACATATTGTAAAAAGTACATTCAAGATGACCTTGAGTAATTTAGATGAAGGACAAGAGGTTGAAGCGCGCGGCCCGTGGGGAGATTTTGTTTTACATGAGAAGGAAAAACAGAATATTGTTTTCTTGTCTGGTGGTATAGGTTTGACACCATTTAGGTCTATGATGAAGCATGCAACAGACATGAAGTTGAATTTAAAAATACATCATTTTATGTCTTATAAAACAGACTTAGATGTTTTGTTTCTGGATGAATTTGAAAAAATGGAAGCTGAAAATCCTAACTTGAGTATTACTGTCACCGTCAGCAAGCCTTCAGATACTTGGGTGGGAAACGTTGGGAGAATTACGACTGAACTCTTACATAAAAACCTTGCAAGTTTAGCAAATAACCTATACTATATTGCTGGACCAGACCCAATGATAGAAGGGGTTCAAAAAATATTAATAGCCCAGAAAGTAAAAAATACAAATATTCTAACGGACGGGTTTCCCGGATATACAATACATGACTAAAGACAGAAAAATTCACAGAACAACGGTTGCCACATCAGCTGACCTCGATAGATACGAGGGGGCTATAAAAAAACTAAGAAGTGCGTGGGATAGCTTGCCTGATGATATATCTTTAGATGAGCGCGAAATGTTTGTGGAATTATCATCTAAGGTTTTATCTTTAAGTATTACGCTACGTGAGCAAGAAAAAAATAATTCAGAGGTTAATTAGTCTTCCAGTAGCTCCTTGTCCTTATGCTTAATGCTTGCAGTGCTTTGGATTTTAATTCCTAATTTATCAAATCCAGTTTGCACTTGTGTCATCATATTGTAGGAGTTAGTTACGTGTTTTCCTAATGTATCTATGGTTTCTCCCACCTTTTCATAATCTGTCTGGATACTTCTGATACCCTGTAGAATTTCGCGAGCCTGTTCTGTAATTTTTTGCCCCTCAAATCCTATGAGAATAGAGCGCAAATATGCATAAAAGGACATAGGGGAGACTGGCAAGATGCGTTTTGTAGAGGCGTATTCAATAAGTGTCGTGTTGTTAATGATTTCATAATAGATTGCCTCTGAAGGTATATACATGAGCGCATAGTCTATAGTTCCTTCACCGGTCAGAATATATTTAGAGGCAATGCTATCTATGTGTTTTTTAACGTCATTATTAAAATCTTTTTCAGATTGTTTTTTGTCAATTTCTGATTCTGCCTTGCTCATCTTTCTAAAGTTTTCCATAGGAAATTTACTATCAATGGGAATAATTCCCGCTGACGTCTGAATTGCCGCATCTACTATGTGGCCGGACTTGAATGCGTACTGGAGATGAAACGAAGATTTAGGAAGCATTTGAGATAATAACTCTTTTAATACCTGCTCGCCTATATTTCCCCGTAGTTTTGGGCTTTTTAAAAGGTCCTGTAGGTCTTTCATGGATCGCCCAATTTCTGACATTTCACCTATGTTTTTTTGAACACCTGCTATAACTGAGGCGGCTTTGTCCAAGCGCTCATTTAGTTGCCTAGTGTTTTCCTGGAGCGTTTTGTTTGTGGTTTGGGTATTGGAAGCCAAAGTTGACTGCATGCTTTTGAGCCATTCAACAAGTGTCGTGTCTTCCTTCTGGTTTCCTTTTTTAGAGATTAAATAAATTACTATCCCAAAGCCTATGATAAGAATTGTAGATATAATGAGCAGTGAAGTATCCATGTAGTGGTATATTGTAGCACACCTTGCTTATTGTCATTGCGAGCGAAGCGAAGCAATCTTATGTTTAAAACCTGAAGCTGAATGAGGTTACACCTCAATTAGGCACGAAAATAAAAGTATTCTATTTATGTTGGTTTTTTCAATGTGTTTGTAAAGTATAATTCCAGGTCCAAACTTGACTAATGTTGCATTTTTTCAAAGCTAATTGAGGTGCCACCTCAATTAGCCGTGGTTTTCGATCACTTTGTACAAAACGATACCTAATGTAACCATTACATTTAGTGAGGTATTAATACCAAACATGGGGAGTTCGACAATTGAGTCACAGTGAGAAAGCGTTTCCTGAGAGCATCCATCTGTTTCATTTCCCACTACTAATGCGATTGGCTTTTTATAATCAAATGTAGAGAAGTCTACACTTTTTTCGTCTTGTTCTACACCTACAATTTTGATATTTGAATTTTGACTTTTGAGTTCTTGGATCGCTTCAACTGCAGTTGAAGCGTAACTCCAAGGTGTCCATTGCCAGGTGTTAATGCTTGCCTTTTTAATTCTAGAATTAGGAGGTGTTTCCGTTCTTCCGCAAAGATATACTTTAGATGCGCCTACTGCATCAGCTAATCTAAAAATAGATCCTACATTATACGTGTCTAACACATCATCTAGAATTATATAAATCTCCTGACGTTTTACACTATTTAGTTGTTCTTGTGTCGGCTCACTATTTCGTAATTCAATTGGTTTTAATTTCATAAACAAAACTTCTAACTACTCACTAATAACTTCTAACTTTTTCGATTCAGTTGGGGGAGTGGGTTCTTCTTTTATTCCTAATGCTTCAAATAGGGCTTTTTTGTTCCATACTGCAAAGTCACAGTTGGGATAATTTCCGCATCCAAAGAAAGGGCGCCCCTTGCGGGTTTTTTTCATAATAACTTTACCTTTGTCTTTTGGACACATATATTCTGTCTCTTCTATAATGGGTGCCGTGTACTTACATGCCGGGAAATTAGCACACGCGTAAAACTTTCCAAATTTGCCACGTCGTATTAAAACCTGCCCCTGATCTAGCGGACACACTTTATCCGTTTTTTCATCTAAGTCAACAGCAACTCTGTCCGCTCCTTCCGCTTTTAATAAATCTTTTTCAAAAGGAATATAGAATTCTTTTAACATTGGCTGCCATTTTAAGTTTCCATTTGCAATTTCATCAAGTTTCTCCTCCATCTCTGCAGTAAAAGGAATATCATCTATATCTTTGAAATTTTTAACCAAAAAATCATTTACTGTGGTTCCAATTACAGTTGGTGTAAATCTGGCCTCTGTGCGTTCTATATAAAATCTATCTATAATTGTTGAAACAATAGAAGCGTATGTAGAAGGTCTTCCAATTTCATGTCGCTCCAACGCTCCTATGAGACTTGCATCATTATATCTGGGGGGCGGGGTAGTTGCGTGTTGTGTTTTTTTACCCTCTACAAGTTTTAACACTTCATGTGCTTCAAATTCCGGCAAAAATTCTTCTCCTTCTTCTCTGTACCAAAGTTTTAAAAACCCATCAAATAGTAAAACTGATCCTGACTTTTCAAAAACACTTTTATCAGTTGAGGCAACTGTAATTTTAGTACTTTCAAAAAGTGCGTCACTCATTTGTGTTGCTAGCGCACGCTTAAAAATTAACTCATAGAGTCTTACGGCGTCGCGATTAAGTGTTGCGGCTACCTTTTTCTTTAAACCTTCCAGATCATCTACTGTTGTAGGTCTGATTGCCTCATGAGCTTCTTGTGCAACTTTGCTTTTATTTTTAAATACTCGGTCGATTGGTGACAAGTATTTATCACCAAACGTGTTTTTAACATACTGTTTAGCTTTAGAAATAAATTGATTAGATAGATTAAAAGAGTCAGTTCTGTGATAGGTGATATAACCTTCTTCATACAGCTTTTGTGCTGTTTGCATGGTTTTTCTACTTTGGAATCCTAGTCGTCGGGATGCTTCCTGCTGCATGCTGGAGGTAATAAATGGTGGAAGAGGAGAGCGTTTTGTTTGTTTTTTTACCACATCACTTACCGTAAAGGTTTGTGATGATAATCTTTCAATGATTTTTTGAGCAAGTGCCTCATTTAAAATAGTTTTTGAAAATGTGTAGTTCCCATCATACAGTTTTAACTTTTCTGACACTTCTATTTTTTTCCCTTCATATTCTTTTAATTCAAATTCCACCTCTTTATCATTTTTTTTAAACACTGCAAAGACTTTAAAGTAATTTTCTGTCGTAAACTTTTCAATTTCACGTTCTCGTTCCACAATAACTCGTAATGCAATTGATTGAACTCTGCCGGCGGATAAATTACGTTTTATTTTTTTCCATAACACAGGTGATAATTTGTATCCTACTACACGGTCAAGCACGCGTCTGGCTGTTTGGGCATCTACAAGTTTTGTATCCAGTTCCCTTGGATTTTGAAGTGCTTCCTCAATTGCTTCTTTTGTAATTTCATGGAATACGATCCGTTTAAATTCAGTGCCTTTTTTTGCTTCCGGACGCAGCATTTCCAATAAATGATATGAAATAGCTTCTCCTTCGCGGTCAGGGTCAGTTGCCAGTAGAACAGTTTTTACATTTTTTACCTTTTTTTTAAGGCCTGTTAAAATTTTTTGTTTATCTTTAGGGGTGACATATCGTGGTTCAAAATTATGCTCTATATCCACTCCCAGCTCACCCTTTGGTAAATCCCTGATATGTCCCACTGACGCTTCCACATCATATTTATTCCCGAAGAATCGGGTTAAAGTGCGCGCCTTTGTAGGTGACTCAACTAGTATTAAAGTATCCATAAAAATCAGTATAACAGACCGAAGTTAGAGATTGTAAAGGATGAGTGCCTAATTTGCAAGCTTATTCAAAGTATTAGCAGGCTTGAATTTTCCTTACGAAAAATATAAGCAAGCTTGAATTTTCCTTACGAAAAATATAGATTGGGGTTGGCAAATACTTTTTTCCAAGGTTTTTCTTCAGGATTAAGTAATGCATAAGCCCCTACCATGGCAGCATTATCAGTGCAGTATACTTTTTCAGGGACAAATAATTTTATTCCATTTTGATTTTTTAGTTCTTGAGTGAGTTTAGTATTTGCTGCAACTCCGCCACCTAATACTATAGTAGAGCAGTTATATTTTTCTGCTGCCTTAAGTGTTTTTCTAACAATCACTTCTACAATTGTATTCTCAAGCGCGGCACATAAATCATAGAGCATTTGTTCTTTCTCAGGAGAAAGTCCATCAATCTTTGCATGAGTCCATGTGTAGCCGTCAAGTGTTGGAGTTTTTGAAACCTCAAATTCATTCCTTACAATATTCATAAATGCTGTTTTTAATCCTGAAAATGAAAAGTCAAAATTATTATCTTTCATGAGCCTTGGAAGTTTAATATTTTTAGCGTTACCTTTTTGAGCAAGTTCTGATATTTTTGGTCCTCCCGGATAGTCAAACCCCAGAAGCCTTGCGCATTTATCAAAACATTCTCCAGCTGCATCATCTCTGGTTCCACCAAGCCATTTATACTCAGTTATGCTTTTAAAGTACAAAAGATCAGTATGGGCACCGGAGACAATAAGGCCAATAAAAGGATAACTAATAACTTCTAACTGCTGACTGCTGACTTGCTTTTTGTTAGTAGTTATTTGTGAGTTGTTAGGAGTTGTTATAAAATTTGCAAAAAGGTGGGCAAGCAAGTGGTTTACGGGAATAAGAGGCTTTGAAGAGATAAAGGCAAGTGTTTTTGCTGTCTCAACTCCTACTAGTAGTGACCCTATAAGCCCAGGCCCATAGGTGACCGCTATTGAGTCAATTTCTTGTTTGAGTATTTTTTGTGCGCGTGTATAATTTTTTTCTTCATTCGTGCTTATCGTCTCTTTTTTTGACTCAAGTAATGCCTGTGTTATAACGGGGATAATGTATTTTACTTGCTCCCGTGCGGCATTCTCAGGAATTATTCCACCAGTTTTTGCATGAGTTAAAAGCGATGTAGCTGTTATGTTTGATAGCACTACTAAATTATTATTGAGGTTTTCTACAACTGCCGCTGAGGTTTCATCACATGAGGATTCTATTGAGAGGATTTTCATAAAGTTAAAAGTCAAAAGGTAAAAAGCAAAATTTCAATTCAAAATTTGAAAGTAAGAAGCATTTTTACTTTAAACTTGTATTTTTGACATTTGATGTTTGCCCTTTGAATTATTTTATATTTTGGAAGACTACAGTGTCTCCCTTTTTGATTTTATTTTTTGTGACTTCGTTTGCCGCTACTTCCAGCACGTAATTTACCGGTTCTGAAGGCCTATAAACAGGAAGTGAAGATGATTGCTGTCCTACGCTTGGGGCCGGCGCATTTTCAACTACATCAACCACTTTATTATCATTTATGAAAATAATATCAATTGGAAATTTCATTCCGTTCATCCAAAATCCATAATTATCTTTTTTCTCAAAAACAAATAAGTACCCAGTGTTAGCAGCTAGGTTGGCTTTTCCTGAAAGACCTGCTTGTCGTTCCTTATCTGATTTGGCTAGTGTAACAGAGTAAGTTTTGTTTCCTATTTTTGCACTTGGGGTGTTGCCTGATCCGGCGGTCAAATTGAGGCCAAATAGATTAAAACCACGAGAAATGGCAAAGAGAATAACAACTATAACTAAAATTCCAAAAAAGATTAATACTTTTTTCATAATTACATGTTTTTTCTAATGATGTCAGTGGTGGAGTGTTTTGGTAATCTTTTAATAACCTCAATAACTTGCCCGCCTACTGATTCTGCCTGCCTCTGTTTATGTACTAACGCAGGATCATTTTCTGTTACCGCAATTATATCAGGTTGGATGAGATTTGTCATCTCATAGTAGTCTTTATCTGTTTTTAAGTAAGGAATAAGAAGTATATAATCCACTTCTGGTTGTTGGGACAAAGCTTCGGCACGCAATTCTTGTGTATTAACGGGTCGCCCAGCTCCTTTTTTGGCTTGTATTGAATCGTCTGACTCAAGCATAACCAAAAGTTTATCTCCTTGGAGTTTAGCTTGTTTTAAAAATTCCTTGTGTCCAAGATGAAGAATATCAAAGCATCCACCAACTAGCACTAATTTTCCTTTTTCCTTGATCTTGTGAGCTGAAATTTTAAATTGTTGTGTGGTGAGTATGTCAGCCATTTCTATCCCTCTTTAGTTCCTCGTAAAAAAACTGCCCTCCATGGGCGATAGTTGGATTTAAACGTATCCGTAACTGACTTGCCATCCTTTGATGTAACAGTTCTTGTAAATACTACCGTGGCGCCAGGCGCAGCAAAGTCAATTTGTTTTTCTATTCCTTTAGGAAGATTTGGGTCATCCTGATATTGTGTTTCGGGAGCAGGGGATTGATTTGTTATAACTGGTTTAGATAGACTAGTTGTGCGTCCATCACTTTTTCCGTATATTGTAAATGTGAGGGCAAGTGTATTTAAGTCTATGGTTTCCTGTATGAAGATATAATTTCCTGTGTCATTTTTAAACTGTAGGTCTACACCAGGAACATATACGGCAGCATCAATTCCTGGCAAGGAATCTTGCTCATAATACCCTACTCTGTATGCATGCTGATTACGCTCTAATACGGGAAGACCAGCATTTAAAATTGCTCTAAATAAAGTGGTTGACACTTGGCAAACTCCTCCACCGTCTCCCAGCACTGTGCGGCCATTTTCTATGACATATGCCTCTTTATATCCAGTGAGTTTTGAAATATCTCCTATTGTTTTAACGAAAGAAAATGTTTCACCTGGTGGAACTAAAACGCCGTTTATTTTGCTTGCAGCAAGAGATATATTATGTATTCTATTGGGTATAGATCCGGTAAAGCGGGAAGTTCCTGATCCAATAGGCTCGACAATTCCTAAATCATTTGCCTCCTCAGTTGTTACCTCAGGCAAGACAGTTTTAATGGGAATTTCAATAATAATGTTTTCAGGAAACACACCTGTTGTTACCTTAGGAACAAGATTTTGAATTTTTACCTCCAGCAGTAAGTAATCAACTCCACGCCCCTCCTCCGATTCCCTAAATGCAGCTACCTTATTATTTTCTATAGAAAAAAGCGCATCAACCGGTTCTTTATTCACACTTTTAGCAATCGGATCTAAGGCTAACTTAATTTTATCCGTGTTGCTTTTAAACGAAGGCTTTAACTGAGTTCCGTTTAGATATGAATTAATAATGTAATAGGTATTTGAAATAACATCATTTGATGTTCCAATGCTGGAGGCTTGAGCTGCAATAAGTTTTGCATCATATCCAATTCCTGCGTCACGTGCCGAAATTGTGGCGCTTTGCGTACCTGTTTTAAATGTTAAAAGTGTATTTTCTATTTGCTCATTTTTTTTATTAAATATGCCTTCTACCTCAGTAATACTTTTTTCTCCAATATACTCATTTCCAACAAAAACGCCGGGTACAATTTTATCTTTAAATGCAATCTTAAAATAAACGAGTACAATTGAAATTAAGCAGAAAGAGGCAAAAATGACTCCTACAAAAAACCAAAATACGGGTTTGGCCCAATGCATCAACTTTTCTTTTGTGGATATTTTTATAACTTCTTGTGATTTTTGATGTTTTTCTTTCTTTTTCATACGTTTTCATTGATTAAAACACGCAGCACTATTATACTATACTTAAGACAAAGACGCATATGAATCCCAACAATCCTGCACCACCTCAACCATTGCCGGCTCAACCGGCACCGCTTCCTCAAAATGTACCCTATGAAGAGGAAGGATCGGGAATAAAGAAAAAAATATTATTTGGAATAATTGGACTGCTTGTTCTAGGAAGCCTCACGGCTAGTATATATTTTTTCATTTTTCCCCGTTTTATGGGGGGAGGAGCCGCCAAGGGAGAATTAGTATACTGGGGATTATGGGAAGACTCGAAGGTTATGAATCAAATAATTGCAGATTTTAATAGAGAATATCCCGATATTAAGGTAAGGTATGAAAAACAAGATATTACAAAACTAAAAAATTATGTAGAAAGACTTACCACAAGAATTGATCAGGGAAATGGACCAGATATTTACAGGTATCACAACAGTTGGCCTATTCAGTTGAAAGGATATCTTGCGCCCTTACCCTCGAGTGTTGTCGAGTCTCTGGAGTTAAACACCCAGTATTATGATGTTATTAAAAATGATATCTCGGAAAACGGCGCGTTTTACGGTGTTCCGTTACAAATTGATACTCTATCATTATTTATAAATAATGAACTTTTTGAAGCTGGAGATATTGCAAGTCCACCGACAAATTGGATTGAGTTAACGGACATAGC
This sequence comes from uncultured Gammaproteobacteria bacterium, assembly GCA_964406795.1. GTDB lineage: Bacteria > Patescibacteriota > Microgenomatia > Levybacterales > GWA1-39-11 > JAGORM01. The sequence continues at coordinate 33,203 of CAYOTA010000003.1, forward strand.
AGGAAAGCTGACCGTTCAAGATGAGTTGGGAAATATAAAGACAGCGGGAGTAGCCCTGGGTACTTATGACAACATTAATCATGCTTCAGATATAATTTCACTTTTGCTCATGCAAAACAGGGCAAACATATATGACTTAGGTGGTCCCACCAAGCAAAACGCAGTAGAAGCATTGGGGCCACGTTTCTATACAGCTTTTGCAACTGATAATGAGGATGGAGGGAACAAAACATGGGACCGGTCATTTGAAGATTCTAAAGCCGCTTTTACAAAAGGGAATGTGGGAATGTTTTTTGGATACTCATGGGACATATTTGAAATAAAAGAAAAAAATCCTGAACTTCAGTTTACAATTGTTCCAGTTCCACAACTGACCGGTGAAAGAAGTGAAACTGTTGCGTCATACTGGATCGAAGGTGTCTCGCCTAAATCAAAGAATCAAAAAGAGGCATTTATCTTCCTTAATTATCTTGGTAAAAAAGAAACATTAGAGAAGTTATATAAGTTACAGTCTTCCCAACGTTTATTTGGAGAACTGTATCCTCGACGCGACATGAAGTCCCTTCTGACGTCTAATCCCTTGCTTAAACCATTTCTAGATCAAGCTGAAAAAGCGGTTTCAACTCCATTTTCGTCAGACACGTATGATGGAGCTATGAATGACGCATTAAACATATATATGGGAAATGCAATAAATTCTATTTTAGAAGGTGGATCTGCTGAAACAGCCCTTGACACATTGGGGGCAGGAGAGGCTCAGGTTTTGAGCAAGTACGGCATTACATTTGCTAAATAGTATGAGAAACACTTTGTCTGAGGCAATTATTAAAACCGTCTGTTACGCGGAAGTCTTTTCTTACCCACTTACATTTGCAGAGCTGCATAAGTATCTTATTTTTCATAAAAAAGTTTCCAAACAGGAGTTATTATTTGAACTCAGGTGCATGAAAAACACTTTTGTTCAAACGGGCGAATATATTACATTTACAAATACAAAAAATTTAGTAAGCATCAGAAAGGTTAGACGTCACGAAAGTAAAAGAAAGTATGCAAAAGCACTACTAGTTGGGCAGCTTTTGTCGTATATTCCTACCATTAAGATGATTGGAATTTCGGGAAGCCTTTCTATGTTTAATTCTAAAAAAGAAGATGATATAGATTTGTTTTTCGTTACCTCCAGGAATACATTGTGGATCACAAGATTGCTAGTTACAGTATTACTTATGTTGTCACGGCAAAAACGTGAGCGAGTAAACGCATTGGCAAAAGACAAGATCTGTCCTAACATGTATCTTTCAGAAAATAACCTCTCACTCCCCTCCGCGCTTAGAAGTCTTTATACAGCGCATGAAGTGAGCCAGTTAAAAATAATTCATGCAAAAGATACTATTGACCAAAAATTTCTATTAGAAAATAGGTGGGTATTAAAATATATGCCTCATGCATTTATACATACCAAAATGAAATATAAAAATAACGGACATCTTTCCTCTACCTTATTGCCGTTAAATAGTCTTTTGTATGCATTGCAGTATTTTTACATGAAGAGAAAAATAACTCATGAAAAAATTGGATTGTCGCGTGCCATGTTTCATCCCAGGAAAAGTAAAGAGATAATACAAAACATTTATCTCTTAAAAGTCTCACATAGGGTAGGTGCATATAAAGACCAAAAGGTAGCACTTTATAAGCAAAACAAGTTGTTTGTGAATTAATTAGGCACAAAATAACAGATTATAGCGTGTTATACTCCAGGATATTGACATGCTAGTACCCATTTAGTATAGTGTCCTTTGAAGTTATTTTTATATTACCCTCCGAATTTTCGGAAGGGTTTTTTTTAATAAAGCACTATGGATCAGAAGAAAAAAATATTTGTAACAAAAGAAGGTCTTGAAGAGCTAAAGCATGAACTTGAAGGCTTGAATAAAGTTAAGCGTGCAGAGGTTCTAGAGCGCGTTTCAGCTGCTCGTGCCATGGGTGATCTTGCTGAAAATTCAGAATATACTGCAGCTCGGGAAGAACTTTCATTAATTGATGGAAGAATTGAGGAATTATCCGATATTCTTAAAAACGTTGAGCTTATCAAAGAAGGTGCAAAGAATACCAGCTCTATTCAATTAGGTTCTACGATTACAGTTTCTATAAATGGAAAAAAAGAAGATTTCGTACTTGTGGGCGAATGGGAAGCAGATCCTCATAATAAAAAGATTTCTCATGAGTCTCCGCTAGGTAAAGCCTTACTAGGTAAATTAGTTGGGGAAAAAATTGAAGTTGAAGCACCTGCAGGAAAGATTGCCTACACCGTTGTCTCCATTTCCTAGCCTTTTCACTTTTATCCGTACTATACTATATATATGAAATCTGTAGTGGATATTTTATCAGAACTTGTTGCAATTCCATCTTCATCGTCGGCAGATAATACTCCTGTTATCAATGTAATCTCAGATTGGTTTGAGGATTATGAAAAGACTATTCAGGAATGGGAGAGGGCAGACAAAGTGCCGGGAAAAAATTTAATTGTAAAAATACCAGGAGAAGATTTTTCTCAGTCACTTGTTTTTGCGTGTCACATGGACACAGTGCCTACATCTTCAGAATGGGAAACTGATCCTTATACTATTTCTCAAAAGAACGGAAAGCTTTATGGATTGGGTAGTTGCGATGTTAAAGGTGGTACTGCTGCGCTCATTCATGCGGTATTACATCTTAAAAAGAAACCGGCCGTTACTACTTACATTGTTTTTTCCGGGGATGAAGAGGTAGCCTGTACGGGAATAAAAAGATTCAAAAAAGAAATGGATCTTCCAGATCCTAGTTTTATATTTGTTGAACCAACGGACAAAAAGATTATGATTTCTCAGCGAGGACTAGTTGGTATGAAAATTACGACAAAAGGGCAAGCGCAGCATGCAAGTTATGCCACCCCAGAAGAAAATAAAAAATCCAGCGCAATTTATATAATGTCTAAAATATTAGATACATTAATAGATGACGCTGAAAAAATGTCACATGAAAAAGATGAACTTTTGGGTTCAAACACTCAGAATTTGGGTGTAATAGAAGGTGGCACAGCAAGAAACGTTATGCCACAATCATGCAGTATAAGCTTTGACAAAAGACTTTTGCCTACACATAATCCTCAGGATGAAATTACGCGACTTTCGGATTTAGCAAAATCAACACATGAAGATATAGAAATTTCAGATACTGAAATTCTTCCAAGTTTTAGTACTAATAAAGACGCAAGACTTTCTCAATTAACATTAAAAATTTTAAAAGAGAGATTTTCTGAAGCAAATTATGGAGGGTTTCAGGGATGGTCTGAGGCAGGACTTTTTGCAGAGTATGAGAATGTGGTTGTCTTGGGACCAGGGTCAATAGCCCAGGCGCATCAAGCAAATGAATATATAGACGCAAATGAATTAGAGGAATTTTCACACATTTTCAAACAGCTTATTGTGGAAAAAATGTGATTTTGGTGGTATATTCTTTCATATGAACAGGACTGGCGCAAATAGTATTAAAAAGGATATCTCTCAGTTTAAAGTAAAGCCTCATTTAGAAGATTACGAATTATTTTATAAGAATTTTACCTGGAAAGAAAAAGAATCAGAGATAGATTTCTTTGATGACGGAACATTAAATGCGGCATATAATGCAGTGGATAGGCATGCTCAGGGTGAGAAAAAAAACAAAGCTGCACTTCTTTTTGAATCAGCGGACGGAAACAAAGAAACGTACACGTATGGTAATTTGTCTTCGCTTTCCAATAAATTTGCCAATATTTTAACCTCAAATGGAATTGAAAAGGGGGATCGCGTGTTTGTGTTTTTACCAACTATTCCAGAGCGCTATGTGGCATTTCTTGGAATACTTAAAACGGGAGCTGTTGTCGGAACTCTTTTCTCAGCGTTTCAAGAAGCAGCACTTTTGGATAGGCTTTCAGATAGTGGCGCCAAAATGGTAGTAACTACAGAAGCTCTTTTTCCACGAATTGAAAAAATTTGGAAAAATCTTCCAAACCTTGAAAAGATAATTATTGTAGAGCGCGGAAGCGTGACGCATCTTCAAGGAGATAAGTTTTTGTCATACGAAAAAGAAATGGAAAATGCTTCAGATGAATTTGAGTTAGTTCACACGCAAAAGGAAGACCTCTCTTATATGCTGTATACCTCAGGTACCACTGGAAAACCAAAAGGAGTTGTCCATGCACATTACGACATTTTGCAGGCTATGATGACCACAAAGTACGTGTTAGATTTGCATGATGACGATATTTACTGGTGTACAGCTGATACAGGGTGGGTTACCGGCGTTGTGTATGGTATTTTAGGACCGTTTTGTTTAGGTACAACATCAGTTATTTTTGAAGGGCGTTTCAGTCCAGCAGCGTGGTATACGGTGCTTCAAGATTATAAAGTTACCGTATGGTACACAGCACCAACAGCAATCAGAATGTTAATGGCATCAGATACTCAGCCGAAAGGTTTTAACCTAGAGTCTTTGCGTGCACTTTATAGTGTTGGAGAGCCTTTAAATCCCGAAGCCATTTGGTGGGGGCTTGAAGTATTTGGCCTTCCATTTCATGATACCTGGTGGCAAACAGAATTAGGAAGTATGGCAATAGTTAATTATCCATCCATGGATATAAAGCCTGGCTCTATGGGAAAGCCATTTCCTGGAATAATTGCAGCTGTTGTTGATGAAAATGGGAAAGAGATTCCACAAGGAGAAATAGGAAGTTTGGTGGTTAAGCCTGATACTGATCCTGCTCTTATGCGCCAAATTTGGAACAATAAGGAAAAGTTTGATTCATATTTTGAAAATGGATGGTATGTTTCCGGGGACAAAGCATATATAGACGCTGATGGGTACTTTTGGTTTGTAGGACGCTCCGATGATCTTATTAATACGTCAGGTGAGCGTGTAGGGCCGTTTGAAGTAGAAAGTTCGCTTGTGGAGTATCCTGACGTCGTTGAGGCAGGTGTTATTGGAAAGCCGGATGAAGTAAGGGGAGAAATAGTTAAGGCATTTGTGGTATTAAAGCCAGGAATACAAGGCACAGACGAATTAAAAGAAAAGATTGCGCAGCACGTAAAAAAGAATCTGGCAGGACACGCATATCCACGGGAAATTGAGTTTATTGATAAGCTACCTAAAACTCGCTCTGGAAAAATAATGAGACGTTTGCTTAAAGCGCGCGAATTAGGCCTTCCTGAAGGAGATACGTCTACCCTAGAGGACTACTAAACGTGCGGAGAAAATAAGGACTGCAGAACAGAAAACGCTTTGTTTACATCCTTCTCATCGAATACCAATGTTAATTCCAAATGCGCTGATACGATTTCTATAATATTAATTCCTTCCCACGCAAGAGATTTTATAAAGAAGTAAAAAATTCCAGGTGTGTGAATGGATGTCTCAGGAAGCCTGATGGTAATTGACGAAAGATTAGTAATTTTAGCCGCAATAGATTCAGTTTTTAAGATTTTTGTGATTTCGCTTTCCAAGTCCTTGCTTAAAATAATTGTACTTTCATAAACCCCTTCAGTAATTGTTAAAAAATATTTTCCCTGGCTGTCTATGAGATGAAGAAGTTGAGGGTATTTTTCGCTCAATGTTGCAGATTTTACAACTGTCACTTCAACTAGATTAGATCTGACCATCATGTCAGGCGCAGATTCAAAAATTTCGTTGGATTTGTATTGCGGTTTTATGTGATCGGCAAGCCTATTTAAGGCCATGATGAGTGCTGCTTCGCTCACATCTTTGTGTGTCATTTGCTCTATCTCAGGCCTAATATAGCGGGCTAGAGCTGAAAAGTTAATAAGCCCTTTGGAAATAGCCTCGGAGAGGTATCTGGAGCGGGAAATTACTTTTTCTACAGATTCAGAAATGGTTATCATAATTTTTAAATTTAAACTGTTAAAATTTTAACACAAAGTATAGGATTTGTATATATTTTATGGAAATTTGACTAGAGATTACGCAGCACATATACTAATTTTCTGTCAGTGCTATACTAGCTATATGACTGACAACGTCACAATGCACGAAAACCGTACAGCTCCAAAAGGGGCACAAAATTTTAGATCTCCATCTAGAGACATTAATCAACCCGTTGGTCAAATAGGTGTTGATGCGTCAAGTGATTTTTATTCGACGGCTCCGCGTATTGGTTTTAAAGTTAACGCTAGTTATGAACGTGCATACGTATTAGGAAATAGATATTCAGATAATCCCGAGGAAGTTCTGACAAATTGGGACAGAGTTCAAAAAATACAAGATAAGCGTGGAGAAAGAACAACTCGTTCTGTATTTAGAGGTATAGTTTCTTCTGAAGTTATGGAGGCAATTGTAAAAAATCCAAGCGTTAAGGATCAGGTTGAGGCAGCTGTGCCGCTTGGAGAATACGGGATGAACAATTCTTATTTGGTATCTTTGGGGAATAATCATGTTGAGCGTACAGCTTATGCTCCTCCTGCAGACATGAAAGAAACGACTAGTGAGCAGCTGGATATGGTAAATCGGTCTCCGCTTTCAAGTGTAGAAGATAAGGTAAGAGATGGTTTAACTTTTACAAATTCCATAAAACCTGAGCAGGTAGATAAGCTATATGCTTTATGGGGGAAGACATTTAACTGGACTCGTGAAGAGGTGGAGGGATTTAGGTTAACGCTGCAAAAAGAACTGGATGACCCATCTGGAAAAAGACACAATTGGTTTACTGGAGTTGAGGATGCTAATGGAGAATTAATGGGTGCTGCATTGGCAGTTGGAATGGAATTGCCAGGTGAGGACGGAAAAAATTTAAAATACATAGAAAGCTCGGAATGGAGAAGAGACCCTGATGCCCCCAGTAATATTAATGGAATCATGCCGGGCACTTTAGCAGTTTTAAATGCGCAAATACTTGAGTCATTTGGTGAAGGCGATCATCCCTTTATTTGGGCTGAGACAAATATTCCGGGAGGGGCACATGTATCCGGACATAGAGGTGGACTGCAAATTCCATCCAGAGATATAAGGATTGGTCAAGCAGATGTGCAGATTCCGCAAGTCATTGTTCAAAACGTGGAGGTTGGTGATGGTCTGGAAATAAACACAAGGTATAGAGACTTTGCTTTTATGAGATTATCTCCACAGACTATTCAAATGTACTATGATAAACAAACTAGGCAAAAAATACTAAGTTACGTAAAGTAATATGAAAATTGTTTACTCACCTGATTACAAATTACACAATCCTCCCAAGGAGATTTATGATGATGTAAAAGAAGACTATTCTGAAAAGCCGGAACGTATTGATTCTATTCTTAAAACACTACAAGAAACAAATATTGGTGAAATTATAGAAGCTACAAAATTTCCGGAAGAAGAAATAGACGTGCTTCATCATCCAGCATACAGAGAATTTTTAAAGAATAGAAGTGAAATGCTAAGCGGTGATGAGATTTTATACCCTTCATATTTTATAACAGATACTTATATTGCCATAACTCCCGGAACGTATACAGCCGCCAAAAGCGCTGTAGATACCGCGCTGACTGGTACACACCTAACATTGGATGGGGAAAGGCTTGTATACGCATTAACGCGTCCTCCAGGGCATCATGCTGAAGAGCGCAGTATGGGCGGTTACTGTTTTTTTAATAACGCAGCTATTGCAGCAAACGTTCTGTCTGAGGAAGGAAAGGTTGCAATACTAGACATAGACTTTCATCACGGAAATGGAACTCAGAACATGTTTTATGAGCGGGATGATGTGGTCTATCTTTCAATTCACGCAGATCCCAAAGTGAAATATCCTTATAAATCAGGATTTGTGGATGAGATAGGGCGCGGACGCGGTGAAGGATTTAATAGAAATTATCCGCTTCCTTTAGGGACCGGGGACTCAGAGTACATGCAGGTTTTAAGACATGCTCTGGAAGATATACAAATTTATAAACCTGATTACTTAGTCTTGTCAGCTGGTTTTGATACATATGAATTTGACCCAATTGGGGGATTTAAGCTTACCATGCCTTTTTATGAACAAATTGGAAAAGAAATAAAAAAACTGAACACTCCCACACTTGTAATCCAAGAAGGCGGATATGCAATTGATGCGCTCGGTGACATGGCCCATAATCTTTTGAAAGGCCTTTCTTCTTCCAGATGAAATATAATCTAGCTGTACTTGGCGGAACGTTTGACAGATTGCACAAGGGCCACCGTGAATTTTTAAAATACGCTTTTTCTCGCTCAAAAAATTTGATTATCGGATTAACCTCAGACTCGTATGTAAAAGAGTATAAAAAAGCTTCCAATGTTCTACCATTTTCTGAGAGAAAAGATACACTTCAAAATTTTCTTTTAGAGAATGGATTTATTGATCACGCTCAGATAATACAAATTGATAATCCGGCAGGGCCGCTTTTAACAACTGATTATGAAATAGATGCTATTATCGCAACTTCTGATTCAAAAAAATCTGCAAACGAGTTAAATACTAAAAGGTTGGAGATTGGCTTGAAATTGCTTCCTGTTGAAGTATTTAATCTTGTACTACTTGATGATAAAAAAACACCTGTTAGTTCAAGTATTATCAGGGATAAGATTTTAAAAATGCCTGAAAATTTGAGGGTTCTACTTCAAGCTCCTTTTGGCGATGTGTTAGATGAAATTCCAGAAGATATTGATGCATTGAAAGCAATAACTGTAGGAGACGCAACAACAAAAAGGTTCATTGACGCGGGTATTCAACCTTTTATGGTTATTGTGGATCACAAAGTTGAAAGAAAAAAAGTTGAAGATCTTGAGTTAACCAACAGAAAACAAATACAAGTTAAAAATCCGGCAAGCTTTATAACACCAGAATTGGTTGGGGCTATTACAGAGTCTTTTGCGTCTCAAGATAACGTTGTAATTCATGTAGAAGGTGAGGAGGATTTAGCAGTACTTCCTGCACTAGAAAATGCTCCTCTTTCCTTTACGGTATATTATGGACAGCCACATGTAGGCTTGGTTAAGGTGCCTGTGACACTTGATGTAAAAAAAAGAGTGCAGGAGATTATTTCAAAATTTGAGTAAACCTTACGCATTTTTCTGTTTTATATAGTAAAATAACCTTATGGACGAGAATAAATTAAAACAAGCACGGCTTGAAAAGCTTGCCAAAATAAAAGACCTAGGAATTGATCCGTATCCAGCTAGTACTCACAAAACGCACACTGTTGCACAAGCACTTGGGCTAGAAGGTCAAAAAGTGGCGGTTGCAGGCAGACTTTTTTCTTACAGAGAACATGGAAATATTGCGTTTGCTAATTTAAAAGACGAGAGTGGTAAAATCCAAATCTTCTTCCAGAAGAAGCTGCTGGGCGATTCATTTAAAAACCTAAAACTGCTGGATATAGGTGATTTTATTCAGATAGAAGGAGAAGTGGTAAAAACGACAGCGGGCGAAATTTCTGTTGCTCCAGAATCCTGGAAATTATTAACCAAATCACTCCTTCCGCTTCCTTCTGAATTTTACGGACTGAAAGATGCAGAATTAAGGCTCAGAAAAAGATATGTAGATCTTTTAATGAATCCTGAAGTACGTGAAGATTTTAAAAAGAAAACAAAATTTTGGCAGTCTATCCGAAACTTTATGATTGAGAACGATTTTCTTGAAGTAGAAACGCCGGTTTTGCAATCAATTCCAGGAGGAGCTGACGCACGTCCGTTTATAACACATCACAACGCGCAGGATATGGATTTGTATCTAAGAATTTCACTTGAACTCCCTTTAAAAAGATTACTTGTGGGGGGATTTGAAAAAGTGTTTGAAATTGGCCGTATATTTAGAAACGAAGGAATAGACGATGAGCATTTGCAGGATTACACTCAGTTAGAATTTTATTGGGCGTATGCTGACTATAATCAGCTCATGGATTTTATTGAAGAAATGTATAAAAAGGTAATTTCCGAAACCTTCGGGACGCTTACAACCACATGGAATAATCAGGAAATAAAATGGGAAGGGAAGTGGCCCAGAAAAGACTACACAGAGTTATTGAATGAACACTGGAACGTGTCTATTGATGAAATGAACGTTTCGGATTTGTATGAGTTGGCAGAAAAGCTTCACGTTAATGTTGAGCCCAATTTAGGAAAAGGAAGAATCCTTGACTATTTATATAAGAAAACAATTCGTCCCAAGCTTACTCAACCTATGTTTGTGCTAAATCATCCCGTTGAAGTTGAGCCATTGGCAAAACGTATTCCAGAAACTCCTGAAAAAGTGCAGCGTATGCAAATATTGGCAATGGGTTCAGAGTTGGGCAAAGGATTCTCAGAATTAAATGATCCAATTGACCAAAGGGAACGCTTTGAAGAACAAATGAAGCTGCGTGCCGCAGGAGATGAAGAGGCTCAGATGATGGATCACGACTTTGTGGAAGCATTGGAGTATGGCATGCCGCCGGCAGCTGGATTTGGAGTTTCTGAAAGATTATTTGCGCTACTTATAGATAAGCCAGTTCGCGAGATGGTGTTTTTCCCCACAATGAAGTCAGAGGTGGCTACAGAAAAACAAGAGTCTTAAGACTTATTTTCCCATCTTGCAAAAATACATGTAGGAAGTAAATTCCCATTTTTGTCTTCAATTGACAGTTCCCCATATTCAGTATCATCATTTTGCAGTGTTTGGGATACTACATTCGCTAAAGAAATCGGGGAAACAGGTACTGTATATGCTGTTACTAAAAAGAAAAGCGGATTCGGGGATAAAATAGCTTTGCAGGCTTCCATAAGCACTGGAAAATCTTTTTCAAATTGCCACACTTCGCCTTTTGGGCCGCGTCCAAATTTAGGTGGATCCATGATAATTCCATCGTATTTTGCTCCTCTGCGCTCTTCCCGTTTTACAAATTTTAATGCGTCATCAGCAATCCATCTGACTGGTTTGTCTTGTAATCCAGATAATTTTTGGTTTTCTACTGCCCAGGTAATTGCAGGCTTGGATGCGTCAACATGAGTTACGTGTGCTCCGGCGGCCGCAGCAGATAGTGTGGCAGCACCTGTATAGGAAAACAAAGATAAAACTTTTGGGGATTGTGATTTTGAAATGATTTTTGTGAGCCAATTCCACTGCTCTTGTAATTCAGGAAATACTCCTACATGCCCAAAGGGTGTAAGCTTTAGCTTCATTTTTATTGTGTGAAGCGTAAAATCCCATTCATTTGGCATAGAAAGAGTTTTTTTGTTCCATTCACCAAACTTGTCATTTGTGCGTACATATTCAGCATCAGCACTATCCCATAAGCTTGGATCTGCTTCATTCCAGATAGCTTGGGATTCACGTCTGATAAGCGTAAAGTTCCCAGATCTTTCAAGCTTTCGACCGTTTCCTGAGTCAAGCAATTCGTATTCAGAATTTGGTTTTAAGATCAAATTTATATTTTGCATCTACGCAATTGTATCAGAAAGGGAATCTCGAGTATAATAAGCGGTATCTTGTCATTCTGAGTGAAGCAAAGAATCTGCACGGTTGAAATCATTCACCAGTGTATCAGGATGACATAATAATTATGAAAATAACATTTGTTACTGGTAACGAGTTCAAGGCACGTGAGACTGAAGAAATTCTAAATATTGATTTGGAAATTTCAAAAGTAGAGTTGGATGAAGTTCAGGATTTAGATCTAGAGAAAGTTGCCTTACACAAACTTAACCAAGCCTACGAGATTTTAAAAAAGCCGGTTATGATTGATGACGTTTCTTTTGAGGTAGGTGTTTGGAATAACTTTCCAGGACCTCTTATTAAATGGATGCTAAAGGCCGGAGACGGACCTTCATTATTGCTTAAACTTCTTGAAAATGAGAAAGACAGGGCAGCTCGTGCTAGACTGGCAATTGGCTTCCATGATGGAAAAAAGCCCCAATTATTTTTTGGAGAAGTAGCAGGCGTAGTTGCTAGTGAAATAAGAGGAGATAATGGTTTTGGATGGGACAGAGTTTTTATACCTGAAGGACATAACCAGACATTTGCAGAAATGACACCCGACTTAAAAAATTCTATTTCTCATAGAGCAAAGGCGCTGTCTAAACTTCAGGATTTCTTAAAAGCAAATTATAAGCTATAATGAAAGTCATTATATGAGCTTTCATTGAATTCGCAAGCGAATATAACCACTTATGTTAGATATAAAATTAATTCGTGAAAATCCAGATGCCGTCAAGGAAGGTGCTGCTAAAAAAGGTGTTACGGTTGATATGGATACCATTCTTGAGTTAGACAGTCAGTATAAAGACACAAATACCCAAGTTCAGGATCTTCAAGCAAAACGCAATGTAGCGGCTAAAGAGCGAAATATTGAAGAGGGAAAAAGAATTAAAGGAGAACTAGATACGCTTGAGGTAACACTCAAAGATTTAAAACAAAAACTGGATGCCCAGCTTTTAAGTATCCCAAATCTTCCATTACCTGACGTGCCAGTAGGTGGAGAAGATGATTATGTGGTTTTAAAAACGGTGGGCGAACCTAAAAAACTTAGTTTTAAGCCACGTGATCATTTGGAGCTAGGTGAGATGCTGGATATTATAGATGTTGAGAGAGCTACAAAAGTTTCAGGTGCAAGATTTACGTATCTTAAAAACGAGGCAGTATTTTTAGAGTTGGCTCTTGTTCAGTTTGCGCTTGAAACGCTGCGTAAAGACGAATTTTCGCCAGTTTTTCCACCAGTTCTTATAAAACAAGAGATAACAGCAGACCTGGGGTACTGGAATGAAGAAAATAAAAACAATTACTACATAACTACAAATGTAGAAGAAGTTGAAAAAGGGAAAGAATCTGAAAACTCTTTATATCTTATTGGGACAGCAGAGCACTCTATAGTCCCAATGCATAAAGACGAGACCTTTAAAGACCGTGACATGCCCAAAAGATATGTTGGGTTTTCACCTGCGTTTAGACGGGAAGCGGGAAGTTATGGACGCGATACAAAAGGAATTTTGCGTGTACACCAGTTTGATAAGGTAGAAATGGTCTCATTTGTAAAGCAGGAAGATGATCTAGCCGAGCTTGAATTTTTAACAAAGACTGCGGAGAAATTTATGTCTGATCTAGGACTATCCTACAGGGTAATTAGGCTTGCAACTCGCGATATTTCTTTTCCGGCTGCCGAAACGCGTGACATAGAAACATGGATGCCGGCACAAGACAAATACCGGGAAACTCATTCCATTTCGACAACAGGTACTTTTCAAGCAAAACGTCTGGGAATTAAGTATCAAGAAGGATCTGAGAAGAAGTTTGCATGCATACTAAATGGAACAGCTTTTGCAATTGGAAGAACCTTAATTGCAATCCTTGAAAATTATCAACAAGAGGATGGATCGGTCATAATTCCGGAAGTACTTCAGAAATATACTGGTTTTGATAAGATTTCACCTAAGACATGAAATCTTGCGTCTCTTTGAGATTTAAAATCACCCCGAAAAATTTAAAATAACTTAATAAATTTTAGCCTCAAAAATTCTTAAAAAGATATAAATTCAATCAACTGTTTTTTATTGATTTTAAAGCACAATTTGTTACTTTTAAGGCAGGCTGTTTTCCTTGACAATTTTGTGCATTTTTATACTATGAATATATCCCATTTTGAGGTTTATTAATAAACTTCACTGTCCAAAGGAGGTGATTGATCCATGCCAGCAAAGAAAAAGAAAGCAGCTAAAAAGAAGAAGAAATAATCTTTAAGCAAGACTTAAAGATTGCGGGTCTTTGACCCTAAACCTTTATGTTGCGCTTAGGTTAGTATTTTTCTTGATTGGAGTCCGTTTAATCGGATACCAATTGATCAAATGGTATTCAACCCCTCGCATCACTGCGGGGGGTTTCCATATGTAGCCCGTGACATTCAGGCAACACTTTGATAAAATGATTATTCCATAAGCTAATCACTTATGGTATATTACTTTTCTCGCACAAAAAATATTGCCCCAATTATAGATATGCTAGGTGTTTTAACCAAAATATTTGACTCAAACGACCGAGAGGTCAAAAAGATACTTCCCATCGTATCCCAAATTAACTCTTTTGAAGAAAAATTTAAGAAATTAAAGGATTCAGATTTTCCTCAAAAGACTCAAGAATTTAGGAAGCGTATAAATGAGGGCGAAAATTTATATAGCGTACTTCCTGAAGCGTTTGCGCTGGTACGTGAGGCGGCAGGAAGATCTATTGGACAACGGCATTACGATGTCCAAATGATTGCAGCAACAGTGTTAGCTCAAGGAAAAGTTGCAGAGCAAAAAACCGGAGAAGGAAAGACATTGTCTGCTGTGCCCGCATTGTATCTCCATGCCTTGACCGGACTTCCCGTGCATTTAGTTACTGTTAATGACTATTTGGCCCGTCGTGACGCCGGCTGGATGGGTGCTGTATTCCATTTACTTGGTATGAAAGTTTCAACAATTATTTCTGAAAAGTCATATATGTATGACCCGGAATACGTGGATGAAGAAGCAAAAGATTACAGACTTATACATTTGAAGCTAGTCACAAGAAAAGAAGCATACGAGCAAGATGTAGTGTACGGAATTAATTCTGAGTTTGGATTTGATTATTTACGCGACAACATGGTTCAGGAAGAGGACAAGACTGTTCAGCGTGAACATTACTATGCGGTTATTGATGAAGTTGACTCAGTGCTTATTGACGAGGCTCGTACTCCCCATATTATTTCTATGCCGGACGAAACACCATCACAAAAATACTATGAATATGCAAAGATTGTAGAAAAAATTAGTCCAGATACTGATTACAAAATGGATGAGAAATTGCGGACAGTTCATTTAACTGAGCAGGGAATTTCAAAAGTAGAAAAGTTATATGGTGTAAAAGACATCTATGAAAAAGATTTTGACACAGTTTATCATATAGAGGCTGCATTAAAGGCCCAAACTTTATTCCATAACAATAAAGATTATATTGTCAGAGAAGGTCAAGTTATTTTAGTTGATGAGTTTACCGGACGTCTACTGGAAGGAAGACGTTTGTCAGAAGGACTGCATCAAGCACTTGAGGCAAAAGAAGGCGTTACTATCCAGCAGGAATCAAAGACATTAGCTACAGTTTCACTTCAGAATTATTTTAGATTATATAAAAAACTAGGGGGAATGACTGGTACAGCTGTAACAGAAGCTGAAGAATTCCAAAAAATCTATAAATTGGATGTTGTGGTTATTCCAACACACAGACCCACTGAAAGAATAGACAAGTCAGATCTTATTTTTAAAACTGCTCCGGCAAAAGTTAACGCTGTTGTAAAAGAGATTGAAGAAGCGCACAAAACCGGACAGCCGGTACTTGTAGGAACTACCTCAATTGACAAAAATGAAGCCATTTCTGAAGCACTGAAAAAGAAAAAGATTCCGCACCAAGTACTAAATGCAAAAAATCACGTACGTGAAGCACTTATTATTAAAGATGCTGGAAGGCTAGGTGCTGTGACCGTTGCAACCAATATGGCAGGCCGTGGAGTTGATATTATTTTGGGAGGACAACCACCATCTTCTTTTGAAATTGAATATCAAGGAAAAGCTGGCCAGGCAAAATTTAAGAATGAGTATGAAGACTGGAAGAAAGAGCATGAGAAAGTAAAGCAGGCAGGAGGGTTACTTGTAATAGGTACCGAAAAGCATGATTCAAGGCGCATAGATAATCAGCTACGAGGAAGATCCGGAAGACAAGGAGACCCAGGGCGATCAGTATTTGTATTATCTTTGGAAGATGATTTGATGCGTGTGTTTGGAGGGGATCAAATTGCAGGACTTATGACTCGGTTTAATTTTCCTGAAGATATGCCATTAACTCATCCACTTGTAACACGAGTTATAGGCCAGGCTCAGGTAAAAGTAGAAGGATTTAATTTCGAATCCCGTAAAAATCTTTTGGAGTATGACGATGTACTCAATAAACAGCGTGAAGTTGTATATGGAATAAGACGCGAATTGGTAGCGGCGGATAAAGACCATTCTGTGTTTGTTGAGGAAAAAGTATCTGAATCAATTGAAAAAGTTGTGGCAGCTCACTTTACGCAAGTAGATCATGATGCGGAAAATATAGTAGAGGACTTCATGACCATCGTTCCTTTTGATGAACATTCTAAAAAACACTTAACAGATCAGGTAAGAGATTTTAAAACACAACCTGAGATTGTAAATTTTCTAAAAGGACTTGTAAAACAGCTGGAAGAAAATAGGCAAAAACAATTTGGAAAAGAAGCTATTAATAATGTGCTTAAAATGGTTTCTTTGACATCTATAGATAATGTATGGATGGAACACTTAACCGCTATGGAAGATTTGCGTACCGGAATAGGTCTGAGAGGGTATGGTCAGCGTGATCCATTAGTTGAGTACAAAAATGAAGCGTATACTATGTTTGAACGATTACTAAATGCGATAGATGACGGTATAGCCCACAGAGCGTACAAAATAAATATACAGGCTGTTCCTCAAAAACCATTAGATGAATTAGAGGGTCACGTTCATGTTCACACAAATGCACCTGAGTCAGAAGTTAGTGCCAGTAATAAGCCCGTTAAGTCAGCTCATAAAAAATCAGATGAAGATAGTAAGAAAAAGTTAGGCCGCAATGACCCATGCTGGTGCGGAAGTGGAAAAAAGTATAAAAAATGTCACTATCCTAACTAGATGCATTTTTTTCTTACAGATAAGAAATGTCATTACCCTAATTAATTAGGTACACTTCTTTACTTCGGATAAAAAATTTCACTATACCAATTGGAGAATAAGCTGGTTGTTCCCAAAATGCCTGTATGGTTTTTATATTAAATTTTTACATTTAGTGAGGCGAGGTCTTTCATGAGTGCTTCGTCCGTTGTGTAGAGAAGTCCTTTCATCCCAATGTTATTTGCACCCTCTACATTAATCTGTCTGTCATCTATAAAAACAGATTCGGATGGCTTCACTCCTAGCCTTTCAAGCATAATATGGAAGATTTTTGAATCTGGCTTAATTACTTTTTCTTTCGATGAGATTACAATTTCATCAAAATAAACAGCTAGATTATGAGAAGTAATTGTGTGGGTAATCCATTCGGTTATGTGGTTTGTTAAAAGGCCGATTTTATAATTTTTTCTTAATTTCTTAAGTAGTTGAATCATAGAGGGGTTAATGGTAATGAGACTAAATATCTCAGGCCAAACGTCTTCAGGGTTTTTCCCTGTATCTTTACCTAAAATTCGTGAGAATTCAGCTGCGCTTATTTTCCCACTGTCTACCTGATAAGATAGGTCTAAATAAATTTGTTTTTTATTATTAAAATCTGGAATGTTTTCTGACAGCCATATCATGAAGCTTTCAGTTGCGATAACGCCAGCAAAGTCAAAAATAATTGCCTTAATCATATCTTCATTCTTGCACCTTTTTTATAAATATTCAACACCTTTTTGGTTTTTTGTTTTTTAATGTTTTCTTTATAAAATTCAATTGCTGGTGTAGGGGTGGGATTTTGACTATATAACATTGAAAGATGAAAAGATATTAAAGACGAAATAAAAAGCCCTTTTAGTATTAGCTCAGATTTGCTGCTTGCTTTAATTTTAATTTTAACGAGACGTAAATTATTAAGCAATAAGTATTTACTTAAAATTTCAAGATCATTAAAATCTTCCAATTGAAGTAGATCACTGGTTAGCACACAAAAAGCCGTAGGTGATTTTTTGGGATTCCTTATTCCTTCTCCAATATGGTGCATAGCTTCAGGAACAAGAGCTAATGAGGAGAATTGTTTTGAGTTCCAGTTTAACTGTTTTTGCAATAATTCAGCATTCCCAGTTAGCGTGCCACCAGATAATACATACACATGATGCTGTTTAAGTTTTTGAGAATACCTCTCTGCTTGTTTTTCTAACGCTTTTATATTTAGTGAATTTATGATTTGAATTGTAGTGGGGATAGTACCTTTAGGTAGCTTCAATACCTGTAGCTTATTCAGCAGCTTGAGATAGATGCCATATGAGAATCCTATAGTCATTCTGGGCTGCTGACATGGATTTAGTAATGTTTTATCCAGTTTATATATGAAATGCGCCTTATTTTTAAGTATATTCATTAATTCGCCTCCGGTTGTAATGCCAACTGTTATGCATCCCTGCTTGACTGCATCCCTTGCACATTGCAATGTTTCGATAGAGCTACCTGAATAACTTGATAAAATTACTAGAGTATTTTTGTTTGCCCAGGTCGGTATAGATGGTGTATTAACGCAGAAAGTAGGTTTTGCGAGATACTCTGAATATAAAGATTCAATTAGCTTATAAGCAATTAATGAGCTTCCCATTCCAACAATAATTACGGAGTCGATTCTCGTACTGGGGGCATGGAGTGATGTGAATTGAATATCATTTAATGCATGATTTATTTGCTTTCCAAAATATAGAATTGAGCTTCGCATATCATTTTCATCATGTATAAAAGTTCTCATAGTATGTCCTCCTTCCAGGCTAAGTAGTCTCCAATGGCAAGATAATCAATGTCAGTTTTTAAGAAGGTTGATACAGCGTCAGCCGGTGTTTCCACGATTGGTTCATTGTCGTTAAATGATGTATTTAGAATAACTGGTATTGTGGTTAGAGCATAAAACTCCTTTATTAAATTATGGAAGATATCATTATCTTCAGCCGTTGTAGTCTGCAGTCTTCCTGTTCCATCAACATGTGTTACAGATGGTATTTTTTTTCTTGCAGTTTTTTTAATAGGTATAACATATAACATAAATGGTGAAGGAACAGGAAAGTTAAAATAATCTTTCATGTGTTCCAACATGCAACTTGGAGCAAATGGTCTAAAAGTTTCTCTGTGCTTTACTCGTTTATTCAGTATTTGCTTCATTTTTGGATTACGTGGGTCACAAAGAATACTTCTGTGTCCTAGAGACCTTGGCCCAAATTCGCTTCCACCCTGAAACCATCCAAGTATTTTTCCATCAGCTAGAATCTTCGCGGCTATTTTTGCTATATTTTTTTCTTTTTTAAATAGCAATTTCTTTCTTGGGATTATTTTTGCAACATTTGCAAAAGGATCTCTGCTTAGAGCTTGTAGTATTTCCTTTTCTGAATAAGATCTTCCTAGATAATCAGATTTTAATACTTGTTTTGGGATATGTCCTGAAATTACTTGGTGTCCATATAGCGCATTCCCTATTGGTTGACCCCTATCAGATGCTGCTGGAAGTATAAAAATTTCATCAACAATTTTATTTTGAATCAACTTGGCATTAATGCTTGAATTAAGCGCAACCCCTCCTGCCAGACAAAGATTACGTTTTCCCGTCTTTTTTACGAGTTCTTTAATAAGTTTTAGAACCGCAATCTCTGTTTGTTCCTGGATAAAAGAGGCTACACGTTTTCCACTAGTAGATTTTCCTAGTGAATATGGACTTCCAAAGTCAAGACCCTCCTTTAGTTGATAATTTACAGCTCCCAGTTCATACTTTTCTTTGAGGTTGCTCTCTATTTTTGTTTTGTGCATTTTATATAAGCTGCTATTAATGTTTGAAGGTCTTCCATAAGGGGCAAGACCCATTGTTTTCCCTGCATCTTGATCTGTCCATCCTATAAAATTCGTAAACGCCTCGTATGTTCTTCCTATTCCCCTTGCTGTCGCTCTCCTGCGGTTGTTTCCTCCAATTTTAGTCAGTTTTTGTCCTTCAGCAATGTAGTAACTTTCTGTTGTGTTATTATTTCCTTCACCATCAAGAATAACGACAAGAGAATCGTTAAAAGGTGAAAGAAAGTATACGCTATATGCGTGGGAAAGATGATGGTCTACATTTAAGAATTTGTTTGGTTCTATTCCTAATGCTTTTAGCTCTCCCATGTAACCTGATGGGAGAGGTTTTCCGTAAGAACTAAAGACAATTTTTGTTACTTCACCTATGTTAATTTTTGCTGCATTTAAGCAATAAAAAAATGAATTTAGATATCCCGATGAGTAGCGTTTTCTGTTTAGTCTTTCTTCAGATATTGCATACTTAAGTTTTCCATTTACAACAATTGCTGCGCCGCCGTCATGTCCCGTATTAACACCTATTACAATTATTTTTTTCATTTTGATATATATCTCCTTTTTAGTAGATCTGCAGCATGAGTAAGAGAACTTGGGTCTTTAGGGTCTCTTAAATATAGATACTGTATGTTTGGTGTTTGAGTTAGATTTTGAGAAAAAAGATTATCAACTTGACCTTTATGTACTGTAGATTCAATATTCCAGTATCCTATTTCTTCTGCTATGTATAACGGGTTTTTCTGAAGCTGTTTTGTTAAATCGGCTTTTCCTTCTTCCCCGAAAAGAGTTCGGCCATATTGTGCAGGATTTTGAATTGAAGCTAAGGGAGATATACAGATAAACTCTTCAATTTCATACGGTCTTTTAATATCTGCCCAGATAGATGGGTCGAAGCGTATCATTTCAGTAATATAAATTTGCGCCTGCATAATTGCTGGATTAACCCTGTCATAGTCGTCAATTAATTTTCTTGCAGAGCTTCTGGATATATCAAATGCAAAGTCTTCTCTAGTTCCAGATGTTGCAGCTGCAACGAGTCTGTGGTTTTGCCCCGAACTTACAAATGTCACATCACCCGCAAGCAATTTGATTCCTCCGCTTTTATTGGGAGTAACATCAATTGTATTATTTTCATCTAGTCTTTTTTGCTCGAGTCTTTCCATAAGTATTCTGGATGGAACTTTTTGGTTAGGTGGTATGCCCAAAGATTTTCGTATGTCATTTTCAATA
Organism: uncultured Gammaproteobacteria bacterium; assembly: GCA_964406795.1. Lineage (GTDB taxonomy): Bacteria > Patescibacteriota > Microgenomatia > Levybacterales > GWA1-39-11 > JAGORM01. The sequence goes on from CAYOTA010000003.1 coordinate 53,999, forward strand.
GGCGTAATTCCTAGAAGTTGTAAAGTAATCGTTGATTTCCCCATTGTGTATGAAGTTTCCCCTTGATGCACATGGTCTTCAATTATTGTGATTGCTTTGCCTCCTATAATTACTGTAGGCGCAATAATGTCTATAGCAGGTCCTGTAATATTATCTAAGATTTCAGGACCTGGTTGCATAGGCTGATTTGCTGGTTTTTTGTCTGTATTTTTATGTATATTTCCTATGCCTTCGTAAAATTTGGCTTGAGATCTTCTAAACAGTTCAGCTTCAGTTCCTATTGCGTACCTACTTCCTAACGCAGAATGCCAAGTGAGTGCGGGGAGTCTATTTCTTCCTTCATTGTCCATGAGGAGAGGATGATGTGTGTATGTCTCCATTGTTTTAATAACTTCCACTGCATATTACACCTCTATTGTTTAAAAAACAAGCGTGCTTGACTTCTCTTGAATATTACTGAAGAATAATATTGTGGGAGACTCGTCATTATTTCAGGATTTAAAAACCAAATTTTCTCAAAAGCACGAAGACATAAAATCAAGTGTTCTAGAAAAGCATAAAAATTCCCTAGCCCTTATAACAAATTATCCAGCTCAGATTTCAGCTGGGGTTATGGGAGCGGCCCTCTTGGTAACCAATTCGCTTCCAGTTTTACCCACAAACTCATTAGTTGACAATAAATCAATGGTAGTTGAGTCATCCGTTTTAAATCCTACAGGATTTCTTATATCTAATTTACAGAGGGTGTTGCCTCACGAAGTTCGCCCTTTATCAACTGATGAAGAAAAAAATGTTGCAGAAATTTTGTCCAGAGATTTTAAAATGCCGGTTTCAGCGGAATTAGAAGGAATAAAACTTAATAGATCATATGGTTTAATTGGTGCAGAGCAGCATCTAGCGCGTTACCCTGGGGACAACATGGCAACACATTTTGATAACACTGAGGATTCTCAAAAGTACTACTCATCTGGAATGGCTCCTGGATTGGGGGCGTGGGGATATTTTGCGCCAAGTAGTTATGACTTAACAAAGGAAGATATTGACCGCGAAAAGTATTATATTGCAACGCAGACATTTTTGGCTTCCGGATTTGATGAAAACGTATACAAATATATAACTTTTTTTAAGCACAGAAAAATGTTAGTTGTTAATCCTCAAAATGGGAAAGCTATGGTAGTAGTTATTGGAGACGCAGGTCCAGGGCGCTCTACGGGAAAACATTTGGGTGGTTCTCCTGAAGTTATGAAATATTTAGAACGTGTAGATGGCGCGCAAAAGGGTCCAGTGTTATACTTTTTTGTGGATGACCCGGAAGACACAATTCCTTTAGGACCTATAGAAATACAAAGATAATATGAAATCACAATGTTACTTTTTGAGCTTGCGAAAAAAGGAAGGTTCCGAAGCATAGCGAGTGGTTCTTACTTTTTGAGCTTGTGATAAAAGCATAATTGTATACAAAAATATTATGATAAAAAAGCAATTTTACAGTCATTTACTAGAGATAGAATTCTTACATGCAGAGTTGGACACACTGGATTTATCTGAATCTGAAAAAGATGAATTAAAAAAACACGTACATGGAGGTGTGCATTATATTGCACTAGATATTGTGTTGTCAGAATTAGCTCCAGAACACAAAACAACTTTTATAAAGCATTTGAATCAAGAAAGTCACGACGAATTATGGGCACACTTAAAAGAAAATACACAGGATATAGAAGAGAAATTAAAAGTAGGAATTCGCAAAATTATTCAGGAATTTTATAATGATGTAAAGAAGATTAAAGAAAAGGCTTGATTTCTGGAAAGTAATATGGGAGAATAATCAAAATCATGGCAACAAGAACTACAAAAAACGCAACAAAGAAGGTGGCAGTGCGCAAAAAAACAACTTCAAAAACAAGTGTTTCGTCCCCTGTGGTTGAAAAAACATCTACTAAATCTAATTCTTCAATTAAACAATATATAACAAAAAGAAATGGAATTATTCTTTTGGCAATCTTTTTGTTAGCATTTGCAATTTATTTCTTCAGAGATTTATTTGTTGCAGCAACTGTAAATGGTCAGCCTATTTCCAGACTTCAGGTAGTACAAGAGCTTGAAAAACAAAACGGGAAGCAGACGCTTGAGTCATTAGTCACAAAAAATCTTATCTTACAGGAAATGGAAAAAAAGAATATTACTGTTACAAATGAAGAAGTAACATCTGAAATTAAAAAAATAGAAAGTGCATTAAAAGCTCAGAATAGATCCTTATCTGATGCACTGTCCCAGCAAGGATTGAGTAGGCCAGAGCTTGAAGATCAATTAAAAATCCAAAAAATGATTGAAAAATTATTTTCAAAAGACGCTGTTGTGTCTGATAAAGAAGTAAATGCATACATAGAAAAAAATAAAGATGCACTTCCAACAGATCAAGAGGAAAGCGCTTTAAAGGCAACCATTAAGGAACAATTAAAGCAGCAAAAGCTGACCACAAAGTTCCAGTCATGGTTAGAAGGAATTCAGAAACAGGCGAAAATCAACTACTACGTGAAATATTAATTAACGGAGCAGGAGTACCCGAATACTACGTAAGTCTTAAATCTCCGGTTTCATAAATTCTGATACAATACCTTGGTGAAGAAGTTATTGCTTGCTGCATTTCCATTTATTTTTATCATTGGTCTTTCGTTATTTGCCTCTCAAAAACTTTTCAATCCACTTTTCTATACTTCTCATGATGGAGAGGGACATGTAATTCGGCTAATTGAATTTAATAAAGCCTTGTCAGATGGTCAATTTCCCGTGCGTCTTGCAGGACGCGTGAATTACGGGTTATCGTATCCTTTTTTTAATTTTAACTATCCACTCGTTTACTATACGGGTAACGCAATTTACACTCTTGGGCTTTCTTTTATTGAATCATTTAAGGCACTATTGTTTATAGCTGTTTTAATTGGTGCATTTGGAGTGTATTTTTTAGTCAAAAGATACTGTGGTGTTTTATCAGGCTTTGTATCTTCATTTTTTTATATATTTGCACCGTATACATTTTTAAATATGTATGTGCGTGCAGATGTTGCAGAGCTGTTAGGGTTATCATTTTTTATAATTTTTATTGTAAGTATAGATAGTTTTGTAAGGTCTAAAAGAAGCTATTTATTTGTTGTATTTGCATGGTCGTTATTGCTTTTGTCACATAATATTACGGCAGCTATTGGAAGTATTTTTGGATGTATATATTTTCTCCTTTTGCTAAAAAATCAAAAAAATAAAAAAAGCATATTTATGAAGTTTGTTGTTGTCGGGTTTCTTGTAACACTTCTTACTTCGTTTTTTTGGGTACCAATTTTATTTGAAACACAAAAAACTAAACTTATTGAATTAACAGAAGACTATAAACATTTCTTTCCTACCATTCAAGAACTTATATATTCTCCATGGGGATTTGGTCCATTTAAAGAAGGTATAAATCCGGGAAAAATGTCGCCGCAATTAGGAATTGTTCACTCATTAGTTTTTTTGATCAGTATTCCAATTTTGGTACTGTTATTATTAAAAAAGAAAATAGATAACAAGAAAATATTTCTTATGACATTTTTAGGTATTGGACTATTTAGTTTTTTTATAGCTTCTCCATTTTCAGAATTTCTTTGGGACTTACTTCTACCATTACGTTTTGTACAAATTCCTTGGCGTCTTGTCGGGTATGTTAGTATTTCCTCATCAATTTTTGCAGGGTATTTGCTATATGTAATAAAAAACAAAAAATTAAAAATTTTAGTATCAGTACTTCTTTTTATATTGTTACTGTATGCATCCAGAAACCAAATACGCGTTAATCAATATATATCGTTTAATAATCCTTTTGAAAATTCTTTAACATACGGGCCCAGTACAACTTCTAAAGATGAGCATATGCCGCGTCACGCGCCAAGAATTTTTGAGCAACCACCTGAAGGAGACTTGTTTGCAAGCACTTCGGGCACATTTACACGAGAGGTTTGGAAATCCAATTATCACAAGTTTTCACTTAATTTAACACAAGACGCAGAGTTTCGGGATAATACGTCATACTTTCCTGGTTGGGAAGTTTATATAGATGGTAAAAAAGCCACTTTGCTTTACGCAAAAGATGAATATTATAGATTGCGAGTTTTAGTTCCCAAAGGGCAGCACATTGTTGAGTCAAGATTTGGAGAACCTTGGTATAGGATGGTTGCAAATATTGTAAGTATTATAACATTTACTTGTGTTGTTGGATTAGGTATTCTACAATGTGTTTTGTGGCAAAAACAAAAAAAGAAAGACTTTCCGAAATTGCAGAAGAGATCCTTTCCTGTGAAGAATGCAAAATAGATAGAGTAGGTGTTGCGGTAGTAGGTGAAGGAAACGCTGATGCTGACGTAGTGTTTATTGGAGAAGCGCCTGGAAAAACAGAAGCTGAAATAGGAAGACCGTTTATAGGCAGGTCTGGAAAATTACTCAGAAGTCTGATTATTGCATCAGGATTAAAAGAGGAAGATGTGTACATAACAAGTCCCGTAAAATATTTGCCTGTGTACGTAACTCCCAAACCTTCAGACATCACACATGGCAGAATTCATTTAGAAAAACAATTAAATGTTATAGAGCCAAAGTATATTGTGCTCTTAGGAAATACAGCAATTACAGCGGTAATTGGAAAAAAGATACCCGCTTTAACTTCACATGGTACCACAATTCGAGAAGGAAACAGGACTTATTACCTAACAATTCATCCGGCTGCCGCAATTAGATTTCAGAAATTTAAAAAAGTAATAGAGGAAGATTTTATAAAACTCAAAAAATTACTTGGGTGATTTTTCGTGGTCGGAAAGATACTTGTGTTCAATTTTTTTAAGCTTGTCTCCAACCGCACGGTCTATATCCACTCCTGCTGCTACTGCCAACTGGATGGTGGTAATTATAACATCTGCAAACTCTTCATACATGTGAGTTTTATTAAACTTATCTAATTTTGATTTTCTCTGTAATTTTAGTATTGCCAGGATATCGTTGCAAAGTTCTCCTACTTCTTCGTTCAGTTTTACCGTTTTAGTTAATACCTCTTTTTCAAGAGGGGAATACAGCTTGTAGTGGGGCTTTGTTTTATCATTTAGTTCTTTTACTCGTTCCTGAAGACTTTTGAGATTCATGTGCATAGTATATCACGTTTATAAATACGTGATACAATTATTACATGAGGCGAAAAATTGAGAAAGATGAAGGATTTACTGATGGGGAAGTGGTTGAGAGGTGGAGCGGTAAGAGAATTATTTTGGGACTGACATTATTGGTAATTTTACTAGTTGGGTCCATTATGTTTATTTCAAATCTTCAGGAAAAAACCTCACAAGTTTTAGGATCTAGGACACAGCTGGAAAAAGCTGCCTTGGAGCAGGACATAAAACTTCCATCAAAAGAGGCAGCAGAAGACTTACTTGAAACAGCAAAAAAAGAATTAAGTAATTTGACTCCCGAACAGGCTTCAAATTCAGGAGATATACTAACCAAAATAATTCAAGATATCCAAAAAATTAAAGACGGAGAAACTACTCCTCTTGATACACTGTGTAGTGTGGTGTGTGGAAACTAACTCTTCCACTTTTCAACCGTAAAAAGTGGAGCAAAAACTCTCGTCACCATCCCGTTCATGCATTTCAGAATTCGATTTTTCACTGAAAGGGCCGGAGAATACCTTTCCCCTTTCCGGGCGTTCAAAATCTCATTCCTCCAAGCTTTCACGGTTTGAAGTGACGAATATGTATTTACATTGTATAATAGCTTTATGAACAACACTGAATTAAAAGAACGCGCAGAGATTATTCTTCAAAAGTTAAATCTTCCTGAAAAAGAAATAGAACTCAAAAAAATAGAAACAGAGAGTATGAGTCCTGACTTTTGGAAAGATACCCAAAATGCTACCTCTTTGATGAAGGAAATGGGTAATCTTCAAAAAGAATTGGAATCTGCAAGAAGGTTAAAAGAATTATTAGACTTAGGGCATTTTTCTGAATTAGAACACTTTATAAAGGATTTAGAGTTGTATTTATATCTGGCAGGTCCTCATGATAAACAGAATGTCATTATGACCATCTCAGCGGGTCAGGGCGGAGTGGATGCTATGGATTGGACACAGATGTTGTATAGATTGTATGTTCGCTACTGTGAGAGGCGTGGATGGAAGACTGAGGAGATAGATCTGGCAACTGGTGAGGAGGCAGGAATTAAAAAAGTGGCATTTGAAATTAAAGGAGATTTTGCGTATGGATACTTAAAAGGCGAGCAGGGTGTGCACAGGCTTGTTAGACTATCTCCGTTTAATTCTGCAAATTTACGACAAACATCATTTGCGCTAATTGAAGTGCTGCCTCAAATAGAAAAGGTTGAGGGACTTGAGATTAAGGACGATGATTTGGAGTGGGACTTTTTTAGAAGTGGAGGGCATGGTGGGCAAAACGTAAATAAAGTGTCTACTGCAGTGCGGTTAACGCATAAGCCGTCAGGGATTATTGTCACATGCTCTCAGGAGCGGTATCAAAACCAAAACCGCGAGAATGCCCTAAAAATGCTGAAAGCGCGGTTATGGGTAAAGCAAGAAGAGGACCGGGCAAAGGCAGAGAAAGATATGAAAGGTGTCTACATTGCGCCATCATGGGGAAATCAAATTAGGAATTATGTGCTTCACCCATATCAATTAGTGAAAGATACAAGAACTGGTATTGAAACCGGAAACACATCAGCCGTATTGGATGGAGACATTGATATATTCATCGAAGCCGAACTCAAAACATCATAGGTATGGATATTTTGAATGTTACTATTGAAACCGAAAGATTACTTCTTGTTCCAATCTCAGTTAAGTACTCACAAGAGATTTTTAAAGAATTTACTCCTGAAATCACTCGTTTCATGTATCCCAAGTCACCAGAAAAAATTGAAGAAACCATGGCGTATATTCTGGACAGGACGGAAAGAATGAAAAAGGGCGAAGAGATTGTTATTACAATACTTGATAAAAATACAAAAGAGTTTCTTGGAGGTTCTGGTCTTCATCATCTAAATACGCGTGTGTTGGAGTTTGGTATTTGGATCAAAAAAGATGCTCATGGACACAAATATGGACAGGAGGCTATTGCAGGGATTAAAAAATGGGCTGAAGATAATTTAGAGTTTGATTATTTTATATATCCTGCAGATAGAGAAAATATAGCAAGCAGGAAGATCGCTGAATCCTTAGGAGGCAAAGTTCATAAAGAATATAAGCAAGAAAGTTTATCCGGAACACTATTAGATGAAGTGGAGTATAGGATTGAAAAGCAAAGCTAGAAGGGTTGTAAAAACACTTCAAATATGTTTTACTTAATCTATGGAACAGGAACAGCCTGTTGTTCGTGCATTTGACGGGAAACCTGCGCAAACGCTAGAACAACCTGGTAATGAGGGTAAGATTATGAGCAAACAAGCGGTACTTATATTTATTGGAATTATTATTCTAGGAATTGGAACGGGATTTCTTTTGGCTCCTAAAAAGTCAGACGTAACTACCGTAACAGACACCACAAAGCTTGCAAACCTCCCAAAGGGAAGTGTTTTCGGCTCTCAGGACGAAAAAGCATTCAAGGATTCAGCCGAAGGGATATTACGCGAGGGTGGGATTGAGGGTGAGGGATCTCATCGCTTGGAGCGACCTGGTGGAGAATCTCAGAATGTGTATATAACCTCATCCGTTTTGGATTTAAATCAGTTAGTAGGAAAAAAAATTAAGGTGTGGGGTCAAACAAACACCGCCCAGACAGCGGGATGGTTAATGGATGTTGGACGCGCGCAAATCCTTTAATTTCCCTTTTTCAAGTTTTATAAAAAAATTCCATGATTTTGTTTCATGAAGTATCAAAAAAGTACGGTAATGACTATGGAGCACTGGAAAGTGTTTCATTTACTATTCCTCAGGGCGAATTTGCCTATCTAATAGGTCCTACGGGTTCAGGAAAAACAACTATTTTTAGGCTTATCATAAGGGATCTTGTGCCAACTGATGGTAACATCATGCTGGGCGAATGGGATATAGTAAAGCTACCCCGTAAAAAAGTACCTGTTTTAAGACGTAAGGTGGGAGTTATTTTCCAGGATTTAAAACTTTTATTTGATAGAACTGTATCTGAAAACGTTATGTTGCCGCTTTTGTTTTCAGGAGTAAAGGAAAAAGAGGCGCACGCACGAGCAGCAGAAGCCTTAACTGAAGTAGGGCTTGCAGAAAGCGCTGATAAATTTCCTATTCAGCTTTCAGGAGGAGAGAGGCAACGGGTAGCCATTGCTCGAGCACTTGTTTTTAGACCTGAGATATTGTTAGCAGATGAACCTACCGGTAACTTAGATATAAAAACATCCCAACAAATTGTGGACTTGTTAAAAGCAATAAATAAAAAGGGAACCACCATTTTTATGGCAACACACAATGAAGGACTTATAGGTGTGTCCGATAGGGTGATAAAATTAGAAAACGGAAAACTTGTGGAGGATAAAAATAAAAAGCAAGAAAAGCCTCATGCACAACCAAAAGAAGAAGACACAAAGCATTCTGAAAAATCAGAAAGTAAGAAAGAAGAAAAAGAAGAGCAAAAAAAAGAAGAAAAGGAAAAATAATATGTATCTTAAAACTGTTGCCAAATATATAAGACGCTCGCCATATCAAGCAATTTCGGCATTGCTCATTATGACGCTTACTTTTTTTGTTATAACATGTTTTGCGTTTCTGACAATAATTTCTGTTCGTCTCATAGATTATTTAGAATCTCGTCCCCAATTAACCGTGTTTTTTACAGATATAGCAACCTCTGAGGATATTGTTGCTTTAAGATCCCAACTTGAGCAGACACAAAAAACTGTGTCAGTTAAGTATATTTCAAAAGAGGAAGCGTTGCAGATTTATCAACAGCAAAATAAAAATGATCCCATTTTACTAGATCTTGTTACAGCTGAAGTGCTTCCAGCATCTCTTGAAATCCAAACCTTACAAGCGGAAGACCTTTCCTCACTCGTCCCTATTGTGAAAGATGCTCCCAGCGTTGAAGAGATTGTATACCAACAAGATATAGTAGATAAGCTTATTGCCTGGACAAATGGTTTGCGTATTGCAGGAGTTGGCATTATTTCGATTCTTATTGTAGTATCTATCTTTGTAATACTTACGATAATTGGAATTAAGATTACGATTAGGCGTGAGGAAATTGAAATAATGAAGCTTATAGGAGCTTCAAATTGGTTTATAAGAACTCCGTTTTTACTTGAAGGAATGTTCTATGGATTTACGGGAGCACTCTTAGGATGGGCATTTTCATATGGAATACTAGTTTTTTTGACTCCGCAAATCTCTTCTTTTCTCCAGGGGATGCCAGTATTCCCTATTTCGTATATTTTAGTTTTGGAAGTTTTGGGAGTACAGCTTATTGTCGCATGTATGCTAGGTGCATTTGCAAGTTTCATGGCAGTTTTGCGCTACCTTAAGTAATGAAAAAATTTTTGTATGCAATCTTCTTTATTATTCTTCTAACCTTTGTTATACGACAAAGCGCTGGTATTGTGTATGCACAGGAGCAAACCGGAACACCTACCCCTACACCCACACAAGGAGTAGATAATTCAAAGCTAAACAGCCTACAAAGTCAGATTAATGAGTATCAAACCAAAGTAGTTGAGCTGCAGGGGCAGGCAAAGACTCTAAACTCCCAAATCCAGATAATGGATAATCAGATAAAATTAACAGAATTAAAAATTGATGAGGCACGGGAGCGTTTATTAGAGATCACTGATAATATTGAAGCAGCTCAAAATAGAATTGGAGGTTTGGAGCAAGACATATCAGTTTCAGCAAAGGCGCTTATTGGCCGCATAAATGCCACCTATCAGGTGGGACGTATTGATCCATGGCAAGTTTTTCTAACGTCAGATAACATTTCCAATTTTTTAACTCGTCTTACCTATCTACGAGTAGTTCAGGCATATGATAAGAAAACGATTTATGCTGCCCAACAATCTAAAGAAAATTATGAACGGGAAAAAACATTACTTGAAGATAAACAAGCAGAGGAAGAAACTGTGCGTGCTGAGTTAGAAGGTTATGGTACAAAATTAGAGCAAGAAAAAAAGCTAAAGGATGAGCTGCTTTCTGTAACCAAGAATTCAGAGCGTGAATACCAAAAGAGACTTTCCGACGCTATGCGGGAGCTGCAGCAGATCCAAAAAGCAGCACAAGTTCTTATTTCAACTGAACCACGGGATGTAAAACGAGGAGAATTAATTGGGTTAATGGGAAATACTGGTTATTCATTTGGGGCACATTTACATTTTGGTGTTTATAATCTTACATCTCTTTCAGATTATAATTATTATGCCGGTCATGAAAATCCAGCTAATGTGCTAGAGAACAAATCGGTCAACTGGAAAACTGGGTGTTTAGGAGACCCTTCCGGAATGTCAAACACGGGAAGTGGGGGGGTTTCTTGGCCGCTTGATACTGGAGATCTTCGTATATCACAAGGTTATGGACAAACATGTTATAGCGATGTGTATTATAAAGGTAGGCCACATCCAGCATTTGATATGTACAACAACACTATCATTTTAATAAAAGCTGTTGACGATGGAAAAGCGTACTTTTGTAGAAATTGTACAGGTGATGGTGCAAATGGTGTATTTCTTTTTCACGCAAATGGGAAGATGACACTCTATTGGCATTTACAATAGTATTGTAGTACGCTAAATAATGTGTATGAGGGTGTTTCTAATTCTGTTTGCTTCCTTTGTATTTATTTCTTTTTATCCTTCACTTATTTTTGCTCGCGATATCTCCATAACTGCTAATAAAAGTTCTTTATTTAGTGATGAAGAACTAGTTTTAACCGCCTCTGTGTCAGGATTTACTAAGGACGAGCAAGTATATATAAAAGGTGCATTTTTTCAAGAAGGGACAGCTAATTATTTTGGTTTTACGAAGTACAATAATGATTGGATTAAAAATAGTGTGTCCGCTCAGTCCCAAAGATTAATTAAAATGAATGAGTGGGATTTTAATCTAATTGTCAAGAATGATGTGCAAGACACAGGATATAAAGGAAACGGAAGTTATAAGTTAAAACTAGGCTATTATTATATAACATCAAGTGGGAATTTATCACCAGTAAATTGGTCAACAAACACAGTTGATATCTCGCTATCATATCCTAGTCCAACAGTAACACCCAATCCAACCTCAACGCCCGCTCCAACTAGTATCCCGTCACCTATCCCTACAAATGTACCTACATTTACGCCGATTCCCACAAATGCCGTTATAAAAGCCATAGCCCTTGAGCCGACTGGAAAAATTACAAGAGAGGTGCTTGGGATGCAGAGCAAAAACGATGATTTAAAGAAGCCAACTCCTACAGCAGAAGTAGAAACTTCAGGCAAATTTGTATTGCCGTCACCTTTTTTTCTTTTAGGTATCTCTGTAATTATTACAGGATGTGTTATACTACTTTTTCGCGAATGGAAAAAACAAAAAGAATTTGATATATGAAAAAAACAATACATTCTAAATCAGAAAAAGATACTAAAGACGCAGGATATAATCTTGCAAAAGAGTTAAAAAAAGGAGACATTGTACTACTCTACGGTGATTTAGGATTTGGGAAAACAACATTTGTCAAAGGGGTTGCGCGTGGTCTTACTATAAAAAACAGAATTATTTCACCCACATTTACAATTATAAGAGAGCATAAGAATCTGTACCACATAGATTTGTATAGGATAGAAAGTAATGAACAAATAAAAGCGTTAGGGTTTAGTGAAATTATAGAAAGTGCTTTTGTGAAGCTTATTGAATGGCCAGAGAATATATATGGCTTCATGCCCAAAAAAAGAATTGATGTAAAAATTTTACTGAACAAAGATAATACTCGAACAATTAATATAGCCAGATATGAATAAAATTGACATAAAACATGCTGTTAAAGAATTTAAGTCCGGCAATATAGTAGTATTTCCAACAGACACTGCATATGGAATTGGATGCAGGATGGATAATCCAGATTCTGTTGAAAAAATTTTTAAGATTAGGAATCGTGTAGAATCTAAGCCTTTGCTTATTTTGGCAAACAGTATGGAAATGGCTGAAAAATATGTTGTTCTGAATTCTCGTGTGAAAGAGTTTGTAAAAGATTATTGGCCCGGAGGAGTAACCCTGATTCTTCCTTGTGATACAGATTTTGTTCCCGGGGTGGTGAGGGCAAATGAAAACACACTTGCCGTAAGAATTCCCAGACACGAAGCGCTTCTTGAGATAATAAAAAATATTGGGGTACCTATAGTTGCGCCATCAGCTAACATCTCAGGAAATAAAACTCCCTATAGATTGGAAGAAGTAGAAAAAGACATACTAGATCAGGCGGATTTTGTATTGGCTGGGGAATGTACATATAAAAAAGAATCAACTATTATCGATACAGTTAGTAAGTCATGGAAAGTTGTTAGGAGTGGGGCAGTTGAAATAAAAAATCTTTAAAAATTATGAACATATTTAAAATTGACACATCAGATAATTTAAGCACAACAGTAGAACTTGTAATGGACAATAAGCCATACATGCTTGTTGAAAAAAGAAAATCACCGGGTGACCAAAATGTATTAGAGCTGATTGAAAAAATTCTTAAACAGAAGCAAATAAAACTTGAAGATATACATGATATACAGGTGAATACGGGCCCCGGTTCTTTTACGGGTTTGCGGGTGGGTGCAGCAATTGCCAACGCCCTTTCATTTGGAACCAGCATTCCTGTGAATGGTAACCTTTTAGGAAAAATTGTAATACCTGAATACTAGTTCTTGTTCTTTATTATTGTTTGTGCATAAGATAGTAGTGTTGTGAATTATCTTAAGCATTTATTACTACCCCATCAAACCAATAACTTCAGAGCAAAAATATTACATCACAGTTTCTTAATTGTATTTGTAATAGGTTTTTTGTCGCTTTCTTGCGGAGTAATATTAGTAAAAAAATCTTACCCACAGGTTTTGGGGATTTCTTATTCCATTAACGAAGCTCAGCTGCTTGAAGAAACAAATAAACAGCGTGTGATGCGTGGAGTTGAGCCATTGAGGCTGAGTTCAGCCTTAAGTCAGGCAGCTTCTCAGAAATCTAATTACATGTTTGAGAAAAACTACTGGGCACACTTTGCACCGGATGGAACAACACCCTGGTCGTTTATTAAGTCTGCTGGATATGAATATTTATATGCTGGTGAGAATTTAGCTAAAGGCTTTACGGATTCGTCTGAAGTAGCAGATGCATGGATGAATTCACCAACACATAGGGAAAACTTATTATCTTCAAAATATAGGGATATAGGTTTTTCAGTTCAAGAAGGGATCCTAAACGGAGAAAATACCGTAGTAGTTGTGCAATTGTTAGGTACACCATTGGGGTCGGAGCAGGGTAACAACATCAGTACCCCATTTCAACAAGTGGCGCAAGAAGCGCCCGCTGTTGCTGTGAAATCCGAGCAGGAGAGTACAGCCCCGCTAGATTCTGTTTCAAAGCCGTTTATAAATGCTCCTACAACCACCAGATCACTAAGCGTTATTTTCTTGTTCTTTATAATTACCGTTTTAATACTGGATTTAGTTATTGTGGAAAAGAAAAAACTTCCACGCATTTTGGGTCATAACTTAGATCACATCATTATTCTTACCTTATTTTTAGTTTTTATATTCCTTGAGAAAACAGGAGGTGTTCTGTGAGAAAAAGCCATATAAGTTATTATCTTATTGAGGCCACAATTTTAGGTTTAGGATTTTTTGTGACATACAGCTTGAATACGTTTAATCAACAAATTGTGGGACTTGCGGTTATAGTGGTGCTTTACAGCACTATGGGACTAATGCATCACAAGATAGATCATAACATACATCCAAAAATTGTGCTAGAATACATATTAATAAGCATACTTGTAGTATCGCTTTTTATATTTCTGAAAAGTAGCATTCTGTAAAACATGAAAGGAATTATTCTTGCTGGCGGATCCGCAACACGTCTGCGTCCCTTAACTAAAATCACTTCAAAACAGCTCCTACCGGTGTACGATAAGCCTATGATTTTTTATCCAATTGAGACTCTTGCTCGCGCAGGAATTAAGGAAATGCTTATTATAGTAGCCCCCCAATATGCAGGCCATTTTTTAAATCTTTTAGGATCAGGAAAAGATCTTGGTTTAAAATTTTCCTATGAGGTTCAGGAAGAGCCCAAAGGATTAGCTGACGCGTTTATAGTAGGTGAAAATTTTATAGGTTCTGATCCTGTAACTATGATTTTAGGAGACAATATTTTTGAGCATGATTTTGCATCAGATATTCAAGAATTTAAACAAGGAGCCCGTATATTTGCAAAAGAAGTTCATGATCCGGAGCGATTTGGAGTTGTTGAGTTTGATGAAAAATTTAAAGTTTTGTCAATTGTTGAAAAACCCGAACATCCAAAAAGCAATTTCGCAGCAGTTGGTATTTATATTTACGACAACAGAGTTATTAAGTTTGCTAAAGAACTGCAACCATCTGAAAGAGGTGAAATTGAAATTGTTGATTTACACAATAAGTACTTAGAAAAAGGAGAGCTGGATGTGAGAATTATTGAAGGTATGTGGGAAGACGCTGGAACATTTGATAGTCTACTGAGAGTAAGTAACTTCATGGAAGCAAGGAAAAAAGATAAGTCCGCATAAACACAATGATACAATGTATTCTTGAAAATAATGCTAAGGTATCATTTCGTCATGTTACTGTGGGTGCTATCGTTATCAACGTGAACAAAGAAGTGCTCATGGTAAAACGCGCAAAGCATCTAACAAATGGGGGTAAGTATGCACTTCCAGGTGGATTTCTGGACCGCGATGAGACTACAACAGAAGCTGCATTGCGAGAATTAAAAGAAGAGACTGGGTATGAAGGCAAGATAACGTCATTATTCCAGGTTATTGATACTCCTCAAAGGCCCAAAGAAGACAGACAAAATGTAGAATTTAAATATATCATTGATTTGACAGGAGGACAAAAAATAGATAATAATGAAGTCGAAAGTATTGACTGGATATCTTTAGATAATCTACCAAATGAAAATGATTGTGCATTTGATCATTTAGAAAGTATTCATCTATTTAAAAAATATTTAGAAAAACCGTTTCCACTTCCGGTAATGAATTGGAAAACAGTATGAAAATTTTAGTAACAGGTGGCGCAGGATTCTAGGAACGAAGCCAGAATGGCGAGTACCGCAAATCCGTGTGTAAGAGTCAGTGGGCAGATTAATTTATTATGAAAATTTTAGTAACAGGTGGCGCAGGATTTATAGGAAGCAACTTTATTTTATATTGGTTGTCACACCACAAAAATGATTTGATTATAAATCTTGATAAATTAACATATGCTGGTAATCCTGCAAATTTAAAATCTGTAGAATATGATCCTCGTTACAAATTTATAAAAGGAGATATTTGCGATGTAAATTTGGTAAAGGACGTAATGGATGGGGTAGATACGGTAGTTCATTTTGCAGCAGAGTCTCATGTTGATAGATCAATTCATTCCCCTTCTCAATTCGTGGAAACAAACGTAGGCGGAACGCAAGTTTTGCTTGATGCTGCAGTTGAAAAAAAGATAAAACATTTTCATCACATTTCAACAGATGAGGTATTTGGGTCACTGGAGTTAAGCTCAACTGAGAAATTTTCTGAAGCAACGTCTTATGATCCGCGCAGCCCGTATTCTGCTACGAAGGCATCATCTGATCATTTAGTCCGTGCATATTATCACACGTATAATCTCCCTATAACAATTACTAATTGTTCTAATAATTTTGGACCATTTCAATTTCCTGAAAAGCTAATTCCTTTAGCAATAACAAATATATTGGATGATAAAAAAGTACCTGTATATGGTGATGGATTATATGTCCGTGATTGGCTGCACGTAGCAGATCATTGTCGTGCTATTGAAGCAGTTTTGATGAATGGGATAATTGGCGAAACATATTGTGTAGGCGGCTTGGGCTCTACTGACGAAATAAATAATATCTCAATTGTTAAAAAAATTCTTATGTTGCTGGGTCAGGATGAAAGTATGATAGAGTTTGTGAAAGATAGGCCGGGCCATGATAGGAGATATGCAATTGATTGGGGTAAAATTAACCGCGAGTTGGGATGGAAGCCTGAATTTGATTTTGATACGTGGCTTGAAAAAACAGTCTTATGGTACAAAGATAATAGAGACTGGTGGAAGGCTTTAAAAAATGCCGAATTTGATAAATATTACGAAAACCAGTATAAAACTGAGAAATAGCTCTTCAACTTATATCCCATGCAAAAAATATTAGGAACCGGCTTAACAGGACTTTTGGGTAGCCGGATCACGGAATTACTTTCTGATTTTGAATTTACCTCAATTTCCAGAAGCACTGGGGTTGATATTTCAAACAAAGCGTCAGTAGAGAAGACGATTTCAAAGTTTGATGGTGATTGGGTACTGCATTTAGCGGCCAAGGCAGATGTGGATGGATGTGAGACTGACAGACAGGAAGGAGAATTGGGAGAGGCATGGAGAGTAAATGTTGAGGCAACCAAGAATATTGCCGAACTTTGCCGACAACATAATAAAAAAATTATATATATATCAACAGATTTTGTTTTTGATGGAACTAAATCCGTAGGAGAGTCATATACGGAAGAAGATATTCCAAATCCATTAAATTGGTACGGGGAAACAAAATTTCAGGGTGAAAATGCTATCAAAAATTCAGGAGCGTCCTATCTTATTTTGAGAATTGCATATCCATATGGTGTATCTAGTGCAGACAAAAAAGATTTTGTACGGATTATTGGTGGAAGACTTAAAGAAGGAAAAGAAATAAGAGGAGTGTCAGATCATATAATTTGTCCTACTTTTATTGACGATATAGCACAAGGAATTCGCGTAGGTATGGCCAAGAATGCATCTGGTTTGTATCACATGGTTGGTCAAACTCCATTGTCGCCTTATGATATCGCCTTAATACTAGCAAAAAAAGTTGGAGCACCATTATCTCTGGTATCAAAGACAACTAGAGATGAATATTTTAAGAATAAAGCAGCAAGGCCTTTAAATCTGTACCTCAATAATGGTAAAATAAAAACCTTACAAGTTCCTTTAAAAACATTTGAAGAGGGCTTAAGCTTAGTTTCAGAATTTTAATTACATGAAAACAACATTTATTGGACATGGATATGTAGGGCTAGTAACAGCGGCTGTTTTTGCCGATTTAGGAAACACTGTATATGTCATTGGAAGAACTCCGGAAAAAATTGAAAATTTAAAAAAAGGAATACTCCCTATTTATGAGCCAGGACTTGACGAAATAGTTTTAAGAAACGTAGAGGCGGGAAGGCTTATTTTTACTCTTGATTATCAACCTGCAATTTCAGAATCTGAAATAGTGTTTATTGCCGTAGGTACACCACCACAAAAAACAGGCGACGCAGAGTTGTCCACTGTGTTTGATGTTGCACAAAAAGTAGCACAAAATCTGTCTGGCTACACGGTTATTGCTACAAAAAGCACTGTTCCACCAGGCACAAACAAAAGAATTAAACAAATCATAGAAGAAAATAAAAGTAGTGCCGTGGAATTTGATATTGCCTCAGTGCCGGAGTTTTTAAGAGAAGGAACTGCAATTTCTGACACTCTGCATCCAGATAGGGTTGTAATAGGAAGTGAAAACAAGAAGGCGCAGGATTTACTTGCCGAAATACATAAACCATTAGGAGGTGAGCTTGTTTTAACAAACCTTGAAACCGCAGAGCTTATAAAATATGCCTCAAACTCTTTCTTGGCCACTAAAATATCTTATGCTAACGCAATTGCAAAGCTTTCAGAATTGTGTGGGGCTGATGGTCCTGCAGTTTTGAAGGGTATAGGACTGGACAAGCGAATTAGTTCGGCATTTTTACAGGCCGGAGCTGGATATGGCGGAAGTTGTTTTCCAAAAGATGTAAAAGCACTTTTGGCGATTGCAAAAAACTATGACTATAATTTTGCACTGCTTGATGAAGTAGAAAAAATAAATGACTATGCAAAACGGGATATTGTCAAAAAAATAAAAAAATTAACTGGAGACCTCAGGGGTAAAAGGGTTGGACTGCTAGGTTTAGCATTTAAGCCTGATACTGATGATATGAGAGATGCGTCTTCAATTACCATTACTCATTTGCTCAAAAATGAAGGGGCCCAAGTTACGGCATATGATCCGCAAGCAATGGAAAATGCAGTTAAAATTATGCCTGATATTGACTATAAAAAAAATGCCTACGAAGTAGCAGAAGGTGCTGATTGTGTGGTTTTGTTAACGGAATGGAACGAGTTTAAAGAATTAGATTTAAAAAAACTTGCTTCTTTCATGAAGTCTTTAAATTTAGTTGATGCAAGGAATATTTATGATACAAATGAATTAAAAGAAATTGGATTTAATTTTTTTGGCGTTGGAAGATAGATGAAAAAGGCATATATAACTGGAATTTCAGGATTTGCTGGTAGTTTTTTGGCAGAACTTCTTTTGCAAAAAGGATATCAGGTAGGCGGCACTTATATATCTGAAAATGTCAAAAACTTGGATCACATAAAACATGATTTGCAGCTTGACCGTGTTAACCTTCTTGAGCTATCAGAAATAGAAAAAAGCGTACAGAATTTTTCACCAGATGTAGTATTCCATTTAGCAGCGTTAACTTCTCCGGCAGAAAGTTTTAAAGAACCGTCAAAGGTTTTTACCAATAACATTGCAGCTCAAATAAATTTATTCGAAGCAATTCGGAAATCAAATGTTTCACCCCGTGTTTTAATTACTTCTTCCGCGGAGGTATACGGGCTTATTTCCGAACGCGATTTGCCCATTTCAGAGAAGACAGAGCTTCGTCCCGGAAGCCCATATGCCGTTTCAAAAATTGCCCAGGATTATTTAGGGCTCCAGTATTACTTGTCTTACGGTATGGATATTATAAGAATCAGACCGTTTAATCATATAGGCCCTCGTCAAACGGAGCAGTTTGTTGTGGCTTCATTTGCAAAGCAGATTGCAGAAATTGAGAAAAAAGGAACAGGAACCATAAAGGTTGGAAATTTAGAAGCAAAACGGGACTTTACTGATGTACGCGATATGGTAAAGGCTTACGAAGTGTTGGCTAATGTTGGCGTAGGCGGAGAAGTTTACAATATTGGGTCAGGTAAATCTCACAAAATAGCTGAAATTTTGGATATGCTTCTTTCAAGTTCTTCAAAAAAAATAGATATCGAAATAGATCCTTCAAAGCTTCGCCCAAGTGACACTCCAGATATTAGATCTAATAATCATAAAATTGAATCCTTAGGGTGGAAGCCTGAAATTGAATTGTTAAAAACGCTGAAAGATACACTTGATTATTGGAGGCAACTGGTTTAAGATTTTAAAGTTATATTAAAATGGCAAAGAAACGCGTACTTACTTTTAGAGTTTACGAAAAAAGGAAGGGATCTAATTAATGAAAAAGAGAGCACTTATCACTGGAATTACCGGACAAGATGGATCTTATCTTGCAGAATTTTTACTTAAAAAAGACTATGAAGTTTATGGTCTTGTTAGACGCCTAAGTACTCCCAATACGGAAAACATTCGTCATATTGTAGATCAAGTAGAACTTATTTCCGGAGATCTTTTAGATCAAAAATCTTTGGACGATGCTGTAAAAGAGTCAAATCCAGATGAGGTATATAATTTAGCAGCACAGAGTTTTGTAAAAACATCATGGAATCAAGCTGTTTTGACCGGGGAATACACGGCGTTAGGTGTTACCAGAATGCTTGAGGCATTAAGAACCGTGAATCACAAGATCAAATTTTACCAAGCGTCCTCTTCTGAAATGTTTGGGAAAGTAACTGAAGTTCCACAAAAAGAAACAACACGATTTTACCCTAGATCCCCATACGGTGTTGCAAAAGTGTACGGACACTATATAACACTTAATTACCGAGAAAGTTACGATATGTTTGCATGTTCCGGAATACTTTTCAATCACGAGTCACCCCGTCGTGGAATTGAATTTGTAACACGTAAAATTTCAAATGCGGTTGCAAGAATTTCTTTAGGAAAGCAACAGAAAATAGTGTTGGGTAACCTAGACAGTAAGCGTGATTGGGGATTTGCAGGGGATTATGTAGAGGCTATGTGGATGATGCTGCAGCAGGATTCACCCGATGATTATGTTATTGCCACTGGGCAGACACATAGCATAGAAGAGTTTGTTCGTGAAGCATTTAAAATAGTAGGGATTGAAAATTGGCAGGATTATATAGAGGCAAACGATCCTAAATTTTTGCGTCCAGCAGAGGTAGACGCACTTATTGGTGATTATTCAAAAGCAAAAAATGTTCTAGGTTGGGAGCCTAAAACAAGCTTTAATGAGCTTGTTTCTATGATGGTAAAATCAGACATAGAACTTGAAAAGAAAAACAATCACTAAGCCCCTTTGTTCTCTTTTTTCAATCAAAAAATGGTATAATTGTAAGGACTGCATTTAGAATTTATTCTATGACAAAGAAAACCGCTGTAATCGTTCTTCCCACGTATAATGAGAAGGAAAATATAGAATCTGTAATACTTCTTTTAGAAGATGAAGTGTTTCCCAAAATTAAAACGTATGAGATGAAGATTCTGGTCGCGGATGATTTATCTCCTGACGGTACTGCAGAAATAGTTCAAAAACTTTCCAAAAAATATAAAAATATTGAGTTGTCATCAGGGCCTAAAAAAGGCTTAGGAGCGGCCTATATTAGAGGTATGTCCCACGCAATTGATAAAATGGGTGCGGATGTATTATTTGAAATGGATGCTGATGGGCAACACGATCCCACAAAAATTCCTCAATTTCTCCAAAAATTAGACGACGGATGCGATATAGTAATTGGTACTAGGTATAGTGATGGTGGATCCATTCCAAAAAATTGGCCGCTGCAAAGAAAGTTGTTTTCCATTTGTGCAAATTTATTTGTAAGAACTGTATTTACAAAATTTTCTGTTCACGATTGGACAGGAGGGTATAGAGCGTTAAAAAAGGAAGTATTTTTAAAAGAGAAGGCTGAGTTGGCAAACTATAACGGGTACATTTTTCAAATTTCATTTTTACATAAAGCTGTAAGAGATAAGTTTAAAATTGGGGAGGTTCCATTTCACTTTACTGATAGGACATTGGGTAAATCAAAGATTGCACCATTGGGATATATTTTTGACGTTTTGAAATTTGTTATAGCAACGAGGATTCGTGAAGTGGCTTTTGGTAGATTTGGTAAATTTTTTGTAGTTGGTTTTTCAGGTCTTTTTATAAACCTTACCACGTATACAATTCTTGCAAATTACACTAATATAAGCCTCGTTTTTGCAAATACAGTGGGTGCGCAGTTGGCAATATTTTCAAACTATAACCTTAATAATTTGTGGACATTTGGAAATAAAAAAACCAAGACAAAAGGAGCATACTTTTCAAAAATGTTACAATTTTTCTTAACATCCAACATAGGAGTATGGATTTTTCAAAATGGTACAATATTTTTAGGCGAGAAGTATTTTGGGCGAGAATACTATCTAATATACTTTGCTATCGGAACAAGCTTTTTAATGGTTTGGAATTTTACAATTTATAATAAGTTTATCTGGAAAGAGTAATACCTTCTTCTTATGTCTAAATACTTCAAAAGATTATTAGTCATAAAAAATGCTCCGATTGTTTTTATTTTAATACTGGCCGCTTTTTTACGTATATCTAGAATAGATGAGTATCTTACATTTTTAGGTGATGAAGGACGCGATGTGCTTGTTGTAAAACACATTTTGGATGGATTTGCTGCACTTTTGTCAGGTAACCTACAAGCTGGATCTGAGGGGTTGACACTCCTGGGTCCAACAGCCTCAGTTGGGGGATTTTTCTTAGGCCCAATCTATTATTACTTTATGGCGCCGTTTCTTTTACTTTTCAACTTTAATCCTGTAGGGCCCGCTGTCATGGTAGCTCTAGTTGGAGTTGCAACAGCTTTACTCATATATATAATTGCTAAAGATTTTTTTTCATACAGTGCGGCAATTGTAGTAAGCCTTTTATATGCAATTTCACCATTAGTCATTTTATATTCTCGGTCATCATGGAATCCAAATGTGGTTCCATTTTTCGCACTCCTCATGTTTTACATGCTTTATAAAGCTGTTTTTAAAAAATCATGGAAACTTTTTGTATTCTCCGGATTTTTATTTGGAATACTGCTGCAACTTCATTATCTAGCTACATTTTTAGGAGTTGTGGTGGGTTTTTATATTTTGGCTACAGCGTTCATAGATAATAAAAAAAAGATGCATGCACTATCCCAAACTGTCACACAATATGTATATTTTTTGCTTGGAATTATAATTGGGTGGTCACCATTTTTATTGTTTGAAGTAAGGCATGGTTTTCCAAATCTCTGGAGTATTTGGAGATTTATTACAACCTCTGGTGACACAGGCGGTAATGAGAGATACTTTGCCATTGTAAATGATGTATTTTTTAGGCTTTTTGGAAGACTTATTTTTACCTTTCCTAGAGTGGAAGATTTGGAGAAGTATTCCAGTAAGATTCTGGAACTATGGGGGCTAGGTATTTATCTTATAGCAATTTTATCTGTAGCCTTTTTAGTATATAGTTTATTTAAATCAATAAGGCTAAAAAACAGTTCTTATCACAAGTATTTACTGCTTCTTATCTGGCTTGTAATTACCTTAATTCTGTTTGGTTTCTATAAGAAGCCCATATACGACTATTATCTTGTTATTCTCTATCCACTGTCCTTTTTAATGTTGGCAGCGTTACTTTCATATCTGTTTACCAAAGGCAAAAAAGCTATTGGGATGATTCTAGTAATGCTTACTGGTGTTATATTTCTCAATTTACTTTACAATCCTTTTAGAACCCCAGGAAACCATCAATTGCGTCAGGTAAGAACTATCTCAGAGTTTGTGCTGTCAAAGACTGACGGAAAGCCATATAACTTTGCAGTAATTTCAAGCGGAGGGAATTCTGACCATGCATATAGGTACTTTTTTGAAATTAATAATATGAAGCCAGTTACTATTGAGTTTCCAGGCGTTGATCCAGAACGAAATTCTATCACAGATCAGTTGCTGATTGTATGTGAGAGTAACCCCTGTGCGCCCCTAGGATACCCGTTATGGGAGGTCGCAGGCTTTGGGCAAGCGGAGATAGAGGGTGAGTGGCCAGTATCAATTCTTAAAGTAATGAAATTAAAACACTACAAAGGCGAATAGTATGTATAACCACGCTCCTCCAGATTATATTTGTCCTATATGTATTGCACTTGAAGGCAAAGAGAATGAAGATACCCTCATTGTGCAAAGTGATATTATTTATCGCGATGAATTAGTAATGGCATTTATCTCGTCATTTTTTATTGGAAATAGTCCAGGACATGTAGTGATAGTCCCAAATAAGCATTTTGAAAATATCTATGATTTGCCACAAGATTATGCAAATCGAATTCAAGGGGTCGCAAGAAAGGTCGCCCTCGCCGTAAAAGATTCATATCAAGCAAAAGGAATTACAACCCTACAAAATAACGAACCCGTAGGAGGGCAGCACGCATTCCATTACCATCTACATGTGTTTCCAAGATTCAGTAATGACGAGCTTTTTAAGAATATGCTTGAAAAGAAAAATACTACCCCTATAGAAAGAAAACCATATGCTGATAAGTTAAAAGCTATTTTAGAGGACTAGCTTATTTCTCTCCATACAAAAACCCGATCATTAAATGCTTCTTGAATCAAGCAACATTTGAATATCGGGTTTTTGAGTTTTTGTGTCTTCCGAATTAATGGAAGACTGAAAAAGAGAAAAGACTAAGCTTTTCCAATTTTGTACATTCCTGTACCACAAACTGGACACTTTCCTTTCATAGCTGGTTTACCATTTTTCATAGTGACTGGTGTTGCTTCAGGATCTTCTCTTTTTGCTCTACATTTTACACAGTACATGCTTGCCATAGTTTAGACTCACCTCCTTTCAAGATTATTACATAACTTTTTAAACTGCTTAATAGCCAAATACAGATAGATTAATTAAGCGAATTTGAGCTGCAATAAATAAAACAATACTAAAAGAAAAAATAAATAAGGTTACATAGATGGTTTGTTTTATGTCATGTAAAACATACATATAATTTTTGGGTTGATGTGAGGTGTCTTTATTTTGAGAAGTTGGTTTGGAAGTATAGGTAAATGAAAGAACGGATGAATATGGTAACGGGGATTGGCTCAATTCAGCGTTTATGTTTCTGTCCTTTTTTACTTCTTTAATTTTAGTCATGAAACTTATGCCTTAACAGGCCATGTCACAAAAAGTATCATATTGACTTGAGCGTGTCAAGAGGCTAAAATATTTAAACTGTTGCTTTTGTTTGTGTTTCTCTGAAGCTACAGCCTAATCTAGATGAATTTCCAAATTTTAATTGTAATAAGTATCCTCTTAATTATTTGGAACATTGCACTCACCATTCTTTTTCTGCAATTCTATTTTTATTATTCACGAATAGCCAAAGGAAACAAAAAAGAGTCTCTTGTAAAGCTTCTGGATGATATAACATCTGATCAAGATAAAATAAAAAAGACTATTGACCTTTTAGCTGCAGCGTGTGATAAACTAGATAAAAGCGGTCTACTACATATTCAAAAAGTAGGCCTTTTGCGTTTTAATCCCTTCAAAGATACCGGAGGAGACCAAAGCTTTATATTGGCTTTGGTGGATGCGCAAAATACTGGGGTTGTTATCTCAAGTTTGCATACTCGTACGGGAACTAGATGGTATGCAAAGCATGTAGTAAACGGGAAGGGAAGTGAATATGAGCTTTCAAAAGAAGAAGAAGAAGCACTCAAAAATGCAAAAGTTCATAAATAGAGCATGAAAACAAAAACGAAAAAAATAGCATTACTATCAATCATTTTATACGCGGTTTCATCTGTATTGTCATATGTAATTTTTGCCAATACTTCTCTGCTTTCGTCTACAGGTCTTATTAATAATCCGGTTCCAGCACCAAAAAAAGAAGGCACTAAAGATTCAGAACGAGTTGTGTTTGATGATAGTTTGCCAAAGACTGAGGTATGTCCCACAAACGGTCAGAAATATTCAAAGCAACAAAAAAAGTGGTGGGAGCAGCGTAGACCACTGGGCGTGATGATTGAAAATTCTGTAGATGCCCGGCCTCAATCAGGTTTGCAGTCAGCTGATGTAGTTTACGAAGCGATAGCCGAAGGAGGCATAACACGTTTTTTGGCCGTTTTCTATTGTCAGGACGCAGGACAAATCGGACCCGTGCGTTCAGCTAGAACTTACTTTCTTGATTTCATTTCTGAATATGGAAACAACCCTCTTTACGCACATGTAGGTGGGGCCAATACTCCAGGTCCAGCAAATGCACTAGGGCAAATTGGAGATTATGGTTGGAATTTTTATAATGACTTAAATCAATTCTCAGTACCATTCCCAATATTTAAAAGAATTGAGAGTATTAACGGACGTCCGGTTGCAACGGAGCACACCATGTTTTCCAATACCGGAGCGCTTTGGGATTATGCAGCAGAGAAAAGAAAATTAACACAGGTAGATGTAGATGGTCTTTCTTGGGATACCACATTTACAGAATACAAGTATAAGGATGATGTTGTGACTTCATCTCGTCCGGCAGCTCAAACTGTATCCTTTGAGTTTTGGGATGGATATAAAGATTTTGGAGTCAGTTGGGTATATGACAAAACCTCAAATACATACAAGAGAAAAAATGGAGGGATAGATCATCTAGACAGAAATACAAAAAAACCACTGCAGGCAAAAAACGTTGTGATTCTTTTCATGCGGGAGTCGCGGGCAAACGATGGATATGAAGGAAATTTACATATGCTTTATGGAACAAAAGGTACTGGCTCCGCGCTAGTATTTATGGATGGGAAAGAGATAGAGGCTAGATGGAGTAAGTCAGACAGAGAAGCAAGAACTAAATTGGTCGCAAGTAACGGTCAAGAGATTGAATTAAACAGAGGCTTAACATGGTTTGAAATTTTGGCTCCTGATACTGACGTAACAGTAAAATAATTCCCCTGCCCATAGACAACTTATTTTGAAGATGCTAAAATAATTTGTACATTCTGCATTTTTCTATGCTTAAAGATTTAATTACATCAAAAACTCGCGTCAAATTATTAACATTATTTTTGGATAATCAGTCTGAGATGTATCATGTTCGGGAAATTGTAAGACGAGTAAATGAAGAAATAAATGCCGTAAGACGTGAGTTAATTTTGCTTGAGAAAAAAGGTATTCTTTCCAGAGAACCACGAGCCAATAGAGTCTATTATTATTTAGATAAGAATTATCCATATTATTTTGATTTGCTTCGGTTACACGCAAAAACTAATGGTATAGGTTTTGATATCATCAAGAACAGGGTAAAGCTTGGAAAAATTAAGTACGCAATGTTGTCAGGAAAGTTTGCACGAAGAGTTCGTGAAAATCCAGACGATGTAGATTTATTAATTGTCGGTACCGTGGTTTTACCAGAACTCTCATTGGTTGTAAAACAAGAAGAAGCAAAAAGAGGAGAAGAAATAAATTATACAGTTATGACAGAAGAAGAATTTATATTTAGAAAAAAAAGGCTTGACCCATTCATACTTAGTGTCATAACAGGTTCTCGAGTAATCCTCATAGGGGATGAGGAAGCGCTTCTCTCTTAATCTTATGCGAAATTCAAAAGTATTTATTGGTTTTATTTTTGCTATTTCATTATTACTTTTAGTATTTGATCTACCATTTAGCTTTAAAATAGACAACGTCTTACTTCCTCCCCAAAACATAAATGCACAAATAGGAAATTTAAAGCTTTACAAAGACCTGTCCTATAAGTTGGGTCTAGATTTGCAAGGAGGAACGCAATTAACATATGCAGTGGATATGAAAAATATCCCAGAAAAGGAACGTGAACGGGCATTTGAAGGTGCAAGAAGTATTATTGATAGGAGAGTTAATTTTTTTGGAGTTGGAGAACCATCTATCCAAACCCTAAGATTAGGTGAAGAGTACAGGATAGTAATAGAACTTCCTGGTTTATCAGATGTTTCTTCTGCGACTCAGTTGATCGGGCGTACTGCAGAACTAACTTTTTGGGAAGCGGGACCGGAAATAAAAGGTGCTTCACCATCCGCTGACTTACCAGCAGGTTTGTCTGTATTTTTAGGAAACAATCCTCTCCAGACTAATCTGTCCGGAAAAGATCTTAAAAGCTCACAAGTAATTTTTGGGTCGACTGGTACTGGCGGGGCCCAGGTTCAACTGGATTTTACTCCAGCTGGTGCCAAAAGCTTTGCCCAAATTACCAAAAGAAATATAGGAAAACCTTTGGCTATAGTACTGGATAATCAGTTAGTTCAAGCCCCGCAAGTAAATTCAGAGATAGTTAGTGGACCGGCAATTATAACCGGTGGATTTACTCCGGAAACAGCAAGGGCACTTTCTATTCAATTAAATTCTGGTGCGCTTCCCGCACCACTTGAAATTATTGGCCAAAATACTGTTGGACCTTCTCTTGGAATTGACTCACTTAAAAAATCATTATTTGCCGGTGTTTTAGGATTTATATCAATTATTATTTTTATGATTTTTCTCTATAGAAAAGAGGGAGTGCTAGCTTCCACTGCTTTATGTATTTATATAATCATGACACTTGCTGTTTTCAAATTTATCCCAATCACGCTGACGCTTGCCGGAATTGCTGGATTTGTGTTATCAATTGGGATGGCAGTTGACGCAAATATTCTAATTTTTGAGCGAATGAAAGAGGAGTTGCGTGCGGGCAGAACTCGTGAACAGGCTATTTATCTAGGATTTCAGCGTGCATGGTCTTCCATTCGTGACTCAAACATTTCCAGTTTAATTACATCAGTAATTTTATATTATTTTGGGTCAGGCATTGTTCGCGGGTTTGCGATTACACTAGCAATAGGTATTTTAATTTCTATGTTTTCAGCAATTGTTGTAACACGTAATTTGCTAAAAGTATTTGACACTAAAAATACATGAACATAATAAAACACAGAAGAATATATTATCTCATTTCAGTTTTCTTACTAGTCCCAGGACTTATTTCACTTATCTTTTTTGGGCTCCTGCCTGCAATTGATTTTACGGGTGGTTCAGAAATTGAAGTGAAAATTTCTAATCAAAAAAAAATATCCACACAAGAAATTACTAACATAGTTGTTAAGCAAGGCTTTAATGTGCAAAATGTTAACTTAATTGAAAAAGATACATTTTCAATTAGAACAGAAGTTGTATCAGAAAATGAAAAACAAAAAATTGTGTCTAATCTTCAAAAGTCCTACCCAAAATTAACTGAAAAATCATTTGAAACGGTTGGTGCAACTATTGGAAAGGAAACCGAATTAAATGCATTGAAAGCAGTAGGAATAGCGTCTGTTGTGATTCTCGTATACATAGCGTTTGTTTTCAGAAAAGTATCAAAGCCGGTTGCATCATGGAAATTTGGTGTATGTGCAATCATAGCATTACTGCATGATGTGCTTCTTGTGCTAGGGGTATTTTCATTGCTTGGGTTATTCTTTCAAGTAGAGGTAGACTCTTTGTTTATAACAGCCCTACTCACTGTTATGGGCTTTTCAGTACATGACACCATAGTTGTATTTGATAGAATTAGGGAAAATTTAAAAAACCACTCAGATTTACCATTTGAAAAATTAGTAAATAATTCAATTCTTGAAACAATTAATAGATCACTTAATACATCTGTTACGGTCGTGCTGGTTTTATTTGCTCTATTACTATTTGGGGGGGAAAGCACAAGATGGTTTGTTGTAGCATTATTACTTGGTGTACTATCCGGAACATTCTCATCTATTTTTAATGCATCTCCGCTTCTTGTTTCCTGGAATGAATTTGATCAAAAAAGGAACAAGAAAAAAGCATAAGCACTATTTAAATGTCATTTCAACTGTTTAACTCATTAACTCGTCAAAAAGAAAATTTTGCGCCAAAATTTTCTCGTGAAGTTTTATTATATGTTTGCGGTATTACCCCCAACAATGCAACTCACTTGGGTCATGCATTTACCTATGTGTCTTTTGATATTCTTGTAAGATATTTGAAATATAAAGGTTATAGTGTAAATTATTTACAAAATGCTACAGACATTAATGATTCTGATGATGTTATAAAACAAGCAAAGTTGGCTAAAAGAACCTGGAAGCAAGAAGCAACTCATTGGATAAAACACTTCCATAAACAAATGGACTCACTTAACGTTTTACGTCCAGATAAGTACATACTCGCAACATCTGTTATGGATGAAATTATTATTGTCATTTCAGATTTATTAAAAAAAGAATTAGCATATGAGAACGGTGGAAATATTTATTTTAATGTGGAAACATTTAAAAATTATGGGAAGTTATCTCATATGTCAAAAGATCAAATGTTAAAAGTGCCAGTAGATAGAGGTACTAATACTACAGATCCACTCAAGAAAAACCCTTTAGATTTTGTTTTATGGTTTGGTGATTCCAAAAAACCAAATTGGAAATCACCTTGGGGTAATGGACGTCCGGGGTGGCATATTGAATGCAGTACTATGATCTATTCTAAGCTTGGTCCACAAATAGATATTCACGGAGGTGGAGAGGACCTTATTTACCCGCATCATGAGAGTGAAATAGCGCAGTCAGAAAGCAATACTGGTAAGTCTCCCTTCGCAAAAGTTTGGATGCACACAGCATATGTGTTATTTGAAGGAGAGAAGATGAGTAAGTCCCTAGGCAACCTTGTACTGGTCGAAAACCTTCTTAAAAAATATTCCCCCAACACTATTCGTTGGCTATTACTGTCTCATCATTATAGAACTCCATGGGAATATTCAGAAAAAGAACTACGTGAAGTGGATAAAAAAGTATTGAAAATTGAATCTAAATTAAGTGATGTAAAATCGGTAAAAAATAAGGATATTAGAGAAAAATTTGAAAAACTGATGGAGGTTGACTTAAATACACCAAAAGTGCTAGATTTAGTGGAACAACTGATAATTGATAAAAAAAGCAGTGAAGCTCTTAAGATCTTAAAAGTGCTTGGATTTAATATATGAACTGTGTAATCTGTAAAACAAAGATGGATTTAGTAAAAGTTGATATAAGTTTTGGAGAAAACAAAAAAGAATACACAAGGAGCTTGTATGAATGCAAGGATTGTGACGTTTGGATTAATGTAGAAATTCCCAAGAAAATGTTAGCTTAATTTTGCGCGTACAAGATTTGAAACCATTCCTGAGTCTGCTTTGCCTTTTAAGTGTGGCATTAAAATTCCCATAACGCGTCCCATATCCTGCATGGTGGTGGCGCCACTTTGAGTGACTGCAGCGTCAATTAACGCTTTCACTTCATCTTCAGACATCTGATCAGGTAAATAGCTTTGCAAAATCTCAAGTTCTTTCTTTTCTTTATCTGCTAACTCTGCTCGTCCGCCTTTTTCATATAGCTCTATTGCTTCACGTCTTTTCTTAACTTCCTTTCCAATAACATCCAGTATGTCGTCATCTGTTGCCTTGTAATCAAGGCCTTTATTTATCTCAGTGTATTGGACAGCGCTTTTTAGCATGCGAAGTGTTGAGAGTTTTTGCTCGTCGTGTGCCAACATCGCTGCCTTTATGTCTTCTTGTAATGTGTCGCTTAGCATATTTGAATTATATCATGTAAAGAATCTATTTTTGTAACTTGTCGTATTCTTCTTTAATTCTTTGAAGAAGATATTCCCTGGTGTTTAATTCAAGATTCTCGTCAACTTCTTCAAACAAAGCCTGCAAAATCTTTCCAATCGCAGGTCCGGGCGGAATAACCAGTGTTTCCATAATGTCAGTTCCGTTTACAGTCAAATCATTAATTGAAAATGGCGGATTGAGTTCCGCTGTAATTCTTTCTTTAAATTTTTTAAGCCTCCATGATTCAGCTACTTGGGTTCCTCCACCAAGTCTGTCGCCAATGCGCAAGTCCATCATATCTTTCACGTTTTCTACCCCCACGCGTCTTATAAAGCGTCTAATCGCGCTATCTGTGATGTGTTCGTCAACTGTAAACATATGCCACCGAATGAGAGTTATTATTTTTTCTTTTTGTTTTTTTGAGAGACGTAATCTTTCGCAAATTTCTTTTGCAATGCGTGCACCTGCTACTTCATGATTATAAAAAATTACAAGCCCGTTTTTATCCTCAGATCTGACTGTGGGTTTTCCCACATCGTGAAGGAGCGTTGCAAGTCTTACAACTGGGTCAGTAGAGGTGGTGTGTTTTAAAGACAATACATTGTGAGTAAAGACATCTGTTGTGTGATGGCGTCCTGGCCGTTCTTGAGAGACTCCTTTCCCGGCGTTTAATTCAGGTAGAATTAATTCAAGAATTCTTGTTGCGTCAAGCAACATAATTCCCTCATATGCATGATCTGACCCTAGAATTTTAAGTAGCTCGTCGCGAATGCGCTCACCTGATATATGTTTTATTAATGGCGCGTCTGAAGCTATTGCCGTTAGGGTATTTTTTTCAATTGAAAATGAAAGTTGAGTTGCAAAACGAATCGCTCTCATGAGGCGCAGAGCATCTTCTTTAAAGCGTTCATCAGGATTTCCAACCGCTTTTATAAGTTTATTTCTTAAATCATTCTGCCCGCCAAAAGGGTCAATTACCTTTATTTCTGGACCGATTTTAAAAGCAATTGCATTTATAGTAAAGTCTCGTCTCTTAAGATCTTCCTGAATTGTTTTTCCCCATGCAACACGTTCCGGTTTTCTGTGATCTACGTATGCAGACTCAGTGCGGTAGGTGGTAATCTCGACGATTCCGGGATGCTCAATTTCAGGTGTCTCAGGAAGCGGTATTCCAACGGTCCCAAATGCATTGTCATAAAAAGAGTCAGGGAAAACAGCCTGAAGTTCTTCCGGCAAAGCATTTGTGGTTAGATCCCAGTCTTTTGGTGTTTGATTGAGAAGTAAATTCCTTACACTTCCTCCCACAAAGTATACTTCAAATCCAGCGCCCTCAAGCCGCTTATAAATTTGTAAAACGTCGGGATCAATTTTATCTATCATGTGTTATATTTGATTTTATCATGAAAAAGTGGAAAGTATTGAAAGATACTGGAGAACTGTCAAAAATGACAACTGGGCAAGTCATTAAAACTCTTTTGGAAAATAGAAAAATTTTAACAAAAGCTGAGTATGAGCAGTATAGTCATCCCAGCCTTGAGTCTGTAAATTTTAAAAGTGTAGGAATAAGTATTTCAGACGTTGATAAAACAATTAAAAGAATAAAGGAGGCAATACAAAAAAACGAAGCTATTATAATTTACGGAGATTATGATGTAGATGGAATTTGCGCAACGGCAATTTTATGGGAGACTATTTACTCATTTTACAAAAATGTACATCCATATATTCCGCACCGAGTTGACGAAGGATACGGGTTATCGATACAAGGAATTCAGAATATAGAATCTAGAATCCAGAATATTGGATTGATAATTACAGTAGATAACGGGATTGTTGCCTATAAGGCACTGGATTTTGCAAAGACACACGAAATAGATGTTATTGTTACAGACCATCATGTAGGGGGGCAAAAAATTCCCGATGCTCATGCTATAGTGCACACAACAAATGTGTGCGGCACGAGCGTTGCCTATTTATTATCAAAAAAAATAGAGGAAGAATTTAGTCTTTCCCCAAATGAGGCTCATTTGGAGCTGGTTGCACTAGCTACAGTTGCTGATTTGGTGCCGCTTAAAGAACAAAATAGAACTTTGCTTAAGTATGGATTAAAGGGGATTCAGAAAACACAAAGAAAAGGGTTATTAGCATTATTCCAAGAAGCTAAAGTAAAAAAAGAAGAGATAGATGTATACCACATAGGGCATGTCGTAGCTCCCAGACTAAATGCAAGTGGTAGGATAACTCACGCAATGGATGCGCTACGGTTGATTTGTACTACAGACACAGTCAGAGCCCAAAAGTTAGCTCGAGTACTCGAGGAAACTAACAAAAATCGTCAAACCTTAACGTTTGATTCTGCCAATCAAGCAAAAAACAGTATAGATAAAAATAATTTAGAAAATATTCTCATTGTTTCAGAACCGGAATATGATCAGGGAGTAATTGGACTTATTGCGTCAAAATTGGTTGAAGAATTTTACAGGCCATCTATTGCAATTTCAGTAGGGGATGAAATTTCAAAAGGTTCTGCGCGTTCTATTTCAGGCATAAATATTATTGAGTTAATCAGATCAGTACCTGAATTTTTAAAAGAAGCAGGAGGACATCCTATGGCCGCTGGATTTAGTATTGAAACAAAAAATCTTGAAAACTTTAAAAATGCATTAGTAAAAAAAACTAAAAAGGAAATTGATCCTCAATTATTTGATCGTGTTTTATATATAGATATGGAGCTACCATTTGAGAATATAAATATGGAATTATATAGTGGCATTCAAGCATTAGCGCCATTTGGTATGGGAAATTCTCAGCCTGTTTTTATAACTCGCGGAGTGACAGTTGCGGGAGTTAATAGGGTAGGAAAAAATAAAGAACATGTGCAGCTAATGATTGAAAAGGATGCGAGCCTTTTTAAAGGCATTATGTTTCGTTATGAAAAAGAAGATTTGAAGCCTGGTGTGCTTGCCGACATAGCTTATTCTATAGAAAAAAATGAATGGAATGGGAGGGTAAATATTGAGCTGCGTCTAAAAGACATAGGTATCTAGCGCGCTTTTTTAATCGTTTCAATTCCCTTAGGAATTGGATCTGTAACAAACTTGTCTAGAGTTTTTTTAACATCCTCTGCTGAAACATTTGCTCTTCTAAGTATCTGTCCATAGATAGGGGCAAGTTTTGCTGCCTCCAGAAATGCATTTCCCTCTTCTTGTCTTTGAAAACGGTTTCTGTCTGCCCATTTTTCTCGTTCATTTACGCTCATATTCTTCCATTCTGGGGGAAGATTCGAGTTGTTGTTTGGTATTTCAGATGATCTTGGCATATGTTTTGTCTTTTGTTCCTTAAAAAGGTCGCTTTGCTCTTTTTCTAAAGATACCTTCCTCAAAAGGTCGCTCCGCTCTTTTTCGTCGCAATGCTCCTCAAAATAAAAAAACTCCCATTTTTACTGGGAGTTTAAAACTGAATTAGTTTCAAACCCCAATTAAGGGAGTGCTGCAAAATTAATAAAATGTTGTGTACAACTCATACTATGGGTCTAATTATACCACTTGAAGGGGTGTTTGTCAAGATATCTCTTGCCAAGCAGGAGTACACAAGCTAAAATACGAATATGTCAGAAAACCCACAAAGAACTTTAAACACAGAATGTCTTGAAAAAATTGGCCAAGAAGTGCAGCTGGAAGGCTGGGTGCAGGTGGTACGCGCACACGGAAAGATAGCGTTTATAGATTTAAGAGACAGAACAGGTATTATCCAGATTGGTGCATTTGAGGGTAGCTTGCCAGCTGAATTTGCAAAATTAGGCATGCAGGACGTGGTGAGAGTCTCAGGGCTTGTTAAAGCGCGTGGGGAAAAGTATGTAAATAAAAATTCGCTGCTTGGAACCATAGAGCTAGAGGCAAAAAGTCTTGAAATAATTCAAAAATCAGCAGAAATGCCATTTGATATGGGAGGGAAAGACTTAAATCTGGAGCTTCCCACACTACTTGATAATAGAGGGCTTACATTAAGACACCCTAAGGTTGCAGCAATTTTTAAAGTTCAGGAGACTGTAATTGATTCATTTAGAAAAGCACTTCAAGAGAAAGGTTTTACAGAATTTCAGGCACCAGTTATTATCCCCCAGGGAGCTGAAGGCGGCGCTGAAGTTTTTGAAGTAGACTACTTTGGCAAAAAAGCTTATTTATCCCAGAGTCCACAATTTTATAAGCAGATTTTGGTAGGTGTTTTTGAGCGAGTGTTTAGTGTTAACAAAACACTTCGCGCGGAACCATCCATTACAACCCGCCACTTGGCAGAGGCAACAACCCTTGACGCTGAGTTTGGATTTATTAACTCCTGGATAGATGTTTTGGATATGGCAGAGTATGTTATTAGATATGTATTTGAAAAGGTAGCGCTTGAAAATGGGGCGGAGTTAGAAATGTATGGAGTAACAATTCCTCAAATTGCCTCAGAAATTCCAAGAATAAAACTGAGAGAAGCACAAAAAATTATTTTAGAGCGAACGAGCAGAGATAATACAAATGAGCCTGATTTAACTCCTGAAGATGAGCGTGAGATTTGTAGATGGGCAACTGAGGAAAAAGGGTCAGAGTTGGTTTTTATAACTCACTATCCGGTTGAAAAGCGGCCATTTTACACATATGAAGACCCACAAGACCCGGGTTATACTCTGAGTGCTGATTTAATTGGACGCGGAACTGAGTGGATGACTGGAGGTCAAAGAATTCACACATTAGAAAAGTTAGTAGAAAATGCAAAAAAGCGCGGAATTGGTTTGGAGAAGAGTGAATTATATTTTCAAGCATTCAAATATGGAATGCCGCCTGAAGGTGGATTTTCATTTGGTTCAGAGCGTGTCACCATGCACATTTTAGGCCTACAAAATGTCAGGGAAGCAAGCTTATTCCCTCGGGATATGGAAAGAGTTGATACTAGATTTTCTGCCTACCATGAAGAAAAAGACAAAAAAGTATAAGAAAAAAATAGAACCCGTTTTCACTCCCACTATTGAAGCAAAAAGCTCTCTTAACCCGCTTATTATTGTAGTCTCAACACTAATAGTTTTATTAATTGCGGTAGTTATCCTCATACTGCTTCTATTGCTTCAAGTAAGGTTTAATAAAATTGAGCCAATTCCAATACGAGCTACAAATGGGGTAAATTTTTCGTATTTTGTTAAAAGGCCCGATGCTCTAGCGTCTGCAAAAGCACTTATAGTGTATGACGCAAATGAAAATGTTTCATTGCTTTCAAAAAATGAAAATGTGCGGTTTGCTCCTGCTTCAACCGCCAAAATTATGTCAGCACTTGTTGTACTTGATCATTACGCTTTGGATGATGTGCTTGAATACTCTCAAATTTTGGCTGGAGTTGATAATTCCAAAATGGGTTTATTTTTAAATGAGCGAATGAGTGTACGAAATTTAATATACGGTATGATGCTGCCTTCTGGAAATGATGCGGCTCAGCTTTTGGCGCGTAATTATCCGGGAGGGGTTGAGGGTTTTGTTTTGGCAATGAATAAAAAAGCAAGGGAGTTAGGACTTTCCAATACGCTTTTTGTTGATCCAGCAGGGTACAAAGATGAAAACTATTCCACCGCATATGATTTGGCTCGTTTAGGCTCAAAGGCCCTTGAAGATCCCTTTTTGTCTGAGGTAATAAAGACAAGGAGTGTGACTGTGTATGATAATTCAGGTACTATTCCTCATGTTCTTGAAAACTTAAATGAGTTGCTTGAAATTCCTGGTGTAAATGGTATTAAAACCGGCTTCACAAATGAGGCAGAGGGCGTGCTAACTACTTCGTTTTTACACAACGCAAAACAATATGTAATAGTAGTTTTAAGAAGTAAGGATAGATTTGCTGATACAAGAGAACTTATCAATGGAATTATAAATGATTTGAAAAGTGAGCAGGTAAAGCTTTAATTTCTAACAGCCGGGACGTATGCTTCAAAGTTATCCAACCCCTTAAACACCACTATTGGTAGGAGATATTCTTGAGTGTCAGTATTATTTAAATAGTAGCCAAGCAAAACTTCAGTAATTCCTATAGATTTATTTTCGGTTGGTTTTACTATGTAGCCCTTTCCACTCATTAATTCATCATAGGCCTCCTGAGCCGTTTTTATGTAGTAGGTTGACCCTTCTGAGAGGTTGGGGGTGAAGTGATGGTATGATGCTTCAACGACGTTAGGATCTCGTTCCAGGAGTGCTAGTGTAAAATATAATGTGCTTCCTGTTTCAGAAGGATAATAAATAGGAAGATCATTTACGTTTTTTTGAAACAGCTCAAGACGTGCCAACGGTGCCGTGTCAGTATCGGTAGTTGGAACCATACCGGATGATGAGGGAATATAATAACTAACTGTTGTTTTTTCTGTGTTAATATCATCAATATTTCCACCTAGGGAAGAAATAAATGCTGTCGCCACACTCATGAGATCACTTTTGCTAAATCCACCCATTGGCAAGAAACTTGCAGAATTTGCAAATGTTGTAGTTACTGAAAAGTTTAAATTATAAATTTCATAAAACAAGCTAGTGTCCAAGCTGGGGTTATTCCATTTATACTCAGATGTTGAAAGTGCTTGTTCACCGTCGGTATATCCAATTGCTGCCGCTTTTACTTTTGCGTCAGGAAGTGCAGTAATTGTGGGCTCACTTTTTTTAAGTTTATAAATAGGAAGAGTAGTTGGGAATGTAGGAAGAAATCCGGTAACCGTTTCAATCCTATATTCAAATCCCTCATTGTTTTCCAGAGGAAACCCAATAGAAGGTAGTATTCCAAATTTTGCTTCAGCAGGAGCAGGTGGGTCAGGAAAATAAACATTTTTCACAAATTGTCCACCTTTAAACAAGAAAAACCCAATAACACCCAATACGCCTACTACGGCAGCTACCTTAAGGAAAATTCTTGTATCTTTTGTGACTTCAACAAGCGACATAAATAGGGATATATTGAGTATAGGTGAAATTTTGAGTAAAATGCAAGGTAATGGTAAAAGTTAGATTCGCACCATCGCCTACCGGAATCCCAC
The DNA here is from genome assembly GCA_964406795.1 of uncultured Gammaproteobacteria bacterium. GTDB lineage: Bacteria > Patescibacteriota > Microgenomatia > Levybacterales > GWA1-39-11 > JAGORM01. Next base: position 91,932 of record CAYOTA010000003.1, read on the forward strand.
ATGTGGGAAACATACGGACTGCATTATTTGATTTTTGTTTTGCAAAAGCAAACGGCGGGATTTTTGTGCTGCGAATTGAAGATACAGATCAGGCACGGAAAATAGAAGGAGCAGTGGACAAAATACAGGAGTCACTTGCCTGGCTTGGAGCATCATGGGATGAATTTGTAACACAGTCGGAAAGACTGGATGTATATAAAAAACATGCTCAGGAATTGGTAGAAAAGGGGCTAGCCCGCGAAGATGATGGTGCTATTAGATTTGTTACCCCAAGTGACGGAAAAACTTCATGGGTGGACGCCATAGGAAACAAAGAGATAGTGTTTGAAAATAAAGATGTGGAGGATTTTATTATTCTTAAGAAAGATGGGTTTCCTACATATCATTTAGCCAATGTTATTGATGACCACATAATGGAGATAACACATGTAATTAGAGGTGAGGACTGGATTTCTTCAGCACCTAAACACATTATGTTGTATGAAGCGTTTGGATGGAATGCTCCTGTTTTTGCACATGTACCAAATGTGTTGGGAACGGACGGGAAAAAACTATCTAAGAGAAAAGGCGCCAAGTCTGTCTTAGATTTTAAAACGGAAGGGATACTGCCCGAGGCACTTTTTAATTACTTAATGCTTTTGGGGTGGTCCCCTAAAAATGACCGCGAAATACTACAGCGTTTTGAGATTGAAAAGGAATTTAAGCTGGAAAACATTAACACCGCTCCCGCCATTTTTGATGAAAGAAAGCTTTTGTGGATGAATGGGGAATATATTAGGGAAATGGTACTTGAAGATCTTAAAAAGAGACTCCTCGAGTTTAATCCAAGTTTTACTCAAGTAGAGAACTTTGATAAGTTAGTTTTTTGGGCTCAGACAAGGATGAAGACACTTGCTGATTTTGCAAATTTTGTTATTGAGGATGAAAATGTAGCTCTAAACGACAAACAGGAACTTCTTCGAAAAGAATTATTGAGCGACTATTCAAATTTAGAGAGTTGGACAAGTCAACATATTTTGGAAATTTCCTTAGAAGCTCGAAATAAAGTTGGAGCCAGCACAAAAGACATATACATAGTTTTAACGGGACGTTCGACTGGATTGCCATTTAATGAAAAAATTGTAATTGATGGGAGAGAAAAAACATTGAGTCGATTAAGAAATAAAACATGATTACATTTGCGGCGCAGGTCATATCTGTCTTATTTCATCCTGCAGTAATTTCTATAGCAACCCCCATCGTTTTGATGTTTTTTATTCAGCGTGAAGTACCTTATCACATTTTTTGGTTTTTCTTCCCACTTATATTTGTAGGAATAGTTATTCTTTTTACGTACGTTGGTGTTAGAACTAAGTTGTTTTCTGACTTTGACGTGACAAAAAGATCCGAGAGAAAACCTCTTTATTTTTTTGTAATTATTATCTCTCTTTTATATATTGCATTATTGTTTTTCTTTCAAGGCCCTAAGTCATTAATAGTTTTGGGGGTGGGGGTGTTAACAGGAGCCATTATATTTGAGTTGGTAAATAAAAAACTTAAGGCAAGTATTCATGTGGCAGCCGTTTCTGCATTTTTCTGTGTTTTAGCACTATTGTATGGGGGAATTTTTTTCTTTTTCCCGTTACTTATACCCGTAATAGCATGGTCCAGAATTCACATGAAGCGGCATACATTTTCTGAGGCGGTGGTTGGGGGAAGTGTAGGGATCGGGTTAACGCTTGTAATGTATCTTATGGTAGAATACATACTATACTTATATGGTTGAGCATAGAACACTCATGAAGTCATTCCAATACGCATCCGAAGGCATATGGTTTGCGATAAAAGATAATCAAAACATGCGTTTGCATCTTTTGGCGGCAGTTGTGGTGGTAATTTTAGCAATTATTTTTAAAGTAGGGGCGTTTGAAATGGGGATCTTGGGAGTTATGATACTACTCGTATTATGTACTGAAATGATAAACACTTCTATTGAAGAGATGACAAATTTAATTTCCAGGGAACACAGTAAGGAAGCGAAAATTGCTAAAGATGTTTCTGCAGGAATGGTATTGTTAACTTCAGTGGGTTCTGTAATTGTGGGAATTTTAGTATTTCTTCCCTACGTTCTTAAATTCTTCTAATTTTTTACTTCATTTTTGGTGTCTGTACTTGTTAGCGCAATAATTTCTGAAAGTTTTTTTACAAACTTTCTGGCGTGTTCCTTGCTCATTCCAATGCGAGTTACTACCTGATATTGATTTGGTGAAGCTCCTTTTTGGCACACATCTATAATAACCCCATCATCATTCACATTCATGAAAACCATATCCGTATAAAGAATCGGAATATTTGGCATATTCACGTGAATATTTTGTTCCTCTTTTTGTTTTGCCATATTAGTGTATTGCGGATCCATTTGGGACTGGAAATTCAGGTGACAAAAGAACCGTTCCGTTTTCATTATCTGTCGCCAGCAACATGCCTTGGGACTCAAGACCCATTATTTGTCTTGGCTCTAGGTTTACAATAAATAACGCTTGTTTTCCCACTAGCTCTTCTGGGGTAAAAGATTTTTGTATTCCTGAAAGTATTTGTCTGCTTCCCAAATCCGGCCCAAAGTCTACCATTTCTTTATAGAGCTTTTCTGAGCCTTCTACTGCTTCAACAGAAATAAATGTTCCAACCCTCATATCCAGTTTTTGTAAGTCATCAATGGTCGCCATACGCCTATTGTACCATAGAGGGGTATGGCGTGATATAATAAAAGCATGGAAGCAGTTGAGCACAGTTTAAAGCACTACTTTATTAAAAACCAGATCGTGGCAGCACTTATCTTGGTTTTGGTGGGATGGTTTATTCTGCAAATAAAAGAAATACTTATCCTTTTCTTTATTGCGTATATTTTGATGGCAGCACTTATGCCATATGTTAAAGTTCTTAACAGGAATAGGGTACCACGTGTTTTAGCCTCAGGTATTGTGTATGTCATCACATTATTTTTAGTTGTATTGTTAGTTGTTCCAATCGTTCCCTTTTTTGTGTCCCAAATGCAGTCACTATTCTTAAACCTTCCGGTATTTATAAATGATTTTTCCAAAGTCATTGGTTTTCAATTTGAGGCATCAAACTTGCAGGATTATGCAACTTCGCAGCTGGGCAGTATTAGTGCAAGTGCAGTGGCCATTACAACCCAGGCGTTCTCCATAATATTTTCTCTTATTTTAGTATTTGTTTTGTCATTTTACCTTATGATAGATCAGAGTCGAGTACGGCGCGAGCTAGTGTCTATTTTTCCAAAAAAACAGGAAGAAAAAATCTTATCAGTAATAGAGCTTATTGAGGACAAGTTAGGAGCATGGTTTAGAGGGCAAATTACACTTTGTATTTTTATAGGGTTTTTAACATGGGTAGTATTAACAGTTATTGGAATTCCGTTTGCACTCCCGCTCGCTATTTTAGCTGGTATACTTGAAATTATTCCAACCCTGGGTCCCATATTGTCAGCAGTTCCTGCGGTTATCGTGGCGCTTTCTATTTCTCCTGTTACAGCTCTCATAGTTGTTATTGCGTATGTGATTATTCAAATGCTGGAAAATAACTTGCTGGTTCCAAAAATCATGCAGAAAGCTGTGGGTCTCAATCCCATTGTTATTATACTAGTTATCACTATAGGAGCTAAACTTCTGGGAATATTAGGAGCACTTTTGGCAATTCCATTTGTGGCAATGCTTATTATCATCTTTAAGCACGTAAGAAGTGCCAAAATTTCTTAATTCTCTCTTTTACCTACTTGATTTTTAATCTTCGCATTCATATAATTCTGCTACTGCTTAAATCACTCTAACTTTCCTCTGCCCGGAGAAATTACGGGCTTATGAAAGACACAATTGAAATAGATCTTAAATCAAAAACTGCAGTCAGAAGCGGCAAAAAGATTAAATTATCCCCTAAAGAATGTAAGCTTCTTTTTTACTTCATAGAAAATAAAGACACAGTTGTAGAACGTAAAAAGATTCTCAAACACATTTGGAAATATGCCCCAGATATTGAGACGAGAGTAGTTGACGTATATGTAGGATACTTAAGACGAAAAATTGACGGCGGATTTTCTCACAAATTAATACACTCAGTCAGAGGAGTTGGATATACCTTCAGAGATTAGTGAGCCTTTAATAAATTCCCAAAAGAAAACGAGCAGGCTTTATTAGCATGCTCGTTTTTGATGTACTCAACTTAAAGTTTCGCGCCTTTGCATTGCAAAAGAACGAAACTACAAAACCTGAATTACATACTAGGCTGTGCAGGTGGAGTTTGTTCTTCTCCGCCAGTTGTTGGTGCTTCTTCTCCATGAGCTGGTGCTTCTGGAGCAGGTGTTCCACCTCCCATTCCTCCTTGGTCTCCTGCTGGAGTGGTTGGTTCTGGTGTAGAAGTCATTCCTCCTTGGTCTCCTTGTGTTGGGTTTGTTTGTCCTTGATCGTCCATAATATTAATTCACCTCCTATCTTTTTTGAAACTATTTTATTAATTTCAATTTGTAACATTGTTACACATAATTGTTAACTCTGCAATACGTTTGTGTAAAATATATGTAAGAATCAGTCCCTTTTGAGGTTCATCTGATTTTCGATTGTTGTTATAACATTTTGAGATTTATAGTCTGGAAAAATTTCATAAGATTTTTTTGCATAGAGTAACGCTTCAGTTAGATTTTCTTGTTCATAATATGCAAGTGAAAGTGTAAGAAATAATGTTGCGGAAAAAGGATAAATTTTTAATGCAGGTTTAATGAATTCTATTGCCTCCTTATATTTTTTACTCAACACTAAAACACGTGCAATATTTTCATAAACCGGGAGTCGTTTATTTTTAGCAAAAGCCTTTCTGTAGTATACTAGTGCTTTTGTATAATTTTTCTTATCTTCCTCTATAACTCCTAAATTATTGTAAGCAATCCATAGATTTGGATTAATTGTGAGCGCATTTCTGAAGTGTATTTCGGCATTCTTAAGATCTCCCATTTTAAAATATTCATCACCCAGGTTATTTTCCATGAGTGCACTCTGGGCTCTATAGGTGTCATTACTATAAAGAGTGAATGCATCTTTCCATTCCATATTTCTAGTAAATGTTCTTGTGCTTAGGATCAAGCATGCTGCAATTACAATTGTGAAAATGAGTGTTTGTCTTTTTTTATATTTTGTATAAATATACTGAAGTCCTATGCCACCTATCCCAATAAGCCCAACTGATGAGAAATAGAACCATCTGTCGGCCACAGTAGCATCAAGCGCTATGATTTGCATGTGTGGAAGAATACCAATAAAAAACCATATAGAGAAAAACAAAAAAAGAATGAATGATTTTGATTTTTTAAAAAAAAGCAAGAAGTTTGCACATAGTATTGATGATATAAAAATGACGCTCCCAATAAGCGGAAATATAACATTTTGTATCTGAAATTCTTTTAAAATCCATTGTTGATTAAAGGTTAGAATATTTGGGTAAAAAAAAGTTTTTATATAGTAAAAGAATAGAAGTGGTGCATGTTGTAGTCGTTTTATAGCAGGTATCTGGGACATGGGGGACGGTTCAATCCAAAATACGCTTGTTCCCTGAGACATAATTCTAAAAAAGAAATAGACAACTATAGTGCTTAAGAACACAATTAGATATTTTTTATAATCAGTTTTTTTGAATAAAATTACATACATAACACTGATTAAGAAAAATAAAATTCCTGTTTCTTTTGATAACAGTGAGCACAAAAGAAGTAAACCAGAAACCACAATTTGTTTTGTACTTTTAGCATTTGAAATAAGAATAAGTGCTGACATCCCAAAGACAAAAAACAAAATCTCCTGAATATTTGAAACATATGCCATCGTTTCCTGGTTTATTGGATGAATAAGAAAGATAAGGGTACCAAAAAACGCAATTTCCTGTTTTAAAAATTTTTTTAAAAAAATATAAACAAGAAATGAATTTATTATTCCTAAAATAATTTGAGGTGTGTGATAGAAAAATGGATGTATACCAAAAAATATACGCGTTGTATAGAAATAAAGTAGCATAAGCGGTTTGTAGTAGCCACTCAAAATGCTGCCGTTGTGTTCCAGTACTTCGTGATGATAGAAAAATACCTTGGGTAGGTCAATAAAGTTATTCACGAGTCCGTAATTATAGATTTGTTCTTTATCATCCCCCACGAATCCATTAAAAAACACGCTTATATAAACGGTAACACCAATAATTAGTAATGTGAGAAATACGTTGGCGTTGCTTGCTTTTTTCAAAAATTCCATATCCTCACTATAACAAATCTTGCATACCTCTTACACACTTATGTTTTGTTTCTAAAGTAAGAAATATATCATAAGTATATGAAAAGACAAAATTCGGTTAAGACAATTAAAGACCATGTGGCATTAGATGCGAAAAAGGGTAAACAAGGATTTGCATCCATGAGTAAAGATGCGCAGCGCGAGATTGCTGCAAGCGGAGGACGCGCTGCACATAAAAAAGGAACGGCGCATAAGTGGAATTCTCAAGAAGCAGCAGCTGCGGGAAAGAAAGGAGGTAGAAGCTAATATGTTACAAGTAACAAAAAAACAAAATAAGTTTATAGTAAAGTCATCAAATACAAGAAGAAAAGTAGATTTTATGCCAACAAATTTCTTATCAGTAATTAGAAGTTTTTGGAGCGTCGTTACCTATCAAATATAATATGGAATTACTCTTATGGACATTTTTTGGAGTAATGGGCGGATGGATAGCTTCTGTCATCTATGAAAGTAAGGATACATATGGCTTCCAAAAAGATGTGCTGTTGGGGATTATTGGTGCAGTTGCCGCAGGTTTAGTCATTAATTCCTTAGGCTATAGAGGCATTACAAGTTATAATGCGTTTTCTGTACTTACTGCAAGTATTTTTATAATCTCTCTTATTGGAGCAAAAAGATTATTTGAAATACAGAATAAAGGAAAAGAGTTGTGGCAGAGTTAAAATTAAAAGGTGGTGATAAAAATGGAGCATAAAAAAGGATATTTAAAATGGTTTGAGGATATACAGTCGGAGACTGATGAAAATTCAGGATACGAATATTCAGCCATCGAAAATAAATAAGTATGTCTAGGTTGGGATACATGCAGAACGGTTGAGAGTTAATTGTCACACAGATATACTGACGTAACCATGCGTCACTACAACATTGTTCCTTGGAACCAACTGAAAGATTCATTCATATCAACAGATGGTTTGAAAAGACTTTCTTGGATGGACTGGTACTATGCTCACGGCAAGAATGCAGAAGCAACCTGCAGGCACCTTGGTTTGTCAAGACCGTGTTCTACCGGTGGCTCAATGGATTTGACAAGAAATCTTCTAAGCCTTGAATTTGACACAAAAACCAAAAGACCTACAAGCGTCAGAGCTCCTCAGATTGACACTGCAATATCTCAAAGAATCTGTGACATTCGAAAAGAAGATCTTGAGAAATCCAAGTACGAAATACAGGAAGAGTTAAAACGAGAAGGAATACATATTGGCCAATCTGCTATTCAACGTGCTATTAATTCCCACAAAGAACTACAAAATCTCCAGCACAGACGGAAGATGAGGAGGTACAGAAACTACAAAATTACCAGAATCAAGGCTGCAGTTGAGCTCAGAGAGAAAAGCTTGGGTTCGTTAGTCCAGGTTGACACCAAGTACTTCTACGTCTTGAATCACAAGTTCTACATCTTCTCAGCTATTGATTGCAAATCTCGATATGGGTTTCTCTACTGTTACCGATCTATCTTATCTCACTGCGCCAAAGACTTTATTAAAAGAGTCAGAGAGTACTTCCCCTTTGAAATCTTGGCTATTAACACTGACAATGGCTCAGAATATCTCCTTGAATTTCACCGTGAGATTGAATCTTGGGGTATCCCTCACTATTTCACAAGTCCTCACTCCCCAAAACAAAACGGGAGAGTGGAAAGACTGCACCAGACAGCAGAGTATGAATACTTTAACTACCAAGAAGATCTCCTCGACAATCTTTCAGCGATTAACCAACGCTGCACTGCTTTTAACACCACATACAACACAAAACGATTCCACCGTTCCCTTTCCTACAAAACACCTCTAGAAGTTGTGCTAAAATGCAAACAACAGAAAGGAGAACAACCGTTCTTTATCTAACCAACCAGGATAAAACCTTGACTTTGAAATAAAGTAAATACACAATGTATATTTAGATGAGAACTAAAAAAAATGTAGGTAAAGTGCTTGGAGAATTAGAGACCGATGTAATGGAAATTATTTGGAAAGCTGAAAATCCAGTCTCGGTTTTAGATGTAGTGAAAGTTCTTGGTAAGAAACGAAAGAGTGCCTACACTACGGTCATGACAATTATGTGGAGGCTTGTTTATAAGGGTATATTAATACGTAAACTTCATGGGACAAGTTATCTTTATCAACCGAAAGTGAATCGGGAAAAATTTGTAGCAAGCTCAGTCCATGCTATCTTTACATCTGCTGTGTCAACTCTTGGACAAGAAGTAGTTTTGCATTTTGCAAAAGAGATCCAGAAAATGAGTCCGGAAAAACGAAAAGATTTGCTTACTATGCTTAATACAGATAAATGATGTATGAGAATATATAAATTTAATGGAAGCTTTTTATCATTACTTCTTGTAACAGCAACTACAGCTTCACTTGTTATATTATTATTGGTAAAGTTTTTTCCATTCGTTTCAGTAAAAACATTGTATTTCTGCCAGCAATTTATCTCCAATACTCTTTATCAAATACCTCAGCTAGTTCAAAACACCTTTCTTATCGCAATAATCATTGCGCTTACTCTGGGAAGCTTGTCATTTCTTATTCAGATGGTAAAAACCAGACAATTAGTAAAATCACTCCTGAAAAATCGAGTTGCTCTTTCGCAAAGAGTGAAGAATTTGACGATTTCTCTCGGGCTTGAAGGTAAGGTTGATGTCCTTGAGGATGTTAATTGTTTTTCTTTATGTGTAGGAATTATTCATCCGCGCATTTTAATTACAAACGCTCTTGTCACATCATTAACTGACAAAGAGCTTGAGTCAGTTTTTCTCCATGAAAAAGCGCATATCCGCAATTTTGATCCTTTTAAAATACTATTTGGGAAAACGATAAGTTGGTTATTTTTCTTTTTACCAATATTCTCTGAAATCAATAAGAATATGCAAGCAACGAATGAAATTTTAGCTGATCAATTTGTAACGTCTTTTCAACAGGATGACATGTACTTACGCAGTGCGTTGAAGAAAATTATCATGTCTCCGCAAAAGAGCTTTTCGATAGTGCCAGCTATAGCAAATCCGGACTATTTAGAAATACGTATTTACCGACTTATTAATCCGACAGTAAGCCAAAAATTTCATATATCATGGATAAGTATTGGTACAAGTATACTATTTTTCTTATTTATGATGATTCTTCTGCAGGTCCCCGTGAGCGCTTTTTATATGGAAAGCTCAAAAGAAGAATCATACATTGCATGTTCTTCTGATAAATCTTGTAGCCAGGAGTGTCAGCTTACAGTTCAAGCATCAAGCGTCTCAACCCCAGAGCAATTATTTTCTCCTATTCAACAAGAAAGGAAAAATTCTAGCTCTCCTCTTCAATCTTCAAAATCTCAATCATTGAGATATAAATAAAACCACTCCTTGACAAAACAGGGACTTTATTACTACAATTTGTAGTAGAAAATATTTTACATGAAAGGAGGTGTCAATATGGCAGAACAAAAAGAAGCAACAACAGCGGCAATTCATACAATTCCAAAACAACGGGTAGATAACACAATTACCTTTCGTGTTCCAAGGCCAAATATGCAAGTCGCAGTATTAGGAATTGTTGCCTTTATCACTTTATTTCAAACAGTGCAACTATTAAGAATTAGCGGCAGTACAGAAACTGCATCGGTGAGAGCAGTAGCAGCAACTACTAGTACAGGGGCGAGCGGCACAGGAAGTGGATCAGACGCTAGCACACCGCAATCAATGGTAGGCGGTTGCTAAAATTGCTATTTTACTGTCTTAGAATTTATGAGAAAGAAAACAACAGCACCTGTTGGTGATGTAATAATTGATGAAGCTGAAAAGAAGCAAAATATTTCTATTGAGAAGTCCAGAGTAGTTAATTTTCCTTGGCCAAAGATATTTCTAGGAGTAGCGCTTATCGCAACAGTTGCGGGTGCACTTTTTGCCACGAAGACACTCTCCGGAATTGATAAGAATATTGCAAATGCAAAAGAGGATGCACGGGCGGCAGATATAAAACTGATAAAAATTACAACTCCTAGTTGTGTTGACTGTTTTAACATTGATACTGCTGTCTCAACACTTAAAAAACAAAATGTATCTGTGGGGGATGAAAAAGCAGTAAACTCAGATTCTAAAGAAGGAAAAATGCTCATTAAGCAGTTTGGGATTAAGCGACTGCCGACATATGTTGTAACCGGCGAGATATCAAAAAAGACACTAGAAAGTTTTGTTAAAAATAATGGTGAGATAAAAAGTAGAACATTTGTATTTAATAAAGTTACACCTGTTTTTGTTGATGCAACGACAAAGAAAGAAATGGGAAAAGTAACGGCAACAATTCTTATTGATCCAACATGTATCCAATGTGTTGATCCAAAACTAACAGTTGAGGCATTTAAAAAAGCAGGAGTAAAAATTATAGAGGAAAAAGAAGTTATATGGGATTCTGCAGAAGGACAAGCGCTTATTAGTCAGTATAATGTTACCCAACTTCCTACATTTCTTCTTTCAGAAGATATTGATCTTTACGATGATGTGAAAACAAACTGGACACGAATTGGGACAGTTGAAACCGACAAAACTTACGTTGCTCGTAACTTACTGCTGCCCTACCGAGATCTCAAAAGAGGACAAATAGTTGGTCTTGTCGATCTTATCTACTTAACTGATACAACGTGTAGCGAATGTTATGATTCACAACAAGTGCAGCGGCCTATCTTAACGCAAAGTTTTGGTATAGGAATTTCTTCCGAGCGCACTGTTGACGTAAACTCTTCTGTTGGACAAGAATTAGTTAATCAATATAAGATTGTAAAAGTTCCTACAGTTCTATTATCATCTGATGCTGGTCAATATCCGGGGTTAAAAAACGTTTGGTCTAGTGTGGGAACGATTGAATCTGATGGTTGGTATGTCTTTCGAGAAATGGCTCAGATTGGCAATGTTATCTACAAAGATTTAGCAAGCAATCAAGTAATTCGCCCAGCACAGCAAGCAGTAACTGGAAATCCAGCAAATCAATAATATGGAAAAACTATTTGCATCATTTAAGATCATTTTTAAAGAACCTAGCTATATAAAAATTGCTGCATTTACGTCACTTGTTGTTACGTATATATCATATTGGTTATTTAGCCAGACCACGACAGCTTCCTCTTTTATTAATAGTATGCAGAGTGGAGACTTTGGCAAGTATAGTTTTGCTTATGGTATTACATATATTATTACAACTATTTTTATTATCCTCTTATCAGGGGTGAGTATTGCTACGACAGTATGGTTATTTCGACATTCAAAACTGGGGTTGCAAAAAGCGGCAGGTGGGAATGTTGGTGGTCTTATTAGTGCAGCATTTGCGATGGGCTGCCCTGTTTGCGGAGGATTCTTATTATCTTTTCTTGGCATTGCAGGTGGTCTTACTATTTTCCCTTTTCAAGGTTTAGAGTTAAAACTTTTAAGCTTGGTACTTCTTGGTATATCTGCTTGGTACGGTTTATCTAAGGTCAACAAAAAAGACTGTGAAGACTGTATGGATATTCGTAACCACACTGTATTAAAAAGTCAAGGTATCAAAATTGGAGGAAAACGACTAATTGTTTTACCTCTTGATAAAGCAATTGTGACTATTATTACGCTTTTATTTGTCATAAATCAGCTTTTTATTAGTCAAATTGCTATGGCAATGGGGATTGCTCCACAAGGGGGATCTTTGGCAAGCCTTTTAGGAATTCGTCAGGCTAATGCGTATGCAATAATAGCACCTAAAATCAATCCTGATGGTAAGACGACTGTTCTGGTTGAACAGCCAACAATTTCAGAGGTATTGGCAAATCCGAATACTGGAAATGTTTTAGAGGATGCGAAAGTTGTTATGATGGCAACGGGAAAGCCATTTTATGCTCCTGAAGATATTTCTTTTGATGACCCTATTAATGCGCAAAATAAATGGGGTGCATATGAAAGCAGTATCCAGCTATCAAGTGCATTACAAGCCAGATTTGATACTATGATTAATACAATGATGGTATGCAGTTACTGTTGTGGATCTCCTAGCAATGTTACTCTCATTGGTAATTGTGGTTGTGCACATGCAAGGGCGGTAAGAGGATTTTATAAATATATGCTGCAAACGTATGGTGATAAATATACAAATGAACAGTTAGTAGGAGAATCACACCGCTGGTATGGTATCTGGTATCCAAAAGGTATGCTTGAAGATTATTTACTTGCAACTGGCAAAGGAAGCGCGCTGCCTCATGAGACACATGGAGGAGCGGGGGTCGATGGTATGCATGGACTCACTACACAGTAGAATTATTTATGAAAAAGAGTATTATTTTTTGGGTAATTATTGCACTTCTTATTCTTTTAGGAATTTTTGGTCGCGGCATTTTTAATCCGCAACCAAAAAACATACCTCAATTGGGGACTGAAACTCCTGCTCAAAATTCATCATCTTCTATGGCAGGAACTATAACGGTCAAAGGATTCAATAGTGGATTTTCTCCAAAAACTATTACAGTTAAACAGGGAGATATGGTAATGCTCAATCTCGTTAGTGATGATTCACCCCACACATTTACTATTGATGAGCTGAATATAAATCAACAGTTTACCTATGGTAAAGATGCATCTGTCATGTTTACTGCAAGCAAGAAAGGAACATTTCAGTTTTATTGTGTTGTGCCGGGTCATAAAGAAGCAGGAATGGTCGGATCGCTAATCATTGAATAAGCTTACACCAATAATGACTGAATTCATCCGTGATATAAAAACAAGAATCGGTTTTACGATTAGCTCTTTTTTGTCTGCGTTGGGAGCTGGAGGGGGTGCGACTTCGGCTGTCTGTCAGACAACATGCTCTACCGGAAGCGCATTGCCATTTTTTTTAGGCTTAACTCTTTCAGCAACACCATTTGCCTTTATAGAGGATTATCAAATCCCGCTATGGTGGCTCTCTTTTGCAGTGTTTGGAATATTGACATTTCTTTTTATGAAAAAAATACTTTATTCAAAGACTGACAGGGCATTGTTGTTTCTTAACTTTGGATTTTTACTCATTGGTTTTCCTTATTTTCGTGATACACTTACTATGCTTCCTTGGATTGGATTGTTTGTTTCTATTATGGCGTTATATTTACTACTTTTAGCAAAACGTATAATTATTCAATGGACATAAAATGAAAAAAACAGAAAGTTCAGGTGTAAAAGAGGCAGGATGGGAATTTACTGTTCCAGGCTATGTTGCCAGCCCAGTTACCTGGCTGATACTTCTCCTAGCAGGAGTTGCTCTTTTACTATTATTTATTCTGATAAATAAAGTTTTATAAGCTAGCAATACTTAGTCCTCACATTACGCCAGGAGGAGAAAAAATGCAATGAGAACACGAGCAAAAAATATTACTGTTAAAAATAGACAAAAAATATTATTCAGTGTAGGTATTTTGCTCCTATCTTTGGCATTTATACCTTTTGTCAGGGAGTATAGAGATTTTTTCCTCTTTGCTGGTATAATTTTTCTTCTTATTGGTGTTATTCAGCTGACTTTTCATCCAAAAGTTGTTTATAGAGACTTATCGGAAACAGGTAGTGGTTTTGAGGATGCCAAGCAAACTACTCAAGAGAACCCAGTATTAAAAATGCCGTTTTCCATGAAGCAAAGCCCAATGACCTTATTCCTATTCTTTCTTATAATTGGTGGATTTATTATCAATCAAGTGTTTATAATGCGATATAATAAAATTTCTGCATCAAAAAATGTTGAGAATACTACACCTGTACAGAGCGCAGTTAAAGTTCCGGTAGTTAGTGCCGCTGATGAGATTATTAAAACAGAATTACAACAACAAGGAAAAGAAGTACCCGTTTTAGGTACTGCACATGATCATGCTGATTTAAATGTGTACATTAATGGACAAAGGCAGATACTTGCAAAACCTGAAAATTATATGAAGAGCTCATTTATGCATATTGATAATAATCCAAATTTGGACGATGCCAATAGTGTTTTACACATGCATGCAAAGAGCGTACTATTATGGACATTCTTTACAAGTCTTGGCATGAACCTAACACAAGATAGCTTGACTCTAACCGATGGACAAATATTAAAAAACGAAAATGGAAATACATTAAAATTTTACCTTAATGGACAAAAAGTAGATGAGTTAGGCGATTATTCGTTCCAGCCACTTGATAAAATGCTCATAAGTTATGGCCCGGAAAACGATCCTAATGTGCAAGAGCAATTGAGAGTAATGACGAATTTTGCGAAAGATCACCAAAAATGAGTAAACACACCAAATATAATACGTTTATAGAGCAGCCACAACAAAAAAGGAGCTTTTTAAAAAATCCACTAGCGTTCCTAGAAGGATTGAATACGGAAGCAAAGGTTATTGGTGGGATTGGGTTATTAACCCTTGTAATTTTAGTGGGTGGCATTACTCTTCTGTCATTACAGCAGGCAAAAGAGGCTTCTATTCCAGAAGGAGATGTGGTATCTCGCAGTGGTATACACTGGCATCCACAGGTTTCAATCTCTATTAAAGGGAAGCAGCAACAGATTCCAGCTAACTTAGGTATTGGCGGTGTTCACCAACCAGTTCATACACATGATACGAGTGGTCAGCTCCATGTGGAAATAGGCGGTGTCGTTACAAGAGATAATATAAAACTTAATAATTTTTTCAAAATTTGGGGCAAGAAGCTTAGTTCTGAATGTGTTGTTGATGAATGTGGAGGCAAAACAATAATGCTTGTTAATGGGAAAGAAAATAAGGAATTTGGCAATTATTTGATGAAAGATAAAGATAATATAGAAATACGATATGAATAGTATCATTCAAGCTTAATGGATGCTGTTTTACTATCTTTTGCCTTTCTTGCAGGATTGCAAGCTTTTTTTGCACCTTGCAGTATCGCTTTAATTCCTGCCTATGTTGGGTATTATGTTAGCGAAGAAAATCAGCCAGTAGGTCACGCGCAGCAGTTATTTTACGGTTTGAAAGCAGGCAGTATTGCAAGCTTGGGTTTAATTAGTATTTATGCTATTTTTGGCGTTATTCTTGCACTTTTAGGAAGGCTTATTGCTCCTTTTATGTCGTGGATTGAGCTTTCAACCGGAGGATTGTTACTATTTTTAGGGGTTGCGACGCTTTTGGGATATGAATTTGCGCTGCGGCCTCCTGTTGCTATCAACAGTCGTGCGAAAGGAGCAGGACGCTTCTATTTTTTTGGTATCGCTTATGCGCTTGGAGCAATCGGTTGTACATTACCTATATTTCTTTTAGTCATCTTTCAAGCGCTTGCGCAAAAGGGCATGCTGGGAGGATTTGCAAATTTTCTTGCATATAGTGTAGCGATGGTGAGTCTCATGATTCTTTTTTCACTTATTGCCGCAGTTTCAAAAACTGCTATTTCACGCTTTTTAAAACGATACATGCTAGTAATTCAAAAAAGTGCAGGGATACTCGTGCTTCTTGCTGGTGTATACATGGTATATCTTGCATTAAAAGTAATCACAATATGAAACTTCCAAAAATAGAATGGACAAATAGTCCATTATTTAAAAAAACGCCATTGCTTCTTGTTATTGGCGTTGTTTTGTTTGTTGGGTTTAATGTCTATCTTTACCTCAAAATTCAAAAAGCATCAAGTGATATAGTGCAAATGCAAGCTACTGTCACAAAACCAGCACGGAAAGTTTCTACGGAATTTTCAAAAAAGATTCAGCTTGGTGAGAAACAATGTCCGTACCAAAAAGCAGGTAATCCCAATGCACCTTTAAAATTCAAACTATTTGAGTCAGAAACATGCCCCTATTGTATCGCGCAAAATAAAGTGATGGATGAAATCTTACCGGAATATGGTGATCTCATGTACATTGAGTGGTATGAAGTAATCGAATGCGAAAAAGAATCTGAGCAGTATAAAATCTCCGGTGTGCCTACTTTTGTCTTTACTGCTCAGGGAATTGAAAAACCACCTGCATATGGATTTTTAGATAAGCAGCAAATAGTTGATTATATTTGTAGGGTTTCAGGAGAATGCTAGACATTTTGTATTTTAGATAGTTCTACGAAGTGTTGTAGCTTCAATTACATGCACGAAAAACCAAATTAAAAAAACGTCATCAAAAGCCTTATCACACTTGATCTTATACCGAAAATGATTGTAATATGCTATCTCAGCATTTTTAATAGGGTCGCTATATACTAAAGTGTAATATCTTGAAAAAGTGGAGGCAACACAGTTGTCACCAAACTGTTAAGCTGACTGCTACCGCTGGAATAACAACCCGCAAGCTTTATTAAACCATGTGAGCACAAATTACGGTATAATATAGGTATGAATACCTCGGTAAAAAATAAGGTAGAGGAGTTTTTTTCTCAATTCACCCTACAAGAATACATAAAAAACCAAATTATCATCTCTCCTGAGGAAAATATACAATCTATTTATTTTCTTAAAAAAGGTTTGGTGCGGATGTATATTATTTCAGAAGATGGTGTAGAGGCAACCATTCATGTCTTTCGCCAAGGTTCTTTTTTCCCAATTATGCTTTCGTTAAGGAGTAGACCAAATAAATACTATTTTGAGGCAATGAAAGAAGTCGAGACAGTGAAGGCTCCGGCAGACAAGGTGATCGCTTTTATTAAAACTGACCCGGAAGTATTATTTGATTTAACAACACGCTTCGCAGATGCAATTAATGGGCTAATGAATCGGATAGAACAATTAGTCTCACAAGGCGCGTATTCCAAAATTGCGTCACTGCTTTTATACTACGCTGATACATTCGGTCAAAAAAAAGGAAATATGTATTATTTTGAACTTCCATTTAGTCATGACCAGATTGGTACATGGGTGGGAACAACCCGCGAAACTGTCAGCAGACAGATGGAAATACTAGAGAAAAAAAGGATCATTACTCATAAAAATCACAAAATTATTATAAACAATCTTGTAAGACTTAGGGATGAGGTCACAAAATAAACTATCGTTATTAGTCTTTACCTGCCGTTTTGGTAATACATTCCTTTGTAACAAGTATGCTCTTTTCAGGACTATTTTTGTTTGGTAGGCCTGTAGGTAATATATAACAATTCCATTTTCCCATACCCACACTTAACTCCAAGTATACGCCGTTTTTAAAAGACTGTTCATTTTTAACTTCATATTTGCGATACTTGCCTGTTATTACATCTTTTGTAAAACTAAATTCACTCTTGGTGATAAAAGTAATTTTCCCCTGTCCGTCAGTGAGAAAAAAACGATACACTTTTTCTGATTCTTGCTCATCTCTCAACATGAGAAGTACAGGAGCGCTCGTTAACCAGTGTGTTCCTCTACTCATAACTGTAATCATATATGTAGCCTACTACTATCTCTTTTGTTCTTCCGTGACATTTATCACGGATCTCTTAATATATTCAGAGTAGGATAAGAACATATAAGAGAAATGGAGGTGAATAAATATGCAAAAAGATACAACAATGGAATCATTAGCTGATAAAACAGGAGATAGTTTTGATATAGCATTTGTCGTGGCTATGACAGATCATCATAATAAAGCTATAGAAATGGCTAAACTTGCAAAAGAAAAAAGCAGCCGTAAAGAAACCCTAGAGCTTTCGGAAAATATTATTTCCGCCCAGACAAAAGAAAATGAGCAGATGGAAATATGGAAGTCCGAATGGAAGTAGCCAAAGATTTACTTATGGAACAAGAAAAGCAACCCGAACATGACTTTAGTCAAATAAGAAGGAGTATTGTAGTCGTGGCAATGAAACTATTGGTGTTGCTTATTTTATTTGAAGCATTGTATATAACACTCTTTTATTTTCTGAAAGTCTTTTTTAATCTTCCGCTTGAGTGGCATCACCATTCATCAATCATCTTGCTTGGAATAAATGTAGTTAAAATCATATTGGAATTTTCCTTTATTCTTTATTTATTTTTCCAGTGGGCAGGAACAAGTTATTTTATTGCCAAAAAACATATTATCAAACGAGTTGGCATTATGAGTAGCCGGGAAGAGGTTTTTCATTTTGATAATATTCGCTCGCTTACTGTTAGTCAATCTTTTTTAGGAAAAATATTTAACTATGGAGATATTGAAGTCAAAACTAGCGCTTCAGGTGGATACCAAGCAACATTAGTTCTTGTAAGTATAAATGATCCTCATAAGTACGAAGCTCATCTAAAAACACTTTTTTAATCATTAGTTTTGCTTAGCTGTTTACCAATTCCTTTATTTTCTTTTTAAAAGTAATGACAAAATAAACATGGTAATAGTAAATAGTACGATTGTTCCTCCGGTTGAAAGATTTAGATAAAAGGAGGTAACGATTCCAGAAATAACTGAAAAGACTGATATTGCCTCAGCGATAAAGATAGTTTTTTTAAAGCTTGTTTTTAGCTGTAAAGCGGTAACGACAGGAATTACAATCAAAGCTGATATAAGTAGAACCCCGACAATAGGGATGGCTAATGATACCGTAAATGCAGCAAGAATGATAAGAAGTATATTTATAGGCTTTGTTGGGATACCACTCACCCTGGCCGCTTCTTCATCAACGGTTACATAGACGAGTTCTTTATAAAAGACAATAATTGCGGCAATAACAAAAATTCCTAAAGTACCAATAATATAGACATCGCTCTGCTTAACAGTTGTAATACTTCCAAAAAGATAGCTAAATAAATTCACACCAAATCCACCCGACAGACTAATAAGTACGATTGCTAAGGCCAGGCTTCCAGATAAGAAAATAGACAATGCTGATTCGCCAAATACCTGTTTACTAATCCTCAGTCTTTCAATGGCAATAGAGGATATGACAGCTGCAATTATAGCGGTAATTAAGGGATTAATTTTTAGTAATAGCCCAATTGCTATTCCGGCAAGAGAGACGTGGGATAGCGTATCGGCAATCAATGAGTAACGCCGTAAAACGAGGAAGATACCAATCAGCGGAGCTATAATTGCAATAATTATTCCAGCCTGAAACCCCCTAACCATGAAACCATATTGAAAGAGATCTAGCATAGTTCGATCTACTCACTACAAGTTAGTGGTGGAGTCCTCCTTTTCCGATCAGTTCATGAAAGTATTTCCCTTTTAGGAATTCTTCAGGTTCTCCATAATATTCAAGCGTACGGTTAATATATCCAAGCTCCGTAGCCTCATGTGCCACGACATCAAGTTCATGTGTTACTAAAACAAGCGTTAGCTCAAGATCTTTATTAAGTTTTCGTAGAAGAGTATAAAATTGCTTCTGTGTTTTAACATCAACCCCGACGGTTGGTTCATCCAGGAAAATAATTTCTGGTTCTGATGCTAGGGCTCTGGCAATAAACACACGTTGTTGCTGACCTCCGGATAAATCATGTATCTGCCTGTCTTTGTAATCAATCATATCGACCTGTTTTAATGCTTCAAGTGTTTTCCTTTTATCCTCTTTTGTCGGAAAACGGAAAAGACCACGTTTCCCATATCTTCCCATTGCTACCATCTCTTCAGCTGTGACTGGAAAGTTCATTTCAACATGGGTGTTTTGCGGAACATAGCCAATTCTTGACCACTCTTTGAATTCTTTAATATCTGTACCAAAGAATTTAATTACTCCCCCGTCAGGTCGCAATAGTCCAAGCATCAACTTGAGCAGCGTTGTCTTGCCTCCACCATTTGGTCCGACAATGCCCACATAATCACCTTTATGGATTTTCAAAGTCACATTTTTAACAACTTCTTCTGTGGAATAAGAGAAATAAATGTTATTTAGCTCAACGATGGTATGGGTATGAGTTAGTTTTTGCATTGTAAGGCTGTCTGCAAGTTTTTCAAATTGCCTTCCATGACTGTGAAGTAATTTTTTCCTTGCTTACTTTCTTCATCTGAAATTCCTTCGATAGGATCAAGTACTAAAGTCTGTGCTCCTATTTCCTGCGCTATTGTTTCGGATAATTTAGGGCTTACCAATGTTTCAAAAAAAATGTATTTTACGTTATTTTCTTTGGCAAATTGTGAAACTTGTGCCAGCTGTTGGCTTGATGGCTCCTGGTCAGGAGATAGTCCTGAAATAGCGACTTGTGTCAACCCGTACTCCTGTGCCAAATATCCAAAGGCAGCATGTGAGGTAATAAAGGTTTTACTGGAACAATTAGTTAGTCCGTCTCTAAATTTCTGGTCAAGCTCTTCAAAGCGTTTTCCAAGTATGCTCATATTTGCTTCGTATATTGTGCTATTCTGGGGATCAATTGCAATAAGAGCGTCTTTTATTATTTCAGCTTCTTTTCTGGCAAGAATGGGGCTAAGCCAGATGTGAGGATCCCGTACCTTTTCACCTTCATCATCCTGATAGTCAAGTGTTGCCAAATCTTTTGTCATTTCCAGTATTAGGGTTTGTTTGTTTTTGAGATTATCCTTTTGTTTATCTCCCCACGGATCAAAAGACGCACCGTTGTAAATAAACAGATCACTTTCCTCAACTTGTGCAATTTGCCGTGCTGTAGGCTCGTAGTTATGCGGTTCTGATCCTGCGGGGATAATGTTAGTTATATTTGCTCTGTCTTTGGCAATCTCACTGGCAAAGTAATAAAGCGGATAAAAAGATGTGCTTACCTGAGGCTTATCAGTGTCTACCTGAGACGTTTGGGATCTTTTGAAGATGCCAATATTTAAAAGAAAACTTAAGACACCTATAAATATGATTCCTAAAATAAAGAAGAGTAATTTATTATTTCTCATATATTAGTTTTGACAATTTGAACAAATTCCAAAAAATTCAAGCGTGTGACTGGTAACTTTAAATTTCTTTTTACTTTCAATATCTTTTTCGAGTTGGTTAATATTACAATCAGAAATATCTTCTATATTTCCACAGCTCTCACAGACTAAGTGGTGATGATCAGCATTTGAAGAAAGTTCATAGCGAAATTTTCCTTCCTGAAAATGCACCTTTTTCGTTAATCCTTTTTCTGTAAAAATATTCATGATGCGAAAAGTTGTAACAGGATCAGCATCTATCTCGCGAATTTTAAGGTGAGCAATAATAGTAGCCACGTCCAGGGGTATATCAGCTTTTTCGAGCAACTTCAGTACAGCCAGACGAGCAGGTGTGGCCTTTAATTCCAGTTTTCGTAATTCGTTTTTACAATCATGTGCCTTGGTTAAATTCATAAATGTTATTAAGTTGCAATTAGTATATGTTACTTACTTGCATTTGTCAAGAACGAATATAGCTGTTGGGATTTTTCTAAAAGTCTACGGGTTTAGAAGCTTGTCAAGCACACATTTCTTTAGATACGGATTCTTTAAAGTTTATGCTACAGAATGATTATAGACCGTATGAAGGGAGGTTAAAAACATGAAAGCACTTACAAATTTTGTGTTTATCCTTTTAGTAGCAATGGTAGTATATGACCTGTTTGCAATAAGCTGGCATTTCCATTTTGGAGCGTATTTCTTCTTATCCCATTGGCAGTAGCATTCCTTATGCCAGTTTTAGAGATGAACAAGCAAAAAATGCTGTGAACCAAAAGGAAAGGCTATTACGAGTCATGAACGCTGACTGCAAAGAGAAGTACGGCTTTCTTAGACAATGCCTGAATAAAAGATAGCCGTACTTTCTGAGACTTTTTTTGTACAAAGGGTGACAAATGTCACTGAAAAGACTGAAAGATAGGAGCAAACTCTATATAATAGACATATTATGGTAAATCAAAAACTTAAAAATATATTTCTTTTAACATTAATTCCAATTTTTATGCACGGATTTGAAGAAATAATGACAGGTTTTCCTAATTCAGATATATTTATTATAAATGGAGGAGACTATTTTAATATGAGTTCAGAATCATTTTATTGGATCTTTCATACTTTATTCTGGACATCACTCCCACTACTTTATTTACTTTTTCATAAAAAACCGATAGCAATATGGCTATTTTCGCTATTTGGTGTATTTTTTATATTTGAACTACATCATATTATAAAGGCAGTCTACTTTAGTAACTATTATCCAGGCTTATTGACTGCTTTAATTTACCCATTTATTGGCATTTTCTACTGGAAAGAACTTATCTTTAATTGGAGAAAATATGGAAAATAAACAGAAAACCTTTATCTGTCCAATGCATCCAAAAGTTGTTTCGGACAAACTAGGTAAGTGTCCACAATGCGGGATGATACTTGTTCCTGCGAAAGGTAACAGAGATGAATCAACGGATCACAGTGCCCACAAGGGGCACAGCATGAAGCCTGTTTTAGAAATGTCTTTTTGGGAAAAAATAAAGATGAGTATGACCATGAGTATGGGTATGGAGCATGGTGGAATGGCTGGGCGGGAAATGGCAAAGCTGATGGAGGAAGACATAAGAAATAAATTCTTTGTTGCCTTGGTCTTAAGTATCCCAGTCATTTTATACTCCCCCCTGGGCGAGAAAATTTTGCAACTTCAACTCCCATCACCAATTCCAGTACCTTGGTTATTATTCTTCTTGACCACACCGGTTTTCTTTTATTCCGGTTGGATTTTTCTCTATTCAACCTATAAGGCTTTGCAGGCAAAAACGCTCAATATGGCGGTTTTGATTGCTGTTGGTATTACTGCTGCGTATTCATTTAGCGTACTGTTAACATTATTAGGTTCAGGTGATTCATTTTACGAGGCGGCTGCGCTACTTATCACCTTTGTACTTTTTGGCCACTGGATGGAGATGAAATCAAGAAGGGGCACAACTGATGCACTGCAAGCATTATTTAATCTAGTTCCGCCTCTTGCAAGAGTTATCAGAAATGGGAAAGAACAGCTCATTCCTACTTTAGAAGTAAAGCTAGGAGATATTCTAATTCTTAAACCTGGTGACAAAGTGCCGGTTGATGGGGAAATAATTACAGGCGAAACGTCGATTGATGAATCCCTTGTTACAGGCGAATCAGTCCCTGTGGAGCGAACAATCGGTGCTATGGTCATAGGAGGATCAATTAACTTATCAGGATCGGTACAATTTAAAGCCACAAAAGTGGGCGCTGATACTGCACTTGCTCAGATTGTCAAAATGGTCGAAAATGCACAGAACTCGAAAGCCCCTGGTCAAAAACTGGCCGACAGGTTTGCAAAATATTTAGTGATTGTCGCAGTTGGTGGGGGATTACTTACTTTTATAGCTTGGTTTTTCATTCTAGGAGCGCCAATACTTCTCGCACTAACCTTTGCTATCTCAACTGTCGTTATTGCCTGTCCTGATGCGCTAGGTTTAGCAACGCCTACTGCTGTGGCAGTTGGCACAGGTTTGGGAGCAAAGCACAATATCCTGATTAAAGATGCAGCAACCCTTGAACAAACATCAAAAATTCAAGCAGTTGTACTCGATAAAACAGGCACTCTGACCCAAGGGAAACCGGTAGTCACCAGTATTGCGACAGTAAATGGGTTTGATGAAAAAATTGCGTTGCAGTTGATTGGAGCAGCCGAAGCTAAATCTTCTCATCCTCTTTCAAATGCTGTTTTGGAAGAAATAAAAAAACGAAAGCTATCTCTGCCTCAAAAAGTTGATAAATTCCAAAACCTTTCAGGGTTAGGAGTAAAAGCTATTGTAGAGGGCAAAAATGTATTGGTCGGAACGAAAAAGTTGATGACAGAAAATAACATCGACACTTCACTTTTAGAAAAAAATATCATTTCATTTCAGGAAAACGGTGAGACTATCATGTTACTAGCAGTTAACAATAAGTTAGCTGCAATTGTGGGTGCAGTTGATCCAATTAAGGATTCTGCTAAGAGGGCGGTTGATAAATTGAAAGAATTAGGAATTGAGACAGCGATGATAACCGGTGATAACGAAAAAACAGCGCAGATTGTGGCTAAAAAGCTGGGTATTGAGCGGGTGTTCTCAGACGTTATGCCAGAACAAAAGGCGACTTATGTAAAAAAGCTGCAGGAAGAAGGTAAATTTGTAGCAATGGTCGGAGACGGTGTTAATGATGCACCTGCCCTAGCTCAGGCCGATATTGGGATAGCCATAGGTGCGGGGACCGATGTTGCAATTGAAACTGCTAAGATTGTGCTAATGAAATCTGAACCTACAGATATTATTAGAGCTATTAGATTATCTAAAGCTACTGTCAGAAAAATGAAGCAAAATCTCTTCTGGGCTTCAATATATAATGTATTGGCGATTCCCGTAGCAGCCGGAGTGTTATATCCAAAATTTGGCATAGAGCTTCGTCCAGAATTTGCGGCATTACTTATGAGTATTTCTTCAATCATAGTGGCAACCAATGCAGTACTACTCAAAAGAGCAGAGAAAGGTTTAATTACGGTTTAATAGTATGAATATGGATCATTCAACTATGGCAGTGACACCAATGGCGACTGGATCAATTATTGATACTGCTCTTATTGTCTGGTTTATTTTGACGGCACTATCAGTCATGTACGTTGCTTATGATGCATATAGAAACAATCCTGAGCTGAAAGTTATGCGTTGGGGTTGGATACTGGTGACAGCGTATACCGGAATTATTGGCGCAGCGTTATATGTTCTCTCCTGTAAACCTCCAAAAGTTAAAGAACACCAGGCATTTATTTTGCCTCGGTGGAAACAAGCGCTTGGTTCCACAATCCATTGTATGGCAGGAGATGCGACAGGGATTATTGTCGCAGCAGCAATTACAGCATATTTAGGTTTTCCGATGTGGGCTGATACTATTTCTGAATATATATTTGGTTTTGCTTTTGGACTTTTAATTTTCCAAGCATTATTCATGCAGAAAATGCTCGGGGGATCTTATGCAAGCGCAGTTAAAAAATCATTCTTTCCTGAATGGCTTTCTATGAATATGGTTATGGCCGGAATGGTTCCTGTTATGGTTATTTTGATGAGCCGTGATATGCAGGCAATGGAAGCAACTAACCTTCGTTTCTGGGGTGTCATGTCTTTAGCAAGCTTGGTTGGGCTACTCCTTGCTTATCCAATCAATTGGTGGCTGGTTGCCAATAAACTAAAGCATGGAATGGGAACAGAGGCAGTTTTAGGTAAGGGTGGAAAAAAGCTCAATACAAGTCATGATGGAATGAGGATGTAACACTATGAAAAACATAAATACTGAACAAATGAGTATGAAATCAGCAGTCACGAAGCCGCAACTGATAGCTGTTACAGCGCTTTCACTTGTTGCCCTGGCAGCAGGAATATTCATTGCCGCACTTTACGGCAACTTCTTTATGCGCCCAAATGATATGCAAGATCAGGCCGGACAAGCCTATTTTTCGCAAAGCACAGTCGGATTACCGGAAGCAACAAAGATGGAGCAGGTAGAACTCAAAAATGGTGAAAATTATAATATAACAGCCAGTACTGTGAAACAAAATATTAATGGATCTGATGTCAGGATGCTTGCCTATAACGGTTCGATCCCAGGACCTGTGATTAAAGTGCAACAAGGTTCAACTATAACGGTAAATTTTATAAATAATACCGATGTTGATTCCACACTTCACCCCCATGGAGTAAGAGTTGAGAACAAATTTGATGGTGTACCGGATGTTACGCAAAAAGCAGTAAAACCTGGCGAGTCGTTTGCTTACAAACTGACTTTTCCTGATCCAGGAGCTTTCTGGTATCACCCACATTTTCGGGAAGACTACACACAGGAGTCAGGGTTGTATGGTAACTTTATCGTTATACCAACGGATTCCAATTATTACTCTCAGGTCAACCGGGAAGAAGTGCTAATGATAGATGACATCTTAATTGAAGATGGTAAACTTATACCTTTTGATAAAAATATTGTTACCCGGACACTGATGGGTAGATTTGGCAATACCATGCTTGTAAATGGGAGTACAAATTATCAGTTACAAGCGAAAGAGAGTGAGGTAATACGATTTTATCTGACCAATACTGCGAATACCAGAGTTTTTAATCTCTCTATTCCAGGAACACAAATGAAACTGATTGGTTCAGATAATGGATTATATGAGCGGGAGCAGTTGGTCAATGAAGTCCTACTGTCTCCATCAGAGCGGGCAATTGTTGAAGTGCTTTTTGATAAAAACGGTTCATACAAGATAGTCAGCAAAACACCCGATAAAGAATATACCTTGGGATCTATAAATGTTTCAGGAGATATCGCACCATCCCTTATCGAACAATTTTCCACTCTAAGAACAAACAGTTCTGTAATTACTGCAATTGATGCATTACGGCCATTCTTTACATCAACTCTACAGAAAAATCTGACACTTTCCATGACCATGATGGATGGCACTTCAGATGACACTAATACAATGCCTGGCATGGACATGGAAGGTATGGACATGAATATGGACGGAATGGATATGGGCAGCATGCAGCAGGAGTCAAATCCAGACCCTATCGAGTGGGAGGATACCATGGCAGAGATGAATACAATGTCTGATACTGAGATGGTGAAATGGAAACTCATTGATACGAATACGAAAAAAGAAAATATGAATATTAATTGGCAGTTTCAAAAGGGTGATAAAGTCAAAATCATACTATTTAACGATCCTAAGTCACAACATCCCATGCAGCACCCAATCCATATTCATGGGCAAAAGTTCTTGGTTCTATCAAGAAATGGTGTAGCCCAAACTAACTTAGTCTTTAAAGACACTGTGCTTGTGCAGACAGGTGAAACAGTAGAACTATTAGTCGATATGGAAAACCTGGGAGAGTGGATGATCCACTGCCATATTCCAGAACATATGGAAGCGGGCATGATGACGAAATTTCAGGTAAATTAAGATATGAAAAAAATACTTATCGTTATAAGCATAATTGTAGCACTATACATGGGGGCAGTCTACATTTTTTCAGATAAAAAAGGCGGGCCTGCTCCGCAGACGCCAATAGCACAAACTGCTTCATATAACAATATTACCAGTCAGGAGCTATCAAATATGCTTTCTCAAAAAGATTTTTTCTTTGTCAATGTCCACATTCCATATGCAGGAGAGATAGAGAAAACAGATGCGTTTATTCCTTATGATAGTATCCGTGAAAACTTAACAAGATTTCCGAAAAATAAGAATGCCAAAATTGTATTCTATTGCCGTTCAGGCATGATGAGTGATGTTGCCTCCCAAAGGCTTTCGGAAATGGGATATACCAATGTCTATAACCTCACGGGCGGCATGATTGACTGGGAAAAACAGGGATACACCCTCATCCAAAATCCACGATAACTCCATCTAGTCTTTTGCGTCTGGACTTCAAAGAATGGTTGCGGTACCTTCTCCCCAATTATGGATAAATCCAGCCGATTTTTAAGAGCAACTATACCAGTACAAACTCCTATTATTGAGTATTGTTTGTATGCACGAAAATCCTCTGAAGATGATGGGGGTCGTATAAACCACAAATTAATAAAGAATTATTCGATCAACTACAGAAACAACTGATTGTCCCCAAGAAATCGAAATGGGAAGGAAAAATATTTACTTTTAAAGAACTATTTAAATGTGCCAGTAGTGGGTCACTGGTTATAGGTGAAGACAGATATAGGAAACGAAAGCATGGAGAACCACGCTACATATTTACTATCATTGTACGAGACAGAAAAAGTATGGTTGCCCTGAACCATATATAACCGAAGAAAAAATGGTCAAGCAAATCCTCCGCTACATTAATTTTATGTACATGGCACATCCCCAACTTTTTACTTTAAACAACTTTTTGAAAATATAGTATGGAGGAATACAAAAAGATGCGAGATGAAATTCTTTGAGCGCAGGATATTAACCGAGAAAATAAGCCTGTGCACCTTATGGACTATGCAAACTACATTTTTCGAAACGGTACAACGCAGGAGAAGCGAGAAGTAACAAGCATTTTAAATAGGCCACTCTATATTCACAACGAAACAGTAACCGCCGTACCGCTTATTTGATCGGATTGCAAATCTACTGTTGGAATCATAATTCCTCCGGTTAAGTAGGACATATGTGAACCCTGGCCTTAATATTGAGAACTTGAGGGTGTTTTGTCGGTCCGAATGTTTCCCGTCTTGAAGGGGTTTTTAGCAAGCCCCTTCAAGCTAAATAGAAAATATGGTCACCTAGGTCTCAGCTGAGAGGCTCGGTCTAGAACCTTCTTATCCTTATAACGATTGTCTCACACCAAGGCTAAATAAGACAAATGAGCCAGTATAAAAAGGAGTGTCTCATCTTCTATAATAAGTCCAACGTATTTCCCCGGGCGTAAGCCCGGGGCAGTAGTGAATTC
>CAYOTA010000004.1:0-42719 GCA_964406795.1 uncultured Gammaproteobacteria bacterium
GTGGTGAAATGGTAGTTCGATTTGAAAGCCAAATGAGTTCAAATCAGCGCTTTTTAGTGCGCGGAAAGCCGAATAAAAACACGCCAGTTCATTCGACGTAGCACAACGCAGCACACCATGGCCTTTCTCTACCAACGCTCCGGATCCCCTTTCTGGTGGATTCGTTTTCGGGACCCACGATCCGCAAAGATCATCCGCCGATCCACGGGGCTCAGAATCGCAAACCCGCGCGAAACCCGACTCGCCAAGGCGGAGGCGTCTACCCGCACCGCCGAGGAGTTTGCGAGCGTGGGCGGACGCTCCAAATCGGAAGGCGCGTGGGCTTCTTGGGTGCCTCGCTATCTCGCCCTGCGGTATAGCGCTCCTGATTCGGCGCGTTCTCTTCTGCGCTATCAGATTGCTTGGCGGCAAATCGAAGAGTTCCTGCTCTCCCGCAAGGCACCAACACCACACCATCTCACGCGGGAACTGGTCATGTCCTACGTCGAGTCGCGTGGCCAGAACAGCGCAGGGCTTCGGCCCGTCAAACGTCGCACGGTGGCTGTCGAGGTTACTCTGCTCTCGATGCTGATGGACGAGGCTGTTCGGCGAGGCCTGGCCACCACCAATCCCTGCTCTCGATTGCGCATCTCCATTCCGAAATCGCCCGAGAAGCCGGAGATTCCCGAATTCATGCTGGCAGATATCTTGGCTGCCATCCGCAGCACCCAAGGTTCCTGTCGGAAATTTCTCGAACGCAGCTTCCTGATTGCGCGCTACCAAGGGTGCCGGCTGTCCGAAACCCGACTCGCATTTGCCAATCAAGTGGACCTGCAGTCGGTCCAGCCCGTTATCTATTTTCGCATCAAGGGAGGTCGAACGCACGTAGCCCCTGTTCACCCCGCGCTGGTTCCACTGCTCCACGCTTGGGCAGCCGAAGGGGAACCCTTCACGTTTACCTACCCAGATCATCCCCACGTGATGGCGAGAGTGTGGTCTCGCTTTTTTGAAGTTCACGGTTTCCGAGCCCGTCTCCCGGGCATCTGCTTCCACTGCATTCGCGTCACGGTGGTGACGCGAATGGCTCGGGCAAACGTCGCCGAGGCCAAGTGCCGTGCGTTCGTGGGTCATTCGTCAGCTATCGTTCACCGCGTTTACCAGCGCCTGAAGGCGCACGATCTTCAGGCCTGCTTTGGCCCGATTGCCGGTGGCTCCGAAAATCCGGGTTCTTCAGGATCCACTGCCTCGCCGTCCGGATGTTGATGGGATTCCGGTTGCTGTTGCCCATGGCCCGGTTCAGGGCCGTCACCCAGGTCGGACTCCTACCCAAAAGGAATGCCGCAACCCGCCGCGGGACCAAGGTCGTAGCGGCCATCTTCTCCCACCACGGACGATTCGCTTCGGAGAGCTCCGGAGGATGTGGCTTCATGCAACGCCTCCCGCGCGTTCAAGCAGCCATCCTGGACGGCGCCGGAGCGACGGGGCGCGGTTTGTCGAACGGGTACACGCCAGCCGTGACCCGGCGGCAGTAGTCCGACAGGTTCATTTCGAAGGCCGACGCAGCCGCCACAATGTTGGCGTACTGATCATCCGTCACCCGATACCGGATGGTCTTTGGGCGAGACTTCTTCTGACGATTGACTTCCTTGGGGTCCGTTTTTTCGGTGCTCATTGTGGTGGACGGTTGTAGCACACTGAGGCCCCACCGTGTCAATTGGAATGGCCGAACAAGCCGGTCCCCGCGAAAACTCGTTATCCACAACAGTGCGAGCGGATTTTGGTTGCCTGCGGTGCTACTTTGTGTCACGTTGTAGCCATGAATGAGTTTCCCAGACAGGAAGAAGATGGCTTGCAAAAAACTGAGGTTATCAGATTTCGATGCGATGACGCCCTAATCGGTGCGGTGCGGAGGCTTTCAGCCAGAACCGGACTCGAGACTTCCTCGTTGGCTCGAGCGGCCCTGACGCAGTATATCGCCTTGGAAAACCATCGACTCGATCAGTTGGAGGCAGCTACCGGAGCGCGCCTGCCGCACAATCCTCCCAAAAGGCGAGGCTACGGGTACACCCGGCCAGCTCCAGGCGGGAAGAAGCCCAATTCTGGAGGCGCACCGCCTAGCAATAAATCTTAGGCATTCTCTTCCGATTTCTCGCGCGTTGCCGACCTCCACTATCCGGCGCGCATTCAGCGTGTGCTCATAGTTCAACCAGATCACTGCCCGAACTGCGGGGTTCAGTCATCCGTTCTCAGACGCAAACTGAGACTCATGTGGCTAGCCGGGGCTTCATTAGCCGCCATTGGCGTCGCGGCGAGACTGGCAGCCTACGTCGTCGGGCTACCGCTTCTTCCCCCGAGCGCAGAGGACATTTTGGCTGACGAGATGCACTCTTCTTTTCTGCCGGACGTGGCGATGAGCGGCGAGGAGCGCCATTACTTCGCGAGCATGGAGGCACGGTCTCTCTGGCCGTTCTGGCGCTTTGTGTTGATGCTCACGGTCTTTTCGACCGTCCCTCTCGTAGTGATGACCGTTTGGTTGTGGCTCCACCGCCCGCCCACATGCCCCCACTGCGGCGGATCCCCGGTTCCTCCCAGGCTCACCTAGGGGCGCAATCGCCGCCACCGCCGAACCCGTTCGACCAAATGGATGGTTGAACGGGTTTGCTCGTTTCCACGTGTTCCAACCAAGAACAGGCGTTGGAACAGGCGTTGGAACAGGTTAACACATTTGTGGCCAAAAGTTTGCAACCAACTGCTCGGTCCGTACCGCGTGTTCCAATGCCAAATGCGCACCCCTTTGGAGTATAGGGCCCGAACTAAGTACGTCTCGTCGCATCGTATAAGGCACACATTTATGGGTGGAACAGTTGGAACACGCGGAACAGCAACAAAGCCCGTGGTTCCATTCATATTCATATCTTCTTAATAATGAATAAGATAGATATACAGAAGCGAGGCGCTTTCACGCTGGCAGTGCTGTTCCAATAGGTGTTCCAACCGCCAATGACCTTGGAACAAATCCGCAAGTTTGTTCCAAGGGAAGCAGGCTTGTATGCTCGCGCCACTCACATCGGGATCAAAGGTCGGGAAATGTTCCACGTGGAACATTGAAGCTGAGGTGTATTTCTGGCGACAGCACGTCGAAACCCATCAAAAAACCCAGATGTGATACATATCACCATCTCAAAAGCGGTCGTTTTAAATTGTTCCACGTGGAACATTGAAGCTGGCCCGTACTCATCGAGGCTGGATTTCCGCGTACAGCCATCAAATGACCCGCGATGATCTTCCAAAAATTGGAATTAAGAGCCCTCCTGCCCGCGCCCAAGCATTCGGAAAGTTTCCTGGAGCCCGGCACTCTCAAAATGTTCCACGTGGAACATTGAAGACTGCCCGTGATACCCGCGCCCGAAGCTATTACAGCCCTTCAACGGGGCTGGCTGTGGCCCGTCACCCAGCCCGCCCGCGCCCGCGCCCAGGACTAGCCCGGCCTCCCACCGGCCTCCGTGGCCATTGCCCAGCTTCAATGTTCCACGTGGCACATTGAAGCTGGGATGCGGCCCACCGGGTCTCCACGTAAATCATTCCATGAATGACTGTATCGCTAAAGCTTGTGCAATATCTAGTATTTAGCCGCCAGCGCGCGTGCGTTGAGCACCAGACCCCCTGTTTTGTTTTCCGTTTCCGGGCCGCAAAACCCTACCCCCCATTTGGGCGGTAGGGCCTTCGCCGACGTGGCGAGGCAATCGCTAAGGCCTTGGGGCGGCAGGCGTTATGGATTCAGCGCAACGCAAAACTTCGCGGAGGGCAAGCGGGTCGCGCGCGCATAGGCACGGCAAACAAGGGGCACCGTGACACAGCGCCTCAGAGACAAGCGCGAGACTAGTACTCTACACCCCTCCGGGATAGAGGCTTGCGCAATCCTAGGGCGCGGGCGCGGGCACAAAATGACCAAAGAACAGGCACGGATTGACGCAATGCGGACGGGACGACTAGGGAGCACTGGCGGACGGGTGCGGCAATGGGCCGGCGGGCACAAGACCGCGGCGCGTGGGATGCGCGTGCGGGGCATCGATCCCCTCCCTAGGTCGCAATCCGCGCTCCCCCCGACGGACGAGATGCGGGGCGCGATGGTGCGCGATTGGCTGGGCAGGATGGCGGAGGATGCGGCGCGACGGGTGCGCGGGCGGCGCGTGTCGAGTGAGTCCGTACGGGACGCGGCCGGGGCCGCGCGGGCGGCCGGGGCCGCGTGGGTCGGGCGCGGGGGGTGGGATTTGGCGCGATGGGCCCGGATTGCATCGCGGGACCCAAGCGGAGAGACGGTCCGTGCTCATTCGCTCCGCAGGCTCATGTCGGGTGCGGCTGTTGCGTCGCTCCGGGGCGATGGACTCGGGGGCGGGAGCGTGGCGGAGCGGTGCGCTTCTGGGGTGCGCCTCGCCTCGCTCGATTCCACCCCGCCGGAGGGCTGGGGCGAGGCTTGGGGGAGCATCCTGCCAAGTCGGGAGGATTGGGAGCGGGATGCAGCACGCGAGCGGGATGCAGCACGCTTTCGCTCGCTCGCTCGCTCGCTCGCTCGCGAGCGGGTGCTCCGGCGGGCCGGCGCCTACGGTCCGCGGGCCGGCGCCTCCGCGGGTCGGGACCGGCTCGCGTGCTCAATTATTCTCGCAATCCTTTGCGGGGGAGAATGCTGGGGGAGCGCGGTTGCGCGAGCCGGCATGCGGTCCGATTCCCTCTCCCGCGTGCTCCGCGATTGGATGCCGGTTGTCGACGATTGGCGCGCCAGCCAATCGGCCGCGGGGCGGTAGGTAGTCAAATGCCGGGAGCGCGATGCCCCGCAGGGGATTCCCCCCTGCGGGGCATTTGCTTTCCATCCTTCCCGCCCCGCGGCAATCGGCCGCGGGGCGGTAGGTAGAAGGATGGGAAGCGTTTTGCTCTTCCCCAAAGTTCCGCGGAATCCAAGGGGTTTCCGCGGGGGCCGCAAGCCTCCGCGGAACGCACAAGTCGTCGGCTGCGAGCAGCGCGAACGGACGGCACCCCAAAACCTGAATGCCATCCTGCGGATGGAACCACCCGACGAGTCTTCGCGGAACTCGTCGGGCAAGCTCGGCCCATGCCTTGGGCCAATCCCGGCGGCGCGCCTGGTACACCTGCAACACGGAGCCAGCACGCCCCGCCGGCCACTTTCCCCTTCGCTCCGAGTCGGAGCGAAATCGAATCTGCCCCGCGCCAATCGGCCGGGAGGCGGTAGATAGAGAAATGGAAGCGCGCAAGGTTGCGCGCTTCCCGCCCATTCCCGCCCCGCCCGGCCTTCCTCGGGCGGCATTCCACGTTGCCCCTCACGCCCTGGCCTACGGCATAGGGTTTCCAGTGAGGGGCAAGGTGGTATGAAAATCGAAATCCAACATCCCCGAACCGGCGGCGTGCTTTCGCGGCACCGGAAGATTGGGAAGCGGTTTTATGCGGCTTCCCGTCGCGCCGTGGCCAGCCTGCGCGGCATCCCGCGCTACGTGGTGAACGGCACCCCGATGTACGCGATGGACATTCTCGCCATGGTCCGGAGCGACCTTCGAATTCGGGAGGGCGTGTGAACGACGCCCACCCGACCATCCCCGGAACCTATCCGGTACGAGACCCTGGCGGCTACCGCCGCCACCTGAAACCCGGCGCCACGATTCCCGTGGGCTGGCGCGACGAAAGCGACCAGCCCATTGCCGTGGAATGCACCGTCGTCCACGTGGACGCCGGTGCTGTCGATCCGGACCCGGTCCCGGGAACCGGCGAAATTCTGGCCGTCCCAACGGGACGGCCCCTCCGGGCCGTGCTGCGCGAAATCCGCGCGGCACGGGGCGCCGTGCGCGCTCTCCTTTCCTGATACGCGGCCCCGGCGACACCGGGGCCGCCGCCGTAAACCCCCAGCCCGCTCCCGGCCCCGGGGCAGAACGCGGCGCGCACCCCCACCCGGGGCGACGCTCGCAATAAATCGCCCCCAAGCGCCCCTTTCCGCTCCGACTCGGAGCGGAAAGGGGCGCTTCCCTCTTCCCGGCAAGCATGGCCGGGCCACGGGTTTCCCCGCGTACCGCCTCAGGTGACCGATGTCCCCGGGCGAGGCACGGGCTTCCTCAACCCTACCAGAAAAAATCATGCTCACCAACCTGACCCTGGCTCAGGTCACCTCCGCAACGGGGGTGGACCTCGAGACGTGGGCCAAGGACGTCGTGTCCTTGGAGAAAAAGGCCAAGACGGCCGCCGACGAATTCACCGGATCGATGTTCGACGCCGGTCTCGTCGTGTACGGCGTCAAGCGGCACCACCGGGTGCTGCAAGACGAAAAGCACGTCGGCAGCACCACCCCGTGGGCGGCGACGTGGAAGCGGTTGACCGGCACCGAAAAGCCGGTTGCACGGGCCACGACCATGGCCCTGGCCATTGAGGCCTACGTCGTCGAAGGCGGCCACCTGACCGAGCCCGAGTTGCGGGCGTGCCCGGTGGATTCCGCCGAAACGGCGGTCGGCATCTACAAGGATGTCGGCAGCCAATTGACCCACGAGGCCGTGGGCCAAGCGGCCACGCTCCTGAAGGGCTACAGCGGCCCCAAAACGGACAAGGAGCGGAAAAAAATCATCACGGAACTGAAGGCCCTGCGGAAGAGCCTGAAACCGGCGGAGCCGATGGACGCCGACACGGCCCGGGAACTGGTGCAAGGGGTCCTGAAGGCCAACCCCGACTTCGTGCGCATCGTTGCCACGGAACTCGTGGCGTCGCTCCGCTACCTCCCGGAGGAGAACCGGGAGGTGAACCTGCACGGAGTGTGGGCCCAATTCCAACTTGCGGACAGCGTGTGGCCGCCCGAGTTGGTGGAGAAATGGTTGGACACCAGCGCCGAACCCACGACCCCTCCGGCGGCGCCCGCACCGGCTTCGTCCACGACTGCGAAAGCGCCCGAACCGGCGCCGGCGCCCGTGGACGCTTGGATCCAGAACCACGTGCCCCCGTCGGTGAACGACGAGGGCCGCCGGAAGCTGCACGACATCGCCACCGCCTACCTGGCGGAACTCGGTGAACTGCCCGAGTCCCTCGTGGAACTCGCCAACTGGAAGAAAAACCGGAAGGCGGCGGAAGTGCCCGCCTAACCCGGAACTGGCACGCCGCGGGCGGCGCGGCGTGCCCCTCCTCGAGAACCGCCCGCAATCCGGACGGTTCTCGAGGAGGAAGACCGAACCTTGCGTCGTGCCTCGGGGTTCCTACTCCGCCTTTGCCACGCGAAACCGGGACGCACCCCGGCGCCGGAAACCCGGCCATCCCCAACCCGCAACCATGAACGCGCCGCCCGTCTCGCCGACGGGCGGCGCTCTTTTTTCGGCTCTTTCGTCCTGCGTGGGCAACCCCGGCATTCCGGTCGGGGTTGCCCACGCCGGTACATGCAGTTCCGGCCTTAAACGGAGAAAACAAAATGCCCGAAAACACCACCATCACCGCCACCATCGAAAAGGACCAGCTCGTGATTCGCGCGCCGTTGCGCCCGCCCGCGCCGTCGAAGACCGGGAAGTCTCTGGTCGTGGCGAGCAGCACCGGCTTCGTGCCCACCACCGCCGTGGTGAACGGCAAACCGGTGCGCATCTCGCTGAACGCCATCGTTGCGGTCTAGCGCGCGGTCGCTCTCCCGGAATTGCTCCGAGTCGGAGCGATTCCGGGAGCCTTCTCTCGGGCTGCCGACCCCTTTGGGCACGGGCAGTCCGAGAGGGGGGATGACCATCGTCTCCTCGCTTCGTGGCAGCCAGCCACGGCGGATCACACCGCGATGGCCGGGCGGGCGGCGCAGTTGTTCGAGTGTGGCGGGACTGCCACGCGACTGACGTGCGAGCCTGGCCATCCATACCCCATGAAACGGACCAATCCCTTTTGCGCCGCCCCGGAAACCCCAGCGGCACCGCCGCCCACCAACCGCCCTCGGGTGCCTCGCCCGCGTCCGGCCAAACCCGCCCCTCCGCGAACGCCGGAGGATCCGTTGGTTGGCTGGATCACCCGCCTGTCCGATGAATCCATCCTCGCTCTGACGGCGGGGACTCCGTTTGCAAAAGACCCGCCCGATATGGTCCGTGCCGCGTGGCGCGCCTTCGTGGCGTCCCGCACGTTTCCGAACGTCCGCGACGCCTGGGCGGCGTTCGTCCAGTGGGCCGGACTCGCTCCGAGTCGGAGCGAGTCCGCCGCTCCGGTCAATGCCGAGGCCGCCTTGGCGGCTCTGCTGGCATGAAGCTGATTCTGAACACCGAGAGGGGCAGCTTCCCGTGCCAAGGCACGGTGGAAAGCGCGCGGGGCGGCCCCCGGTACGATCGCGATGGCTGGACCGTCTGTATCAGCCCTCACGCTGCGCGCCGCGCCGGATGTCCGGAAAGTTTCTGGGTGCCGCGTGCCGCGCTGCGCGGCCACCCACAACAAGGCGGACCGCTGGAATTGGATTGCACGTAAGGCCACTATGAACCGCCCCGAATTGCTTCGCTTGGCCCTTCAGGACCAGCGGCACCAAGCGTTGGAAACCCCGGTGGCAGAGCTCGACGCTCTGCCCACCGATCTTCTCCAAGCGCTCGTGGATTTCCGGAGCGCTACGGATTACCAACTCCTCGGCTTCCTCGTGGCGCCGAAAAGCGAGACGCTCTGTTTTCTCGCCGGCACGGGCGCCCTCGTCATCGATGATCGGGTGGCGACCCTGTCGGGTGCGCAGCACATCACCGTCACGATTCCCGAGACCGGCGTGCAGCGCACGGTTGCCCGCTCCGCGCTTCACTGGGTCGATATCCCGTTGGACTGGTGGTTCGCCTTGGTTGAAGGCAACGGGGTGATCCTCGCCAAGGACCTCCGCGAGGCGGGATTCCCGTGTGCTTGCGCCACCTCGCCTACGCTGGTGGCCGTCTACCCGGTCTAGGTTTGCCCCGCCTCGGTCCGCCCTTCGGCCCTCTCAAGCCACGCCGGCTTTTGCTTTGCCGAAAGTGCCACATTGAAGCTTCGTAGTGCCATGGATTCGGCGCTTTCCCCCCGTTCGGTTTTTCTGGGCTGCCTCGGCGCGTCCGCCCTGCTCGCCGCGGTCCTCGTGTTGTTAGGGCTCTGCTTCCTTCTCCTGCCATGACCCCCGCCACGTTCGCGCAGCGCAACCTGCTGCTGAAACTGACCCTCAAAGCCTTCCGCGCCACGCGAAAGGACCGTCGCGCCACCAAGGACCTGGCGGACAGCAAGTCCGCCGAGGTCACGCACCTGAGCGTGGTGAAGCGGCTGGTGCCGGAAACCCTGTTCAAGCCGGTCTACACCCACGACCGCGAGACCTACCGTCTCTTCAACAGTTCCACGCTCCCGTGGTGCGACGGCACCGAGGACTCCGGCGGCGAACCGGCCACCGGCGAACCCTCGCCTTCGGGGCGCATCTGCCGGGCCAGCGTCTTCGCGACGCTCATGCAGACGATGGGGGAACGCGAGCGGAGCCGCGAACCCTTGGTCCGCCAAGCCGTGACCGAATACGGGGCGTTGCTGGCCCAGCCGGAGGTGCTCCAACAGCACTTGGGAGATCTGTACCGAGCCGAGGACTATCCCGGCGTGGACAAGGTGCGCCGGCAGTTTGCCTTCGCCCTGCGGGTGCTCCCGGTACCGGGCAGCGATTGGCGCATGGAAATGCAGTCCGAGGAACTGGCCGAGGTGCGGCGGATGGCGGAGGAGCAGACGCACGCGGCGGCGACCGCCGCCGAGCGCCGCCTGATCGAGACGATTGCCGACCCGCTGAAACGGGTGCTGGCCATGCTCCAAAAGCCCGAGGGCGAGCGGCAGATTCTTTCGTCCACGATGCGCAACCTGGCCGAGATGGCCGCGCGCATCGACGCCCTCAACGTGACGGAGAATCCCTTGTTCGGCGACATCGCCACCGTGCTGAAACAGGGACCGCTCGCCGCCAGCGCCGAGGCCCTGCGCGACTCGGCCCGCACCCGCCACGACGCCCGGCAGACCGCCCAAGCGGTGCTGGACAAGCTCTCCTCGCTCACCGGCGAGGCCGCCTTGGGGGAATGGCCCAGCGCGGACCCCGACGCCACCGTGGCGCCCGAACCGGACCGCCCCGCCGAACCGGAGTTCACCCCCGCCGCTCCGGAGGACAATGCACTCGCCGTCCTGCTCAGCATGTGACACGCCGCCGCTCCCACTCTGGCAGGATATCCACCTGTTGGATTTGACCGAGCGGGTGCGCGTGGGCGGTTGGCGCTGGGCCTCCGGCCCGCAGGGCCCCTGCCTGGTGGACGGGCAGGGGCAACGCTGGGATTTCAGCAGCCGCCATGGCTGCCTGCGCATCCGTCCCGCTCTTTCCCATTACCTCGAACAGTTGACCCCATGAGACCCAAGGAACTGCACCACCAACTCACCGCCGCGTTTGCCAACCACGAGCAGATTCTTGTGAAGGGGCCGCCCGGCGTGGGCAAGACCGCCATCATCTCCGCCGCCGCCGAGGCCGCCGGTCGGCACCTGGTGCTGATGCACCCGGCCATTGCCGATCCCACGGATTTCCGGGGGCTGCCCGCCCGGGCGGCCAACGGCACGGAGGCCACGTTTCTTCCGTTCGGGGATTTGGCGGCGTTGTTGACCACGAAGCAGCCCACCGTCTGCTTCGTGGATGACCTCGGGCAAGCGCCCGAGAGCGTGCAGAAAGCGCTCATGCAACTCCTGCACGGGCGCCGGCTCAACGGCCTGCGCCTGCCGGATCACGTCACCTTCGTGGGCGCCACGAACGACGTCCGTCAGCAGTCCGGCGTCACCGGGCTGATTGAGCCGGTGAAAAGCCGGTGGTCCGCGATCGTCACCCTCGATGGGCACGTGGACGACTGGACCGCTTGGGCCCTGACCCAGCCGCATATCCCGCCGGTGCTCATCGCCTTTCTGCGCTCCCCCGAAGCGCAGAACCCCACATCCAACTGCGCTCTCCTGTTTGACTGGAAGCCCAGCCGGGAGATCACCAATTCGCCCTGCCCCCGCACTTGGGAGGCCGTGGGGCGGATGCTGCACCGGGGTTGCCGGCATCATGAGATGCTGGCCGGCGCCGTGGGCACGCCCGCCGCCGCCCAGTTGACGGCGTTCCTGGAAGTGGCGGACAAGTGCCCCGGGATGGCCGAGATCATGCTCGACCCCGAAGGCACCCCGGTCCCGGACTCCCCGTCCCTGGCGGCCTTGGTGGCGACCGCCATCGGTCGCTGCCTGGACCCGAAGACCATCACCAGCCTTTTCCGCTACCTGTGGCGCATGCCGCAACCCTATCGGATTCTCTCCGTTGGCGATGCGCACCGGCGCTTGGCCGGCAACCCCAAGGGCCTTCAGGCCATCACCGAAACCCGCCCGTACGTGGATTGGGCGGTGCGCGAAGGCAGCCTCCTGGCCACGTGACGCATGAAACACCCCACCATCGATGCCGTGGAGCGCGCCATGAGCGTGCTTCTGGTGCGCCACCCCTTTTGGGGAGCGCTGGCGCTCAACCTTCGGTTGCAGGTGGACGAGCGCCTGCCCCACGCCGCCGCCACGGACGGCGTGGCGATCTACCTGCACCCGGCGAAACTGGCCGAGTTCGACCCGGGCACCTTTCCTCTGATTGTCATGGAGGAGGTCGGGCACTGCGCCTTGCGGCACCATGCCCGGCGCCCCGCCGGTGCCGACCCTCGGTTGTGGAACCGTGCCTGCGATCAGGAAATCCGGTGGATGATCGAAGGCGAGAACGAGGCCGCCGCGCAACAGCAGCGGCCCGCCCCATGGTCATGGCCGGGGGACCAGTTCCGCCCGGAAGAACGCTTCCGCGGACTCGCGGCGGAGCACGTGTACGCGCAGCTCCTACAGGAATCTCCGGCGCCGCCGCCCGCCCAACGCCCCGGTGGTGACCGGCCCTCCTCCTCACCCTCGCCGGGCGCACCGCCTCCTGGGCCTTCCGCACCGGGGCCAGCCGGTTCTCCCGGCACCCCGGACGCCCCAGGCGAAGAGTCCGGGGACGATCCCGGTGCACTGGGTGACATGCTGCCGCTGGCGGGCGACAGCCCGTCCGATCAGGCGGCGCTCAGCCACGCCTGGGAGCAGCGCCTGCTTCAGGCCGTCCGCATGGGAAAGGCCCGGGGCAGCGTCCCCGGACAAGCCCACCGTCAGGCCGAGGCGCTCATCCATCCGCGGCAGGATCCGTTTGGCTTGCTGCGCGAATGGCTGACCGCCATGGGCGGTGACGACTACAACTGGAGCCGTCCCAACCGGCGGTGGTCCGAAAGCGAGTTCTTCCTGCCGGCGGTGGACTCTCCCCGGTGCGGACGCATCGTGTTTGCCACCGACACCAGCGGCAGCATCAGCCCGCGCATGCTGGCCCAGTTCCGGGGCATCAAGCAGTGGGCGCTGGACGAGCTCAAGCCTACCGGCCTCACGGACATTTTTCTGGATGCCCGCGTCCAGCACGTGCGGCGCTACGAGCCGGGCGAGGAAATTCCGGACGACCACCCCGGCGGGGGCGGCACGGATTTTCGCCCCGCCTTCACGCTGACCGAGCAGGAATGGCAGGAGACCGATCCGGTGCGTGCGCTGGTCTTCCTGACGGATTTGGACGGCACGTTTCCTGAACACGCTCCGGATTTCCAGGTGCTCTGGCTCAGCACCGACCCCCGCCGCAACGCACCGTTCGGTACCGTGATTCCACTCCCTGCAACCTGACCTATGCCCACGCTGCACTCCAAGTACGACCACCGCCAGTTGCGTGGAGTCTCCCAAATCAACGTGCACATCCTCCGGGAGACACCGGTCCCGGCGGGCACGGCACCTTCGTTGCTCGGCAATAAGGCCCGGGAACACCCCATGTTTCCGTTGGCCGACACCCCGGAGATCATCGTCTCCATGCTGCGCGCCTTCCTGGTTACCGATCCCGAGTTCGATTGGGAGCGGGAAACGTTCTTCGTGCTCATGCTCAACACGCGGCGGCGCCTCATTTGCTGGCAGAAGGTGAGCATCGGCAATCTCGACACGCTCCTCGTCTCCCAGCGTGACGTGTTCCGGGCCGCGATTGTCACCAACGCAGCAGCCGTGATCATGGCCCACACTCACCCGTCTGGCGACTCTACCCCATCGGGGGCTGACATCACCATTACGCAGTCCATGGTAAAGGCGGGAAGACTCCTCCAGATCGAGGTGCTGGACCACATCATCATTGCCAATCCCGTAGGGATGATCGGGCAAGGCTGGTCATCGCTGCGCGAGAGCGGCCTGATGTACTCCTGAATTGGCTTCCCGTCCCCGTTTC
This sequence comes from uncultured Gammaproteobacteria bacterium, assembly GCA_964406795.1. Lineage (GTDB taxonomy): Bacteria > Patescibacteriota > Microgenomatia > Levybacterales > GWA1-39-11 > JAGORM01. The sequence goes on from CAYOTA010000004.1 coordinate 13,259, forward strand.
CAACCGGCCGTAGCCCGGTAGGTAGATCAATGGCGCGCCTTCCGGTGCGCCTGAGCTGCCGGCAGGGCCATTGCCAAGCCGCGTCAAAACCTGTAGCACAAAGAACCACAATGACCGTTGCAAACCCCATTCTAAAGCTGGCGGATGTCGTTGCCGCCGGCAGCCTGCGGGCCGCTCTTGAAGCTGCCCAAGGACGCCCTGTCCGTGCCGGCGTCCCCATGGCGATCACGCTGTGCCCGCCCCGGGAACACGAGGTGGACCCGCACCGCGATCTGGTGGAAGAGATGATCCTCGCCATCGCCGAGCGGCAGGTCGTGGCCGGCCCGGGAGATTGGGCCAGCATCATCACCCTCGTCCACTTCACCGACGAGCATGCTCTCGAACACCTCTCCCACGGGCGCCGGGCTGGGGAACACGTCGTCTACTTTGATGACGCCACGCGAGCGTGGTACGCCGGGCCGTGGAGCGACCTGCGATATTTGCGCGTGCTGCTGGGCAGTTCGGACAAAGCCACCCGGCGAGATGCCTACTCGCTGTGGTGCTCCGCCACCGGGCCGCACCACGAGTTTCGCTCCGCGGAGGAAGCGGAGGAATGGGCGACCACGAGCACCGCGCCTGGCTCCGGCACGGAGGCCGGCTTTCTCGTCCAGCAGCGGTTTGAGACCATCGGCGATCCGTGCCAGTCCACGCATGGCACTCGATCTGAAGCCGAGGTGGCGGCCACGAATCTCCGCCGCACCATCGCGAGCACGGTCGCGGAGTGGCCCACGCCGGAGGACAACGCCTCCCGCACCGGCCTCACGGACGAGGTTGCAGCGTGGCAGGAAGCGGAGCGGTTGGCCGGCGTGGTGTTCGACGAGACGGGGCAGCGCACGGACGCCAGCCCCCGCACCTGGGGCCAGACCGCTGCGGAGTTCATCGCCTACCAAGCCGTGGTGGTGGACGAGGAGGAGCGATGACCCAGCCACCCATGTTCACTCGCGGCGCCAACCAAACGGACCTGCGCGCTCTGCCCGAGTGGACTACCGAGCACGAGGCGCGCTTCCAGACCATCCTGAACCACCACGTCCTGCTCTTGCAGTTGCGCGCCGCCAGGCCGGACGACCCGGAGCCGGGTCCCTTCGATCTGCTCGCCAGACCCTCCATGCGGGAGTTGCTGGATCAGCTCCTGCAAGTGGTGCCCACTGAAGAGGCTGTGCGCACGGCGCAGGCCATGCGTGAAACCTTCTGACCGAACCTCGAACTTCAGGAGAAGCAATCGCCATGTCCCTTGCATCCATCCTTGCCGCGGAACGCGAGGCCCACTCGGACCTTCTCGCGGACCAGCACCCCATTCATTGCGCGGACCAAGGTACGCTGGACCGCCTGGCTGCCCTCTGTTCCCGGGCGGACTACCCCTCGCTGCGTGCCTTTTGCGCGGCGTTCGGCTGGGCCATGTCGGTGGCGGAGGCCGCCGAGGTTCTGACGGCGTCCACGGCCATGGCCAAAGCCGCCGGCTTGGGGTTTGGTCCGTGGGACGACCTCGAGGCTTTCCTTGCCGAGGCGGAACCGCAGTCCGGGAGCATCCACTTCTCATCCTGATCCCACCACCGCACATGCCGCCGCCGCACCACCTGCCCCGCATCCACCTTCAAGCCGAAGTGGGTTGGCACATGGTCGGCTTGGGGGTGCTGGCGATGTTGGCCCACGAACTTCCCGAGGCGCGCGCCCACTGGGGAAGCGGACATCTTGTTCTGGAAGGCGTCCCGGATCTGGCCGGGAGGCTGTTGCACCATGCCCGGCAGGGCACGTGGCCCGCATCCCTGAGTCGGTCGAACCATCCGCTGTTGGCACGCTGGGGCCGGCGGGAGCCGGACACCTGGATGGGCTACGCCCGCTCCGCCTTGCGAAGCCTGCCGGAGGATGAACTCGTCGAACAGTTGCAGTGGCTGCTGACTGGCGATTTACAGAGCGGCCCCATCCGCATCCGCCCGGGACCACCACAATGGCACGGCGCGCGCCTCGACCAGTCGTCCCGTTGCCGCTACGGGCAAGGCACCCTCTGGCCCCGCAGCGTGCCCTGCCCCGGAGTCCACCACCCCGGGGCCGTGCTCTCGCCTTGGCAGGCCGTGTTGGCATGGGAAGCACGCGGCCTGCTGGATTCCGCCGAAACGCCGGGCGACATGGAGTCGTATCCCTGGCGCTCCCAAACCAGCGCCAGCCCCTTTCACGCCCTGGCCCTGCCGCTCTGGCGCCACGCCATGCCCCTGCGCGCACTGCGGTCTCTCTTCTCCGGCTGCCGGACGCTGCGCGGCGCGCACTGGAGCCACGCCCTCGTCCATGGGCGCCGGCGCCGGGCGGGGGCCAAGTGGGATTTGCACTTCGCTTGGCACCTGCTCCGCACCACGCCGCAAGGTGGCTTCACCGCCGAGGCGTGGCCCCTGCTGTCGCTGGGGTTTCCCGACTTGCCGTGGACGCCCCGCCTGGCCGCCACCCTCATCCCCGCAACGCTCTCCCCATGATCCACATCACGCTCAACACCGGGCATTCCCACGTGGTGCAGGCGGAGAGCATCAGCACTGCCGGGCGGGATGCAGTACGCCCCTTGCTGGCGGCAGGTGGCCCGATCCCGGGCTTTGCTCCCTTCCGCCTGACGGTGGGCCACCAATCCGGCGCGCTCTCCATGGCGATCTTTCGTGGCCGCGAGCCCATCACGCTGTCGGCGGTGTGCTGGCAATCCTCCGCCGCCGCCGAGGTGTGGGCCGGCCTCGAGCGCGTGTACTTCGATTTGTCCGAGCGCGCCCCCCGGCTGATCGTCAGCACCGCGGCGCCCGAATGCCCGGCTACCCTGCCTTGGCTGGCCACCCTCCTCTTGCCGGCCACCGTCGCCCAGCGCCCGGAAACCCTGCTTTGGATTCCTGACTTCACCCAGGTGCTGGCCTTCGTGGCGGCGCAAGCCCGCCCGTAACCCGCACCCGGACCACCTTCCGCAGCCCGCCTCCCCACGAGAATTGCGGTTGCCTTGTGTAGCCACATTGTGGCACTTTAGAGCCCATCGGTATCCCATGAACCTACCCAGCACCCTGCGTCCACAGTCGTTCGATGACTTGATTGGCCCCGCCCGCGAAGCGGGTCTGGGGCTGGCCCGCCTGGCCGCCCGCTGCCAGTCGGAGCGCGCCCCGTTGCGGGTCCTCCTGCTCGGGCCGCCCGGGGTGGGAAAGAGCGCCGTGGCCAGCCTGCTGGCGCGGGCATTGGGCGCCACCACCCCCTGGCAGTTCGTGGAATGCCGGGCCGTGAACGGCAAGGAGGTCAACCTGGATTTCGTGGAGCGCGCCGCCTTGTCCTGGCGCCTCACGAGTTTGGTCCCCGGGTACCGGGTCTTCCAGATCGAGGAGGTGGACAAGGTGACGCACGACGCCCAAGTCCGCCTGCTCACCCTGCTGGACGAGATGCCCCCGGCCAGCGCGGTGATCGCCACCAGCAACCGCACGCTGCCCGAGTTCGAGGAGCGCTTTCAGCGGCGCTTCAAGGTGTTCCCCTTGTCCGGCCCGGAGCCGCACGAAATCGCCGCTCTGCTCCAGCGCCGGGGCGTGGCGGAGGCGGCGGCCCAGATGCTGGCCGTGACCTGCGCCGGCAATGTTGGCGCCGCCCTCGAGGATGCCGATCTCCACGTGCTCGCCTGAACCTCCACCCAACCCCCATCCTATCCATGTCCCATCCCGCCACGCTTCCCACCACCCGGTGGCAGAGTTTCCTCGGCTGGCTCTCCCTTGGAGTCAGCAGCCAGACCACCATGCCGATCCTCTCCACTGTGCTGCTGCGCGTGGAGCCGGAGGCGTCCGGCGGCCCCGTCCTCGTGGGCTGCACCACCAATCTGGACATCCACGTCACCGCCACCGTGCCCTTGGCCGAAGCGCGCCCCGAAGCGGCGGCTGGGTGCGTGCCCTTTCGCATCCTCCAGACGTTGGCCAGCCAACTGCGGTTGGCGGAGGTCGAGCTGTCGTTCGACCGCTCCGATCTCACGCTGCGGTGCGGGGGCGGTGTCTATAAACTGCGCCTCCTCCCGGAGGCGAAGTTTCCACCTCGCCCCCAGTCGCACGGGTTGCTGCAGCTTTCGCCGCTCGCGCAGAGCTTGGAGCCGGCCTTGCGGGCGGCGGCGGCCCGAGCCAGCCAGGATAATGGGCGTCCGGCGCTGGAGAACGTGCTGCTTCAGGCCCACCCGGAGCACGTCCAAGTCTGTGCGTCGGACGGTCGGCGCTTGGTCGATATCCGCCAGAGGCGCCCGGAGCGCGGGCACACCTCACCGCCCTGCCACATCCCGGCGCGGCTGCTCAAGGCCGTGTTGCGCGGCAAGACGCAGGGCCTCTGGTCTATCCCCAACGGCGATGATCCCGAGCAGTCCTCCCCTTACGTGCTCTATGAACCCGAGGAGGGCGTGCAGATCCACATCCGCCACGATCGGGAGAATTCCATGCCGAAACTGGACGCGATCTTGCGCCAGGTGAATTGGGATCGAGGCCGCCCGTTTTCCCATGCGGAATGGTTGTCCGCCCTGTGCGCCATCCGGCCCCTGATCGAGGGGGACAGCGCCCGCCTCACCTCCGACGTGGCCACCGCCACGCTGGCCACGGTTGGCCTGAGCGAAGCGGACTCCGCCCGGGTCAACCTCGAATCCGCCGGACTCCCCACCGGGATCGATCTCACTTTCAACCCCGCCTACGTGACCGCCGCGTTGACCACGCTGGAGGAGTTCGATTGCGCCGGGCGCTTCTTCTATGAGGACGGGAAAAGCCCGTTCGCCTTTGCGGATCCCGAGCAGCAGTACCGGGAAATCATCATGCCCAAGCTCAACAACACCTAGCCATGGTTCCCACCCGCCCAGCGCCCGTTTCACCTGTCTTGCTGGATATCGCCCAATCCCCGCACCACGAAGGGCCCGGGGTCCACGCCCTGGCCGGGTTGGTCATCGGCGACCACGTCCAATTGCTGACGCCCGGCGGCATCCCCTTCTGGCTGCAAGTCACGGCCATCGTCAGCCGCCAGCCGGAGTGGAACCCCATCACCATGGGTCCACTACCCGGGGTGCTGGAAGGGGTCCCGGACGAGGAGCCGTGGCCCGGCCTCCCCTTTGGTCGGTGGGACACCATCCGCTTCGCCGCCTGCAACATTCTGCGCATCGTATGATCACCCCCGTTTACGATTACGAAAGCCTGCCCGACTGGCCGGAAAGCCCGGAGGATCAGGAAGCCCTCACCCATCTGATCGAGGAGGACGAGATTCCTCTCGCCGCCCTGTACGGGCGGGTCAGCACGGATGATCAGGACGTGCGCACCCAAGCCGAGTGGGGCACCCGCGAGGCCCGGGAGCACGGGTACCGGGTCCTGCCGGAGACCACGTTCATGGATGAGGACCAAAGCGGCATGCTCTCCCTGCCGGAGCGGGAGCAAGGCCGCCGGCTGTGGGGTCTCCTGCACGGCCCCGGCGTGGTTATCCCCGGGCAGTCCGGTTCTCCGCTGCCGGTGCGCGCCGTGTTCGTCTGGACCTTCGACCGGTGGGGCCGCAATCCGGACGACGCCATCGCCAACCTCCGCACCTGCCACGAGGCGGGCATCCGGGTGTATTTCCAGGATGTCCCGATCTTCGACCCCGACGATCCAAGCTCCATGCTGCTGATTCGTCTGCGCAGCATCTTTGCGGAGTTCGAGGTGCTCATGACGCGCAAGCGCATTCGCACCAAGTTCAACTCCAAGCGAAGTCGGGGCGAGCTGTGCGGCACGGTGGCCTACGGGTTCCGCCGGGTGGAGCGCAACGGCACCGCCTACGAGGAGCCCGATCCGGCGGCGCAACGCTGGCTGCAGCTCATGCTGGAGCAGCGCGCCCGCGGTCACGGCTACGAGCGCATCGCCACCATGCTCACCCGAGCCGGCGCGCCGCTGCCGGATCGCTACCGCCGGCAGGTGGAGGGCGGCCCCGTGGAGTTGATCCCCGGGCGCCGCGGAAAGTGGAACCCCGGCTCCGTGCGCAACATCCTGGCCACCGCCGGGCGCCGGGCCAAACGCGACACCCCCAGCGCCGCCGAGGGCACCGCATGAAGCCCGCGGAATTCACTCTGGCACCCGAGGCGGTCCGGGTGCCCGCCGGCATGGGCTCGCACCAGCGTGCGGTGGGCGGCACCGATGAATGGCTCACCCCACCCGGGTTGTTGCAGCGCCTTGGCCCGTTCGATCTGGATCCCTGCTCCCCGGTGCAGCGCCCGTGGGACACGGCGCGCCGGCACTACAGCGCGCTGGACAACGGGCTGCATCAGCCGTGGGAAGGCCGCGTCTGGCTCAACCCACCCTACTCCACGGCGGAGGCGTGGCTGCAACGCCTGGCGAAGCACGGGCATGGCACGGCTTTGATCTTCGCCCGCACGGAAACCGCCTCTTGGCAGCAGTGGGTGTGGCCGCAGGCCAGCGCCATCCTCTTCCTGCGGGGCCGGCTGAAGTTCCACCTACCCACCGGCGGCTTGGCCGCCGGCAATGCCGGCGCGCCCAGCGCCCTCGTGGCCTACGGTCCTTCCGATGCCGAGCGCCTGCTTCAGTCCCGCCTCAGCGGGTTTCTCTGTTATGCCCCGTTTCACCACCTCCTCGCATGAACCAAGCACCGTTTGATCCACGCATGATTCAGCGGGCCGCCCGCCGGTTTTCCGGGCCGCCCGCACCGGCCATTCCCACACCGGCAGCCACGGCGGCCAGCCCGCAAGCGCGCTCACTGTCCCGCCCCGCCCGGGCGATTGTGGCGTGGCTCTCCACGCACGGCCCGGCGGATTACCAAGCCGTGGCGGATGGCGTCGGCATGCTGCCCAACGCCGCCCACATGAACCTCAGCCGCCTGTCCACGCGGGGCGTGCTGTCGCGCAGCGAGCCTCAACCTGGCCCCAAGCGGGCACCGCGCCGCCTGTACTCGGTGGCGCCGCCTTCTCCGAGTCAGGCGCCCACCCCAACTCCCCAACCCAAGACTTAAAGAAGTTCATGCCGCTGAACGCTCACACTCCGGGACCGTGGTCCATCGGGATTCCGTTGGATGAAAAATACGCGCACACGCTGGCATCGGGACGACTGATCTTCAGTGACGCCTCGGACGGAGGCGCGTGCGTCGCCGTGACCAATCCCCACTTTGGCAGAGGCGAAGCCGACGCCCACCTGATCGCCGCCGCGCCGGAACTCCTCGCGTCGCTGAAGGAGGCTCTCGAAGCGTCCGGATGCGACGGCGACTTGTGCGCCCACCGTTGGCACGAATCCGCCCGCGCCGCCATCTCCAAAGCCGAAGGGAGGGAACCGTGAAGTCCGACTACATCCAGCGACAGATGGAGGAGTGCCGGCAGACCTGGTTCAAGGATCACTACCCCAGACTCCTTTCGAAGACCGACGCCACGACCGTCATCGAGTGGAGCAAACCCGGGACATGGACCTACGGCATGCGGTTCATCTTGCATGCCCGCTGGCTCGTGGTCATGGGCGACATCGGCGAGGCCACCTACGAATGGTCCGAGACCATCACCCCGGAATTTCTCCGGGGACTCGACTTCGGTTACTTCCGGTCGAAGTGCCGGGCATCGGAATCCGGGAAGGACTTCGACCACTTTGACTCGGAGGAGGGGCTCAAATCACTGGACGATGAGCGCGACCGAATCGCGTTCGAAGATCCAAGGTCAGCAACGATTCTCGCGGGCCTCTGTGTCGCCTTGAAAACCTGCTCCTGCATCGAGGAATGGGAACACGTCGTGCGGACGCTGTACGAGGACGGAATAATCCGTGAGGCCGAGGACGCCGCGCACTTCGCCAGCCTCGCCGTGTTCCCGCACCCACAGCAGATCGGACACTTCGTGGGCGTCCAGATGGCGCTCGCACATCCCGCCATGGGAGGCCTCTCGTGAGCCCGGAACTTCTCGCTGCCGCTCGGCAGTACGAGGAACTCCACAAGCGGTTGATCCATCTCCGCGATTCGCAGTTCCCGCTTCGCTCCGCAGTCCGGGTGAATGGAAAAATCGACGGCATTGTGACCAGACAAGATGGGTGCCCGCCCAATCTCGTTCCGGTCCTGTTCGAGAACGGGAATACTTGGTGGAAGCACGTTCGCGAGTGCGAGCGCCTCGAGTGGACGAAGGCCAACCCCAGACTCCGGCTCATGAGGCTCCGCATGGCTGGGATCAAGGTCGGGGTGAAGGGAGGTGGCCAGTGAGAGTCGCCGTCTATCCTGCCCAGATCGTCGGCTTCGACCTTACGCAACGACTGGTGACCCTTCGCATCGAGGACGGGTGGACGCTGCCACACATCGGCATTGGCGACCCCGCCGAGTTGCGCCCCAACCCCGGCCAGAAGGTGGCCTGCCCGTTCTGCGGCGGCATTGATGGCTACCCCGGCGACCACGGTCCCGATTGCCCGAGCAACCCCCACCGTCCCTGAGCGGCTGCCGCATGAAGAAAAGCACACCACGGAGACAACCATGAGCTTTGACGACACGAAATGCCCATGCGGAGGCATGAAGCAGCGCGAGATGCTGCTCTGCGCCACCTGCGAGACATCCCTGGAGGAGCATCCGTCGATGCGCGTCTTTCGCGACGCGACGTACTCCCCGGAGGGACGGCGGCAGGCGGCCATCATCCTTCTGGCCTGCGCTCGCAGGCGCCACCACCACCAGCAACGCACGCCATGACCCTCCAGTTCTTCGACCTATTCGCGCTGACCGACTGCGCAGCCAAGGTGTTCGGCGATGAACACCCTCTGCGCAGCCACCCGTCGCTCAGCTTGACCCGCAAGGCATCGGGCACCCTGCGCAGCCTTTCCGTGGCGGCCCTCCGCGCGATTTGGAAGGAGGGAGGCCCGGAGGAACGCATGATGTTGGCCATCCGTGTCCGCCTCTGGACCCGCCCTTCCGGTTACAGCCTTTCTCGCGACTGGGCGGACGAGGCGAAGCGCTTCCAGGACCGCATCCTCTCCCGCGAGCGGGGGCGAACCCAACCGAAGGAAATCCGATGAAGGATGTCCGCTTTCTCCTCGCCATGCTGGCCGGATCCGCAGCCTGCGTGCTGATCGCGTGGGCCTTCCTGGCCTTGCTCTTTTGCTTCTGACACCCAACCCCCACACCCCAATCGCCATGAATGAGACTGACGCGGGCTTCAGCTACGGACTCGCCGATCACATGATCCCGCTTGCCAACTCGGTGCCGGAGATCATCGAGCAACTCTTCGATCAAACCCTGCAACCCGGCGAGACCAGGGATCAAGCGGCCCGGCGCATCACCTGGCCCATCAAGATCGAGGAGTTCCGCCCCATGCGGATCAATGTCGCCATATACACCACCTCCGTGCTGGAGAGGTTGCTCGAGGATCTGGACGAGGATTACGCCGATCCCGACGGCGATAGCACCACGCCCACCGACACGATGCGGGAGGCCGCCCGCGCTTTCGTGGGCGTGGTGGCGAAGGAATACAAGGTCTGGTCCTGCGAGCCGACCGGCAAGGTCATCAGCGTGTCCCGCGAGGAGGCACTGCGCATGGTGCAAGGAGAAGCATGAAGAATACCAAGATCGAGTGGGCGGATCACACGTGGAACCCGTGGCGAGGCTGCACGAAGGTCAGCCCCGGCTGTGCGCACTGCTACGCCGAAGCCCTCAGCAAGCGTAACCCGGCAGTCCTCGGTCAATGGGGCCAGGGCGCTCCGCGGGTCCTGGCCAAGAACTGGAGCGAGCCCTACCGGTGGAACGATCACCCGCGCGTTGACGACGAGACAAATCAGATCGCCACCACCATGGTCTTTCCGTCCCTCTGCGATTGGCTGGACGAGGAGGTACCGATCGAGTGGCTGGCGCGGTTCCTCGAGCTGATCCACGCCACGCCGAACCTGACCTGGCTCCTCCTCACCAAACGCCCGCAGAACTGGTGGCGAGTGGACGAAGCGTGGCGCGTGGGCAACCTCCTCATGCCGGCCAAGCGGTGGCTGGCGCGTTGGCACGATGGTAACCCTCCGGCCAACGTGTGGTTGGGCGTGTCGGTCGAGGATCAACCGCGCGCCGTCGAGCGCATCCCCCGTCTCCTCATGATTCCCGCCGCGCTCCGCTGGCTGTCGCTGGAGCCCCTGCTGGGCCCGGTGGATCTCACCCACCTGGACCTCGGCGCCACGACCAAGAACTGGTGCCAGATCGATGCCCTCACCGGGCGGCATACCGATATGAGCCATCCTTGCCTGTCGGTGCCGAAGGTGGACTGGCTGGTGATCGGCGGGGAATCCGGCCCCCGGGCACGGCCCTGCAACATCCAGTGGATTCGGAATCTGGTGCGGGACGGGCAGGGCGCCGGCGTCGATGTGTTCGTGAAGCAGGTCGGCGCTTGCCCGGTGACGACCATGACGGTTGGGCAGGACCACGATGACCTGCGCGCCTTCTCGCACCCCAAAGGCGGCGATCCGGATGAATGGCCCAGCGACCTGCGGGTGCGGCAATGGCCGGTAGGGTGTCCCCGCTGACGTTCACCCATACCCAGCGCCCACCATGCCGAGCTACAACTTCCGGCGGTCTGGATTATGCCGCACCTGGGTCGAGCGCGACACCGATCAGCAGCAGTCCGACGGTCGGCTGGCGCTCACCAATCTCCAGCCCATCCGGCCCGGCTCTTCCTCCTTGGCGAAAGGTCCCTGGCACGTCGCTGAGCAAAGCGGAGCGTGGTCACCCGCGGAAGTGGAGTGGGTCCTCGCCGAGCATTGCGCGCTGCGCCGCCGCCACCCGGCTGGGTGGGGCATTTACACTTGTAAGAAACCTTCTTAAACTCCCGTTATCCTCCTATGGCCCACAAGGATCGACACCACGATCTCTTTGCGGATAATTTGCATGAAGTCCTGGCCGCCTCCGCCAACGGCGCGCTGAAGGGCACTTCGCAGTGGAGCACGCCGGTGGCGGTGGGCTCCCGTTTGGCCACCCCGCTGGGCCGGCACCGCCCCATCCTGTGCGACTTGAACTGCGGCCCCGGGGCCCTCCTCCAAGGCGCCGCCAACGAGACCACCGAGACGGTTCTCGGGTTGGACATCTCGGCGGCGGCCCGGCCCCTGCGTGTCCGCGGCAGCCCGGGCTCCTTCGTGGCGGCGGATCTGGCCGTGGCCTATCCACTGCTCGTGGAGGCCGGGTTCCGGGCCCAGTGCTTCGTGCTTAATCCACCTTGGGATCTGCATTGGCACTACCCGCGCTTTCAGGCCGCGGATGCCGCCCTGCATCCCGGAGGACTCTTGCCCGACCGGCGCGATCCCCGCCTCGCAGAGGGGTTGGTAGATTCCGCCGTGGCCACCTGGCTGGTCGCCTTGGATCGCTCCGCGCCGGACGGGGAAGGTCTCCTACTGCTTCCGGCGCGCACCTTCGAGCGGCTAGTGGCGGCCCCGGGCGCCCCCTTCCATGATCTCCTGGCCCACGTGTGGGCCACCCTTGAGTTCGATCACTGGCTGCCACCCCGCCCGGGTCACCCCGCCCAGCGGGTAATCTGCGTGTGGTGGCAGCGCCGCCGGACCCTCAGCGGCGCCGCCGGACCCACCTGGGTGCGCTCCATTGGTCGCTTCCATCCTGCCGCGCCGATCCCGGACCGCTATACGTCCCTCTTGGGCACGCCGCTGCGTGATGCCCGGCTGGGCACGTCCGCCTGGCGGGCTGTGGCGGAGGAGTGCGCCCGGCGCCGGGAGCAGCGTCCGGAGTGGAACATTTGGCTTTCCGCAGGCGGCCATTTACAGACCCACCTGACCAGCTTTCAGCGCGCCAGCATCCACATTCCCAAGGAGGAGGCGTCCGCACTGCAAACCCTGCACGGTCGTCGCCCCGTGGATCTGGTCCTGCGCCGGGCCGAGCGCGAGGTCCTGCAAGCCGCCGTGCGCAATCAGCGGTGGGCGGTAGCCCCGGCGGTGGCCGAGTCCGTGGCGGCAGCCGTGCAGCGGTATCACCGCGAGCGGGCCCCGATCATTGCGCTGCCGCCCACCCAGCGCCTCGGGTTCCTGGACGAGCACGATCAGCTCACCTGCCGGGAGACCCTCACCATCCCGGGGCCGGGAGGAGGATGGCCCATCACCTTGTACCGGGAAGGAGTGTCCTACCGACTCACCTCGGCCACCACGCCGGTGCTGCGGCGCAGCGCCCGGGTCAACTCCGCCGGTGAGGATGAGCCCGTGGAGTTGGCCGGTTCCGAGCTGGTGTTGCGCGTGACGGATGAACTGGGCCGCCCGGTGCCCTTTCTGGATCCCCGGGTGCTGCACCCCTCCGTGCAACTGCCCAAGGTGGAAGACCGGGACATCGCGTTGGACCTGCATGTCCTGCTCGCCCACTTCCACATTCCCGAAGTGCCGGACCTGGCTGCCGTGCAGCCCGAAGCGGCCGCGCATTACCGGGAGCGATTGTCGATGTTGGAAACCTCACTGCGAAACCTATGAGCGCAAACCACCACTCATTGCCACCCCAGTCCTCCTCACCGTCGTTGCCGGTCCTCATGGATGACGAGCGCAAGCGGGCCCTCATCCATGCGCTCAATCGCCGGCTGCGCGGCAGCGTCGCGATCGATCTGGCGCCCGGACCGACCAGCGAGGAGATGGAGACCTTCACGCCGCAGGAGAATCTTTCCCTGCTGCTGCGCGATGCCGTGTTACGTTGCGATTTCCAGCACGAACTGCTGGCGGAAATCGACGCCCACATCGCCCACCTGACGTTGGCGCGGGAGCAAGCCCGCCAACTTCGCTAGAGCCCGCCATGCCGCCCTTCTCGTTTCGGGCCTTCCAGCGGGAGGACCTCATGCGCGCCGCCCTGACGGATGGCGCCATCCTTTCCTGGGACACGGGCCTGGGCAAAAGCCTCGCCGCCTTTTCCTTGCCGCTCATCAAACTTGGCTGGCAACCGGGCGCGCGTGGTCGGTTGACCTTGCAGGGCACCGCTCTGCTCGTTGCTCCCGGCGGGCTTCACGATCAGCTCCGTGATACCGGGCGCCAGTTCGGTCAGGAGTTGACCACGTTGGACAAAGCCCGCTTCCGCCGCCTCGCCCGGTACGATGCCCGGCAGCGCCGCTGGGCCCTCCCCCCGGGATTCTACCTCACCAGCTACACCCAACTGGGGCGCAACGGGGCGGAGGCCATGCCGGACTGGGCGGCCATGGCCCCCCGGGACCGTTGGGCCAGCCTCGGCGTGACACCGGCCCTGGCCGACCAGCACCGCCTTGCCCACCGCACGATGGACGAAGCCCCGCTGGCACCCTGGTCCCGCCTCTCCGGGGCTGAACAGGTGGAATGGATGGAGCGCGCCGCCACGTGCCTGGCGGGCGCCCACGCGCTGGGCGTCGCCCAGACGCCGGACGTGCGGGATCCCCACCACCTGCGCTGTGTCTGGGATACCACCCTCTCGGACGAGGCGGGCGGATCGTTCGATTGCGTCGTGGTGGACGAAGGCACGCGCCTCAAGGGCGAAAGCTTCATCGCGGCGGGCGTGCTGCGCCTGCGCCCGCGCTACCGCTACGTGCTGAGCGCCACCCCCGTGAAGAATCGTCTGCCGGATTTCTTTGCCCTCGCGTGGTGGGCCGCCGGAGGCGAGGCGGAGGCGACCCCACGCTTCCCCTACCGCCCGGCGGATCGGGATGACTTCGCCGCCCGCTTTTGCCAGACCGCCACCAAGCTCGATCCCGCCACCGGGCGACGCGCCAAGGGTGGCTGGCGGCGGTTGACGCCGCACGTGTGCGAGGTGCATGCCCTGTGGAAACTCAACGCCGCGCTGGTCATCCGCCGGCGCAAGCAGGATTCCGGGGTGGACATCCCGCCGAAGCACCGACACGTCATCCGGGTCCGGATGAATCCCATCGAGGCCCAGGCCTACCGGGCGTTGCTCGACGCGGATACCGATCCCGGCACCAAGCTGGCCCGCCTGCGGGAATTCAGCGGCACCGTGCACGCCAAGCAATGCGTCGCCCTCTCCCTGCTGGAGCGCTCCCTGCGGCAGGGCGAGCAGATGATCTTCTTCTCCGCCTTTCACGCACCCATCCGCGCCCTGCGTGGGCACTTGCAGGCGGCGGGCGTGCCCCACCTGTTCCTCACGCACGAGGTGGGCGAGCAGCAGCGGGGCCGGCTGGCCCGGCAATTTGCCGCCGGCCCGGTACCCGGCGGGCTGCCGGTGATGCTCGCGGGCACCGCCTGCATGAGCGAGGGCTTCAACTTTCCGCGCTGCACCCACGTGGTGCACCTGGACTTCTCGCTCAGCGCGGATCACATGGTGCAGGCGGATAACCGCATTCACCGCCTCAACAGCGTCGGCCCCGTGCATTCGTGGCGCATCCTCGTGGATGGCACCGTGGACCGCGCGCTGGAGGCCTTGGATGGCGAGAAGCAGGACGCCGCGGAACTGGTGCTGGACGGCCACCTGTTGAACGCGCCGGTCGAGGATGTCACCCCCTCCCGCATCCTCGCCCAGGCCGGCGCCGAATGGGAGGCCCACGCCACGCCGGAGCAATCCCGCACCACCGGTGCCACGCTGGCTCAATTGATCGCTTCGGTCGCCCGGCAGGCACCCCGCTGGCCCACCGCTCCGCCGGCATCGACTCCCGGGGCCATCCCGCGGGCGGCCCGCCCGGTGCTGTCCGAGTCGGAGGCACTGGCCGAGCTGCTGGGTTGCCCGTGATTCGCCCCGGGCTCGCGGCCATCGCTCCGCTCCCAGATCAGGAGGGGCGAGCGGGCCAGCAATGCCGGTGACACCTCCACCGCATGGATCCGACTCAAGACCGGCAATCCGGCGGTCTCCAAGGCCGCAAAGACCAGCTCCGAGCAGAACCACCGGTCAGGATTGCCTCCGGATCGGCGGCTGAGGAACCGGAGCACCCCCAAGTAGTCGTACCCCCGGCCAAGTCGTCGCTCACCGAAGTCCAGCACCTCGCGCCATTGCTGCGCCGTCAGGCCCGCCACCCGGAAATGGTCCACGATCTCGCCCGGACGCACGGCGTAGGGCACCAACTGCACCCCGGCGAACTCGCGCGCCTCGAGGACCTGGCCATCGGGACGGAGAATCGCCGCGTGGGTGTAAGCGCAGCGGGTCTGCCACCGGATGAGCGAGGAAACGAACCCACTACCTTGGTAGAGGAGCACCCGGCTACGGAGCAGGCGACCGTCCAGGACCTCAGGCGAGGGGATCATAGATAGGGAGGATTTCGCTGAAGGTGAATTCCACCGTCACGGCACTGATACCGGCCCGCACCAGGGGGCCGGCGGCGCCATACGTGCCCGCCCGGGGTACAGGCGAGGTGCCGGCCACGGTCTCGTGGCGGATGCGCAACTCCGGCGGCGTCTCGTAACGCGCCCCCGGCGCCGTACCGAGGTAGGGCAGAAGGCGCATGCGCCGCACCCAGACCAGGGCCGTGGCCTCGGTGAGGGCGACCACGCGGCCCCGTACGCTGCGAGTACCACTCTGAGTGCCACAGGCCTGCACCACATCCGTGCTGGCCGCGGTGGCCTGCACCACGCGGCGGGTGCCGCTACAGCGGATGTCCTCGTCCAACTCGGTCTCGAGGATCGCGTCTTCGCCTTCGATGATCCCTTCGTAGGTCTCGCTGAATTGGAGTCCACCGAACGCCTCCACGAGCGAGCCGCCCGCCACGTTCGGGCCCTTGTCCTGGGTGGTGCGCCGGTTGCTGCGGATGGAGGTGCCCAGCCCCAGAGAGGAAATGAAGGTGGCCAAATACGCCTCGGCGGCCGCCGCGTTCGTGGCATTCACGCTACCGCTGAGGGTGGTGAGCCGCTTGCGGCGGCGCAGGTCGCGGTCCACCTCGATCTCGTAGCGCAGCCCGATGTCCTGCCCGTTCTTCGCCCGGACGAGGTCGAGGCTGAACTCGAGTCCGGAGACCAACGGTTCCCGCCCGGAGGTCAGGGCGCCGTTGGTCATGTTGATGGTCTGAAGGTAGTCCGTGGCCGGGCTGCGGCTTTCGGCGCGCAGCAGCCCTGTGAAGCCCGCCTTGAGCGCGGCATAGGTCGCCTGCACCTCGGCCTCCGGACCGACAATGCGCCCCTGCACCCGCTCCAGATCGGTGCCAAAGGGATTGCGCTCCACGGCGGCCCGCACCTCCGCATACACCCGTTCTCCCTGGCGCCGATACTCGTAGGCAAACTCCACCTGCACCACGTGCCGCCCGTCCTCGCGGGCGGAGTTGCGGCGCACCTCGCGGGCGGCCACGCGGAATTGAAACTTCCGATCCCCGAGAGCGCGCGCCTTCGCCATCGCCGCCGCCCACGCCGCGGCATCATCCACTCCCCGGGCGGTGACGGCGCCGGTGTAGGAGGTGCGCAACAGCCCCGCGGTCACCTCGTGCTGGTCCTCGATGCGCAACTCCCAAGCGACGATGTCCCCCGTGAGCTTCCGGTACCGGTCCGTGAAGGCCAGCCGGAGATGACTCTGCCCGTCTCCACCGTCCGTTCCGACGTCGTTCACCTGGTGGGCCGCGGCCTCCAACCCGATCGGTACCCATTGCGCCGCGGGCGCCGTCGCCGCCCGCAGGGAGGCGAGTTTGGCGCGGGCCACCTCCTCGCTGGCGGCGGCCACCTCGCCGTCGAGCAGGAGCATCACGCTGCCGGCCTCGGCATCCTCGGAAGTGGTGGCCCGGAACTTGACCTGCGCCCAACCCGCCGCGCTGAGGAAATCCCGCCACGAGAAGGATCCGCTCCACGTGAGCTTCTGATCCTCCTGATCGATTTGCGCCTCGAACCCATCCACGCGCACGGTGCGCTCCACCCCCGCATAGGCCAGCGTACCCCGGGAGCGCGAGCGGAAGGCGGCCAGCAAGGCGTCCTTCTGCGCGAGCAAGGAAGCCCGGCGGGCGGCTTGCTCGGCGGCGGGGTAGGCACAATGCAGAGCCCCGCCGATATCGAGACGCCCGCCCCCGGAATCCCGATGGTCATGGTTCGGATCCACCCGGCTCCAGGCGATGGACTCCGCCAGTTTGGCCACCCGGCCCAAGGACACCCACGCCACGGCGCCCTCGGGACGAAAGCGCACCGTCGCCTGCCCGCACTCCACGCCGAGCTCGTACCACGTGAACGCCACGGCCAGTTCCTGGCTGCTGGTGCCGGCGGGATCGGGGCCCTCCGGGCGCGCCGGGTCCTGCACCGTCACGTCCTGATCGAGGTACACGTGGCCCGCGTCATCCTCCCAACGCAAGCGACCGTGGGCGGTTTTCAACTGCGCCTCCGCCGTCTTGATCTGAGCGCGGTTGGAGGCGTAGTCCTCCTCCTCGGCGACCAGGCGCACCCGCAACTCGCGGCGCCAGCGGTCTGGCGCCTCGGGCGGTTCACCCACGCCGCCCTCGGCTTGAATCACCAATCGCCCCAGGTCGTGCAGGGGATAGTCGCGGTAGTAAAGTCTCATGCCTCACTTCTCCTCTACGGGCCTTGTGCCAGCCCGGATCGTTGCGGGCTCGCGGGGGCGGGCGCCGGAAGCATCGCCTGTGCCGATCTCGCCAGCGCCCCGAGCGCCTGGCTGGCGCCGTTGGCTTGGTTCCGTAATTCCCACAGCTCCCGTCCCGCCGCCTCGGCGGCGTGCGCGGCATCGGCCACCCCGCCGGTGCCGATGACCCGGTCCCGCAAGTTCGTGTACTCCAGAGGTTCGTTCAGAAACCGCCGCCGCTCGTCTCCTTCCCGCTCCTCCAGCATCGCGGCGCGTAAGCGGGGTGAGAGCGAGAAGAAGGCCTCCGCTCCCATGGGCCGCGTCATCATGCGCCGGGCGTAGGCCCGGCGGAGCAGTTCATCCGGAGCCTCGGTCAGGAGGCCCCGGCGGTAGCGCTGCTCCTCCTGCTGGGCGGTGGCGCGCTGCCGCAGTTGGTGCAGGCGGTTCTCTTCGAGGTCCGCCTGCAAGGCGAGTACCTGGGCTTCGCGTTCCGCCGCCTGAAGCGCGTCCTCCGTGGCGCCGGTCAGTGCCATGCGTTGGCGCAGCATCCGCTCCAAGACCTGCTCCTGACTGCGCAGGCGCGCCAGTTCCGTGGACCCGCGCACCTGCAACTCCGCCTCCACCCGCACGTACTCCTGGGCCAGTTGCAGGCTGCGGCCCAGCGCTTCCGCACCACGGGCGGAAGGGGAGGCCATGGCCGCCCGCCGGGTCATGATCTCATCCGCCTCCTCCTCCAAGCCCTGTCGGTAGCCACTGCCCTCCGGGGCCCGGCGAGCTTCAGCCCGCAGCGCCGCCTCCTGGAGCTCGAGCAGGCGTTGCTCCACCGTGGCCCGCTGCCAGCCCGCCGCGGCCAGTCCGCGGTAGGTTTCCGCGGTACGCTCCGTGACCTGCCGGGCCCGCTCCTGCGCCGCCGCGGCGGACTCGGCGTCGTGCGTGGCCTCCCGCTGGAGCGCATTGTGCGCCTCCAGAAGCTGGTTCAATTCCGTCTCCGCCTGAATCCGCTCGCGGCTGCCCACCGGGAGCCGGTCGCGTTTCAGCTCCAGATTCCGACGATGCCGGTCCGCCTGCCGGTCTCCTTCCTGGCGGCTGCGCTCCGCTTCGCCCACGGCGCGCTGCGCCAAGGGATCCAAGGCAGCCCTCCATCCGTCCGGACTCGTGGCCCCACGAAGACGCTCCATGAAGGCACCGCGCGGGCCGATCACCTCTTCGGACAGTCCGGACAAGCGCAGGATTTGGCGGGAGCGAAGCGCGGGTGCCGGCCACGATTCAGCGGAGGAGCGCAACAGTTCCGCCGCGGAGCGCATGGCCTGCGCCCGAGCGGAAGCCTTCTGTCCGGCATCGATGTAGCTGGCCAATTCCCAGTTGCCGGTGTTGAAGTTCCCCGCCGCCATCTTCATTGCGGTGAAGGCGGACCACGCGGGCGAGATTTGGTCCTGGCGCGCCTTCCGGTAGACTTGCCAGCCCATCTGCGCCGCCTCCCACCCATCCGCCACGGTCCCGATTCCACCGTACATCACCCGCTGGAGCTGCCGCCGCTGGCTGGGCTCATCGAAGCTGCCGCCCTTGGTGAGGCGGAAAAGTGCGGCCGGGGCGCCGATCTCCAGGGCGGCAATGAGCGAACGCAACCCGGTTGCGGCGACATCGCTCACCATCCCCACCCGATCCACCTGGTAGAGGAGGCGACTCCACGCGGCGTTGACGCCCTCGAGCCGGTTCTTGGCCTCGGCCTTGATGCGGGCATCCTCCTTTTCCGCGGAGGTCAGGTTGAGTCCCGCATTCACGGCCTGCACGGCGGCCACGGTGAAGTTGTCGAGGGCGATGGCCAGGCGGTTGCCCTGCGTGGCTCCGGCCACGATCTGTTGCAGTTGCCCCCGCTCCTGCCCGCTCATGCTGGTCCAGCGCGCCGCCATGTCTCCGAAGATGTCCTGCGCCGGGCGCAACCCGGAGGCGGTGCGCGTCTCGATCCCGAGCCGCTTTTGCAGCAGGTCCTGCCGGGTGGGATCCATGATCCGCACCATGAAGGTCTTCAGCGCATTGCCCATCATGGCCCCGCTCTGCCCGGAGGCCGCCCCGGCGCCGATCAGGCCCACCAGCATCTCGATGGGCATCTGCATCTGCTTGGCCACCGAGGCGCTGCGCGCGAGGCCCGTCAGAAGGTCCGCGTTGGTGACGTTGAGCGTGTTGGACACGCTGTTGAGCCGCCCCAACAGCCCGGCCAGGTCACCCACCTGCATGCCGTAGGCCATCATCACGCTCTGCAATTGCTGGGTGGCCTCGAGCGAATCCAGTTCCGCCACATTGGCGGCTTGCAGGGAGACGCGCACCGCTTCCGCCACCTGCTTGCGGCTCAGCCCCAGACGACTCCAGGAGATGGCGCTTTCCATCGCCCGATCCGCGGCCTGCCCCTCGTGCGCCGCCAGCGCCAGCACGTCATCCGCCAGGTCCCGGGCGTGCCCACCCATACCCCGGAAGACCTGCCCGAGACGCGCCGTCTGGTGCGAGAGCGCCATCATGCGGGGCAGCATGTCGCCCAGAGTGCCGTACAATGCCGAGATCGCGGCGTACTCCGGAACGGCCAGCGAGGCCCACGTGGCCATCTTGGTAGCCTTCGCGCCCAATCCCGCCATGAAGCTTGGCGCTGCCGGCGGCAACTTCGGCGGCTGCGGCAACTTCGGCGGCTGCGCGCCCGGTCGAGCCGTCAAGGTGGCTTCGATCTGGGCCTGGCGCCGCAACGCCCGGTCCTGCTGGGCCTGCAACGCCTCCATCTGGGCGGGACTCATCGAGGTTTGCGCGCGGGACTGCGCCAGCCGCAGGCTCATGCCCGCCGCCGCGTTCCCGTACCAATCGGCCAGCGTCCGGCGGTCGCTGTAGACCATGCCGCGGTATCCCTCGGAGCGCCTTCCCAGGCGGCGCAACTCTTGGTTTCCCTCCTTGCGCAGCCGGGCGTACTCGCGGTCCACGGCCTCCTTCTCCGCTGCGGCGCGCGCCGCCGTATTGGCCTCGGCCCGCTCGCGGCGCAGTCGCCCCGCCCGCACGCCACGCTCGGCTTGGGTCACCTCGGCCACCTGCCGCTCCGCCGCCGCCGCCGTCCGAAGGGCGGAGATCCGGCGCCCCAGTTCGCTGGCCACCGCCTCCTGACCCGTATCGCCCAGTCGCTGTTTGAGCCCGCCGGTCAGCCCCTGCTCCAAGGCGTCAGCCGCCCGGTCATACGCCCCCGCCATCCGGCCCGAGGATTGCCCCTTGTTGCGCTGCCCCTTCAGGAGTGTCTTCTGCCGCCGCACGGCGGCGAGTTGCTCCCGCAAGAGTTCGTTGGCCTCGGCCCGCACCTGCGCACCGAGACGCTCCGTCTCGACGGTGACGTTGCCATCCGCCGTCTGCCGCTCGGTGCGCGTTTGAAAGGGCGACAAGGCGCTGGTCACCTCCGAGAAGACATCACCCTTCGCGGTCGTTCTCTCGCGCGTGCGTACGGTGTCCGGGCCGGTAGCGATGGGCGTGCTCTTGTTGCCAGCCTTGCCAGTGCCTCCCTGACTGCCGGAGCCACCTCCGGCGGCACCTGCCGCACCAGCCGCGGTCGCGGCCACCGCGGAACCGGGCACCGCCAGCTTGACCGGGGGCGGCGTGACCAGTTCTGCCACGATCTGATCGCCGCGGATTTGCAGGTGAATCTTCGTCCCGGAACCGGGCGCAAGCGTGGCTTCCACGTTGCCGGTGGCGATGATGGCGTTGAGGTCAGGCGCGCTCGTGCGTGGTCCGCCGCCGCCCAGCACCGTGCGCCGCCCGCGAGTTTCCTCGTACTGGCGCTGCCGCAGAATGAACCCGAGCGCCTCGGCCGCCGCCTTGGGCTGTACGAATTCCCCCTTCGGCATCAGACCTTCGCCCCGCTTGAAGCCCCGGACCACCTTGGAAGCCTTGGCCTTGTAGGTGGCCTCGAAGTGCTTGAAGTACCGATCCAAGCCGCGCTCCACGATCTTGGGATCGAAGATGCCCTCGAGGTTGGCCACCCGGGCGATGCTCAGGTCCTTGCCCAGGGCCTTCACGCGCGAGCGCAGCGTGTCCATCTCCGGCACCTTGAAGGCTCCGGTCATCTGGCTGCCGATGCGCCCCAGGCTGCCCTCGATGGCGCGCAGGTACCCGAGCGCCTGCTTCAGACCCGACCCCTGCACCGGCGGTGCAATGGTCACGATCTCCAGTTGTTCCCGCATTGGCTCGCTCATGACAACATCCACCGCCTTCGTTGTTCCTCGATGGGGTTGTAGCCCCCCGCTTTACCACCGGTTTTGGCCTTTTGCTCCGCCAGGTGCTCCGCGTACCGCTCCCGCGCCGCCTTGATCCAGAGATGCGCAATCATCTCGCCGCGCAGCCGGGCGCTCTTGGCACGCCACACGTCCAACGTCACCCCGTAGTGGGCGGCAGCCTCGGCCTCCCAATACGGAAATCCTGCGGATGGGAGCCCGCCGCCTCCCTCGCTCCGGCCACCGCGTTCGAGCCAGGCTCGAATCGTCGGGGCTAGGCGGGCCCGGTAAAATGGTCGGCGGCCTCCTCCACCTCGCGATCCGGCACGAAGTCCCGCTGCACCGCCTCCCACAGCGTGGCCAGCACCGTGTCGGTCGCCTGTTGCCCCATCCACTGCGCGATGGCCTCGGGCCGTTGCTCCGTGTCGGGCGGCGCGCCCTGCCGCAGCACGGGCACGGCATGCCAGAGCGCAACAGCCCGCGCCAGGCGACCGGCATGGCGCACCGCCTGGGCGTACTCCGGGTCCGTCGGCAGCTCCTGCCCATTCGCATCCTTGCGCGGCGGTGGGCGGGGCACGAAGAGCAGGTCCTCCACCTGATCCATGCGCGCGGGCATCAACGGCTCCACGTGCAACGTGAGGGCGCCGCGCGGCGTGCGCACTCTCACCTCCACGGCGGCGCGCAGTTGCCGGTTCAATTCCTCCAGATTCTCGCATCGGGCGGGAGCCGGCGCGGGAGTCGAGACGGGCGTTTTCTTCTTCATGGATTGGGGACCTCGGTTTGCCATTCGAAACGGAGCGCGATCAGCCGGGCGCAATCGCCCACCTCGCCCTCGAGCGGAATCGGATTGTCGGCCCGCAGCCGGGTGATGCCCCACCGGGCTAGCGGGATGCTGAGTGCCGCATCCAGCACCAGCGCGTAGGCCAGATCCGCCGCGGCGCGCACCTCATGCTTGGCCCGGGCGGCCTCCGGCTGGGCGGAGAACAGGTAGAGCAAGGCGCGACCCGCGTGGTGCTGGCGCACGGAATCCGGCTGACCCCACTGCCTGGGGGCCTGGGTGAAACTCGGCACCCAATGCAGTTCCAGCGAGGGCGCACCCGCACCCACCAAGGCCGGGCGGACGTGGCGCCCCGCGCGCACGATGGCCCGCGGGAAGGCTACGGCCTCGCCGTGCACCACATGGCTGGCGCCATCGAAATAACCCTGCCACCAGGCCGCGACGATGGCGCCCAGTTCGGTCAGGCCCGCGGTCGTTTCGCCCGGCGGAGGCACCACACCTTCCACCGGCCCCGCGGACGTGGGCGCCAGGCGATGCAGGCGCGCCGTCCAGCGCAGGATGCAGAGATGGAAGTCCCGGTCCTCCACTTCCCTCGGCAGGGTGGAGCGCAGGCCGTGGAGTCCGGCCCGCAGCAAGGGCAGCACGTGGACCGGCGTGGAGACCAGGAGTCGCAGCGCGTCGGCGGCGGCCCGGGCACGCGCCTGCGGCGAGCGCCCCTGCTCGTAGTCACCCGCCGCCCGCACGAGCACGAGCAGCCCGATAGGCTGTTCATCCCGCACCGCACCCTCGCCATCCAGCCAGCTCCGTCCGGAGCCCTGCCCACCATCGGCCACGAAGTGCAGCCCCACTCCAGTAGCCGGCGGCGCCCTCAACTCATCGAAGCCAATCTGAGCCGCCGGGAGCCACTGCACGCGCCCGCCCAGGTCGTGCTCCGCTCCATCGAACCACGGGAGGAGCCAGCCATGGATGGCGCGCTGCAAATCGGTAATGAGGGCCGGGACAGCCATATCGTCACCTGCTGCCTTGCCATGCCTTCTGCACCATCGCCCGGGCTACGGCGCCCAATTGGCTCTGGAGATGCGTCAGCCACGCCGCCCGAATGGCCGCCAGAAACCGCTTCAGCAAATCCGGTGGCAACGTCCCGCCGCCCGTCTGGCGGTCCGCGAATTCCTCCACCGCCCGCGCCAGCCCCGCCGATCCCGCCTCATCGAACGGAGACGTGCTGTTGCGTCCCAACACGCGCATCAGGCGATGCACGATCTCCTCGTCCTCGTCCCCCAAATCCCGCTCGTCCCGCCGCTTGCCGCCCTCATCCTCCGGCGTGGCCACCCACTCGCGCAGGATTTCCCGCAACCGATCCGGGGCGGCAAAGAGCGGGCCCAACCGCCCCGAGGCCGCCAGGGCATCGATCATCCCCAAAGCCTTGCGCACGCTGCCGACGGTCCAGCTCATCCGCTGCCCGCCGCCGAAAATGGCCACCTCCGCCGCCTGCACCACGGGGTCCACCCAGGCACGCTCCGCCGCGTCGCGGCACACCGCCTCCGCCGCCACGCGGGCCAGGCGGCGCGCCACCGGCAGCCAACCCTGATCCGCCTGAAACATCCCTCCGCTCAGGCGCGTTTGAAAACGCTCGAGGCGCGCCGCGATCTGATCGGAGTTGCCGACGATGGTCATCATGGCTGTCGCTTGAGCAGCAAGGTGCGAAAAGTGGCGCCCGCGGCGAGTTGGGCGTCGTAATGCCTGGCCAGCCCGGTTCCGGTGTCGGCGGGGCGATACGTGCGGCCACCCAACTCGAAGCGCAGGGCCTGCTTGCCGTCCACCGGGGCGTCCGGAGCGAGATCCACAATCAGGTCACCCGTCTCCACTTCGGCGAAGCGCCGGAGTTCACGGGTGGCCGGCTGCACTTCGTGCACCAGCGCCGGCAGGCTCAAGCTCTCTTCGCTCGTCGCGCCGCCCTCCGCCATGCCGGTCGTGGGATCCACGCTGCCACCGGTCACCACCTGCCAGCGCATGAGGAGGGTCACCGCCGCCGGGGAACGCAGGGCCCGCGCAGACGCCTGTTGCGCCCAGACACTCACAGGCCCTCCAGTTGGACGTGCGAGCAGAAGACGCGGCACCGTACCCCGCGCGTGCTCCGGCGAAACTCCAACACCCCGCCCTCCGCAGGGTCGCCCCACGATTCCGCGGGGCGTCCCGAAGCGGAGGAATCCAGCGGCGCCACCCCGCCGCGGGGCAGTGGCACCGCGGGCCGCCGACGCGAACTGGGAGCACGGTTTGTCACGCCTCCTCCACAGCCAGCACCTGCGCACCCGCGGCACCAAAAGCCAGACGCGGCACACCGCCGAGCGCCGGCAGGGCGAACTCGCCGGGCGCCGGCACGATCTCCGCGGCTTCGTACCAGAAAGGCCAGGCGGCGTGCATGTGGCCCATTGTGGCTACGCGGTGACTCCCTGTCCAGAACTCAATGCGGGGGCCACCGCCGGGGAGGGCAGTGCTGCCGGTGCGCCACGGCACACCTTTCACGAGACCATCTCCCTCCGAGCGCAACACCTCGATGCCCGCCACCTCGATGCGAAATCCATCGGCATCCGATTCAATCACGGCGCGTCCGGCCAACCGTCGCTCCGCGACCGCCACGAAACTCCGCGTTTCGGCGGCGTAGCGGTACAAGACGATCCGCTCCGCTCCATGGCGGTACACCACGGTCTGCTCCTCGGTAGGCAGCACCCGGCGCCCCGCCCGCCACAGTTCCACCGTGAGGCTGCCCGCCGGACTGGCGCCCACCGCGCGCACGCCCAGCGCTTGGCCGGAGGGCACCAGCAACCCGATGCGGAAATGGCGACGCCCACCGCTCGGCAGCCACACCTGGGCGGCGGTATCCTCGCCCCCGATGGTGATGATGAATCGCCCCGCCCCCTCCGCGACGAGCAGCGCGCTTTCCGCCACCCACTCGCCCGCCAGCGTGTGGCCTCCCTCCGGCCAGGCGGTCCCGTTCTCCCGCAACTGGAAGAGCACCTGCATGCGTCACGGGCTGTCAGCGGGTTCGATCCGCGTCATCTCCCCGAGGTGATGCAGGGGCCTGGGTTGTTTTCCATCGCGTGGCGGTTGCTGGACCTGCCGCACCAGGATGTGCATCACCACGGCGCTGCTCGTGCGCGGATTCAGGAAAGCGCAGCGCGCACTCCACGGGTACCCCTGCGCCACCGAGTTCATCCAGCCTTCAGCCACCTTGGTCCGCTCCGCCGCGATCACGGCCGCGAGCCAGCCATTACCGAGCAGTTCCGCCCGCTCGTAGCCGAGCATCTCGCACAACCCGCGGCTGGCGTGCACCCATTGCCCATGAGCGTCCGCCTCGAAGACCGCCTTCTCGGAGACGTCCCAGGTCCAGCGGTAGGCTTCGGTCAGAACGCATACGCCACGCCGGGTGTCCTCGAGCATGTCCCGCATGCTCCCGCCCCCGTTGGGTGAAAACTCGCGCGCGACGAGCCGCACGGTCCGCATCAGGCGGCTGCCCCAAACTACGCCCCACAGCGTGACTGCTCCCGCCCCCAGGGTGGCGAGGTCTCTCAAATGGTCGATCCACATGCTCCATGCCCCCAAGATCATGGCTGGACGGGTGCCAAGGGTTTCACCACCACGTATTGCCGCCCCTGGAGCACGATCCCGGGCACCACTTCCGCTACCCCCTGCAGGGCCCGCGCGAGGTCTGCGACCTGGTTGGTCGGCACAAGCAAAGCGCCCTGACCCAGCGCCACCCAACCCTCGGCAGCGGGCGCCCCGGCACCCGGGGGCAACACCGCCTGCCCCACCTTCGCCGCCGCCATCATGTAGGCCATGCTTTCCAGCCGCGTCATGCCCTCCTGAAAGGCCATGCGCTGTTGCGCGGCTTCGTGCTGGCGGGCCTGCAACACGTCCACGTTGGCGGCGGAGGTGTAGTTGGTGATCTCCACGGTGCCGGTCTGCGGATCGAGTCGCAGACCGCCCAGCGCCAGATCCTTGGGGTTGCGCGCCCGGAAGCGGGTCTTGGAGCCATCGGCCAACTCCCGCGTGAACTCGATATCCGAGCGCACCAGCGGCGGGATGGCCGAGCGACAGCCGCCCGTCACCAGGGCCAAACACATCCCGGCGGCGAGAGTTAAAGGTGCCAAAGTGCGTGCATGTCTCATGATGGATGCTCGGTTCCGTGGTTTCTCTTTTACTCCAAAGCGGCCGCCACTCGGAAAACTTGGTCAATTTGCTCTGTCGTCAGTCCCAGCACGGCGCCGAGCTGATTGATGAGCGGGTTGTCCCGCCGGATCTGCGTTGCCGCGCTCCACTTGCTTTGCGCCACGGTCCGCAGCGGTTCCTCCAGCGAGGCAATCATTGCCTCGATTGCTTCATGACTGAATCCCGCCAGCTTTACGCTGGCCAGGAATTGCCACCGCAGCACCTCCGCAGGAACGGGCGTGGCGACGGTGTCCCACACCCGGCGCACCACGCCGCCCTCCAGTACCAAACTCGAAACCGCCCGTTGCCAAGGGCCGGGCTCCGGCGACGCGGCATCCTCGAACGGGTAGGTCACCGACGGATCGGTAACCGCATCATCCGGTACCAACATCAGGCCGTCTCGTGGGTGCATGATCGCTTTCATCGGTAAATCTTCGGGTGCGCGGACGCCGCGACGCCGGTGGTGTGGGTGATGCCTTTTCCGATCAAGTTGGCGTCTGAGTTGGTGCTCGGTGATGCCATCGGCAGGTAGAGGATCAAACTCTGCGGGCGGACTCGCAGCGCCGATACCCCCGCGGCAAGGGCCTGAATCTCGCCTTGCGTAAGCACCACGTTCCAGGCCGCCAGTTCCCCGAGCGCGCCCAGCGGGTACGGAGTCGAATCCCAGCTCGGCTGATACCCAACATAGACGTTGGTACGATTGGATGTACTGGCAATGCTGGTGCTGTTCGTGGCTTTGGCCACCCCGTTCAACCAGACAACCCGATTCGATGCGCTGGACTTCGTGCCTACCAGATGCGCCCACGTACTGTTGTTGGCCGCCACCGATCCTGCACTCACATTGGCGTTGGCATAACCGCTTGCGCCGTCACCAAAATAAACCGCATCCGCGTAGTTGCCGCCGAAGAATCCGGAATACTCCAACCCGGTGCTACTGACGGCGAAGATTCGTCGCCACGGATTTGAATAGACCGCCGTGCTTTGGGCGATCCACATCGACATGGTCAGTTCGGCCCCGGGATCAGCCACGACCCCAATCGAGTACGACTTCGCCCCGCTACCAGCGTAGTGTTTAGCCCCGAAGGCGCCACAGGCGGCAAGTCCCAGGACGATCGCTGCGATTGTCGCTTTGTTCATTCGGCCCTCACTTCCGCGCTGAGAAATTCCAGATCGTTGGCGTTGATGCTGTCGGCTGAGTCTCCGACATCGCGATAGACTTCGGTCCACACCTGATCTCCGGCCACGGCTCCGTCGAGCGACACGCCCGAGAGCGTCGTGGTCATGACCGTTCCGGCGGTCGCACTGGTGCTGGTCGTTGCCTCGACCGCCGAACCGAACGAGTCGGAGTCAATGTCGCCCGTGAGCGCCATGTTTCGCACACCCCACCGCGCATCGCCGGAGGTGGCTGAAGTGACCCATTTGACGACGACGGTGACGCTGGTTGCGGCATAGCCTTCCGGATACACCCAGCGCAAGCGCATCGCCTCCTGGGTGGCAGGGTCAAACAGCAGGACTCCAAGACTGTTGCGGGTACTGAACGTCGCGTAACTGCTCGCGGGCGGTTCACCATCCTGGGCGATGAACCGCGCGAGTGTCGCGGTCCCACCGCCGGAGCCGCCAGATCCAGCAAGGTCCTTGGTCGCGGTCACGAACAACACCCACTTGGTCTCGTCGATGGCTGCGGTTCGACCATCGTCCTTGGCGTGGACCTTGAGTGATCCGGAGTTGGCGCCACGGGCTACCACGATATTCGTGGCGTCAGCGGAGATGCTCCACACGTGCGCCGGGACGCCATCCGGATTGGCGGGATAGAACGTGGACGTCACCGGCAGAAGATCGCCCACCACGTAGTCCGTATCGGCATCGGTGCAGAACAGCCAGGCATCGAAGTCCTTCGGCAACGCCCCAAGCCCATGGCTGAAACTGACTACGTTCTCCGCCGCCGGGATGGCGTTGGTGGTCGATACGTAGGTGCCGTTGGTCCCACCACCGCTTCCCATCATGGAGACGATCCACTCGCGGAACGCCGGCGCGATTTCGTTGGTCGTCAGCGAGTTGGGGCGCACCGATGCGGTCCATGTCGCTGAACTCGTGGTGGATTGGGTAATCGATGGCGAAATCGTCGTGGTGTTTCCAAACGCCACCGACGAGAGGTTGGTAGCCGTGTGCCCGTTGTCGTCGGTACCGGTCCATGCCCCGCCACCGCTACCCAGGGATAGGGATTCGATCTTGTCGAAGATCGCGTTGCGGGTGGGCACCGCCAAGTCGGAGTCCCAGCTTGGACCGTAGGCGCTGTCCGCCACGCTTACGGTGCCCGTCACGTCGATCTCGTCCACATCCAGGTCGCCCGCGATGTTCACGTTACCCAGAAACGCCGCCGCGTTCGTCACCGTGAGGTTTGGCAGGTTGGTGGCAACCACAGCGGCGACTGCCGGTAGATCCACCCAGACCGGACGGTTGGGCGCATTGGTCACCATCAGGAACTGCCCCGGGCTTCCAATGCCCAGCGGCGATAACCCGGAGCCGGTGAAGTACGGCATCGTCCCAGCCAGGTCGGTGATGCCAGCCAACTCGGTCAGATGCGGGCTGAGCGGCTGTCCGTCCGTAATCCCATATCCGCCCAGCGTGGTCGGCTCGCCCGTGATGGTGGCCCAATCCTGCGTGCCCGTGTGGTTCGCGCGGGCCCGGTCCGCCGCGTGGTAATGCCCCGTGAAGTCGCCCAGCGTCACCAGGTTCGATGTACCAAGAAAGCCCGCCAACACGGTCAAGTCCGCGTCGAGCGGCTGCCCGTCCGTGATCCCGTATCCGCCCAGCGTGGTCGGCTCGCCCGTGATGGTGGCCCAATCCTGCGTGCCCG
>CAYOTA010000004.1:42819-117850 GCA_964406795.1 uncultured Gammaproteobacteria bacterium
TGTGGTTCGCGCGGGCCCGGTCCGCCGCGTGGTAATGCCCGGTGAAGTCGCTCAGGGTGACGAGATTCGATGTCCCAAGGAACGCAGCGAGCACCGTCAGGTCCGCGTCCAGTGGTTGGTACATCGCCGTCAATGCGGCGTAGCGCGCAATGCCGGCGCCAATCGCCACGGTTGGATTTCCATCCTGACCATCGCCGTGGGTTACCACGGCCTCGGCGTCACCAACCAAGTTCACCGTCCTACCTACACCCGGACCCGTTCTCACCATCAGTCCGTTCGTCGAATGCCCGGACGTCTCCTGCAACTGAACTACCAGATCCGCCAGCGGTGCCACCACCACATCCATGGGCGCGGCACTCGCATCCGCCCGCACGCCCAGCAGGCCGGTCACCGTGTTGGTCGGCGCCCGGGTAGCCAACCCTCGGTAAAGGGTGGTCTTGTTGGTATCGGCCACAATCAGGGGCGTTCCGCCCGTGGTCATATAGATGATGTCGGAGGGCTTGCTGGCAGAAAGGAACAACCCATCCGCATCCGAGTTGGCGATGAGTCCGAACAGCCCGGCAAACTGCGACGCGGCCGCATGCGGCACCGCCATCATCCCTCCGGAAACCGTGGTATCGTAGCCCACGGCCACCTGCCAGGAGGCGAGCGCGTTGCTGTTCGTCGAGCGATTCCAGAAAATGCCGCTCCGGGGCACATCCGAGCTCAACGTGAAGTTGAACGGGTACGTCTCCGAGGTGCTGGCCGCGAAGGTGCGAATGGCGTCCACGGTCAACTGCGCCGTGTTGGCGGCGATCTCGAAGAAGCCCACCGGCTCCACCCCCTTGACCACCGCGGAGCGCACGTTGAAGAGCGCCACGACGTTCGTGCTGGGCCGGAGCAGGAAGCGGATTTGGGATGCACCAAGCTTGTTCTTCCACAGGCTGTTCTCGGAAGGAGCATCATTAATGCCCAGCAACACCAGGCCCGAAACCGCGTTGGGCAGTTTCACGATGTTCTCCGACACCGTCAGCCCGCCCACGTCCCCGATCTGCATCGCGACATCGTAGGACTCCTTCAGTTCGAAGGAGTTCCCCGCCACGCGCAAGTCCTCGAATCCCAGCAGGTCCTCCACCTGCCCGCCGAAGAGCAGACCGAACTGATTGTTGGTACCCGCGCTGTCCAGCACGTTGTTTCCCGTGAGGTTGATCGAGGACCCGCTGCCGCGCAGCGCGGCGTCGTTCTCCGTCTCGCCGAACAGGGAGATGTGATTGCGATCCAATTCCAGGCCGTAGTTCCAGAAGCGATTCGTACCAATGGTGGTGTAACCGAAGTCGATCCCGTGACGGCGGGCCCGGCGGATGATGTTGCCGTTCGCCTTGGCTCCCACCGAGGTGTACCAGTCGCGGGTATTCGGCCCCCACCGGTTGGTGCTGAGGCGGTGCTCGAGCGTGCCCGGCAACGGCACGACATGGATGCCAAACATCGAGATGCCGATGCCCGTATTCGTCGAGGTATTGCCGCTCACCGCGGCCACGCCATGCACCTTGATGGCCGCCCCACGGGTATCGTTGATGATGTTGCCCAGGATGGCGGTTCCCCGGGAGGCGAGCAGATACATGCCGTTGTCGCCGCAGTTGAGGATCCAGTTCTGCGCGATGGTGACGGCCAGGTGGGCCCCCAGGCGGTTGGGACCGCAGATGCCCTGGCCAAAGCCCTCGATCCAGTTGACGGTGATGCTGCCTTCCGCGTCCCGGTAGGTGAGCCCCGCTCCATTGTTGATTCCGGTGGCCGAGCTTTGCCATGTCCAGAATCCATAGAGGCGATTGGCCGTGGCTCGGAACGGACCACCGCCGTCGAAGTAGATGCCGCAGGACTTGCCGCGCACCTCGCAGCTCTCCACCACCACATTGGAAGCGTTGAGGCTGTAGATTCCGACGCGATAGAAGCCCAGGTCGGGATCGAAGGTCCCCGCGGTCTCCACCCCCAGCACCTTCAACTCCGTGATGCTGACCCGATGTCCCGTCACGCGCAGCACGTTGGTCAGAATGCTCGCCTCCCGGAGGGCGCCGGGTCCGAAGATCCGTTGCCCATGGCGCGCCGCCACCACCGGGCGCGTTACGAGGTTTGTGCCGGCGGAGAACAGGACCGTATCCACGGCGTCGAAGGCGGCCTGCACCGCCTCCGTGTCGTCCGTCACGTCATCACCCACCGCTCCGCAACCGCGCACGTCACCATCCCAGTTCACCCGGCTCCAGCGCCCCACCCCGGTGTCGGGCGCGTAGGGGCCGCATCGGTTGGTCGCCGAAGCGTCCGTGCGGCTGTACCGCAGGAGCCCACCGCCGCCCGCCCGGTTGGTGGCCCACGCCAACACCTCGACGACGGCATGACCGGCGTCGGAGATGCCTCGCGGGTCCAGCGCGAGCAGTTCACGCAAGGAGCGGAACTGCCGTACCGGGGTGGCCGTCTGTGCCGTCGCCGGAGTGCACCCGGCGAGCGTCGCCGCCAGCAGGCAGACCATCATCGTCAAAGCGCGCGTCAATCTTCTCATGATCTCACCCACACGATTCGTTCGTCATTGGAGAGCAGGATGGAATCCTCGTTGACCACCAGCCCGCGCGTGGCCGCCTCCTCAACCGAGTAGGCGGCCCAGTAGCTGCGCACGCCGTCGGTCCCATAGGCGTTGAGCAGGTTGGCATCGGACCACAGGCCTTCGTCGGCGAGCATCTCCGCGATGTTGTTGAAAGTCGTCGAGGTCGGGCGGCGGGCCGGGGTGAGGATGCCGTTCATCAGATTTCCTCCAGCGTGGGCCGCGGCTTGACCACCACATCCCCCACGACATTGCGTTGCACCGCGGGCTGCGTGATCCGATAGGAGGGCAGGGCGCCACCTTGGACGAAGGTCACCGTGAAGGCGTCCACGGCCAGGAACGTGGCGTTCACCGCCGTGACGTGGATCTGGCCCGCCGTGCCGTCCGGCCATTGCACCACGGCCCCCGCCAGAATTCCGTTGAGGCCGTGGGTTCGCGTGATTTGGGTGAACGCCTCGGACTCCACCCAGGCGAGGAGCCGCTGCCGCAGGTCCAGCACGTCCGCCACGCGCGGCGGGGAGGTCACGAGGTTCAAGGTCACCGCCCCCACCACGCCCGGACCGCTTTCCGGCTCCAACGCCTCGACCCGCCAGTGAATGGCCGTGAAGGGGGGCACCTCGAGGTTGCCCGTCCAGGTGCCGGAATTCTGCACCAGCACGCCGGAGGGTTGCTCGTTGAGGTACAGCCGCACCGAGGCGCCGCTGTTGGCGTGCAGTCGGGCCGAGGTCAGCCGGGCGGCGGCATTCCACCGGTACTCCCCGAGCAATCGATCTCCCACCTGCCAGGCCCGCTCGCGCAAGGAGACCACGCTCTGCTCGGCACCCTGCATCAGGGTGGATTGGGTGCCGTACCCGTCGCTCTCGGTCAGCCGCTCGACGGAGAACTCCAACCGTCGCCCCACCGCGTGCGGCCCCTGCGCCCGGAGCAGGCGTTCGTCCACCTCGGCCCCCCAGAAGGCCTGCTGCAACCAGCTCCGCTCCTCGGGTCGATGCCAGGTCACCGTGAGCACGTAGCGATCCCGGTGGTGCGGGCGCAGTCCGGGTTCCCCCACTTGGAAGAGCCAGGTGCTTTCGATGCTCACCTCCAGCCGCTCGGGCGCGCGGGAACGGCGCGGCACCCGATCCCCGGTCACGGGCAATTCCACGCGGCGCAGCGGCTCCCGGATCTCCAGCGATTCGTGGCAGGTGCCGAACGCCACCGGTTCGTCCGGCAGCCAACCGCCACCGCTGTCCTGCCGGTAGATGGCCAGCAGGGCATTGCCGAAGAACGGGGGGCCCGCCTGACTCACATGGCACCTCCCCGGGAGAGGCTGGGCACCGAGACCGAATCCACGGGCGCTTCCACCTGCACCCGGGTCAGGTGCGACCACAAGCACGTGCCGGGCAGCCCACCCACCCCTTGCAGCCAGGATCCCAGGGAGCCCCACGCCTCGAACATCGCGCCCCCTTCGAGGCGATGCAGTTCCTCCTCGAGTTGGAAGATGAGCTGCCCCCGTCCGCCTTCCGATTCAGCCCACGCCCGGCTGCGGAAGCTGCGGCGATCCGGCCGGGAACCCGCCAGGTGCTTGGCCACGAGCAAGGCCAGAAGCATGTAGAGGTTGGGATCCGTCACCGCCGGAGACACGGTGCGCCCCGGCATCACGACGGCATGCCTGCGCAGGCGCCCGCCCTTGAGGAAGAAGATCAACCCGGACTCGATGGTGGCATCGGCGAATTCCGGCGTCGGGCCGTGGTCTCCCAACAGAAATCGCACGGGCTCCAACCAATCCGAGATGTTTGCGATGGGGTCCATGCGCTGGCCTTAAAAAAATCCCCTCGGGCGGCGCTGACCAACGCCTCCCGAGGGGTCCGGGCGACCCATGACCAAACGGGGAATCGAGGGAGCGGCTAGTTGGCCCAGAAATTGGCGAAGAACCCCATGATCCCTTCGGCCTGCTGGGTGACCACATCGCTTCCGGAGCCCACCTCCGCGTTGACGCTGAAGATGCAGTTGCCGGCCACCCACCGCTCCACGAGCAACACGCCGTTGGCCTTGCGGATGGCATAGACGGTGGCATTTCGCCCGGAGATCCGGGCCAATCCATCCGCGAGACTGAAGTGGCTGGTGGTGATGCGCAGGCTGTTGGGTTCGCTGCGACCCGGGAGGACAAACCGCGAACCATCCATGCCGCACGGCACGGGCACCGGCGTGGTGGGGCTGACGCTGGGCACGAAGCCATCGAGGCAGCCCACGAAGGAGAAGCTGGATTCAACCGGAAGCCGCCACAAGGCCAACCGACTGCCCGCATTGCCGTTCGCGTTGACGGTCATGTTGGTGACCGTCTTGAACTTGGCCGCGCCCGGGGTCACCACATCCACCGCGGCGCCCTTGGGGAAATTGGGCGTCTGGTTTCGCGCGTAGGCCGGCGGCGTGAAGGTCGCGGTCCCGGTCAACGCCTCGTCGGAGGCGTTGGTGCCGATCACGTTCACCACCACCGGGGCCGCGGCCTCCAGGAAGCCCTCCACCACCACCTGCAAATCGGTGGGCACTGCCGAGAAATCCACCCCGCCCAGACCCTCGTAAGTGCCCGTCGCGGTCGCCGTGTATTCGAAGTTGCCCACCTTCTCGCAGGCCTCGGAGCTGATATACAGCTCGAAGTGCCCGGCGAGCGCTGGCATTTGGGCGACGGGCCGATTGTTGGCGGCCACGGCAGCGGGTTTGTAGAGCATGTGCTGTGCGTCTGAGGGTTGGCGGTGAGGAAGTGGTGCTGGAACGACAGGGAACCCAGCGACTAGTGGCTGGTGTTGAACTCCACGCGAACGAGATTGGGCCGCCAGTGCCCGGGAGCCATCGCGGCCATCACCATCTCGTCCCACCGGATTTCCACGTTTTCGTGGAGGCGGGTTTCGAGGTGCGACTGGTTCCACTCGTTCTTCAGCCACACCTGGACCGCCGGCTTGTTGAGGCGCGGCCAGGCGTACCCGGTCGGGATGGTGTTGGACGGGATCAGGTTGTAGTCCCGCCCCAGGTGCCGCACCGTGGCAAACCCATTCTGATCCATGCCCGCCAGCGCGTCGCCCTGTTGCTCGCTGCGGTTCAGATCCGCGGTGATTTGGATCACCTGATCCGCCGGGACCACCACATCCCCGGTGGGGGTCGGGTCCCCGTCGCTGTAGGCCCCCACCCAGCGCGCCGCGTAGTCCGCCAGCGCATCGAAGGTGCTGAACCCAAACTTCGTGGCGCCGCCCACGCTGGGAATGGCCAGCGCGTTGGTCGTGGGCAGCACCCCGCTGCGAATCGACGGATGGGGGACATAGGTCCGATCCACCCGCGCGCCCGTGAGCGTAAAGGCGCCGATCGACCCGCTGATAAGCGCGTACAACCTCTGGTCGAACTTCAGGCGGAGATCGCGCGCGATGTCGAACTGCTTCTGCGCCAAGCTCCCGATGTTGCCGCGCTGGTAGTCGCGCAGCGGGTATTTCACCGCATCGGTCTGGAGCCCGAAGAACTCGGGGAAGACCCGGCTGCCGTCCTTGACGGCGCTCCGCGTGGTCTTGCCGCCATCCTGGGAGGCCTGGCGCACCTCGACGGTGTGACCCGTCTCGTTGATCCACTCCACCTGCGTATCGGCGGGGACGTTCTCGATCTGGCAGAACATCGCCCACACGCTGGTGGCGAGCACGAAGTTGTTGGTGGTCTTCACCCGCATCTCCAAGAGCTGCCGCCGCGAGTCCCGGTCCCCGTCGCGGGAGCGCTGAAGCAATTCGTAGCGCTCCGTGTCGGGCGTTTCGTCGGCCAGGATGCCGGCGAGGAACTGGGCCACCGCCGGGGATGTGACCGCGCGCTGCGAGCGATCATGCAGGAGAATGCGCTCCATGCGTTTCTCCATGCCCTTGAGGGTGGCGCGCTGGGCGGAATTGAGTGAATGCTTCATGGCGAAGTAGGGGTGGCAGACTCTGGATCAGCGATGGAGAACGATTGGGGGCGCAGGGTGAATCACGCGGCGGGCACGATGACCGCAGAACCGAGCGCCTCGAAGCGGATGCGGACCGCATCCGCAGTCACCGGGGTGGGCTTGGCGGTCAGGCGGAAGAAGGCCACGTCGCCCTCCTGCGCCACGCGCAGCTTGCCACCGAAGATGCCGAGTTCGGTTCCCACCGCGGTGCCGGACGAGATCAGTCCGGTACCGGAAAGCACGAGATGATCGGCGCCCTCGGCCTCGCCTTCGAGCACGCGCACGAGCGAGACCATGCCCCCGTCACCGGTGGACCCAACGCGAGCCACGACGGGCAGCTCCAGCCCGAGCGGTTGCAGCAGATCCAACGGGTCACGACTGGTCACCACCGCGCGCGTGTTCACGCCCAGGTAGTGGTCGGTGGCGGCCACTCCCAAGGTCGGGTCCGCATCGCTGCGGGTGAGAAAAGTGCCGCGCGGCAAGGCCGCCTCGGAGGCGACGGCGACGGGTTCTTCCGGCCCTTGCCGGAGGATTTCAAAATTGCGCGTTCCGGTTGCCATATGTGTTTCGCGTTGCTGTCGTGGATCTGTCGTACCGGCGTGGTTCTAGGTCACGCCCAAGTCATCTTGCTCTCCGCCGGCTGGTCCGGCGGGGTTTTGCCCAGCAGGGGTTCGGGCTTCTTCGGATCGGTGGGCGACGCCTTGGGCAGGACGTCCCGCAGCACGTCGAACACCTCGCCCGTCCCGTAAAACAAGGCCACCCGGGCTTCCTCCTTCTCCGGAAGGCAACGACCAGACACCTCGCCCAGGCGCCGCTGGGCCTCCTTGCTGGTCAAGGCGAAGACTTCGTCACTGCCCAGCAACACGTGCATGGGCGGCGTCGGCAGGCCCAACTTCACCAACTCCGCCCGCCGCCCGTCCAGGCGCGCGATCCCCACCTGCACGCGGCGCTCCACCTCGGCGACCTCGAGCAGATCACCACGGTCCACCCGCCCCTTCAATTCGTTGAGCGCCAGGCTCTGCGGTTCCAGCTTTTGAGCCATGGCGCGCAATTGGCTCATGGTGCTCTCCGCAAACTCCGTGACCCGCCGCAGCGTGTGCGCCAGCGAGTTCAGGGCATAGGAGGCATCGAGCGCCGCCGGCACGGCATCGGTGGGAGCCAGCTTCGCCAGGGAGGCGTCGAGGGCGTCCTTCATCTCCTTGACCTGCGCCGCCAGCGGCGCCGGGATGCCGGTGAGATCGAGCCCCTGAAGGGACGTGCGCAGCTCGCCGAGCGACGCCACCGCTGCCGTGATGAGAATGGTTTTTGGGTCCATGGCCTTTGTGGGCTTCAACGTTCTACACACCGTGACAGGTCAGCTTTCCGCTGGAGAGTCAAGAGGAGAATGTAAAATACTTCAGCCCATCTTTTCGACGGCGTCACGCAACTGCGCGGCGGCGGTGCGCAAGGCCTGCTCCAGCCGTGTCTCGGCAGGGTGCGCGGCGACCAAGTGCTGAATCTCCGCGGTCGGCTCCGCGCCGTGGGGCACCAAGCCGACTCCATGGTAGTCGAGGCGGCCACCCAGGCCGCCAAGGAGCAGGACGGCGGGCAGGTCACCAAACGTGCTTTTGACCATCCGCTGCTCGTCATCCCAACACGCCCGCAGATCCTCGGGCGCCGTGGCCCACGGCACGATCATGACCCCCTTGCGGCGCCACGGTTCCGGAGTGGCAGCTTCGCCCACCGCCCGGGCGGTGCCAGCGGCGGCGATAGTTTCCTCCCAATCTCCGCCCGGACGCCCCACCGCCCACACCGTCTCGTCGCGGCGATAGGCCACCTCCATGGATACCGTCCAGCGATGACGCCCGCCCAGGTGCTGGCCCACCACCGTTTGCATCGTGTGCGCGAGCTTCGCGTAGCTCGCGATCCCATCGATGGCATGGCCGGCCTCATCCGAAACCAGCTTGACCTCCAGCACGCTGCCAAGGATGGAGTCGCCCTTCATCTTGGGGCCATCCGGGTGATAGGCCTTCATGCGGTGGCCCAGATTGAAGACCTGGTGCCGCAGCGCCGCGAAGTTGCGCTGCACGGTCTCGGGCGCGATGGCGGTGCCGTAGGCGCTGACCACCGGAAAATTCCGGGACAGGCGAAACCGCACGTAGCCCTTGTACTCGTCCGGCTGGTAGCGCTGCCCACCAAACTCCACCTCCGTGCTACCGCACAACTGGACTTCGTCCCCGGCTCCGCACAGCAGTTCGGCGATCTCCTGATCCGTATTCATGGCAAGACCTCCACCGCGCTGAGGAACACATTCTGGGTGGCCCCGTGCGGCGCGAGACTCAGCAGGATCTCGCCCGCCGCGTCCGGGCGCAGCGTCAACTCCCGCACGCACGCCCGGAACGTGCCCGGAGCCACCGCAAACACGTCCAGCGAGGCGATGGTCGCCACCGTCGCGCCCGTGGCTGATACCGCCATCACGCACACCCCGGCGGCGCCGCCCGTCCCCAAGTCCGCCCAGTGCAGCCGGAGGGTGTATTCGTGCTCCGGTGCGAGACCCGTGAGCACCAGAGTGAAGACCCCGCCATCCGTGCGCGCCCGCGCTGTTTGGTAGATCGCCTCCGGCGCCGCCTCCGCCACGCCGCTGCGGTCGATGGCCTCCGCGGTGATGAGGTTGCTGCCCGCCGCCAGGAGTTGGTGCGCCAGGTAGGGATACAGCGCCGGCCCACCCAGATTGATCCGCCACCCCGGGTGCGGGCTCATGCGGTAGTGCAGGGCCACATCCAGCGCCGTGTGCCGCAGTCCTGAGGTGGCGCTGTGGGAAACCACCCGCCACGCCAACCTCGCGCCCGGAGGAACCACCAACTCCGACAGGGTAACCGACGCCTCCACAGATACGCCCATAGCTCCCGCCGGCAAAGTCAGGGTAATCCCCGTGGCGACACCCGCCCAGAGCAACTCGAGCACCGTCGGCTCCGGCGCGCCCATCGCCAAGGCCTGCGCGCGGACGACCGTGGCCTGAATGGCGGCACCCCACTGGCGCCAGCCGGGCAGCAGCCCCTCGGCCTCCGGTTGCACCCCGGCACTCCAACCCACCACGAATTCGGTGGCCGGCACCGATCCCAAGCCCAACGCGGAGAGCTGTCGCAGCAGGCTGTAATCCGCCGCAGCCAGAAAGCCGGGTGCCTCCTCGGTGGCCAGCGAATGCGAGTGGTTGCCCCTGGCCGCCTGCTCGGCCCCAGTGCCCGCCGGCACCGAGAGCCCGTCCTCACCGGCAGCAATCGGGATGCCCGAGGCCGGCGCCGCATCCAGCCTGACGCTGGCCCGCACCACCCCCGCTTCGATGTTGACCGCAGCGGTGGGCGTGTCCCCGCCCTCCAAGACTTCCGCGGCGGGTCCATGCTCATGATCCCCGCGCGCCGCTTGCCCGTGGGCGTCGCCGAAGTCGAGCGCCAGCCCAGCCTCGCCCACCACCAGTCCACCGCCGGGAGCCAGCCGCACGGCGCCGGTCAATTGCTGCCCGCTGAGCTGCAGCTCCACCGTGGTCGTAGCGGCCACGCTCAGTGGATCGTGCAACTGGTCATGGGAATGATCGCCAGGGGCGGCTTGTTGCGCACCGGCGCCCAACTGCACCGCCAAACCCGCCTCGGTCACCGCGAGCGGCCCCTCCGGCGCGACCCGCACCACCAGCGTGCGCGTGCCGTCTCCGGCCACGAATTCCACTCCACCACCAGCCACGAGCCACGCCTCCGTGGCCGCCCGTACCGCCGCCGCCAACCCCGTCACCTCGCCCGCAGCGTGGGCGTGCGCGGGCAACCCCAGGGACTCCAACAGGGTCAGCAGGTCCATCCGGCGCACGGGTTCCGTGCCGTCGGATGGGGCCTGCCCCACGAAAACCCGCCCCACCGTCAAGGCAACCAATTCATTCATTCGCGAGGCCCCCCATCCACCTGCCCCGGCGCGCGCCCGGGCAACTGCTTGGCGCCCGTTCCACGATTGAAGAGCGGGAGCACCCGCCCCGCGGTTTGCTGCTTTCCGGCCAACTGCGCCTCGGCCTCCTTGCGCTCCTGCTCTTCCTCCTGATCAAAGCCCTGATCCTCGAGGTAGGTGCGTTGGCTGATCGGGCCGGACTCCAGACCGTGCTTGAGAATATCCAGCGCCAGCCGAGCGTCCTGAAAGCACTGGGACCCCCACGCTGGCCGCACCGGCACCGGCGCCCCGAGCACCTCCGCGACCCGGCGGATAGCCCGCGCGACTTCCTGGCGCTGCTCCATCGCCTCGGTCCGGAAGAGGCTCCAGGCATTGAGCGCCGCCTGCGGGTCGTGCAAAATCTGACCGAGCGGCCCCAGAAACTCATACACCCGGCGGCGCAAACCATCGTACCGGGTGCTGTCAAAAACCTCCGGGTCCGGGTGCGGGAACTCCAGCGTCCGGTCAAAATTGGTGACCATTTCCACGATCCCAAACCGCCCTTCGGTCATATTGCGGATCGCGGTCGCGTGTTCCTTTTTGCAGTGGTAGGTGGGCTTGCCAGCGGCGGGCCCGACGCGGATTTCATGCCCCACTTTCCACTGTGCGAAAACCCGGCGGTAGAGGAAGGCGTTGAGCTGATCCCCCACCTCCAGCGAGGCCTGCGCCTCGAGGGTTCGCAGCAGCCCTCGCAGGCGCGGCATCGCGAAGCCCAGGCCAGCTCGCTCGCGCTTGAGCACCAAAAACCTCTCGCCCACCCCTTCCCCCACCGTGATCTCTCCTTTCTGGTAGCGGGCGCGCTCCTTTGGTGGGAGCGCCTCGAGATCCTTGGCGTCCAAATGCACCTTCATCCGCAACTTCTCGACCCCCATGACGTCGCTGTACTCGCAGCGTTCCGGAGGGACCACGAGAACGCGCTCGACAGTTCCAGCACGAACTTCGCGCCAGAAGAGCACCACATTATCAAGCAGGAGCCAATCCCGCCACAAACAGCGCACCACCTCATGGATGCTGTCCAGTGCGTCCGGATTGCCCTCGCACCAATCCTTCCACACCTGCCGGTCGCCGGTGCGCTGAGGCACCAGGCGCAGTCGGTAGTTGAGAAAACAGCCCTTGAGTTGCAGCAGAGCGCTCAGCGCATGGCTTTCCGACTCGAAGCGCCGAGCCTCCTTCATGATCCTGCCCTTATCCTCGTGCAGATCCTCGCCGCAGGATTCCCACGCCTTGCGATCCCGGGGCAACACGGGGCGTTCGGACAACTGAAAACCATATCCCCCGCCGCGGTTGGCGGTGGACTGCGCCCTTTTTCGTGCTGGCGTTCGGGCCATGTGCACCACCCAAATTCACAACTCCACCCCAATGTCAACCTCGGGTGCCGGCGTCCGTTATCACGACTTCAGTCGGATAACGAGGGTTAGACGATTGAGCCTCACCGAGCATGTAGCGCAGCAGTGTCGGGCCGATTCCTTCGCCGCAAGCGCCATATTCCGCGATCCACACGTCCGTCCATTCGTCCATCTTGTAGTCTCCGCCTTTGTAACCTTGGAAGGTTTTGCCGAGAGCGGATTTTGCATCAGCAAGCATCGCCCCGACAGTCACGTTTTCGCGTGGCTCGAACGCCAGTTGGTCATAGTAGCCGCGATAGCTGTGAGGATGTCTAAAGCCATGCGGCACGATTTTATCAGCCGGAGCTTTTTCGAGTGTTTCTATCAGTTCTTTGAGTGTCATAATCGTCTAACCAGTCGCTCCAACCAACGGCGGTTTCGCGTCACTCATGGCTACCCCCTCTCGCCGTGGCTGAGCGGTGGCGTTAGAACTCATCAGCACGTCCTCGGCCGTCCGCTGGGCCATGGCCGCGATCTGGACCAGCTCGGCCACCATCAGGTCTGTGCTCCGTTCGCTGCGCTTCTTCTTCACCTCTTCCCAGAACTCATCAACCTCCTCCAACAGCACCGCGTAGCCCTCGTGGACCGATGCCTGTTTTCCGTGCTTGGC
The DNA here is from genome assembly GCA_964406795.1 of uncultured Gammaproteobacteria bacterium. GTDB lineage: Bacteria > Patescibacteriota > Microgenomatia > Levybacterales > GWA1-39-11 > JAGORM01. The sequence goes on from CAYOTA010000004.1 coordinate 55,263, forward strand.
GCGGGCGGATTCCAGCTCCCGCCTTTGGAGCTCGACGAACGTATTCACGGCACCAAATTGATGAGCTTGGATTGCAGTTCGCCGGCCATGACGCTCGCCTTCGTCAGCATTTCGGACGCGCCGCAGCGTTCGATTTGATAGCACAACTCCAGCGCGGCCTGCCGGGCATCCGCAACGCCGTTGATTAGAGCGTCGAGGCGTTTCTCCACGCACGTCAGACAGACGTAGCCGCCAAGGTCGTCGCGTCGATACGGTAGCGGCTTCGATTCTCCGCAGCACGCACACAGCTTTCGGCTGACGTGGGCGTCAAGCAGCCGGCTGAGTGCGTCGCGCTCTTTTGAGATGGCAAGTTCTCTCGGGGTGGTTGCGGTCGCCACTTGCGAGAGTTCGAGGTAGAGGCGGTTGATTGTTTCGAGTTCCATACGTTCTAACCCATCAGTTCAGCGGTCCCGCCTGCCGCTGGGATTGTTGGTTTCGTCAGCGGGCGGGCCGCTGACTTCGGTGTTCGGTCCGAATAGATGGTGGACCATCTTAAGCAGGTCCCCTTCGGCGCTGTTTGGGAACCGCATCGTTCCATCGGTTTGGCCGTAGAAGTGCAACATTCGTCGACGCAGCTCGTCGGCGATTTCCACCTTGGACCAGCCGGCCCAGCCGCCAGGCCGAACCATCCGCTCCATCGAACAATGGAAGGTGGTGGCGGTTGAGGGATCGGGCGCTCCGCTGCTCTCGTTGTCCCCGCCTTCACGCGGCGAATACGGCGCGCCACAACCATCGCACCGATCTCTGGAAGGGAGCTGCCGCCCGCAATAGTCGCAGCGCAATTGGAATTTCTGAGGCGGAGGAGGTGGAGTAAGCATACCCATTTTATACCCTTCTCGCTTCCATTGCACCGCTCCCTTCTGTACCGGAGATGGGAGGATCCGCGGCGCTATTGGCACCCGGAGGCGTTACCCGCTTGGGTCCACCTTTCCACGACATCTCCCACGAAGTGGAGCAATGGGCGACCAAGGTCTGGACGATCCGGCGAATCTGGTCCGGCGTGCGCGCAGATTTAAGTCCCGACCCTGGAATCAGGTTGATTTCCGGGATTCCGTCCAGACACGTGTTGAACCCCACGAGCCAGGACCTTTGGTTCTCCAATCTTCTGGAGAGCATCTGAAAGACCGTTTCCGCGACGCTTTTCGGATAATGGCGAACATCGGCTCCACACCACGGACACCAATTGATGCCCACAGAGTCCACGCCGTCAGGCCGTTTAAGCCGCAACCAAATTCCGTGCGAACCCGCAGGCAGAGCAGTTTCCATTCGCAGGGCAGCAGAAAGCCTATCGCAACAAAAGCTCGACGGAGATTGCCCCGTGCTATCCCGCGGTGTTGTTGGCACGATAGGATTCATGGGATAACGCAAACGGTTGGATTTTACTGCGCCCGGGCGGCCACGGCGGCCAGCAAAGTTGGATGCCATTCGTAAGTATCCTTGTCGGGATCAAATACATCATTCGTCATGGCAAGGTGGAATCCTCCAATCGTCCGCATGAGTCCACCTGGATGCCCTGCGAAGCATTCCGTCACGCGCTCATGGAATTTGCGGAGATGATCCACATTGTCCTTATCGAAGCAGTCCGCTCGGTCACCTTCATCCCAGGTACCATCGGGTTTACACGGGATCCCATCCTCCGCGGTGTTGAGAACGCGCATCAGTTTAAGGAGAGCATCCACTTCCTGAGGTGTTGCCTTTGTCAGTTTCACTTATCTTCTCCATTTCGATGTAACCAATCGGCATTCATCGACATGCTGTTGCCACGAGCCCGATTGCACTCCAAGCAGGCGAGGGCGAGGTTCTTGATGTTGTGTGTCCCACCCCTGCTGATGGGGCGCAGGTGCTCGATTGTGGCCGACTTCAGACCATTCTTGCCATCGAAGCAGAGTTGGCACTTGCACCAGATACACAACGAACCGTCCCGGGCACGGAGACGCCGGACCTTCTTGGCGCGACGGCGGGAGTCCCACCAGCGGAGCATTAATTTCTTATGCTCCCGAAGAGACCCAAGCAAATGGTCGGCAGGGGGCGAGATCGGCGCTGTGGATTCATTGCTCATCTTTATGCCGGTGAGGCCAAGATGCCCACGGTCGCGCGCTCTCCACTTTCCTCGACTACGGCTGAGCCCCGTTGGTTCTGCCAGCTTTGCCAGCAAGTCGAATCCTGCGATATCGCGCCAGCCACCAAGGCTCCCGAAAGCCCGCAGGGCACGGCATTGCCGATCTGTCGAACCACCTCGGTTTTGGTTCCGGTGAATCGATAACCGCGCGGGAAACCCTGCGCGGCGGCGAGTTCGTGGGGCTGAAGCATCCGGAAGCGGATGTCGAGGAAGCATCGCTCGCCGCCGGAATCCACCTCGGGCATCGCCAGTCCGAAGCGGGACTTGGCGGTCACGGTACCGAGCGGTTCGGTGATTCTCCGGGCCCCGCCGGTGCCATAGTATTCAATCAGAAATGGCTCAACCAAGCCGTGGTGAATACCGCCCGCGGAGATAGTGGAGAGCGGTTCGGAAAGAGGGCGCGCGGAACCGCGCACCTGGGATGGCGAGGTGCCGCGCATTTGAATGATGAACGGTTCGGCCAGACCTATGGCACCACACCGAGCGGTCGTAATGGTGGGCAGCGGGGAATCCACCGAGACCACCCGCCCGCCGTGTTCCATGCAAACCAGGTGAGGCGCTCCACCGAACCGCCGCAATCCATCCAGAATGCGCTCCAGCGTGCGGGGCGCGAGGGGCTTCTTGCGCGCATAAATGCTGTCCGCCTGGATCGACCAATCGATGATCTCGCGGGCCGCGCGCCACGGATGAAGCGGGCCAAATAGATCGGCGTCCGCATTCTTCCGGTGCGTCGGTTCCGGCCAGACGATTTTGCGCCGGCCAAGGACCGCTTGCACAAAGAGACGCTCGCGGCTCGTCGGATCGCCGTAGTCCGCGGCACAAAGCACCCGCCAGTCCACGCGGTAGCCGAGGGATTCGAGCATCCCGATCCACGCCCGGAAGGTGGCCCCCTTCCTGCTCCTCAAAGGGCGACCATCGACACCTAGAGGCCCCCACTCGGCAAATTCCTTCACGTTCTCCACGAGGATCACCGAAGGGCGCAACGTCTCTGCCCATCGGGTCACGCAATGCCCAGACGCGCGCGATTGGTCGGACATCGGTTTTCCGCCGCGGGCCCGAGAATGGTGGGTGCATTCCGGAGAGGCCCACAGCAGGTCCAACGTCCCGCTCGGGAAGAGATGCCTCGGGTTGATGCTGTCCACCGCGGCGCAGACATGCCGGGAGGCCGGGTGGTTGGCCTCATGCGTCGCCACCGCCACCGGCCAGTGATTGACCGCGGTCAGTTCCGCTCGAAACCCCAGGCGGCGCAGGGCAACCAAGGCCCCCGTGCTGGTCCCGCCCGCTCCGCAGAACAAATCGGCGATCTGGAACACTCGTGACATGAGCGTTCAGGCGCGCGAAGGCGTGGGCACGACCCCGGATTGCATCGTGTCCGAGGAGAGATTCCCCATGAAGCGACAAGTCGCGCCATAGAGAAGATTGGCGCGGGCATCCTCGGGGAGACGACTCATCTGCACGAGACCGCGAAATGTCGGCACGTCGGACGACACGGCGTAGAACGGCTTGGTGCCACCGGGCGGAACCCCGAAATGGCAATCCGTCACCACCCACCCGCCCATCACCGGGAAACCCGCCACCGGATCTCCGGAGTCATACCGCAGCCGAGCCCCGTCGATCCCGTCCCGCACGTGTCGCGGCGGCAGTGTCGCCGCCACTCCGATAAACGGGGTGCCGTTTGCGTCGATGTCGGCGAACTCAAAATGGCAACCTGAGGCGCGCACATTCCGCTTGGGCTGACTGATCGCCTGCAGCACGTGATTGATGGCCGCGTAGCTGATCAATCCACGCGATGACTCCAACTCCACGTCCTCAGTGATGTCCCAATCGTTGTAGAGGAAGGATCGGGCCCCAGCACCCACGATACTCCGGAACTTCGTTCGCCGGTTGGCCGCCAGACAGAACTGGTTGTCCGCCCCCAAATCCAAAACCCCGTCCTCTACCACGGACCACGCGCTTTGCTCGTCGGTGAAGCCGATGAAGCATCCACCCACGTAGCTGCCCGGCACCGCGCTGACCCACCAGTTCCTCCCGTGGGCGCCGCCCAAGCCGCGCTGACAATTGATTCCGAAGACCTCCTTGCCCGCGTCCTCCGGCTTGGTCCGATCCGGCCAACGCCCTCTCACGGGGCCCACATGGAGATCCGACCACGCCGGTGCCGTACCGTAGAGCACCACGCCCCCCACAAGCACGGATGACGGGCAATCGTGGGTAAGCGTGAGCCCGTGCAGCTCGGGCGCCTTCCGGGCCGGATCACCCTGCCAGTGCCCGCCCCAGAGAATGTAGGTGTCGCGTTCATCCCGGGGCCGCCCGTCCGATTCCAGGACGGGATCGCGAACCACCAGCTCCGTCTGTCGCCGCCCGTACCTCCCATGAAGGTGCTGATCGTACCCGATCAGACACCAGCCGTTGTCCGGGTGCGCCCACGGCCCGCGGCTGAAATACCTGCCCGCCCCAAGGTCGAGTCGAAACGCGCGGGTGCGGTGCCGCCGCGCAAACGCATCCATGTCCCGGATACGGAAGGGATCTGCCAGGGTGCCACGCCCCCGGCCATCCTCCTGCTCGGAGCGCGCCTGCTCCGCGTGCCACAACCACTCGGTAGCGCCCACTTCGATACCGACAGGAGGCAAAGGATCCTCCTCGCCGGGACCTTCTTTCTCCGCCGGCACCGGCTCCGGTGGTGCCTCCACCACCACGGTGAAATTCATGGTCACCTTCCCGCCCGCCGGAATCGCCGAGGCCAGACTCACCGGAGCAGTCGTAGGATTATCGGGAGATCCATTTGCGGCAGGGGCGGGGTTGCTCATGGGTTACAGTGTAGCCACAGGCGGCCACACTGTGTCAAGCGCGCCGCAAGCGGCAGGATGCGATTTCTACCAGCAACCCGCGTCGTCTTCGGGTTTCACATGGAATCCGCCTTCGGATTGCTCCTGCCACCAAATGCGGAAGGCCACATAGGCGTTGCGGCGGGAATCCACCAAATCGTCCCGTTCGGAGCTGAGGAAGCGCAACGCACCGTTTTTGGTCGTGTCCCACGCACCGTCCGCGCGGGTGGCCACGGAGAACGCACCCATTTGCTGGAGCGCCTGCGAGCCCATGCGGCTCGCCCACTCCTTTTCCTCCGGCCAACCTTGCGCCAGAGGAGAACCATCGCTCGCGGTCATCTTCACCACCTCCTCGTGGCGGGCCGGGACCCCGATGGTCTCCTTGGTCCATGCCTCGCGAAACAGGGTGTGCATGTGGGTCTTGAGCACATCATCACCCTGGGCGTGGGCCAGTTCGGTCGCCCACAGCGCCTGCATGCCACTGTCCCGCCGCAGCACGAAGGAGAGGATGGCGGCGGCGTCCAACTCCGCGTGGTCACGCGGCACAATCGGGCGGCAGTTGGTCTCCACCCCGCGAACCTTCTGCGCCCGATCTCCAAGTTTTTTCCACAACCACTGACCGCCGCCACCCCAATCCAGCACGATGCAGGAGAAACCAAAGTCCATGTGTTTTTCGTGGATCAGCCCGCTCCACTGATCCAAGTCGTACCCACGCACCACGCGGTCGTAGACGAAGTCGGTCTGCCAATCGGACAACCCGGCAGGATCCTCCACGGAGGCCATGGCCCGGAGCACACTCAAGGCGCCATCGTCGCTGGATTTCTGCTGCGCCGGAGCGGGATCGATGCCCAGGAAAAAAAAGACGGGCTTGGCATTCACGCCACAGCCCCCCTTTGGCGCTCATCCTCCGCCCGGGAGACGGCCACCCGCACATCCCTCTGCCGACCCAGTTCAAGCGCCGCATCAATGCTCTCGGTAGAGAACCATCCGAGCGCGGACGAACCCCACACGCCACAGCCCTCTCCCAGAAACGCCTCCGGGCTCAGCGAGTCGCGGAGTTCGCGGATCCCGCGGTCATTGCGGAAGAGGTCGCGAAAGGTCTTACCCTTCGTCGCGCTCGGCAACTGGGAGTAGTCCTTGTAGCAGAAGCCGAAGGTCCACACGTCCGGGCTGCCGCGCCGCTCCCGCTTCAACAGCGCCCGGTGGGTGCGAAGCGAGGGGTGCTGAGCACCTTCTGCAGTGGCCGTGCGGATCACCTTGTTGCCCCATATCGGGTGGTCCTGATTGCGGGATTCGCGGGTGCAACGTCCGATCAGTTGCTTGGCCACGTTGGCATTGGCCTGTTCGGCCTTGGTCCACTCGTCCATCAGCAGCGTGTTGCACCGCAATGAAGCCAGCGTCCGGCTCTCCTGCGCCACCGAGGGCGCCGGCATGTTCACCAGGCTGCCGTTGCGATAGTACATCTTCCACGAGGACGGGTCCCGCAGCCCCGGGCGGGACTTCTCGTCCCCTTCCTCGGAGAAACGGCCCAACTGGGACCGGAAGAGCGGCGTGCCCAAGCTCGCGTAGTAGGACCAATACTGGTCCTTGCCGATCTGGAAGGTGGGGAAGATCACCAGCACCCGGTGATCCGGGATCAACATGGCCCGGAGTTGGGTGATGGCCCAATTCACGAAGGTCTTGCCCGTGGAAAACCCAGAGTGATCCTCCACGCTGCGGGTAAACCAGATCATGCGTGCCCGGGCGGCCTGGAAGGCATCCAACCGAACGCGGAAGAAGACGTGAATGGCCATCACCGGATCACACAACAGGTCTTCGACCATGTCGTCGGAGATCCGGTTCCGGGCCGGGACGCTTGGGCTATGGATTTCCATCGTTCTCGGGAGTTGCAAGGTCCGGATACTCATCCTCCTCCCGGGTCAGGTCGGGGACCGGTTCACCCGCATCCTGCACCGCTTCACGCACGGCGGCTTTGAATCCGGCATCCAGCTTCCCGAGCACGCCGGGCTTGAGTTGAGGCTGCCACGCCGCGTCCCACAGACCCTCCCGGGCCGCATTCACGTAGGCCACCCAACCCACGCGATACCTTGGCTCAGGGTTCTGCGTGCTGGTGCGCAGCATCACCTGCACTTCGGCCATGGTGAAAATCCCATCGACCAAGCGGGTGCTGCCGTCCCGCCGATACTCGGCGATGGCGTCCACGATCTCGGTGACGGCTCCCCGGAAGTCCATGGCCTGACCCGTGATGTTGAACCACGGGGCGCGCTCGGCGATCCGATCCACCACCTGATCGTACTCCCGAGTGCAGGCAGATAGGTCCTCCGAGTATTGCCTCCCGCGCTTCCGCTCGTTCACATCGAGAGCCGCCGGATCCACCTCGGCCACCGCCTCCTGAAGACGGTGCATGCGCACCTCCAGCAACAACGCGGCCCGGGCATGACCGGATACGATCTTGTCCTTGAGCAGCGGCTCCCATTCCCGCACTCGCGTCGCCAAGGACGCGGAGAGCCTGCCATCATCGTTCCACAAGGCCTGAGGAAACGAGTAGCGGGCGAGGATGTCGGCATCGCTCTCGGTCAAAGGAGGCGGGACGGGGCGTTCCGGCGGTCGTTCTGCGGGCAGAATCGGCAGCGGCACCCCGGCGGGTGGAGCGGTGGCCGCTTTCCAGGCGCGGCGCAGAATCTCCAGTTCGTCTCGGAGCTGCGCCGCGGTGACGCCCATCTCCTCCTGAACCAGACGCCTCGAGGTGGGGCGGCACCGGTCCGGGTCTGCCCCCACCGGAAGGATCACCGGGAACACGCCGTAGATCCGCGCCACCATGGCCCAACCTCGCTGGTGCGTGACCAGCACTCCATGCCAATCCGGCAGCATTTCCGCGCTTAAGCCATCAAACTCAGCGGATAACCCAGCGAAGTCCTCCACCCTCCAATCCTCACCGCCGTAGTGGTACTCCGCAGCCTCGCCCACCACAGGCACCGCCCCGCGGCGGCGACGGCGCGTCTTCGGGGCGGGCAGCGCAGGCGGCTCCGGGGTGATTGGCCCCGAGCAATCCACCGGCGGAACGGGCGGCAGCGCAGGGAAGAGCGGTAGCCCTGGCGGGCGGGGGCCACTCATGGAACGCCGTTCCTTTCGGCCGCCGCGACCAGCTCGGGCCACTTCTCCAAAGCCGCTTCGGCGGAGGCCGGCAGTTCGCTGGCCCCGCTTTGGCGCAGAAACGAGAGCCACACGAGCACGCTTCGCACGCCCGCCTCAGCCGAGGAGACGGCCACCCGAGCCGCCGTGGCGAGCAAACCGGGAGGCAGGGTGTGCCCCGCGCGCACGACCCCACCCAGAACCCGATCCAGATTGATGACCAAGGCTCGCGCATCACGCAAGGCGCTCGGCGGAATAGCGCGACCGGCTTCGTCTAGGATCCGGTCTACCGGAATCAGCGGGAGCTCCTTCATCGCTATATCCTGCGCGACGCGCATCTGGCGGTTGACGCCTGCTGTCATGCCGCCCTTGCCCTGCGGGTGCATGGAGCGAGCGTCCAGGTGCGGATTAAGCTCCGCGAAGAGCTGGCAGAAGAAGCCACCATCCACCGCCTTCAGCAGCGGCACGGCTCCGGAAGCTGCCGCCAAGACGTCCTTGCTATGCAGCCCGAACTGGCACTCCAAATGTTCGGACGGGATGAAGCCGGCCCGGCGGGTGGATTGCGCCAAGGAGGCCAATTCCAACCACAGAATCAGCACCGCCCGGTGCGCGTCCTTCTCCACGGGCCGATTCCAAGCCCGCACCTCCACTCGGTGCATAATGTCCTTCGGCAGCACTACTTCGGATTCGTTATTCACGGCTTGCAGCACTCCTTTCGTGGTTGATTTCGAGCCACCGACGCAGCGTGGTAATTGCCTCCCTGACATCCTGCTCGAGATTCTTGTGTTTACGCCCGCGGCGCAGGAGCTTCTTCACCGCTTGGAAAAGGACCGGATCGAGCCCGTACTCGATGGCTATTCGGTAGGGGTCCAACAGCACCCCAGCGACGCGGATCTTGTAGGGGTCTCTATTGCGCACAATGTTCATTATCACGACTATTGTCGTCTAATCAGTGTTCGGAGGTGGTACAGGGCGCCAGGCGGTCACGAGCTCGCTGCTCCCTTCCCACGAAACGAATCCGGCACCGCGGTAGTATCGCGCTTCGTAGATACCTCCAGCGGTTCGCACTTGGACGACTTGCCCGTCAAGTGGTCGGCGAGCATCGATGCCAAACCATCCATACAAATCAGCGGTCTCTGTGTTCGGGGATTGAAAGCCGACTGGTCCCGGTGGACCTGCTGGAGCATCGATTATTCCAGTCTCGCCGGTCGGCGCGGCGCTTGGTTTGTTGTATTGGCCACGACTTTCCATACCTTCCCGGGCCGCGCAGGAGATGGCCTGCTCTGGCTGGTATCCGGTACCCGTGGCCGTTGGAACGTCTGTGTTCGTTGGTGGTAGGACAGGCCGGCTCCATTCAACACCAGCGCTGGCGCTGACATCGTACTTCGGCCCCCATCCGCCCGATCCGTCGATGTACTCCCAACGGAGATCTCTCCTGTGTGGGTCAACCCACAGCGGCCTAAAAACCCTCACCAGCCGCCAGTGTCCTCTCGCTATAGACGTGCCGCGGAACCAGTAGTATCCCGGCTCTGTTGGGAGCCCCGAACCCACCACGTGAGCGGGCAGCGGGTCAGTTGTGGTCGTTGGGGTGCTCATGATTCGCTGCCGCTCCGTTCGGTGTTCGGACTTTCGTCCGTCAGCAGCCGTTTCACCGCAAGCCCGATAACAAGAGCGAGACTGTCCCCGGTCTCACCATAACGCCGCCCCGCCTTGCTGGTGATCTCGACGCACGCCGATCCAGCCGACCCGCTCCCAATTCCCCACCGTTCCACGATCTGTCGCAGTCTCTCGAGCAGCCCGATTGCGCAGTGGAGGTGCGATGAATATCCGGGGACAACTCGGGAGATTCTCCAGGAGACAAGCGGCCTGAAATCCGCGGCGGTCGCCGTGCTTGGCAGGCCGAATTGCTTGCAAATATCCGGCTTCCAGTTTTTCCACATCTCGGGCCATAGCGATTCCGCGGATCGATCGTTGAGTGATCTGATCAAACTCTCCCTGTCGGCGCGGTTCCGCGGGGTGTCGTATGGCGTCCCAAAACCTTCGAGTGGCACACCGTCAAGGCAGAGAGAGATAAAGTCGCTCGGCGCTTCACCAAGCAGGGCGCTCAATTCGAAATCGAGCGGCGATCCGGTGAGTATAACGTCCGAACCAGCCGCCTGAGCGGCCGTCGATTTCGGGTCGGGTGTAGTCATGGATTCGTTCCTCCGCCGCTCGGCTTGGTGTTCGGAGATTGAATGCCAACTGGTCCTGGTGGACCTGCTGGAGCTTCGATACTTCCAGTCTCGCCGGCCGGCGCGGCGCTTGGTTTGTTGTTTTGGCCACGGCTTTCCATACCTTCCAGGGCCGCGCAGGAAATGGCCTGCTCTGGCTGGCATCCGATACCCGTGGCCGTTGGTAAGCGCTTCAGGATCTTCGCTCGGATCTGGCGCAGAAATCGCGCCGAATTCTCCAGCTTCTGGACCCGGACCTCGATTTCCGGATAGGCCCCATCCCAGACCCAGCCCCTGCCGCCATTGGCCGCGAACCCTTCGCACCAGGTGCGAGCCTCCGCGTCGAGTCGATCCGCGGCACGGCGGAGGTCGTCAAGGTCGCCGGAGCACAGTAGGGAACGAGGCTCCGAACCAGCCTCCGAACCCGCCGGCTCAACGACGTTCGGTTGTGTGGGGGTCGCGCTCATGGCTTTTGGTCTCCGTCGTTGGCCTTGGTGTTCGGAGAATTAACCGGCCTCATGGTTACAGTCGTCCCCATTTCCAGGGCCGCCCGCGCATGCTCAAGGACGTATTCTAGATCCCCGGCAGCGCAGATGTCTGGGGCGATTGCCCCGGGTCTCATGGGGGACTTGATTTCGTATCGGTCCGAGTTCGGTGCCGTTGTTGCTTGATTCGTCGCCACCGGGTCAGCCTCGAATGCGTAGGTGCCGCGTGGAGTCATCTCGATCCTGAATAGGCGAACGCCGCCACGCCGCATCTTCTCGGCGAGCAAACTGGCATGTCTCGTCCACCACTCTCCTGGGTTGCAGACCGGACATCTTGGATAAGATGGCTGTTCGTCCTTTTGCTCGTAACCGCAGATCGAGCATCGGCGCGTCATGGGGAAGTTTTCCGAACCCGCCGCCTGAGCGGTCGGGGTTGGGTTTTGTGGCGTGCTCATGCTTCAGGTCCTCCGCCGCTGACTTCGGTGTTCGGCAGATATTGGCGGTACCAATCCAACGTGTTCGGCGTCCACGGGCGGCGGCCTTTTTCTAAGTCCGAGACGTAGGGAGCGGAGCATCCCATCCGACGGGCCATCTCCCGGATCGACAGCCCTTGACGCTCTCTCTCCTCGCGCATACTGGCCCCAACGGCTTCATGGTCCCATTCGGATCGCTGGTTCCATGTATCGACTGCGTCCTCGCGGTCGAAAAATCCGTTCGTTTCGACTGGGCACACAGGGCATCTGGCGCGCCACACATTCGCGCATTCGTACACCTCCGCCAGACCCCCACAAAAAGGGCATGGGTACAGTTCCGAACCCGCCGCCTGAGCGGTCGGGGGTGTGGTCTGGGGTTCATTCATAGTCTTCGCTCCAATCGAGGTCGTCTGCGCTGAAATCCGGATCGTGCCCCAACCTGTCACAGAGTCCTCCGGCCAGCACGCCAGCGCATGGACAGTCGTGGGGCGGACGGCAGGCGCAGTCCTTCGCGGATTCCTCAACGAATCGCAGGTACTCCACGGACTCGTACGGGTCCACACTGTCCGAACCCGGCACGTGAGCGGGCAGCGGTTCCGTTGGGGTGTCGGTCTTCATCTGGTGTCGCTGCCGCTCCGTTTGGTGTTCGGCGGCTGCGCGTCCGCAAGGGCGGTCAGCTCATTGGATAGAATTCGCACCTGGTCCTCCGTCACGCGCACGGAGTAAACCTCGTCGCACATCTCTCGGATCTCGATCTTCCCATCAGGCAGCCGACTGATCCGCATGATTCGAGAGCGATCCAGTCCCTCCAGAACCGATGCGAATTCTGTCAGCCCATCAAACGCCGACGAGTCGATTTCGAGCATCGTCGGCCAGAGTGCATTCGTCATGGCATTCCATCAGCCCACAACAACACGGACAGTATAACTGATCCGTCAGCGATTTGATCATGCCTTCTCGGATCGTTTGAACTTCTTGTGCGCTCATGGCATTAACCGGTTATCTCGCAGGAACGTTCCACGATCCTTTGGCGCACAACAACCCCTCGGACCGCGCCTGCTCCGGGTTTGCCGCAATCCAGTCGTGGCAGCTTCGGCAAACCGCGACCCAGAAGCGCGTGTCCATGAGCAGCGTCCCGACCCGTCCACGCGTGTGGTGAATGTCCGCCGTCAGCTTCGCGCATCCCGCCCGTTCGCAATGTCGATGCTCCCGCTTATACGCATCCGCCTTTACCCGGTATTCACGCATCCTCCGCGCCATTGATTTCGATCTGCGTGCGATCCTCTTCGGTTGAGCATTTGTCGACACAACGGCCCCCGAGACGGTCGTCCAGTTGGCCTTCGGACGTTTTGGCTTACGGTTTTTCATTGCCATAAAATCCAACTGCCTTCGATATCGCCTCGACTTGTTCAGGCTTTAGCTCCGCCTTCCGCTTGTCCATCATTGCAACGAAGTGCCTTCCTGTATCGCTATCAAAGATATAATATCCAGCCGGGGCATGGCGCCATATCTTAAGAAGCTCAAAGTATGACGCTTGATCGATCCATTCCTTATCTTTTGCCTTCATTGCATTTCCTTTCTTCTGCGATTCTTGGCCATAACTCGACCGCCGAATAATGCCTTGCCGCGTGAAGGTGACGGCACTCCAACAACACCGATGGTCGAGCCCCGTTCTCCAGGTGCGGTCGAATCCGAATTTCAAACCACTCGCACCCGCACGCGCCATTACCGCCGTACTCCAACAAATCCACCCGATGCCGCATGTTGAGCCTCGACCTCGACTGCACCCAGTAACAGCCAAGCTCGCCATCCACCGGCTCAACGCGGGGCAACTGAACTGGCCGCTTTGTACCAGTCTTCGGCATGGGCATAGACTTTCATCCCGACGTTGGTCCCGATCACCGTGAACAGCCCGTTGACCGTTTTGTCATACAGCCCAAGCAACTGGCTTCCGCTCAAGTCTCCTTGAATCGTCGCATACATTTTGACCGAGTACGGATTCTTCACCTCGGTCCTCATCTGCGCCGGAAGTTCGAACACCGCCTCCGTCACGTCCTTCAACAGATTTTCAACCATGAACCGCGGCCAATCATGACGGGCAACAAACGGCAGAAACGGCGGCTCAGGATTGCTGTTCGGGATCAGGTAGCACAGCCCGACCTTTACGCCGCACCCGTGAGCAAGCATCCGAAACAGCGCCTCCAACTGGCGCAAGGTCTCCCGCTGACGCCCGACAAGGCGCTTAGTGTCCGCCGGGTTCGCCGTGATTGTGACCTCGCACGTCCCAGCCGTCTGCTCAACCGCGAAGTCGAGTTCATCCGGTCGCTTGGCCATCAAGGTCACCACGCGCCCCAACAGCTCCAGCGCCTTGTCGAGCCGGTCGTTCATTCGGGTGCCTCCTCACCGGGCACCACCGTTGACGTGATCGACTTACGCGGACGCCCGCGTCCCCTCGTTTCCTCCGGTTCAAACAACGTCGGTTGCGCCGGGTCTTCGAGGCTGTCAATCACCTCGTCGGTGACGGTTTCGCAGTACCGAATGCGGGTCCTGACCTTCGGCGCCGAGTCCGAGCAATCGATCAGGATCGAGAACGTGACGCTCACCTTTTTCTCGTCCGAATCCGATTGCACCTTGTCGATTGCCGTCGCGTGCCGGCGATACAGCGTGTCCACGTTGGCCGTGATCGACTTCAAAACACCCGACTGAATCTCACCAAGCTCGCGCTCGGTCGTGATCTTCTTTCGTGCCATACAGTTCCTTTCAGTATTGGTTTTCCTACCGACATCGCGACGATCCCATATCGTTAGCCGAATTGCTAGCGCATTTATCGTCCGAGATAGTTGCCACGATTGCCCGCACGCTGAGACCCGCCCTTGATGGTATTCCACGCGAACGTCGCCTCCCGGAGCCGACTGGCCATGCGCGGTCCGAACACGTCCCGGAACTCCGAAGGCGGGATGTTCATCGTCATCACCGTTCGCCGCTTCGCTCCGTACCGGTCGGCCAGAACCTCATGCAACGTCGGCAACTCGTCCCGGCCACCGACCGAAATCCCGATGTCGTCCAAGATCAGCAACGGCGTTGCCTTTGCTTGTTCCACCACGTCCGGCGCGTGCCGATCATCGTAGCGCCGCCGAATCCCACGCAAGAACTCCGCCTGGGTCCACATCCGCCCGCCCGATCCGGCGTCAATCCGGTGCCGTAGAATCGCCACCGCCAGGTGGGTCTTGCCGTTCCCGTACTCCGGACTTTCGAGCATCAGGAACCCGACAGCATTCGAACTCTGTGCGAACTCGCGGGCCTTCGCCAGCACCCGCTGATCGTCCGGATGTTCGACCCGCCAGTTGTCGAACGAGGCCGCCACGAGGTTCAGCGGCACCCCGACCGCCGTCAGCCGCTCTCGCATCCAGCATTCCCGGCAATCCTCCCATGCCAGCGCAAACGCCGTCTCCATCGTTCGGGCGGTCTCGGTGCGGTCCAAGCGTTGCACCCCGACTCCGCACGCCCCGCAAGTCCGCTCCCACTTGGCTTCATCAGCCCCAAGCAACTCCGCGATCCGTGGTCGAACCGCCTCGCGCCGCGCTACCGCCTTGGCCAACAGTTCGTCCATCCGGTTCTGGATGTCGACTGGCTTGTCCGTCGTAACCGTCATCGGTCCCCCCTCATCGGTGTCGTCAAGTTCCGCAGTTCATCCGCCCACTCGTCCGCCGTCTGCCCGTTGTCGGAGCTTCGATTGCCATTCGCGCCCTGGGCAATCTCAGCCCCCACCTCATTCCAGAACCGGGCCAGCATCGGGAGGGTCGTGGTCTTGCTCGCCCGCCAGCCCTTGCACCGGGTCGCCGCCTCGAACACCCGCCCCACCTCCTCGGCGGTCACGCCCGCCGCAACCAAACCCGCTGCCGCCGCCCCATCCTGCCTCGCGTCCGGCACGTACACCCGCCCGAACCGCTGGCCATAGATGCCAGCGAACACCCGGACCACCTCCTTCGCCTCGGGGCTTGGCGGAACCGCGAGCTTGCGACGACGGGAAGGGGCGTCCCCTGCCAAGGGGACTGTAGGGGTTCCCCTCTTTGGTTCTACTGACGGTTCTACTGACGGATCAAGGGGGGGTGTTTTCTGCCCCCCTAGGGGTATGTTTCTTGCCCCCCCCCGGGGGGTGTTTTCTGACCCCCGGGGGATATGATTTTCGACCCCCCCATTTTCAGTTGCTTCAACGGCTTCTTCGGAGGTCTCTGCCGCTGCTTCTCGTGCCAGTTCAGTCCTCGACTTTCTCGTCTCGCGGTCCAGCCTCTGAACGTCCCAAACTAGGATGCTCGATGTCTGGGAACCGTTCGGGCGAAATCTCGGTGTCCTCGTAAACCACTTCTCCGATTCCAGCTCGGCCACCATCGCCTTGGCCGTGCCTTCCGAAATCCCGCACCGCACCGCAATTCGCGTGATCGATGGCCAGCACACCCCTCGTTCATCCGCCAAGTCCGCAAGGTAAAGCGCAACGAGCTTCTTCGATGCTGGGGTGAATGGTAGGACCCAAATAGGTGCCGATATGTGAACGCTCACGCCGCTCCTCCGATCCTCAGGTTTCTCCCCTGCTCGAACCGCTCGTCGCAGTACCAGCCGCCCGCACCATCGATCAGGATCGGGAACCAGCGAATGCCCATCTCGTCCCGGACGAATACATGGCCATGCGCGTTGGCCCGAAGCCTGATCCTCGCCCGCCCAGGCGGCAGTCCACGAATCGGTTGAACCGGCTGAACCCCAACCACGCACGGCTGCCCATACATCACCGTCGCCATCGCTTACCTCCCAACGAAAAACGGACCATCGAAAGGGAGGCGGGTGGTGGTAGAACCCCGCAGACGAAGGCTCCCAGCCGAAGCCGGTCACCGCGCCGCCCTTCCAATGGTCCAGTCGTTTTCAACATCTGCTCTTTCCGTCACCGGCTCGGGTACCACGCCTTGCCGATGCCCCACATTTAGGTCGCCGCAGGTCCGTTGTCTAGCCTGTTCGCTACCCCGACCCCGACCGCGACCACGACCACGACCCCGACCGCGACCACGACCGCGACCCCGACCGCGACCACGACCGCGACCCCGACCGCGACCCCGACCGCGACCCCGACCCCGACCGCGACCACGACCACGACCACGACCCCGACCACGACCCCGACCCCGACCCCGACCGCGACCGCGACCCCGACCACGACCCCGACCGCGACCGCGACCCCGACCACGACCACGACCACGACCCCGACCACGACAAGTCGATTCCCGTCCTTGCGACCGCCGCGTTCATTTCTGGCTCCGGTTGAATTTCTTGATCCGTGCCGCCTCGATGATCGCGCCACGCCCGACCAGCACGCGTCCGTCCGGGTATGGCTCGACCTCATTGAACAACGACGGGTCTTTCAGCGAGTCGCTGAAGCGTCCGGTGTCGGCAATCCACGCCGCATCCTCCAGCACGATCTCATGCGGTGTAACCGCCACCACGCGCCCGGTGTCGATCATCGTGACCGTCCGAATCAGGTAATGCTCGCCGATCTCCCACGGGCAGTCCGCCGTATTGGTTTCGGTCGGGCGCACCGACATCAGTTCTTTCAAGTCTGCGAGTGTGATTTCCATTTGCTTTCCGTTCTCCGGTGTTGTCCCGGGGGCCGGACTACCGAGTCCCGCACCCGTCACATGCGCCGGTTCATTCCAATTCCCACTGCGATTCGAGCTTGCCTGTTATCATCGCCTTTGCGCCACAGCATGTCGCAAATTTCTCCGCCCACACGATGCCATCCTGGTTCGTCACGCTCCACCATCCATCTGGCAAACGTGTCAGCAAGTAGCTTCGACCGCCGTGCTTGAACGTGGTTCGATACGCCCGATTTTTCACAGAACGATCATCGTGCATCGGTTGCCATACACGTCCAGTACATCACGTCCGTCGATCATCCGGACCGTCCCGGGCACCGTCGCGTCGATCATGATCGCTTGATCGATCTTCCCATCCCGAATCAGTTCCTCCATCCGGATCGCCACATCCTGACGGCGGGAAAGCGACAGCCGTCCCATCTCGTCCAGCACGACCAACCGGAAGTTGGCGGTCCGCGCCAGAGCCACGCTGAACCCCGCGTAGGCCAGCAGTTGCTCGGTCCCGCTGAAACTCGTGTGCGGCACCCATCCTCCGTCCTCGGTCCTCCCAAGCTCACCGTCCCGGAACTCGAGCTTCGACCGAAGCAGCCCTGAAGTGAAGTCGTCCGAAAGCTTCAGCACCTCCGCAAACGCCCTTTCCGACACGTCCTTGACCACCTGATTGATGGCCTTCACCGCCTCGGCATAACAGGTGGCCGTGCACTCCTCGCGCAACACCTCAGATTCCTTCGCCTCACGTGCCTCCAGCAGGCGGTCGTAGTTGTCGGACTCGGTCTTCGCCTGCTCAGCCTGCGTCACCGCCAGCGTGGCCTCGGGCAATGCCTCCACCTCCTTCGTCAGCTCGGCGATGCGCCCCGACTGATCGGTCTCGGCCTCCGCCAGTTGCGTACGGTAGCCCATAAGTCGCTTCGTCTGTGCCTCCAGTTCGTTCGACCACTTCGCTCGCTGCGCCTGCGCCTGATTCCATGCCTCCAACTCCTGCTCGTACTGACCGGCAATCGAAGCGATGTCCTCAAATTCATCATTCAACGCCTGCAACTGATCGTCGGTCCGTGCCAACCCAGATTCCAACTCAACCACGCTCGCCCGCTCGCGCTCGATCAGCTTCGAGTTGTCCGCGTGTTGTCCACAGGTCGGACAGATTGTGACGCCCGCCAGCCGTTCGATTATGGACCTGGCCATGGCCACTCGCTCGGCAATGTTTTCGTGCGCCTCCCTGATCTCTTCGATCTCCGATATCGCCGCATCGTAGTCGGTCAGGATCTTCGGCTTGATCGGCTCTTCGCCAGGGTCCTTCGCGCCCTCCAAGGATTTGCTCGCGATCGCCACCACCGCCTCAGCCATCGAAATCTTCACCTTTAACGACGCGACCAACGCATTGCCGTCCAGAATGGTCCTCAGCTCGCCCCGCTTTGCCACCAGCGCGTCACGCTTGGCCTTCAGCTCCTCCATGTTCTCCGGTCGCTTAGGAAGCGAGAGCGGCAACGTCATGCCGGCGAACGCGCCAGCCGCCACCTTGTGCCTGACCTTCGCGTCCTTCGCCTCGGACGACCACGATGTCACCAGTTTCTCCACCGCCGCCTGGGCGGTCGTGCCAGCCTCGGCGAAGCCATCCGTGACCTCCGCCCCGAGCTTGCGCAATACCGCGTCCCGGACCTTCGCCGGACTCGCCTTGATCTTGCCAAGCTCAGCCTCAATCGTCGCCGGCTCGATCTTGACGTTGCCCGCCGCGGCGAAGATCGCATCGATCCGTTCGGCTCCAGTCATCGCGAAGAACTGCCGGACATCCACCAACATCGGGTTGAGCATCAGATCGAACGGCACCGCGCTTTCGGTGCTTACCTTTCCCTTTGCGTTGCGCGTGAACCGAAGTCCGGACGTGCGCCCGGTGTCGAACGTCGCCTCGACCTCCATCAGGCCCGGGTCGTCCGGATGTCCGGCCAACGCGCCGTAAAGCGCACCCGGGAGCTTGCCAATCGCCGGCAGATAGCCCGTGAGCGCCAGCCGGAGCGCGTCGGGAATCGTACTCTTGCCGGTGAAGTTGTCGCCGCAGACCAACGTCAGCGATCCAAGCTCATGCTCGAACATCTGACCCTTGAAGTTGTTCCCTACGAGTTTCGTGACGTGCATGTCGTTTTCTTTCCTTTTGGTTTCAAACTGACCGCCAATCTCAGAATCCACTCGGATGGTCGAAGTCAGGGACGGTGATCATCAGCGCATTCATGTTGCACTGGATGAACAGGCTGGTGGCCAACGCCTGAACGCTGGTGTCTCCAAGCTGGATTCCATTCGCCGCCGCCTCCGCATGAATCACCGCCGCGGTCTTCACGCACTCCCCATACATCCGCCGCATCTTGGTCAGCGCCGTGTCCACCTTCTCCCACGACTGACCAACCTTCGCCGGGGACGCCGCTGGTGCCCGTGACGCCACAGTCACCGTTCGCTCCGGAGGTGTGGGCGTCGCCGCCTCGAACGGAATCTCGTCCGGCTCGGGCGCGTAGTCGTGTCTGGCCCTGGGCGCCGCCTGCCGAGTCGGAATGACGCTCGCCGGTAATGCCGGTTGAACCGCCTGAGGCGCCGCGGGCCTCGAGTGCTGGCCCGTCCGCGTCGGGTCGTTGAACTCAACCGAGCAATTGTCCCCCGCCTGAATCTGCAAGGTCGTCACCCCCTCATGAGTGTTCAACATCGTCTTCAGTCCGACGGTCTTCCCCATCTTGCCCGCCCCGGCGATCACGTACAGCCGGTGGCCCTTCGCGTCAGGCTTGATCGCGTCCCACTTGAAAAGGACCTTGATCTTCGCCCCGTCGTCGTCGCCCAGAACCACGTTCTGAAGCGTCCACGGCCCGTAGTTTCCTTGGCCGCTTTTCGCCGGCCACACTTCAAGGACCGTCCCAGCAATGCACTCCAACGCCGTGTTGGTCTCCATCGCCAACGCCTGTCCGACCGTAGTTACGTTCATAGTTTTTTCCTATCGTTTGTCGTTCGTTGTTCGCACGACGGTTTATCTATTCAGTTTGCATTCCGAAAGTCTAGCTTTTATTACGCCTCGCGTATTTCGCCATTGCCATCACCGACTCAAGTCTTCCGTATGCTCTGGCGATCATTTGTTCGGCATCACTCGCTTCCGGCCAAATCTTTGTCGCGCACTTCACGACCGTCGTTGCGGCCCGCAAGCCGTCGCGGATGACCAGAAGATCGGCACGGGTTACGTCGTACAGCTTGGCCTTCGTCAGCTTCCGTTTTAGCCTCGTCCCGCACACCGGACATAGGCCGTCATGTCCAGATCCAAGATCAAACCCATGGCCGTTTTGGCAGATCACAGTTCCTCCACCGTCGTCTCAATGCAGTCGTCCTCGGACCACGTGACCGGCCAATGGCGGCACCGCATAAACTCGATTACCGCCTTCTCCGACCGCTGCATGAGCCGTCGCTTCATCTCGGACTCACACCCCGCGGGCGTAACCTTGTCCATCGCCGCTTGGTCGATGTTCGTCCGGATCGTCAGGCTCGCTCCGGTCGCCCTCACCACCGCGTGACCCAACCGCGTCTCGTCGCCTCCGAAAGCCGAAGTGCGATAGACGAGCGACACTTTGAACTCGCGGAACCCATTGGTTTGGGCTTCCGGTTCACGTCTGCCGCGCCCGCCGCGCATCCAACTTCCGAATCCAGTTCGCTTCGAGTAGGTCTTCATTTCGTTTCCTTCCTTCAATTCATGGTGTGGGACACCTGCGGACCGCATGCGTGTCGTTCAAGTACTCGGTGAAGCTTGCCGCTCGCGTCTTGCTTCTTGCCGCATCACGGAATGCCTCAGTCTCAGCTTCCGTTTTCGGACGGAACATCACTTTGGACTCCACCCTGGCCTTGATGCGAGCTTCGGCGGCAAGCGCGGCGTGGCGCATCTCCAACGCTTGATCTCGGTGCTTCATCGGTTGCGATCCTGGTTGTCCCAAAGATCCTGGCACCATCGGCCAGCCTCCCGGTACCGACCGTTGACGTTGATCCGTCGTTCCATCCCGCACCGGCAACTTTCGGTGATCGTCACTCCTCCGTGCGCTGCCGGGTTCGGTCCTCGGACAGAATTGTGAACCGGACCCATGAACGGACGTTCGCGGGTCAATTCTCTAACCGGTGCATGTCGGTGCTTCATCGTGTTCCTTCAGCTTTGGCAATGACGTTACGGATTTTCTCCATCTCGTCCCGGGTCAGCACCACCACGGTTGCCGCCACATTCCCAGCAATCGCCTTGAGCACCTCCAGCAGCTCTGGCGCCGCGGCAATCAGGCGGGTGTTCGCCTCATCTTCGGGCGATCCCTCGTGATGCACGGCGGCCACGCGCACCGAATCATCGGCTGTGTTGATGACGCGGGACGCGCCATCGAAATCTCTGTACGCCCCGCGCTCGCAGGCTTTCCACGGTCCAGGCGTGTGGGTGCTCATCGCGCATCTCCATCGATAAGGATGTCGGTGAGCGCGATTCCATCGGTCGCCACCTGCTCAGGCTCCCCGAGAATATCGCCGCAGCCCAGACCGAACAGAACCGCCTCGGTCCGCGACAGGAACCACGCCGGCTCCTGACCAGAGTTGGCCTCGCGCCAGCCCCAGAGCGAACTGATGGCCATCCCGCTCCCGTTGTCGAACAAGTACAGCTCGCCCGAACTGTACCGGACGAGGCTGATCCCGGAGTCGCCCTCGCCGATCTCGCGGGACTCGGTGATCGTCAGGCCAGACTCAAGCTGGCGTCGGTGGGTGATCGATGATTCGAATTGCATGCGTTTCCTTCCTGAAATTGTCCCGCTCTCAGTTATTCGGTCGGCGCCGTCACGCACCGTTTGCCCTACTCAGGCACCGAGTCTGGAGCGGGTCCCCGCAAATCTCACGTAAGGATTCAGCGGGGGAAAGTTCGGTTTTCTGCCGGGATGTTCCACGTGGAACATTTCCGACTATTCTCCATCCTCCGTGGTGATCAGCGCCATCGCTCGAGCCCCAGTCTCGTCGGCGCGCATTGCCGACACCGACGGATAGCAGTAGATGCCGTTCGGCGCCTCTAAGGATCGGACGCGAGCGACCCCGCATTCTCGGCGGACGATCCGGTATGCCTCCGCAATGCTGTCGGCGCGAAGGGCAGAGCGGCTCTGGAATCTGATCTGGTATTTCATATTCGTTTCCTGTCTGTCGCCATCCCAGTCCCGGGGTCCTGACGACGGAAAAACCATAGCCGATGGACCCGGAGTTGTCTACAGAATTCGTCATCGATTCGGCGCCCATCGCCCATCCGGACAGCCCGGGAGTCCGCGCCACGGCCAGCGCCGGCCCGGCGACCGCCAGCAACCTGCCTTCGGGTGGCAGCACCGGGTCGCGCCATCCGCGAACCACTGGCAGCCCGCACGGCAAGCCGCCTCCCTGCCCGCCAGCAACGCCGTAATCGCCTCCCGGCTCAATCCACCCGGACCCGGTGCCATCGGCGCGCCTGAGGCCGCCCTAGGGCCGCCCTTGGGCCTGATAATGCGGGCATCGACGCGGAAGTTCACGCGAAGGGGACGGTCAGGGTCGGGGTGTCGAACGCGAGGATGTCGGCAGTAACGCCCCGGCTCTGCCCGTTACCGTCGCAGATCGTGATGTCCCATCCGTGCCACGTGTCGTGCACGGTCAACCCCGGCGATTCCAAACGTCCCGTGAATGATTGACAGGTCACGGTCTCGACCGTGGTCGGGCGCCAGCCAAGCCAAGGACCTCCGGGAGCGATCTGCCACGTATCGCCGTTGCATTCCTCGCGTTCACCAATGTCCATCGTCGAAAATCTGGTCCAAGTGACGTCCCTCCTCGTCATTCGCATCATGAACGATGGGGAGTCATTGAACAGGCTACGCCACGTCTCCGGAAACGCCTCGGTGATGTCCGAGTTTTCAAGATTCCACCGGAACTCAACAGCCTCACGATAGGTGTAGAGCACCCAATTCGATCCGTCGCAATCGCCATTCAGCCACGACGATGACTCAACACCTTCCCCTACCGTGTCCATCCACGTGCCAAGGCTTGGGTCAGGCGCCACCGAACCGCTGCCGGCAGTCAGCCACACCTCGGAAGTTCCATCGCACGGCACGCCGCCTCCAGTTGCATCCACCGCACCGACTGGATCATATCGCTCCCCTCGGTTCCGGCGCATCTGCGGAATCGCCGGGACCATCACGCGCACGGTCGTAAGGAGGTTTACAGCCGATGACAGTTCATTGAACTGGCTGGCCATCGCGTCCGTGTTTGGCAACGGACCAAATCCTTGCTGGTTCTCGCCACCAGAAACGTCCTGAGGAATGGTCGTCATCCACCGGTTGCCGAACGCTTGGAGACAGAGGTTTTCGAAGCTGAAGTCAAAGGTCGAACTCGTGCTGTGCTCGCATGCGTAGCTCGCCGTCGTCTCCCCATCGACGTACCCCTCGCACATCGCACGGAGGTAAAGTTCCATAACTCGGAAAGCATCGTGCTCAAATCTCGTGTCATGAACATTCTGCGCATCGTTTCCATCGTCGTATGGTTCAGGAATCAGTTTCGTCAACCGCAATGTAGGGTAGCATGACCCAAACGGATTGTCGGGTAATCCTGACGCAACACCGTTGATCGCCTCATCGCCGATGCGGACCTGGCAATGCGTGCCGTTTGTCTGGTGGACGAGGTAATCTCTAATTCCGTTCTCGGCAGTTCGGTATTCCTCGTTTCCAAGCGTAATAAGGTCCCATGACGCGACATCGCGAGGAATCACAGAATCCGCCGAATCACAATGGTGCAAGCGTCCAGTCAACGTCACCCTAAGCACCTCGTCGTGCGTTGTCCCGCTGTCCCATTCCACGCTCTCGATCTCAATGTCCGGCTCATAGATGCGACAGGAGCGGTAGAAGTTGGCGCGATACGCCTCGCACGTCGGGTCTCCAAAGCAAAGGGTCGTGTTCGCGTTGGAAATTCCACCGACCGTGACGCCCATTTCCGCGTAATTGTAGCCGCTTGGTGACTCCGGAGTGATGACGTATCCGCCGGCATGATTTCCGAATGCCATGTGGTTCAGAAGCATCCGGTCCCCGCCAACTTCCGGGCCATAGAAATGGCATCGGTTGAGCGTGCTCCAGTAGTCGGTGAACGCCCCCGGCTTCCAAATCGAGCTCTCGCTCGGGTGGTATGGACGAGTCTCCACCCCAAGCACCCAGCGGTTGCTGTAGTCCTGAGGTGGTGCGACCAACCGAATTCCGTCCGCGTCGTAAAGCTCGGTGCCGCCCTCGTAGGTGGTGGCTCCAAGGACCCCAACGAACTCCTCGCCCGCCTGGTATACCCGATCCTGATACCGGATGTTCCCCGTGCGTACCAGATAGCGCCGCCCACGCCGGATCTCGCCCGACGGAATCCTATCACGGTCAGGGCCAATGCCTCCCCAAGCGTCTGCAGGCGCCGAGCCAGCCAAGCCCATGACGTGCCGGCGAAAGTACAAGATCGACTTCCCGCCGCTCACCTCATAGCCAACCATCTCCTCGCGCCGGATCACCCGCACCACCTGGGAGAGCCGGCGGAACACGTCGAACACCGCGTTTTGATTCACCTCCGCCCACGCCGGCTGAGTCTCGGGCTGCCCGCTGATGTTCCAGATGCAACCCTTTGCGAAGTACGAGTCCGACAATTCAGTCGCCTGCGTTTCGTACAGACCAACTCCATCCGGAGCCCCTTGGCTGGCAAACGCCGCCCGGCAAAGCACAAACGCATCATGTATGCCCGGCTTGTACGCATACAACTCGGTGAACTCGATCAGCAGTTGCGCATTACCGGTGTCGCGAAGCGTCAAGCTGGTTCCGAGCACCACCTTCATCTTCGGTCGCCATGCGGGCGTCGTCATCATCCAGATTTGTCGCACCGATCCGTTCTCGTCGGGCGTGATGATCTTCGACTCCACCATCGTCCCGTCGTCCCAGAGTTCGATGGTGACCGCCGAGGCCAAGTCATCGGCGACAATCAAGGCCGAGGCGCAGACGAATCCTTCCGCCCATTCGTGCACATTTCCATCTCCAGTGAACGGCACCACTGCTCCCGAAGGAGCGTTGTCACGCAATTGGACCGTCGGATAGCTCGGCTGGATCGATCCAGCCGTCTCGGTACCGATGCTCGGAGATAGGTGATATTGCGACGCGAAGAACCTTTGGAAATCGAAGGCGTTCCCAAGATGGTAGCTCTGATTGCGCCGGTCTTCAGCGGTGCCCCTAAACTCCGAGACGAACGCATTGAGCACTCGTGGGATTCCCTGGCTCGCGGTCTTGCGCAGGTACGCCTCGCCCGTGTACGGCCCTTCGATCCACTCGGTGAACGGCAAGATCGTCGCTGTCCCATCGTATTGGAACACGATGTACGCCCACGGTAGGTACGCGATGCCTCCAACGTGGGTCGGTTCCTCGGGACAAGACCCGCTGAATGTCGCGGTCGATCCGTCCACCAAGCTCGTGAAGAACGGCTGGTAGTTCGTGATCTCCGGATCGACGCACGACGATGAATCGACTGGTGGTGTTGGCAAATAACCACCGTAGGCGTTCCCGTGCGGCGACGTGAGTGATGCCCTGATCTTCCAGTGCTCCCGTGCCAGAGTGAAGGCCGGGCTCGCCAGTCCTCTGGTGTTCGGATCGTAGGCTCCCCTCTGAAGTTTCGCGAGCGTCCACGCCGTCTCGTCATCAGGCTCTTCGATCAGCCACGGCAGATCATAGAACCTCGTGTTCTCGTCGTTCAGATTGATGGCCGATGCTCCAAACACGTAGGCGTTGATGAACGCCGCCACGTTCGCCCCTTCGAAGTCACCAGGACCGCTAAGCGGCCATTGGACGTCCTCGGGCTTGAGGTGCTGATAGATGGTGAAAAACTCGTGGTTCGGAGGGAACGCAAAAAATCCCTCACCCGGATTGCGAATCTGACGGCAGAGCGACAGAAGGTAGAAGAAAAGGCGGAACGTCGGATCGCCCAAGCCCGACTTGAGGCGGTCATTGAACGCCGCGGCAAGCTGCGCGAACTGCGATGACGTGATTCGGTCACCGGTTGCAACGGTTGGCGCCCGAGTGAACGTGACGGCCATGCTCTACACCTCGCAAATCCACCATTGGACGAGCGCAGTTCCCGCAGATGTGGCGACCATGAAAATCTTGTCGCAATCGATTCCACGAAAACTGGCGGCCTCTCCGGGTCCAAGAACCGACAATACCGAGTCCGCATCGAAAGTGGCCAGCGTGGACACCTTCACCGACAGCGCGGCATCCAGATTCTTCACCACGAAATGCACGGAACCATTGATGTCCGTGCCGTTGAACGCAAGAGCCTCAGCCGTGCTGGCATGATACTCGATGCTCTGCGTTCCGGTCTGCATATCCGTTCCGGTCATATCGACCGTGTCGGAGAGCGTTCCTGAGTTGATTGCAGCTCCTCCGTTCGAAACGGATAGCGAGACGGCGTATGTGATTGCGTTGGCGGTTGGCATGTTGATTGCGTGTTGAGTGTTTGACCTGCATCAGCCCCAGCGCGGGACGTTCGATCCTGTTCCGCTTCCGGTCTGAGATTCCTTGGACTTCACGCGAATGGTCGTCCCTTCGCTGGTGGTGCTTATGCTGATACCCGACCCACCCTTGATCGTCGCAGTCCGGATCGCACGATCCTGTTTCCTCAGGTAATCGCCGGCTTTCGTTTGTCTTGGAGTTGTGCCGTTCATAGAATCAATCCGTATCGCACCTCGTCGAATGCCTGCCATCCCCAGTATTCTTGGGTCAGGACCCGTTTTCCGTCGGAGCTGATGTCCACCGACGGGAACCGCTTCTGCCACACCCAAGAATCATCGCCGTTCATCGTCTCCAGCGTATCAATGCCAATGACAAGAGCGGTGTCCAGAGTTGGCTCAGCCGCCTTCAGCGACGGCCAACTGTAGGCCCGTCCGGTGCTCGCGAACGATGCTTGTGTCGCCGAATTCGAACGCAGCACCGTGACCTTCCGAATCACCGGTTGCGCGAATTCCCACTCGTCCCGCTCCAACGCCAATTCCTTGAACAACCAGCGCCGACGCCACAAGCGGTCAGCCGATGTGTCTCCGAATGCCCCCGCGAAGTATGGGTCTTGACCAGGAATCGCTAGGACATTCGCATTCGTGAACGTCTCCAGGTCCTCCACACCGCCGTATTCCTCGCTATCAGCCATTCGCTTCCGGTATATCCTCAAGATGTAGAGAAGCTCGCCGACCGCCATCTGACCAAGGCTATAGGGATTCCGAATCGTCGGTTCAACCGAACTGTACTTCGGATGCGTCAGCAACGGAAGGTTGTGAATGTTCCCTCCGATGGACCATGCGTCCAAGATCGGGTCCTTGGCCGTGATCGATCCGATGTCCTCGTCGTTCGTTCCGGAATTGCTGGCATAGAGAATCGCAACGACCGCAACCGGCCCTTCGTAGGTAATGGTGATCTCGGTCACCGCCGGGTGTACGGTCGTCAGGAACCCAGAGAGATTTTCCTTCGGCCCTCGAAACGTACGGCCTCGCGTCCATCCGGTGTCCTGTCGGTATCGCGGGTCCTCCGCGCCCTCAACGAATCCGTAGGCATCAGCCGCTCCCGCCGCATAGAAGAAGGTGCCGCTCATATTCCACCACCATTCTCCCGTACGGCTTCGATCAACCGATTGGTCGCCGACACCTCGCGCTTCAACTCGTCCAGCATCCGGCTTTGAATGGTCAGGAGCTTGGCGTTCAGATCGCGTTCACCGGCTGCCACGTACATCCCGGACGACGAACCGGAGCGAAGCGTCGAGAACATGGAGTTGACCCCGGAAATGTCGGACCGAAGTCCCTGCGCCCGATCTTGTAGCGCCCCCCTGAATCGCGTCACCTCCGCACGTTCGCGGTCGCGTCGTGCCTTGTCCGCTTCCTTCTCGGATTTGTCCGCCGCCTTCTCCTTGCGCTTCGCCGTATCGGAGTCGAGTTCGGCCCGCCTCTTGTCGGCCATCGCCCCGGCCTGAGCATCGACGCCGCCCATGCCACCCAGCCACTTCGGACGGTTGCCGACCGACTCCCACGACATGCGTTCCCCATGACTTGACAGCCACTCTCCGGCCTTCGTCAAACCAACTCCCTTAGCGGCATTCCCGAGCGCACTCGCGCCAAGCCCGATAGCGCCCTGGGCGACGTTTGCGGTCGCGCCCCAGATCTCGCCAAGGACCTTCTTCACACCCGCCCACAGTGTCGCGATGGCAACGCCCAACGAAGCCAGCCCCTCGGTCGCGCCCTCGCTGACCTCCATCAGCTTCTTCCGCTCTTCGACCGCCGCCTGTGCTGCCTGTGACCGCTCGTACGCCTCGGAGAACACCGCATGGATCGTTCGCCCGATGGCCATCACCATCGCCACCACTCCGCCAAGGCCACCGGCCCCCATGTCCTGTCCACCGAGTCCACCTAGGCCAAGGCTCGCCATTCCAGCGCCGGCCATGCGCATCACCGGCGACCCTGATTTTCTCTCCCTCCCGCCTCTCCCCGCGCTTCCACCGCCGGCACCGATCCCGGCGGCCATCGCGTCGATCCCGGACAAGCGGTTTCGAATGATCGCCGCCTGCCGCGACGACCCACGCTCTTCCGCGTAAGCCAATTGCTTCGCCAAGTTCAAGCGACGCTCCTCCAGCACCACGAGCTTCTGGGTTTCGCTGAGGCGATTGAATCGTCGAAGGCGCTCCTCAGCCGCCGCCTGGGCCTTCAGACTGTTCAGCCGTGCCCGGTCCAGCTTCGCCGCCTCAGCACCGAGCTTCCGCAGGTCGTCCTGCGCTTTCTTGGTGCCAGCCCCAAATTGCTGCTCCTCGGCCACCAGCTCAACGATGTACCGGCTTCGGTCTTCCATGCGTGTGCCTCAGACGTACTTCCGTTTCCAGTCGGTCGGTAGCCCAGCCTCGGCCCTGCCTTGTTCCTCGTCCTCGGCCATCACACGCCGGGTAAACTCGTCAAAGCTCTCGGTGGGTTCGCCACGAATCGTCAGCGCCCCGTCCATCGCCTGTTGATGATCTATGTTCCACAGCAACCGTCGCAGCGGTTCATCCATCGCCTCATCACAGGTCTGACCGCGCTCCATACACCACGCGACCCAGAACGCGAGGCTCGATCCCTTTAGGCTCACCGACCGCTTCTGATCTCGCTTCGTGTTCGGACGTTCCAGGCTCAGGTTGATATACCGGACCACCCTGGCCCGCATCACCAACCGTTGTTCGGAGGTGTACCCGCGACGCCAGATCCAATCCATGATGCGCAACCCGAGTCCAGATGCCCGACCACTCAACATCCGCTCTGCCTTACGCCAGCCACGCGAGCAAACCCGGATGACTTGAAGAACGTCGATATCGTCCGGGGCATCTTCGCTCCACCATAAGAGCCGGCAGTTGATTGATGGCGTGCTCAACAGCACGGCATGCCCAAGCGTCATCGGAAGCAGACTTCGCCCGAAGACGTGAATCGTCGCCGGATGACAGACCTCCGCATATTGAGCGTCGATGTTCACGTCGCGGCTGTCATTGCTGCGCCTCCGTACTGAACCAGAGGCATCGTGTAAGAGATGAAGCCTTCGCTGGTCAGCCCCATCGTTGCTCCACCAAAGTAGTTGTAGTCTCCATCGATGTCGCCTCCGAATCCCGCCAATGTAACCTTATAGGTTGCGGGTGTAGCGGCAGAGAACCCGGGGAAGATCGCGCTGGTCTTGGCGGCTGTTTCGCTTTGCGCGGCACCGCTTGGTGCGGTCGGAACCCATTCGAGAGTCAGACGCTTGCGTCGATTCTCCGTCGCGGCTCCCACCACAGCTCCCGTCTTGTTCGGAAGCTCGACCATGTCCATTTCGTCCGTCAGACCAACGGAACGGCTGACCATGTCGTCATCTCCGATGGCCACAGATCCGGTCCCAGTAAACGCAATGGTTCCAGGAATCCCTCGCACCGCAACACGTCCAAAGTATGTTACGCTCATAGTCTGCCTTTCATTCTGTCGTTGCTTCTCTCAAGTCAAGTACCACATCCGCATTGGCTCGAACCCTCCAGATCAACCTTGGCTGTTGAACCTGCATCGCGATTTCTTGCACATCAATCTTGCTCCATCCTTGGGACTCTAATGCCTGTTGATCGATTGCCGCCGCGCATAGCTCAGCCAGTTGCATCGCCGTGACCGGCGATGGGTTCCGGTCGTTGCGGTTCAACCGCAGTTCCTCACCAACCAAAATCTCAATCGCCACCCGCCATGTACGATTCCTTAGAAACGTGCGGCTTGGGGTTTGCACGAAGACCGCCAATGGATCGTTCGCCCCTTCCCATACCTGAATCGCGGCCTCCAATGGTCCAACGTTCTCGCTGAATACCTTCACCGCCTGACTGTGAATCAACTCATGATTCTCGATCAGCTTTACGACAAACGCTTGGAACGCGCCCATCGGACTGCGATAGACCGTCCGCAAGATGTCGCTGGCGAATTTGTTGTCGAGATGCCTCACGGCTTAGGACCTTTCTGACCGAAGTAAAACCCAAGCGCAAGAAGTCCCATGGAATACAGAGGCTCGGTCACCTCAATGCGAAGCACCGACATTGCGCAGATCGTCCAGACAAGAAACAGGGACAGCCAAGCACGGATCGAGATTCCGAAGGCAACGCTGGTAGTGCCTTCGGATTCCGAAGCTGTCGCGATCTCCTGAACTTCAACCTTCGGATCTTCGGTCATGTTTCCTCCGTAGTTTCAGAAGTCGATCCACGCTTTCGTCGACTTCGGTCTGCATCTGCGGTTTGACCTCCCCGTCCAATAAATCGCACAGCCGTTGTAGGCTGCGTGCAGTTTCAACAGCCGCCACCTGCGACTCGTGCGCCATGATGTCCTTGGCCCGGCTCTGCCACCACGCGAACGCCATCGCGCAGAAGCTAAACACAACCGCAAGGTAGGTGACACCGCTGCTCTCTGCCTTCTCGGCAACCGTCAGCGCAGCCTTGGTGGCCATCTCGACCTGAGCCACGACCGCCGCACCGGTGAGCACCAGTGCGATTGCCCAGAGGACAAACGACGCGGCTGGTCTGATCTTGCCTTGCATGGCCCACCTTGCCTCGTTGTTGCTCATTTCGCCTCAACCTCCGGTTGCGGTTTCGACGGATCGTCCACCGGGGCCAGCGTCCACTTCATGCCCGCGGGAGGCTCCATCTGGTTCGGCGGAATCTGGATGCCCTTGGATGCGGCCATTCCGCGCATTCCCGTCTCAGCCAGCCTCAAAGCGCCAAGGCCGACCACAGCTTGGGATTCAGCCTGCGCACGGGAAGCCTCGACGGCAGCGGCGGAGACGGTGCTCTGGTACCCCTCCAACACCAGACCCTCCCATTGCAGGCGCTTGATCGTCGTGTCCTTCGGGTTCGCGATGCGCACCACGTTCGTCCCGCGCTGAATCACGATGTCCGTGACAACAACCGGCTTCGGGCTGGCGCACCCCGTCGCCATGGCGAGCAAGGAGAAGAGGAGCGCCAGGGCGAAGATGCCCACAATGACGCGGAACAGGTTCCGGGGATGGTTGGGGAGTTGAATGGATGCGTTCATGCGTTGGAGCAGTTGAGGATTGAACCCTTGCCGCTGATGAGCGCGCCCTCCGGCAACCGGCTGTTGGCGACGATCAGCGGCGCGTTGCTGCTCGTCGCTCCGGACACCGCCCACACCCGCGTCGCGGTCGAGCGGAAGTCGCAATCGAAGGCGAGGACGGCCCCGGTCTTGCCGCTGCCGACTTGGTCCCAGATTTCGACGATGCGCGCATCTCCGGCGCTGTCCGCAAGCACATCGGTCTCGACACCGCTCATGGTGACGTTGCCCTTGAACGTGTCGTCCCCGGGCTTCACTACGAGCGACAACACGCGCTCCACGCCGCCGGTCACGGTCACGTACTCGATCTCGATCCCGTCAGTGCGTCGGGTGTCGTTGTAGATCAGATTCCGCAGCTTGCCATTCACCTTGGCGTTGCTGATCCGAACCCGCTCGTTCACGCCGAACGCGAACCAGTTCCCATCCCCGATGTCCACGAGCACGTCTTCGCACGTCGTGGTACCCGTCCCGCCGATGTGCCCGAAGTTGACGGCAGACACGTACGATTCGGGAGCGCAGTCGATGAACTTGATGTCCTTCAACTTCGACGCCCCGGCACCGATTAGGGACAGCGGGAACGCCTCGACTTGGTTCGCATAACCGCCGCGGCAGCCGCCGAACTTCATCTCCTCGAGTTCACAGCAATACCCTCGTAGGGCGGCCTTCACCACGGAATCCATCCAATTCCGGTAATCGCCGTTGATAAACCCTCCGACCCACTTGGCGCCCTCGCCGTGCGTCATCACCCACACGTCTTTGCCTTCCCGAGGCTGACCGTCGAGCGACCGGGTAGCGTCCGGGTGCAGTCGAATCTCCCACGGACCGTCATTTGGGCGAACGACGCAGCCAGGGGCCAGCACGCGCTCCCAGTTCGCTCCGTGCCACCACACGCCACGGGTCCAGTGCACGCCGGATTGCAGCACGAACTCCGTGCCCGGGCGCCGGTTGTCGAACAGGGCCGCGTCGAGGTCGTCGGACGTGGAAAGATGGATCTTCACGGGCGACGAAGCAGGAAGTCCACGCGGTTGGTTCCCAGCATGGCCTGGAAGGCGGGGATGGCGGCGGTGACGCGGGAGTTGGTGGGGTCCAACGCTTCCTGGTAGCTGGCGCGGAGCAGGAAACGGGCAAGCGGCACGTTGGCGCCCGGGAACGCCACCTGGATCAGGGTAGCCCACTCCTCGTCGGTGAGCTCGGCGAACACGCGGGCCACCGGAATCGTGTAGGGCGGCGGCACGACGATGGAGCCGCCGCGCAGCCAGTTGGTGCCGTCCTGGACATCGCCGGACCGGACCCAGACGGGGAGCTCCACCGCGCCCTCCGCGCGCTCGGCGTACGGGCGAGGAACGCCCACGATGCCGTTGGTGAGCTGGGCCCAGTGGGTCTGCCCGAGAGCCAGCCCAGTGACGAGAGCAGAAGCAACGAGACCGAACAGAAGTTCACGTTTCACCATCACTTGAATCCTCCGTGTTGGGTGGTTGCGACGATGTTCGTGGACGCGGTGTCGAAGGCTAGGCGGACCACGATCAGGTTGTTCGTCGAAAGATCGATCGTGGTTTCAACCCCCACGACGTTGCGGCTGGTGACCGTAGCTGCACTTGCCCACGCGCCAAACCCCACCGTTGGCGCGCTGGCGTTCCCTCCGGTGAACGTCGCCGACGTTTGCACCTTGTCCGAGGCAGTCCGGGCGATACTCACCGCAAAGGTCAGCGGTCTGGGCGTGAAGGCGCTGGCGATCGATGGCACCCCCACTTGGAGGTTTGTCTCGGTATTGACCAGCACCCCGAAGTTGCCCGTGACGGCGGACGCGGAGTTGTCCAACCGGACCACGATGTCTCCCGAGACCACGTCGCCGACGTTCGGCAAGTTGACATCGCTGATATTGAAACTCGTGATGGTTCCCCAGGAGGTGGAATTGGTGATGATCACCGTGGGCGTGATGCCGCCAATCGTGGGGGCTACGGGCACGTACGCGCTGGCATTGGTGCCGCTCTTCTGCCACCTCACGTTCATTGCCCCAGACGGTGCGGCTGGAGTCGAGTCGTTGAGGTTGTACCGCCGCCCGTCCTCCGTGCCGTCATTGTTCACGTACAATGGCGGCGTGATCTCTGAAACCTGAATCACGGCGTTGGAGCCAACTCCGGTGACCTGCCACAGCCAGGTGGGAAATAGATCGACCGACTGGATCTTGAGCCGGGTGACGTTGGTCACCTCCGCGGCGAAATCGTCGGTGATGGTCAGCGGCGATCCGCCACCGCCGCCGCCCAACTCCGCGGCCCACGACCCGTTCTTCCGCACATAGCCCGTGCCGTCGCTTGGGGCGTCCGCGACCTCGGCCATGGCGGCGAGACCGAGGCTGGAGCGCTGAGCGGCCGCATTGGCGGCGGTGAGCAGGGCGCGACCCGCGGAAGTGCTGTCGGAGACCTCGCTGGCGGGGTGCGTGTGGCTGGCAGGAGTGCGGGCATCGCTCAGCCGGGTGTCGGTGCCCAGCACCACCTCGTTGGTCGCGGCGTTGCCGCTGGCCGGCACGTTGCGCGCAGCGGCGGTGCCGGCATCGGAAATCGTGCTGAGCGCCTGGGTGCCGGTATGGTTGGCCCGGGCCCGGTCGGCGGAATGATAATGCAGGCTGGTGTCGCCTCCGCCCACGAGATCAGAGGCCCCGCTCGCCGCGGCGATGGCGGCGAGATCGGAGTCCGCCGGCTGAAAATCGAACGAAGTCCACGCACCGTTCTGACGGGCGTAGTAGGACGAGTTCGTGGGCGCGTCGTCCTTGCGCGCCATGGTGCCCAACGCGGGGTCGGTCCCGGTGTAGAGTAGTCCGTACGACGCGCTGCGCATGATGCGGGCCCGGGTGCCGGAATCGTACAGGTAGAGCAGCACGCCCGACTCACCGGTCGCCGAAGGCGGGCTGGCAGAGAGAAGGGTTGTCCCCGAGACGCCGACGTCGACGGTGGCGTTGGTCCGCGCGGCGTGGACGGTGACGCCGTCGGTGTCGGAGTTGTCGTTGAGGACCATGCGGCCCGCAAACTGGCCGGTGTAGTCGCGCGAGAAGACGGCGATCTGGCCGGAGGCGCTGTTGGTCGTCCCGACGTTGATTTGGACGGTAGCAAGTGCCGCCGGCCCCCCGCTTTTGTTCCAGACCTGAAACCCTCGCTGGGCATTGGTCTCCACGGTCATGGCCCACGGGTAGGTCGCAGATTGCGACGCGAGGGCTGTCCGGATCGCCTCGGTGGTGAGTTGGGTGGAGTCGATCCTCGTTTCGCTCAGACCCACGACCGGTTCCACCTGCACGACGGAGGCCCGAATGTTGTTCACCAACACCACGTTGGTGCCGCCGACGCACCGGATCTGGCCATCGTAGAGGACGCGATTGATGTCGCCCCGAACATCGGAGGCCCCGACCAGAACGATGCCCAGCACGCTGGCCGGATTGATCACGCGGTTGAGCTGGAGATCGAGCCCGGTGATGTCGGTCGCCTGAATGCCGGCCTCGAAATTCTGCGTGCCGACGATGGTCACGTCGGTGACGGAGAAGTCCCGCCAGCCCAGATCGGTCTCGGCTTGGCCGCCAAAGAGAATGCCGAACGAGGAGGAGGTGCCGCGACATCCCGAGATGGTGCCGCCGGAGATCCGCATTGAATCACCGCTCAGTCGGATTCCGACGTCGTTCGCGCTGCTCCCGTACTCGCTGATCGTGTTCCCGCTGATCGAGGTTTCGGAGTTCCAGAAGGTGTTGGGGGAGATGCGAGTGTACCCGGCATCGATGCCATGCCGGCCCGCAAAACGGATCGTGTTGCCGCTAACTACGGTGCCGAGGCCGGTGATCCAGTTGGTCGTGCCCGACCCCCATTTATTGGTGCTGAGGTGATATTCCCGCGTGCCCACGGCAGGCACGGCGTGGATCGGGAAAGCGGCAATCCCAAGGCCAACGTTGGTCATGACGTTGCCGCTGATGATGTGATCCGAACCGTGCGCCTTGATGCCGGTGCCGCGCGTCGAGAAGACCCGGTTGCCCTTGATGGTGGAGGGGCCGGCGGCCACGAGGTAAACCCCGTTGTCGCCGCACTCCTGGATCAGGTTCTGTTCGACGTTGAGGGTGGGCCAGTCGTTGGTCTTGTTGAGCGCGCAGACCCCCTGGCCGGTGCCGAAGATCTCGTTGTCGATCGCCTTGCCCGAGCTATCGCGGGTGACGATTCCGGCCCCGTTGTTGATGCCGCTGACGTAGTTGGTGTGGCGCCAGAAGCCGGTGATCTGGCTCCGGCGGACGGCCCACGTCTCTCCCCCGTCGATGGAAATGCCGGTGGATTTCCCGAGGACCGCGACGCGCTCCGCCGAAAAGTTGGTGACGTTTTGGGCGAAGAGGGCGATGCGATCGAAGCCGACGTCGCTCACGAAGGTATCCGCCGTTTCGGAGCCGAGCAGGCGCAGGCCTTCGATGCGGACATTGTCCGCGGCGACGCGGACGAGGTTTGTGAGGATGGACAGCTCCGCGATGGTCCCCTTGCCCTGGAGCGTCTGCCCCGCGCGGGTGACGACCAGGGGGGAGCCGATCCAGTGAGTGCCTTCGGGGATCTCCAGCGTGGCGGGGCCGGCATCCAGCGCAGCCTGGAGGAGGGCGGCCTGGTCATTCGTGGCGTTGGGCCGCACCCGATACCACCGGGTGTCATGCACCAGGTTGGATCGGTCGGGGAAGATCCACCGGCCCGTCCAGCTTCCGGACCCGAAAACGAACAGGTTGGTGCTCTCGGCGGAGGCGCGGTCGAAGGCGAGCAGGCGGAGGGGAAACTCGTTGCGCTGGGAAAGGCCCGAGACCCAGATCTCGGCGCGGCCACCTTTCGAGACCGCCGCGGGTTCCAGGGCCAGGACCTCGTCCACGGTGTCCATGGCCCGGACGGTGCGGACGTCCGGTGCGGCGAAGGCGCTGGCCAAGAGGGCGAGCCATAGCCCGAGAATGGAAGCGATGGTCTTCATGTCATCCCGATATCCAGGTTCGAACCGCGTAGGCATCGCCGTCATCCGTTTCCAACACGCTGTCCCCGTTGTCCGACAGACTGCTGGCGGCGGGATCGGTTTTCAAGATCAGTTGCCATCCGCTGATAATCCCGTCGCTGCCATAGCTGTTGATCGTTCCGGCTTGCGTCCAATCACCGCTACTTTCCGCCAACAAAGCGGCAATGTTGGCATACCAGAATGATCCGATCTGCGCTTCGCTGCCCCCCACGCGAATCTCGTCCAACGTGACGGTTCCTGATCCTGGCAGCAGTATCAGGTAAGGACGATTCTTTCCGACTTCCACTTGGTAATACGATGGCCCTCTAAGACTGGTGCTCAACGCTCCTGCCGTGACAGTGACGGTTACCGGTGCATGATCGTCACCAGTCAAACCTCCGATTCTTCCCCATGCCGTGAAACGGATCGAACCGCTCCAGTTGGCACCGGAGTCGTCTTTCATCGTCTGAGCAATGGTTGTCATTGTGATGCTGCGGTTGCTCCTCGAATGAACGCTCCTTTAATCTGCCGATCCGTTGGCATCGTTCCCGGCCAAGGACCTTGCGTTACGCTGTACTTGAGAAGGTAATACCTCACAAGCACCTTGTTCTTCTTGCCGGCAAGAAAAGCGTGTCCGGATTTGCTTCTCATCACGAACAGCTTCACGCCCTCGACCAAAGCGAGGAACGATGCGCGAACAGCGTAGGCCGCTGGATGAATCGGAATCGTCAGCGCCTTCGCACTCTTCGGACGGATCGTTCCTCCGCTGATCTTGTGCCCGAGTCGATAGTCGTGATTGGCAAT
Organism: uncultured Gammaproteobacteria bacterium; assembly: GCA_964406795.1. Taxonomy (GTDB): domain Bacteria; phylum Patescibacteriota; class Microgenomatia; order Levybacterales; family GWA1-39-11; genus JAGORM01. Next base: position 92,586 of record CAYOTA010000004.1, read on the forward strand.
CTCGACACGACCCTCGGATCGAAATGACCTCACCGACTCCAAGCTTTCGGCGATGGTTCGCCAGAAATGCGTTCGTCGCGCACCTCCAGTCAACTTGTTCGGCTCCCGTCGGTCTTTCGTCATCCAGTGATCAACCAGAAGACGCCTCACATTCACGCTTCCATGACGCAGCATGTTCGCGCCAAAGCCTTCCAGACGCTCGCGCTGTTTCTTCGTCCCGTCCGAAATCTTGAACTTCAGTCTGATCATCGCTGGGTGAGAATTCCGGCTCTCGTGATGCGATAGCCTCGTGGATCGTCCTGATTTAAACTGTCGAGCAGGGCCTTGCGAAGGTCCGGTTGATCGACCAACAGCGCCGCACGCCGGACTGGAACGAATTCGCTCGGCGCCTGTCGCTCCTGCTTCGGGCGCTTCAACCCGACCGCCGCGCCTTCGGTCGTGGTGAGGCTGCGCACGCCCATCCCGGAGTTGAAATCAAACGGCGGATACGGCAGTTCGAACCGACTGATGGCCGTCCAGATTCCGTCGTTGATCGGCGCGACAAACCTTCGTCCGCGCACTCGGCCACCAGCGGACCTCCATCGGCTGATCCAATCCCGAGGCTCTTTCCGTGGCGATTGTCGGTACATCTCCCAAAACGGACGCCGCCCGAGGTTCTCTTGGGCCGCCACTCGCTTTCCATACCCTCGCGCCATCCCAACGTTCGTCCGAATGATCAGGTCCGTCCGCGCCTCACTCGCGAGATCTTCGATGGTCCCTTCCTTGCCTTCCGGTGCCTTGTACCCCGTACCCTTGACGTACTTCTCCAAGGCCAGCCTCGCGTCCTCAGGCTTCTTCTTTCCGGTCACGACATCCAGGGCCAGCCTACGAATTCGCCCAAGCACCTCGGTCTTGACCACCTTGGCCGAGAACACAGCTTGCTGCCGGATGTTCGACGAAATGCCTTGAAGCTCATCCGACGAGAGCGTGGCCGGGATCGTCCGCGATCCACGCAGCTTCTTGAGCGACGCTTCCAAGGACGTTTTCATGAGCCTTCCTGCGATTCACGGTCCCACTTGTCGGTCGTGAAATAGTCGTAGACCACCGGCACATCCGGAAGCGTTGAAGCGATGGCACCGGAATCCGGCGCAATGACCTTCAACTTTCCTTCGGCGATCCGCTCCATCAGGCGCATCGCGTCCTTGTACCCATCCCGCCTGGGATTGGCCTCACCGTCAATCACCTGACCACCGGAGCGCGCCATCAGCCTCCAGACGATGATCGCCACCGTCGGGTCCACCAGAGTCTCCGGAACCGTGCTGACCGCCCCAAGGATGTTTGGTCGATGGGAAGCGATGGCACCCCGCACGAAGTCCACCACCGACGTGATGATACCGGTTGTCGGATCGGTGTCCCCCGGCTCCGTGCCGTTCTGATAGACCGCCGTGAACTCCCGAGCCGAAAGCTGGCCCTTGATGTCGGCGACCGTGATTGCTCTCCAGTTCGGCATGGAAGTCAGTCCTGAAAATCAAACCGGGGGGCTGCCCACCTCTGAAGGCAACCCCCCGGCCCCATACGATGCGACTCGCTTTGTCCAGAATCAGGGCCGGTCGTGCATCACCTGGTGCCAGCGGCGGTCGTCGCAAGACCGCCCCCGAACGGCACACGGATCGGCTGTTTGCCGGCGATGGTGAACGCACTGAGCGTCGCGATGTTCGTCGCCGAATTGACGTACTGATTGAACTTCAGATACCCGGCCCCTCCGAGGTTCATGTTCGTCGCCCACGTGATGATATTCGTCCCGCTGTAGGTCAGAAGCAGGGTTGTGGTTGCCGTGGTCTCGAAGGTCGTTCCATCGAACGATCTGTGCACCGGGATCGAGAGCGTCGCCGTGTTGACGTTCGTGTTGGCCAACGTTGCCGTGATCTGAAGGTATGCGACATCGAAATCGCGCACGTCGATCACCGCCGTATTGGTCGCGGTCGTGCTCGCCGCGATAGTCGCCGGCTTGTTCGGCACCGCCGGGGATTGGTAACCGAACCCAAGGGCGAGATTGGTGGTCGTCGCCGTGGCCGTAGGCGCCACTCCGAAAGCGATGGCGATCATGGCCATCGCCAGCACGCCGAACAAACTGAAGGTCTTGTTTTTCATTGTCGTATGCGTTTGCGATTTGCGGTTGCTGTTCGTCGTTCGCCGCTTAGCTCGCGCTGAAGTTCAGCCGCAGGATGGCCCCGGAGTTGACGGCCTTGATGTCGCGACTCCAGTCAAACCCGAACACCTCGCCACGACCGTCGGTGGTCGTGTACGCCCGCGGCCCGAGCCAGCGTCCCATCTGCCGAAACGTCTTGAGCGCGCTCGAATCCGTCCGCGTCGGCTGACTGGATGCCCGAAACACCAGCACCGCCGAATCGAGAAGGAAGGCGTAGCTGGCCGTCTGCCCTTCGTCCGCCGTGTCGTAGATCATCTCCGACTCCATGATCTCCGGGGATCCGACGAACAGGCTGCGAGCCATCTCAATGCTGACGTTCGGAACCGCCTTGCTTCCCGCGGCGACAAAGCGCGAACGCACGAACGCGCAGTTCTTGAACAGCCGCCACGCGGTCGGTCCAAACAAGATGCGGTTGACCATCCCGGACCCACCCGGAGCCGCCTTGCGCACGTTGTTGATCAGCGTGTCGATCTGGTCCACGGGATCGACGGCGTTGACGTTGACGCCCGTCCCGGCACCAGCAGTCGAAAGCGCCAGATCGATGGTCGATTTCTCGTGCTCCATCGATGCCACCTCAGCCGCCAAGTCCGCTGCCTCCATCGCGGCGTTCATACCGACTTCGCCGGCCTCGGCGATCTCCTGCTGATCGAGCGGCACGTCGATCGCATGCGGCTGGCAGTTGTAGGTCCCGTCTTCGGCGCTGAAGCCGATGCGAGCGGCGGTACCTCCGGGAGTGCGGCGGGTGTCCGGAAGCTTGAACCGATTCTTGGCAGTGAACACCTTGTAACGTCCCGTGACAGAAGCCACAGGCACAGTCGGTGCGAGGAAGTTGCCCACCGGCTGAAGGTGGCGTTGACTGGCATTCTGCGCGTATTCGAGCAGAACCGGATTGGCGGCGAGACCGGAAAGAAGACTCATGGTGTTTCGGTGTTGCTGACGTTGTGGTTTCTGGTTTCGTCGTGGTCTCGGATTACGTCACGACGACGAGTTGCGACATCACGCGCACGCGCACATATCCGCCCGCCGTCGCGTCCGTCTCGGCAATTCCCGGACTGAAGTACGTGTCGGCAGCCGCTCCGGTGGCCGTCACGACCTTGCCGAACGTCCCCGACAGGTACACCCGAGTCCCTCCGGCAATGGTTCCAGCGGCAATCAGACGGACACTCTGGCCCGGTGTAAGCGGGCGCAGGTCCACCGGAGCGTTGTCGGCGGCGGTGGCAAGAGCCACGAACGGACATTCATCGGCCACGTCGGTCGGAAGAATGACTCGGGTCTGACCGTTTTCGACGGTCGAAAGCTTCACGAGGTAACCTTCGGTCACCGCGCCGTCGGCAATCAGGCTCAGATCGCCGTCATGCGTGTTGGATTGAATGATGCTGGTCATACTGATTTTGGTTGATCGGTTGCGGTTGACTTGCTTCGGCTACTTCTGATTCGCCATCAGTTCCCGGTTGGCGGCGATATACGCCTCGGAAGGCGTCATCCGGTTCTTCGCCATCAGTTCGTTCGCCCTGGCCGAGACCCGCGTCGCATGCTCTTCGGTGACGGTGTTCTCGTCCGCATCGGGATTTCCGGGATTCTTGCCGGACCGATTGTGCACCGGCTTCGGCACCGTCTTGGTCTCGACACCAGCATCCTTCAGAAGCGCCAGCGTTCCATCGCGGTCGGCGATCAGCCGCGCCTTGATGGCGTCGCGATTCTTGATCGCCGGCCCCAGGTTGGCGAGGTCCTGTTCAGCCACGGCCTCCCGGAGCTTTCCGACTTCGGTTTTCAGCGCGTCACGTTCGCTCTTGAGCGCGTCACCGGCAGCAGTAGCGACGGTCAGGCGGTTCTTCACCTCGGCGACCTCGGCGGGCAGTGCCGCGAGCTTCGGCTTGGATTCGACGTACTTGTTGGCCGCCGCCTCGATTTCGGCGTCAGGCGTGGTATCAGGGATGTCGAGCATCCGGCAGAGCGCTTTCTTGTAGTCCATAGTGGTGATTTCGGTGTGTTGGTTGTCGCGATTCGTGACCGGCTTCATCCCCCTCATGTTCGGCGCGTTGGTCAGGGCGATGCGCGTAAAGCGCCGGGGTCGCTTGCGTCCACCGCCAAGATCCTCGAAATCTTCCAGCACCGGGCTGACCAATCGAAACGCCCCGCCCTCCACCGCCTGTTGACCCGGAACGGACCATCGGACCTTCGCCCACAGACCGTCGTCCCGGACCTGAACGTCATCGATCCATCCCATCGCCTCAGACGTCAACTTCGGGTCGTGGCTGAAATGATCGCGATCCACCAGCATCCCCGGCCAGTCCTCACCAGCATCCTCCTTCGACTTCAGGAACGACGCCTGAATGGCTCGCACTGTCACGGGGTCAATGACCTGGGTGCCGACCTCGGGATGCTCGAACTCGCCGAGCTTGAGCACCTGAATCCATCCGTCGTCAGGTAGCGCGAAGGCTGCGCGGTTCAGCGCCGTGCCTGTCCCATTTCGGACAGGCAAAGCAACTGGTGTTCCGTAGGCCGTCATCTCAACGGCCTTGTGCGACCGTTCGACGGCATCCGTCAATAGTGTAATTTTGGCGACCTACTCGTCCCCACCAGCGAAGCCATCCAGAAGCAGCGTCTCGATTGCAGCCGTCAGGTCATCCGATTTGTCGATTTCCTTCGGAATGCGCTCAATCACCTTGAGGATTGCCGCGCCGCGTTCGTGCGGGTCCTGAATCTCCAGCGCCGCCTCGAACTCCTGCACCACCTCTTCGCCCTCCTTGCGCAGGACCTCCATGACGGTCTGCATTCCTTCGGACGACCGATTCTTGGCCACATTGTCGATGTCCTGATCCTCCGTCTGATCCTTGACCTTGCTCCAATCCTTCGCCGGCTCTTCGCGCTTGGCCAGCGGCATGTCCACCAGCTTCTCGGCATCCGCCTCTTCGACATCCCACCCTGCCGACTTCAAGCCGGTCAGGACCTTGACCCCCTCCTCCTTTGACACCGGGCGGTTTCGTCGAATCGCCAGACGGACCAACACCGGCTCCCCCGGGAACTGGCGTTGCAACGCCGGACGTCCGTGTTGCTCGTCCAACACCTCCGCGATCTCCATCCCCTCGGCATCCGCGATTTCATCGAACGCATCCTGGTGCGCGCCGGTCGACCCCTGACCGATGCCGGTTGCATCCGTCAACATCGTCAACTTGCCGCCCGTTCCGGCCAACACCAAAGCCGTGTCCAAGTATTTGATAAGCGTTTCGAACGGAATGTTGTCCGACGCTTCGGGTCCGGTCACCAGCTTGCAGTGCGGTGGCAGAATGTACCTGCCGTTGCTGACGAAATTGTTGAGGATAGTTGTCCGCAACAGTTCGAACGTCCCTTGATCGGCTGCCGCATCAGGTCCGATCTCAACTCCCATGTTTGGAATTCCGAACGTCGCTGCGTACGTTGCCCAATCCTTGATCCCCATGTTTTTGACGATGTACCGCGTGCAAGCCAATTCTCCGATGCTACCTTCCTGTTCACGAACGATCCAGTTATCCGATTCGATCTTGTCTCCCCTGTTGGTTTGAGTAGCGTTTGCGTTGTACCGCCACGACAGATCAGGCATTTCACGGCACAAGAACCATTGCTGTACCGGCTCAAGATGCTTCACGATCATCTTGCCATCTCGCATAGCCCAATGCTTCTCAAGATGCGCAAACGCCCGAAACGTCGCCATCCCAAGCCAGCACCACGCTTGCCGTAAGTTGTCGATACTCCCGTACTCTGACTTCAGGAAGTCCCTTTGACGGTGAGCCATCGCCTTCGCCTCCGGATCTTGACTGACCTCGGGCGTCAGTTCGACCGACCACTCGCAGGCTCGCAAGGCCGAGATGCGGCGCGTCTTCAGCGCCAGCACCACGTCATCCCGTCGCTCGATGAAGCTGTAGAGCCACGTCAAATCCGCGTAGTAGCCCTGCATCGCCAGGTCGAGCAACGTGACCGCCCTAGCAATCGTCAGGCTTCGCAGCGGGTTCAGCGATTGCCGGTACAGGCTGGCGGTCATGCTCTCATGCATGCCCAACTTGTCTGCCCACCGCCGCCGAAGGTCAATCCAAACGAAACCGGCGCCACCCCGAGCAATGAGGTGGCGCCGTGCAATGCAGGGTGCGACTTTTTCCAATGCCTTTCGGCGAAATCTTGGGGGCGGGAGCCGGATTTGAACCGGCGGCCTGAACGTTATGAGCGTTCCGATCTACCAGGCTGATCTATCCCGCCACGAGCTTCCTACGCCTCCAACGTAGTCCCGTCAACACGCTTCCAACCGCGACGGTCGTATTCCCAACCCGCCAGCTTCTTGGCCATGAACGGAACGATGAACCAGCTCAAGCCTCCGGTGACCAGACCAAGCAACGCCACGAAAGCGGCGCATCTCCACAGGTCCCACTTCGCGAAGTAGAACGGGCCGAAGAAGAGCGTCCAACAGCCCGCCGATTCAAGTCGGTCGGTCTTTCCGGTTATCGGATTTTTCCATTCCATGATTCGGTTCCTTCGTTCGCGGGATGAATCGGACGGCCTGACGGTTTTTTGTCTGAACCGACACCGGCACGAACCCGTTTCTCCACGCATGCTTAGGACTCGGAACGCTGGTGCTGTGTTTCATCCTTCGAGCGCCCTTTCCGGCGCTGTACTTCCAGACGATGCACCATCGGCGCTCCACGTCCAACCCTTTGCCATCACCCCGAACGCCCCCGAGAGCGTGTCCACCTGATCATCGTGCGCGCCTTGAGGGAAGGCATCGCACTCCCCGATGAACGCATCATTCCATTCGCCGCGCACCAGACGGACGCTCCCATGCTCCACCTGAGGCGAGACGAACTGCGCCCGTTCGACCTTGCCCGTCCTCGGCACCGGGTTGAACCTGAGTCCTAGATGCGGGAACGTGCGGAGGTAGTGCGATACCTCGACCTTCCCTGCCTGCCCAGGGTCGGTTTCCAGCCACGTCTCTACCTTCGACCCGTCCAGCTTTGCCGTCGCTTCAATCGTCGCCTCGACCTGCGCGGGTGTTCCGCGCATCCGTCGAACGTCCATTACCCACCACTGGCCGTTCTTGCCCTTCCCAAGCTTCAGCCCCGTCGTCCAATCGGGGTCGGTGTTCTTCTTCGTCACGTCCGAGGCTGCCCGGTCCCAATACCTCACCACCCTGACGAGACCTGCCGGCGCCGCGTCGTCGATCCGCCACCAGTCGCGCTTCAGGATCATGCCAGCCGTTGCCCTGACCGACCAATCTCCAAGCTCAAGCTGTTGCCGAAGCACGTGCCCCAGTCCGCGGAGCCTCGTCAGATACGTTGGATCGGTCTTCAGCAGCGGCGCGTTGTCGGTCAGCAGCGCCGGAATGAACGTCACGCTCGTTGCCGAGTTTGGCCCGTGATTCCGTTCCGCCTCATCCTTCGTCGCGTACCACAGAAACTCATCTCGCTCGCGCACCATCCACCGGAGCACACCGGCCTTTGACCGGTCCGGAAATCGTCCTTCGTCATCCAGCCACCAGCGGATAAAGCCCTTCACCCAGCTCTCGCTGTCGGCATTACAGGTCGCCCGCATCGTCCCCGGGATGCCAGTCGTCGAACGGTTGCGGGAGAGCATGTACAGGAATTGCTCCCGCGTGAAGTGCGTCAGCTCATCGAACGCAATAAGCGGCACCTGACTGCCCTGCAACGCCCCGAGCGCCGCGTCGTCCTCCAAGTGCCGAAAGGATACCGTGAACCCGTTCGGCCAGCGCCAGATTTTCTTCCCCGGGTAACCGGTCCCGCCCGCCCACGGATAGAGCTTCACCGACGAATCCCAAAGCCCACCCGGGAGCGTTATCTGCGCCCCCACCCGTCGAAAGATCAGGCAATCGAAGTTCGGAACGTTCCTTCGCTTCAGCGGATCTAGAAGCAGTCCGAAAGTTTTTCCTCCACCGGCGCTTCCTCCATAGATCGCGATATCAGCGGCGGTCCGTAGAAACTCGTACTGCGGTCCGGGGTTCGGCTGGATCTTGATCGGGTTCGGCATTGATCGGCTCGATAATGAACTTCTGGATGTTTCGATAGGCTTCCGCATGCACCGCGCACACCGGCATCTTGTGGCGCCCAGGTAAGCTTACCAAATTCGTTGCCTCACGCCGACACGGCGATTGTCCAGAGTGATGCCACTCGCACGATGCTCCGTTTGTTATCACGACAATGGTCGGCTATTGAGGGTTCGGCTGCTGGTACGACCAGCAGGCTCGGGCCGTGGTCGGAATGAACGTCGCAAGACGACCAACGCGCATTCCGTCCCCGTCTCCCAATTGCACCCATTCGCCACGGAATCGCCAGTACACGGTACCCGAGCCTCGGTGGCGCCGCGCTGCACAACATCCGGAATCTCCGTGGAAGACCACGGAGCCGGGCTGGTAGAACAGCCAATCCAACAGCATGCACAGGTACCATCGCGGGCGTCAGCCACTCGCGAAGGTCCTCGGGGTTGTCCGCGACCGTAGTGCCATACTTGGCAATGCCCTTCTGCTGCCGCGCGGCAATGTCAGCGCAGACTTGGGCTTCAATGCCGGTCGGTGCTGGTGTGGTGCTCATGGCGCCTCCTCCTTCCTGACCGCGAACATACTCGGGTTTCCGTGTCCGCCGCCTTCGTGGACGATCTCCAACAGTCCACGCTCAACCATGCGTCACATGACCGTGTTGGCGGTGTGCGGCAGGATTCCGAGAGCGCGGGCGACGCTGCGGTAGTTCGCCGCGCCGTGAGACGTGAGCCAAGCGAGGATGCGGCGGGAGGTGCCTTTGCAGGACGCGAACGTGCGGGGTGCCTTCGGTTCCGGCGGCTTCGGCGCCGCGGGTGGGCAGAACTTCACGGCCATGGCGCGAACTCGGTCGGGGTTGATTGGACTCATCGAATACCCTCCATCTTCGCCATCGCCAATCGCGCTCCATGATTGTTGTGCTCGCGAAAGGTCTTCGGCTTCCCATCCTTGAACCGACCGGCACGCTCAAGCTCCTGAATTCGCATTCGAATCAATTGCGCCTCCCTGGGTTTCCTTGGCGCTCGCGTTTTCACCACCTTTGCCTTGGCGCTCACTTTTTTTCCTCCCCGGTCTTCGCCTCGGGCGTCCCATACTTCTCCGCCAGCTCGAAAAACCGATCTTGCGGAAGGAGGATCACCGCCCCCTGGGCCGCCACCGCCGGCACAATCGGCGCCCCGTCGGCCCCCGTGTGCTCCAGCCGGTAGTTGTCCCGGAACTTCGCCGGTCGCCTGCCCTTCAGCAGGAAGATCAAGAGCGTATCGCTAGGGTCGGCCTCCCGTGTCGCCCTCTGGACCGCCACCGCCTCCAGATAGTCCGCCGCCTCTTCGCCAGCCGCATCCACCTCTGCTTTGAAATCAGGGTTTCGCAGTATCGCCATGTTGACCGTCTGCCGATTCACACCCGCCGCTTTCGCCGAGACGGTTACGATACCGGTCTTGCGAAACGCCTCCAGAAACGCCGCTCGCCACGGTTTTGCTCGATGCCTTCTTTTAGTGGCCACCTTTGGCACCTCTTCGCTCGCATTCTTCTCCATAAGCTACGCCTTTCGCATGTTCTTCGGCAGTTCGTCGCCCACAATCGTCTTTTTGAATCCAACGTTGGCGGCGACGTGAAACACAACAATTCCTTCCGGATTTTGGTAACCGGGTGCAGCTCGACTGCCATTCTTCCACAACTCGTCCAACGCCAGGTCGCATGCGGCGGTCGTGAACGGTCCACGGTACAGCACCGGAACCACGCCGCAGCATCGCGGACATCGCTCCTGATACTTTTCCACCCGTAGATCGACCGATTGGATGCGCTGCGGTTCTTCGCCATGCCCGCACCATCTGGCGACGTTGAACAGGCTCCATCGCTTCTCGCCATTCATCAGTCCATAGCCCCTTTGAATTCCGCTGCCCCACCACTCGCCGAAGTGTCGTCCCTCTCCGAGCGCCATCAGTTCATCGCCGTGCCGTTCCGCCCAAGCGGCAAATCCGAAGTTATCCTGCTCCTTGGTCAACCACCTGTTCCGACTTCCGGCCCACAACGCCAATCCGTTTGCTCTGAACAACGCGCCATCCGCAGGCTTGTCCTCCATCGATTGGATCAATACATGCGCGTTCGTGCCGTCGATCTTCTCGGTGATTATCACGTCCCGCGATAGTCGCGGCATTTTCGGGAACTCTTTGAACTCCGGTAGTATTGCTTTCGTTTCCATTTCGTCTTCGATTGTTTGCTCAGCTTCCGTGTTTGGCAACCTCTGCATCGTCGTACAGGTTGAACGCCGTCGCGCCGTCCCGCAACAACTTGGTCCGTTCGAACACGCCTTGAACCGCCGACTCGCCGAGGATGCGCTCGACCCCCATGCTCACCGCCCGATAGCCGAAGCCTTGTAGCCTCCGATATTCGTTGGGCGTGAACCACCGTTGCAGTTGCGCGACCGTCCGGCATCCGCACCCAAGACTCATTTCGTAGCGGTGCCGGCTCAGCACGTCCGGGAACTCCTCGAACATCGGACGCAGGTTTTCGTGGTCTGGCCGTTCATCGATCCACAGCAATCCCATGCCCGGGCGCCATGGGCCGCGTCCTTCGGCATCCTGCACGCGGTAAATGATGACCGGCTCGCTCATGCGAACAGCGTTTCCCGCGGCTGGCCAGCGACCTTCCGCGGGGTCGGGAACTTACGCACCGTCTGCCCGTCCAGGGTCGTCCCCATCTCGGTCCGGATCGCCGCCGATTGCTTGAAGAAATAGGCCACACCCTGCGCCTCGCACGCCCGCCGCATCGACCGTGCCCACTCAAGATCCATCGGACGATAGCCACGCCCGCTCTCCCCTCCCTGGATCACCCAATCGATTCCGCGAAGGGCGAGCGTGTCGTGGATCGGTCCCAGGGCCGGCTCGTAGCTGATGAACCGCACAACCGCCGGGATGGTTCGGAGTTCGTCCGCCCGCCAGCATCCCTTCTCCTCCGCGATGCTCACCCCAAGCCAGACATTCGGGTAGCCCTTTCCCCAGTCCTCCGGAAGGCATCGCGCTATCCGATCCGCCCGCTTGGTCAGGATCTGCCAGTGAAGGTTCGGGGTCGCCCTGATCAACGGCCAAAGCTTGGCCCGTTCCTCATCGATGGTCGGGTGATCCTCGAACACGTCGCACATCGAAGAGGTGAACACCAGCGGCGGATGGCCGTCGCCCATCACAGACACGGTCTTGCCCGCCGCCGCGTCCCGGTCCCACTTCAGCGGTTCCGCCCAGTGCTTCTCGCCGAATACACGCCGCCGCTTGTTCTTCCCCCAGATGTCCAACCCTTGCCGCCCGGTCGCGAAGGCTTCGGCGTAGCAGTTCGCACACCCAGGATCGATCTTCGTGCAGCCCCACGCAATGTTGTGCGTGTGGTTTGTCCAAGCGATGATGGTCTTGTCTCCCATGGTATTGATTCGATGATGGTTTGAAAAAGTGGCCCCACCTGGGGCCACCGTTTGTTCACTTGTTCAGTTCGCCGCCTTGGCGATATCGAGCGCCACCTCGAACGCCCGTTGCTTCAGCCTTGCCCCGCCTCCGTCCACGAGGTATCCAAGATCCGCCTTCGTTCGGTTGTGATCCACGTACTCGGTCACCGCGTTGTAGGCTCCCAAAAGGGTACCGCGGACGCCCTTGATGTCGTGGCCAACCCCGGTCTCGTTCATCTTCTCCACCTCCGCCACGCGGTTACGGGTCACCGGGTGCAGATCCTCAAGCTTCGCACCAGCCTCGCGCTCCGGCGCCACCACGTCCAACACGTAGGACCGCAGAGTCGCCGCCTTGAGCTTCGTCGTCGCGAAGGCCCGGAAGTTCGCTGCCGCCTCGTCGAAGTACACGCCCGCCGCCTTGAGGAGTTTGCCAGCAATCTCGAGCTTGGCCGAGACGTTCCCAATGTGCTGCACCCTTACCTCCGACTGCGTTCCGGCCATCGCGAGGCTCAACGTGTTCTGGCACACCACGCGGACCGGCGTGAACCGGGCGCGAACCGGCTCGTTGGTGTCGAATCCGTTCGTCAACAGCAGGTACCGGTTGACGCTGTCGCCTTTCAACGCCTCGAATTCACCCGGTAGCTTTGCAAGCATCCAGACCCGTTCCCCGGCCCCGAGCGCCCCGGCGACCTCGTATCGCGCCTTGTCCCGACCGAACACGCCATCGAAGAAACTGAACGCCTCACGGTTCTGCAAGGGCCGGTACATGCCGGCGCAGATTCCAAGGACTGCCCTGGTGTCGGTCCGGCGAAGCGCGTACCGGTCGTTGATGCTGTCGCCGTCAATGGTCTGGACTGCGACCTTTTCCACCGTGTAGTCGAGTCCACCGTGCCGAAGAGCTTCCGCCGCCGTGAAGGCTTCAGGAAGAGCGGTGCCGAGGCGATGCCAAGGGGTTTGACCGGTCCAAACGATGGAGTCCTTGCCGCCCGTCCGATTGATGTTGTGTGCCATATTCGTTTCGTTTCCTGTCTGTCGCCGGGGTTCCGGTCGACGTGTTGAATATGCCGAACAACATCCTCCAACGCAACACTTTATTTCGCAAATCGATTCATCCTGATCCCCAGGTATCGGGCATTCCGCTGCGGGAACGCCTCGACGATTTCCGTTGCCGTCAAGCCGTTGGCCTGCGCCTCGCCGACCGCGAAATCGATTGCTCGTTCGCCGAGTTTGACGCCCAACGAATTCGGAATCTTGAGCGCGTGGAATTTGCAGCCAGCCATCTGCATCACAGCGCGATCATAATTTCCAACTCCGATGCGAACCATCCCGATGGTTACGAACACCGTCAGCGCCTCACCTCCGAACGTCCGAACCAGATGACACCAGTGCTTCCACGGCGAGCCGTAGGCGTCCAAATCCACCACGTCCGCCTTCCATCCACGTTGCTCAAGGATGCGCGCCGAATCAATCTTGAGCCGTCCCGCTTTCGGCTTCACGTCCACACCCCAGTATCCGGCCAGCCTAAACTCGGTGCGAAGCTGTCCCCACAACAGGCCAGATCCCTGGAAGCAATCGAGCACCATCGGCGGTTGTTCCACGTGGAACATTTGTAGGAAGTGCCTCCGAAGCGCGAGTTTCACCTCCGGGTTGTGGTTGTCGGTCTTGGCGCTCATGCGCTGGTGATCGTCGTTTCGACCATTGCCCCGGGTAGCGCCGCGATCCGTTCGACCGCCTCATTAATCTCGCCAAACCGCACCGTCGGAATTCCGATCAACACCCATGCCATAGCCGGCGCCGCTTGTGGCTTGATCGCCTTCAACTCCACCTTGCCTTGCACCTCCTCCTGCAAGTCTCCCATCAGTTCGTCCAACTTCAGTCCAGCGAACAGCTCTCCCGTCTCGATCTTCATCGTCTCCAACATCGCAACCACACCGTCCGTCCAGTCGCCTTGGATCTCCGGGTTGTTGGCCGTCAGCATCGCCGCCTGATGTCGTTGCTCGTCCCAATCGACGAACCGCACGTTCCACGACCCGTTGAGCGTCACGATCCGACCGTTGCCGTCGTCGTCCCGGGTGATCTCAAGATCGTCCCCGTACTTCGTCTTGAGCGCCTCGACCCGCTGATGGCCGGCCACGAGGCAACCAAGCCTCAGGTTGTAGACGATGCCGCTGATGTCGCCGAACTCGATCACCGATGCCGTCAGGCCACCCAGCGCATCAGCCGTGATCGTTCGCGGGTTGAACTCCGCGGCCTTCAAGTCGCCTATGGTCTTCAGTTCCGTTCCGGTCTTCGTTCGTCGCTTCACGTTCGTTCCTGTCCGAACCCGGCGCCAAGCCTCTTGGTCGCCGGGCATGATTCACCGCTGCCCGCGGGGTCAATGCCCCATCCTACTCCCGCCAGACGCCCACCATGTTCTCGCCCGCCTCCGGTGCCGGTCGCACGATGACCTTCACACCCAGCGCCTTGGCCGCGTGCCGGAATGCCTGGGCCTTTCGGACGGTCGTCACCACCGAATCGCCGCTAAACATCTTCGCCAGCGCCTCCTTGGCCTTGGACCGCCGATTGGCGCCCCGTGGGGGAATCGCGATTCCGGACCGAATCTCGAATCCTTGATCCGCCGAAGTGTCGGTCACCGGTTGCGAAGCCGATTGATCTTTGTTCTTTCGATTTGCTTTGGTTTTCATAGTGCGCTTTTCGCGTCTCGAACGTCTCGCTTTTTGTCGTTCGTGTCTAGCTCGTTTTCTTTCTGATTTTGCGAATCCACTCCCGGCGATAAGCCAATCGATGAAGCCTCTGTAACGACCTCGCCTGCTCCGTATCGGCCCAACGTCGTCCCCTTCCTTGCAGCTCAGTGCAACACCTCAGCTCCAGTGCCTTGGCCAAAATCTCGTCGGCGGTCATGATACTCGTCACCGTCGGATTGGCCGTCGCCTTTGCCTTGCCGCGCATCGCCTTCTTCATATCAATTTCCTGTTTCATGCTTTGCCTTTCGTTCCTTTGGTCAACGCGCTGATGTCACCTGCGGTCGCCCACATACGCACTCGCGTCGGTTGAACATCGTTGTAGCCGCATTCGATGTACACCACCAAGACGTTACCGCTCCGAAGAGTCTTCATTGCCTCACGGCAGACCGTGCAGTATCCGTCTTCGGTCAGCGTGTGGGCCATCAATCGGGCCAGCCTTTCCATCACGCCGTTGTGCCACGGCTCAGGGTCTTTGTTCTTCTTCTTCGGCTTAAGCTTGCCGTTCGTCCACTTGCCAGACTTCAGACCGCCCGCGCCTTCCCCTGGGTTCGATTCGCTGATCATTGACGTTCCTTCAGATCGACCGTTCGCCCAACCAACTTCTCCGCCGCCTCGACCGCTTCGAGGTAGCCTGGTGTCCAGCATTCCCGCGGAAGCTCCGACCCAGTCTCTGGATTGTCCGGATGGAACTTCAGCAACGCCCGCAACGCCTCCTCCGCCGTCGCTGGCGCATCCTCGCCTTCGTTCGACGGCACGGGTGGCAGTCCTTCCATCTCCGACATCAGCGTATGCAAACGGTAATACAGGACGCTCCGCGCATGTGCCTCCACCTTGGGGTCGCTCCTTTGCCGATGCAGCCTCGGCGCCACGATTGACTGGCGCTCGTGCATCCGAAGTGGGCGCGTCATCGGGTCCATCCGCATCTCGATCAGCCCCGCCCAATCCGGAACCTGCTCCAGAGGAATAACCCCCATTGGCGCGACGAACCAGAATTGGGTTGGCCCCGACGGATCTCCCCGAGCTATCCGCTGGTGCTTCGTCTCTTTGTCGGTCGGCAATCCAATCCGGCGCCATCGATCTTCCTTCCGCTTTTCCGCGTCGGCCCGAAAGTCCGCGAGCGTCAGCTTGATCTCGTACTCGCGAAAGTACCTGGATGCCGTCAGTTCGAACACATCGGCCTCCCACCAGTTGCGCGGGGTGTAGCGCGGGAGCACGAACGACCGACGATAACGGGCGTACATCAGGTTGCGCGCCACATCGCCCTCCGTGATTTGAATCGGTTCACTCATCGCTTTGCCTCTCCCATCATCTTGACCGCATTCAGGATCGCTTGCCTTGGTGTTCTCCCTGGCGTCCAAGCCGTCTCCTCGGTGTGGCACCACCATCCTTGAACACGCCCCGCATCGTCCGTCAGGCACGCGAGGCTCGCCCGGTTCGCCTCCAACCAGTGCAGGAGTTCGCTGTCGGTCTTGGGCGTCACATCATGCCCCCGTGTCAGTCGTGTGCTCGGCCACCAGACGGCGCAGCTTCTCCGGTCGGTCATGCTCGTCCGGCCACGCCAGCCTGATCTGCTCAACCCGCAATCGCCGCAAGTCCCGCGTCATCTGTTCGACCTTGGCGCTGGTCTCACGCATCAGGTCCTCCTGCGGATGCTTCACATCCGGCATCATCGCTCGTTGTTCTGGGGTCATGTTGTTCATTCGATCAGAAAGCAGAGTGTGACGAACGCGAATGCCAGCACGGACGCTACAATAGCGACAATGACATATTTCGCTACCTCCGACATGCTTACTTGTTCGCGTTCGCGTTTCCAATTTTGTTTCATTCAGTTCCTTTCTCTCGTTTGTCAGGCATCAGTCCTCGCGCTCGTTCAACCAGTTCGCTCGGTAGCTGACGCTGGTAGCGAATGACCAAGCGCGCACCCAGCACAACCTGTTTGTCGGTCAGCCACGCCCGATCTGCCAAGCTCTTCCCAATTGCAACGTCCATCTTGCTGAACCCCGCGCCATCAATCCGTCGCGCACCATCGCAATACGCGGCAAGCGTCTGAAGTCCGGCCAGAACCGCCTTCCTCTGGTCTTCGTTCACCAGCAACGCGCTGCTCTCCATATCGCGCTTGGTCGTCAGCGGCTTCCACTCCGGAACAACCGTCACCTCCTCGACCGCCTGACGCTTCGTCATCTCGTCCAGCGCCTTGTCCGCCAGATCCGCCTTCTCCACGCAAGTCTTCGCCATCTTCGCGTCAATCGTTCCGGCGACCAGACAGACCTCGACCGTCACGTTGTCCTTTTGGCCAATTCGATGTGCGCGATCCTCCGCCTGTACCATCTTCGACGGCACCCAATCCATCTCGTGAAAGATCACGTGCGTCGCCGCCGTCAGCGTCAGTCCCTCGCCACAGGCCCTGATCGATCCGAAGAAATTCAGGCACGTTGGGTCGGTCATGAACCGGTGAACGCGCTCGTCCCGCTGGCCCTGGTTGTGCTGGCCGTGAACCACCACGCTCTCGCCCGGGAATGCCGCGTGCAGCCTTTCAAGGACCTCCGTGTGATGGGCGAACACCAGCATCTTGCCCACCTCGTCCATGCGCTCCCGGATGTGCTCGATCATGCGCGGGATCTTCGCCACCGCCGTTTCCTTCCGGACCAACGCCATCTCGGTGAAGGCAATGCCTTGGACGGTCCGCAGGTTCTCGACCGCCCGCTTGTACTCGTCCGGGTTGTCGCTCGCCCGGGCAATCTCCACCGCCGCCTGAGCGTTCACCCGCGCTTCCTCGCTCCCGTCCCACGTCGCCTGCTCGCGCCGCCGCAGCGCCTCGAACTCTTCGCCGTCGAACTCGATGACGGTCCGAGTCTTCGCCGGCAACTCGGGAAGCACATCCTTCTTCAGCCGACGAATCATCACGTTCTCGCGCAGATACGTCTGAAGCCGCTCCAGCCCAGGCTCTGTCGGCTCCGTCATCCCAACGCCTTGGACGTACTTCGCGCCAGCCATGTCCAGCAGCTTCCACTTGCTTGGGAACCGCTCCCGGTCCAACCACCACAGGACCGTCCAGAGTTCTTCCAGCCGGTTCTCGATTGGGGTCCCGGTCAGCGCCAGCTTGATCTTCCCCGGGATGCCAGATGACGCGAGCTTCGAGTCCTCCGTCTTCTTCGGCTTGTACCCGAATATCGCCTTGGTCCTTTTGGCCGTTGGGTTCTTCGCCGTGTGGCACTCATCGACGATCACCACATCCCAATCCCTATCTGTCAGTCGGCGCTCGAACTTGTGGCACAGGTCGTAATTGATGATCACCACATCCGAACTCGGGAACACCTTGCCCTCGACGATGCCGATGCTGAGCGCCCGATTGACCAGCCACTTCTTCGCCTCACGCCACCAGTTTAGCTTTAGGCTGGCCTTGGTGATGATCAGGATATTGCTCGCCTCCGGGTGCGCGTTGCAGACTCCTAGAGCCTGGATGGTTTTTCCGAGTCCATTTAGCCCATCTCGTCAGCGATTAAAACTCCGCAAGAATCGCCGCGAGATGGGATGGGCATACCTCCTTTCCGTGCTTGATCCGAAACACTCTCCAGCCGAGCGCCGTCAGGACCGTTGTCTTTCGTAAATCCTCCAGTTGCTTCGCCCGTCCGTGGTGCGAAACCCCGTCCAGTTCTACCGCTATCCGGCGGGTCGGGTGGGCGAAGTCGGCCTTGTAGTTGAGGGGACACCGCAGCCCCGTCCCGTGTCCGGCCGTCCGAATTGCCACCTCCCGCTTGAACCCTATCGGTTCCAGAATTGCGGCAGCTTGCAGAACTTGCTTGGTCGGTGGCTGCCCGTTCCCTCCCCTGAAGTTCAGTCCCTCCCGCTTGGCCAACCCCGCAAGGTGCCGAGCCCGAACGCATGGGTCTCTCATCCGCTCCCTGGTTACGTCCGAGACTTTCAGCCGCCATACCGGGTCTGACGCGATCTTGGCCAGCGTCAATGCCGCCCGCTTCCGCGCGTCCGGCTCCCTCCCTTTGGCCAGATTCGCTACCGCCGCCGCCAGTTGATTCTTGGTCCTCGGATAAACTCCTTTTGGCATACCCCATTTGCTTGCGTGGGGTGCCGAAAATCAAGCGTGCTTTTTCGAGAACGTAGCGGATGCCACCCCGTTGGAACGGCATGTAGGCCAGCCCCTCGGGGCAAGGCACGTCGATCTCGGCGTCCGCCGCCCGACTGGCCTCGACCGACTGCTCCCGCGCCACCCGAAGCTCCTGCGGTATCTCCTGCCACCAACAGACCTCCCATTGCCCCGCTCTGGCCCCGTAGTCGGATTTCCCAACGTTGATCCCGTGCGCCTGGAGCTGTGGCTTGCCCGCCCGCCACGCCGCCCAGAACGCCTCGTTCGGCTCGGCCTTCCGCAAGATCCTGGGGCCTCTCTTGGTCGGCACCTCCCGAGGCCTCGACCACGGAAGCAGCGCCTCCAACGCCTGAATCGCCGCGTCGTTCACTTGGTACCCCCGAAGTCCGGACGGAAGAAATTCAGCATTCCTCGACAGGCTCGGAAAGGAATCGGTTCCGGGTTTCTCAACACGAACCCGTAAGGCCCGCTGAACCATTGCGACTCGGATTTCGTCACGCAATCTACGATCTCGACCGATCCGATGATTCCGCCGCGTAGCAGTAACGTTCGTTCTGGAAGCCAGACTCCCAAGTTGCACCCGGCCCAACACTCGGTCGCCGAGTATTCTTCTTCCGTCATGCCCTTGCTCGCGTGAATGAGAACGCGCCCTCTGATCTTCGTCTTCCACGTTCGATTTTCGATGTCTTTACCGCCATGGATGATCAACCACGCCCACGGCTGTCGCACCGAAATTGCCAGCGCCGTCTCGTTCATTGCGTGATCCTCCGCAGGTCGTCCATCAGCGCCTTCGCCTTGAGCTTGTGGCCGGTGATGCGGTTCAGCTTCCCTGCCGCGCTCTTCATCTTGCCCAACCGTCCGGACAGGTAATGCTCGATGTGTGGGTGCATCGCGCCGTCCGTCCGTTGCGCCAACCGCCCTTCAAAGTTCCCAGCCCTGTAGACCGCCGATGGCTTCCACGCGCCTGGGTGTCGCCGCAACCAATCCGCGGCCACCACGTCGATCTCCCACAGCAGGTCGCTCCATTCGGTGAGCGCCGCCTGAACCTTCGCCTCGCGGTTTGCCGCCGCTGCCTTCTTCCGCGCCTCGACCAGACGTTCCTCGATCTTGGCCATCGCCGCTTCAATGCCGGCCACCATCGCGTAGCTTACGCCCGGGTAGGTCTTGATGCACGACGAACCGACGACCACCGCCCGGGGTTCCGTCCGGTGGCGAATGGCGAACAGCCAGCGCAAGCCCTGGTGCCCGCACGCGCACTGTCCGCGACATTCGCTGTCCTCCGCCACCTCGTCCCGGAACTCCCAGTCGGCGCCGTTGCCGAGCACCGCCGCCAGCCGCGCCGCGTAATCGCGCTGGCCCACCAGCCGTTCCGCCTGTGCTTCGAGCGTGCTCATCGTGCGCCTTTCACCTTGGCAATGCTGCGCCTGATCCAGACTTCGTTGGCCTTCACGTCGTTTACGATGTTGACCGCCCGTGTGAACGAATCGCCACGTCCAGTCCGGACAAGCCAGCTTCGGACAATCCGGATGGCGTCCAGCCGATTCCCGGATTCCAGCTCCGTCCTGACGTGTAGGCAAATTGTGCCAACGTCGTCGTGATTTTTCGCTTTCATTCTTCGTTTCCTGTCTGTCGTCCGGGGTTCCGATCGACGCCAAAACCCTAACCGATGGTACCGGAGTTGTCTACAGAATTCGCACGCCGTTTGGTCAGCATCACCATCGATCTTCGGCTGGCCTCGGCCATCAGCCTCGTCACCTCGCGTTCGGTCATCCATCGCTCTGGCTGGCACCCCCATGGGCACGGCATCGGTCGTGGTAACATCCTTCGCACAGCCCGTCGGGAAAGGAATCCTCCTCACACCGATCTGTCGGTTGCTCGCAGTTCGAGCACAACTTCGCGTCCCGGGGTATTCCCGGGCGTTGATCGCCGCGTGCTCGGCTTGGGTGAGCGCCTTCACTTCGCGACTTTCCCGTGCGCTTCCATGAACAATCGCTCCTGTTTCGCGATGTCACCCTCCCACTGGTTCTTTTTCCGAAGCACGTTCTCCCACACGTGATTTTCGAAATTCGGCACGTACGGAACGACCACTCGAAGCCGATGCGTTGACCCGTACCTGTACGCCCGTCGAACCGCCTGGTAAAAGCGTTCGAAGCTGTCGTCGAATCCGCTGAAGATCATGGTCGTGCAGAACTGGAAGTTCAGCCCGTAGCCCAGCAACTGCGCCTTCGATACGAGGCCCCTGATTTGGCCATGACGGAACTGATCCAGCTTCTCCGTCCGTTCGTCCTCGTTCATCGATCCGTGAAGCGCGGACACACCTTCGATCTTGGCCAGCAACTCCATCAAGATCGCCGACTCCTCGTCAAAGACCGTCCAGACCAACACCTGTTGACCGGTCGCCAGCGCCGCCTCGACCTCACGCGCCACCACCGCCGGCTTGTTGCTCTCGATCCTCCGTGATTCACGAGTCTTCCCGCTCGGGCCGGTGTAAATGAATCCCTTGGCCAACTGCGAGAGCTTCGTCCGTTCCTTCACCCCGAGCCGCTCCTGAGGCAACAAGCTTTCCTTGTCGTAGCTCCTAAAGAACGCATGCGCCTCTCGATCCTGCTCCGCCGTAGACGCCACCTTGATCTCCACAATCTCTGGCTCGGGCACGCCCGCGAACGGGTCTTGGAACCCGTACACCCCAGGCTTGCGCAGGTAGATACTCCAGCTCGCCATGAACCGGTAGAACGCTTCCCGCGCATGAGGCTTGACCGTCCAAAGCTGTGTCTTCTGATCCCTGACGAAGAACGTCCACAATATCTCGCCTTCGTTGCGCAACTTCTCAAGAAACGAAGCTTGGCTCGCGTATTCCATCGCGTCATTCGGAGCCGGGGTTGCCGTGCAACTCAGCTTGTACTCGATTCCCTTCGCCGACTTGAGCACGTTCCATTTCAGGACACCGCCACCGGCCCGAAGCATGCTCGATTCGTCTAACACCACGCCCGCAAGTCTTCGCACGTCATTGCTCACGCCATCGATGAACTTGTGGTAGTTCGTGATTCCAAGCCGCGCCTCGCCTTCACCTCGGCAAAACGCATCCAGCGCCTTTCGCGAATCCAGGAACAGCGGTTTCATCGAAGAGTCGCCCGGGTAGAACTTCTCCGACTCCTCGACCGTCTGGTGGCACACTTGAAGCGGCGCCACAATCATCACCCTCCCGCTCGTCCGCGCCATCAAGTGCCGTGCCCACTCAAGTTGCATCGGCGTCTTGCCTGTCCCGCAGTCGCTCCAGATGGCGAACCGTTTTGCGTCCAGCGCCATCCGGACAATCCACGCTTGGTAATCGAACAGGAATGACGCGACTTCCAATTCCTTCCCGCGCTTCTTCGGAGCCTTCAGACCAACCAATGAGGCGAACCTCGCCGGAGCCCGTAACGTATAGCTCTCGACAGGTGGCCAGTTGCCATCGTTCGCGTACTCAACAACCACCTCAGGCAACGCCTTGCTTCGAAGGAACATCGCGTAATCGTCGAGCGTCCACGGCGGAGCGAACGTCAGCGCCAAGTCTTGAGCCGTTACCTTTGACGTCATCATGCCATGCCTTTCAACAGGTCGTTCGCACGCTCAGACTTTGCCGTTTCCAGCATCTCCAGATTCCGGAGCGCCAACTGGTAATAGCTCTCCTTCAGCTCGAATCCCACGTACTTCCTCGGATCTTTGACGCACCTGCCTCGGTTACACTTTCCACCGGCTGACACGTAGGCGGTGCTTCCGATGCCCATGAACGGGTCCAACACAAGGTCGCCTGGGTTGCTGTACATATGAACCAGACGCCGGATCACCTCCAACTGCAACGGGCAGACGTGTCGCTCTTCGTCAGTCTCCCGCGCCGACCGGTGTCCGTCCAGAATGTCGGTCTCGGCGATGTCCGTCCAAAGCCCCTCCGCCCACTCCACCCATTCGTTGCTAGTCATCCATCCCGTCGGGTTCTCCTCCGCATCCCACAACGCCCGAACCGGCACATCGCATTCCCCCGGCTTCTGAAAGATCAACACGTAATCGTTGACCGCCGGAGCCCACTTCGTTGCGTTCCTTTTCCCCGTCACGAACATCAGCGAGTGAAGGCTGAGCCGTTGCGCCATCGCCTGAGGGTTTTTCGGAATAACGATCTCGCCAACCCACTCCAAACCGCCGGCTGCTACGAGGTCGATGACGGCGCCGCGGAAGTCTCGCCGGCCCATGTAGCCGTGTTGATTCTGATACCGTAGCAACTGCTGTATGTGGATGCAAACGTTCCGCCCCGGGCGCATCACCCGTTCCATCTGCGCGATCCAGAACCTCATATTGAGCCCAAACCGCTCGGCCCTCATGTCCACACCATCCTGATTGTTCCCCACGTCCTCTGGCTTCCCAGAGTACATGAAGAGCGCCCCGAACGGGATGCTCGTCACGCACAGGTCAATCGAGTTCGGCTCAAGTCGAGCCGGCATCCCGGTAATGCAGTCTTCGTTAAAGATTTTGTTCATGATTCGTTTCCTGTCTCATCCGCACCGCGCTTCAGATTTGTACGTTTCATCTCGCGTTGTCTACACTTTTGTTTTCCATCGTGACGATTACGCACGCTTGTCCTGTCGTCTCGGCTTGGCTGTATTCCCACGCGATTCCCGGATGATCGTCGGGCACGCCCATCGTTTCGGCAATGGCGTCTACCAACGGCTTCAACGCCGCCCGGAGGTTGTCGTGACCGTCGAGCAATCGCCCGCGCTCAACTCGTGCCGAGAGGTGGACGACAACGCGGCCCGAGCCTGCCTGAGCGCCTCGGCTCCCGTTTCGTTTCGGGCGAAGCTCGCGAGCCACGCGTTTCCCGCGTCCTTCCGGTGCCGGTGCTTGACGCTCCAGTGCCGGCCCGCCGTCCGGTTTGGGCTGATCGGGCGCCAGCAGACCACGAACGCGGCTAGGGTGGGCATATGATCCATCGGGAAGACGAATGAAGTGCGATGGTATTCCGGACAAGCTCATTCCTCACAATGGCAAAAGTCTTTGTCCTTCGAGAGCGTACAACAAGTCGGTCATGCTGATAACACGCTTCTTGCGATGCCTGTGCTTCCATATCCTAATCACGCCTTCGCTTGGCGAATATTCAAACAAGTACGTTTTACCACCTAGCACTCCGCGCCATTTGGCCTTCCGGATTCTGTTTGAATTCATGCGCAAACCTGTCGGATGACCTCTGCGGCGACCGGCGGACAGACTGCGTTGCCGAGGAGGTGGGTGGCGACGCGCCGGTTTTCCGGGAGTTGGTAGGAGGGGGGGAACCCCATCGCGGCCTGATACTCGGCCACGGACAGCATCCGCATGAGGGGACCGTCCACGATGGCGTAACGGTCGCGGGTGGTGATCGTCCCAATGGGCCGGTCGAGGCTCCTGCCGCCCTTCTCGGCCCCGTAGTACGCGATCAGGAACCGCTCCCCGAGCTGGATACGGCCGTTCCGAACGCGCTCGCGGGTTCGATCGCACTTCGAAGACACCATTGACCACGCACCGCAGTCGAAATCCACGAACGATCTTGCCGGGCGCCGCTGACCCAATCGGAAACGAAGCCACTTCGCCGCCTGGCTGCGAGTCGCGACGATGAACAGTCGTCGACGATGCTGCGGAACGCCGAGGTCTGCGGCGTCGACGACCTGGGCCGAGATCGCGTAGCCCAGCGCCCTCAGGGCTTGTTCCCATGCCGGGAACAATTCCCACTTCGAGAACTCAGGGACGTTCTCGACGACGACGGCGCTTGGCCGGTGCACCTCCGCGCAGGAGACGACAGCCCACGCGGTCGACCGGCAGGCGTCGTGGTGTGGTCGATCCGTGCCGCGGGCTCGGCTATGGCCCTGACAGGCAGGAGAGGCAAGGAGCAGGTCGTGCTTCGGCACGCTGGACCAGTCGACTTGGTGCAGGTCCTGGCAGGCGTGCTGCACCTCGGGATGGTTTGACCTGTGGCAGTCCACCGCGGCGGGCCAGTGGTTGGCCGCCCAGACGACCCGAGCGCCGGCCATAGTTGCCCCGGTGGTGAACCCACCCGCACCAGCGAAAAGATCGACGGCAGTTATCACGACAATGGTCGGCTATTGATGGTTCGGCGAAGGCGCACGCTCTCCACGCATCGACCAGTCTAGGCCGAGGCATCCGCATTCGGTGCATTTCAGCAGCGGGTGGCCGTTGGCGCTGTTGCCGCCATCGACCAGAGTTCCGACGTGCTTGCAGTTCCACGCCTTTCGGAGTCGGTCATTGCAGTCAGCGTTGTGTTGGTTGTTCGTGCTTCCGCACGTTGGACAGCGGCAGTCAGCAGTAGGCGACAGCGAGGGCAGGTAGGTGTCGATTGCGCCAGAGTATCCGCACGACTCGCAAAGAATCGCCGAACCAGTCGCTGCACCCAATGAGTCGGGCGGTTGAGTTTCAGTGGTATTCATAGGTCTTTTGCGCCCGCCTCATGGGTGAGCTTGTCGTTCGCTCGTTCGAGCCACAGCACCATCGATTGCATCCACCCAACTCTACAAGCGGACCTATCTCCTGGGCGCGCAATCAGCCGTGTTGAGTTGTGGATGGCCACCACGCGGCGCCCGGTTCGACTCGCAATCACAGCCATGGCGCGAGAGCCGGCATCAATGGGTGCGCCACCGTGGAACTTCATCTCGATCTCGCCATACGCGCTTTTCATCACCTTTCCAATAGCCCACCCCTCGAACTGAATCACGATCGAACCCGCCGCCTGAGCGGTCGGGGGTGTGGTCTGGGGTTCATTCATAGTCTTC
>CAYOTA010000005.1:0-3719 GCA_964406795.1 uncultured Gammaproteobacteria bacterium
GAGTATCTTGATTCTTACTACCCCCAAGTGTTACCGAGGTACTCATCCAGTACACCTCCTTGCAGGAAGTATTACCTCGTACTATAATCCAAACATGAGTAACCTTGAAGCATGGCGAGTAGTAAAGGAGGCAGAACGCATTATATCGGAAGCACAAAGACCACCACACTCAGCCCTAACTGAAGCGCAAGATATTATTTCTGAGGCACAACAACCCAAAACCATAGAACTACCCGCAGCAGCAATTCATGACATGGTACATGCTCTACAGCCTCTTTTAGCTATTCCTGAAAAGGTTACTCCAGAGATAGAAAATCTGCAAATGAGGCTAAGTTTTGCAAATTCCCAGGCACTTATTAATAAAGATGTGCATGTAGATCTTTCAGGGCAAGAGATAGATTTTGTGACAAATCATCTTATGCCCTATGAAAGTGTTCACAAAAAAAATGACGGAATTGATGCCTATTACGTGAACAGTGTTGCAAAATATAGTGAAAATAATCCCCATGCATCAAGCAGTGACGTTAAAGCCTATGCAGATTTTTCCAAACAACGATTGCAATACCAATTAGAAATACATGAGAAAACAACCCTTATGCTGCATACTAGATTTGAAGCGGCTGGTGGAATCAGGCGTGAAAGTTTTAGAAGCAGAGAAGCATTACTGACTAAATCCAAACAAGCTTAACCTAGCGGAGTTTTGATTTTTGAATTGCGGCAAATACTTGGGCATTATCAGGACTCATTCCGGTCCATTTCTTTCCTTGTGACTCATCCTGAAGCTTACTCTTAGCCATGTCTGTAGCGGTATTTCTTAAATATGCACTTCTCTGAGCCTCTGTTACTGAGACTTCCTCCCAATCGTGCCCTGGTGCAAATACATCGTTACCCTCAGTGGGAATGGATCTCACAATGTGAACTTGTTCATCTTCTCTTCCTATGGCGACAGCTGTTCTTCTCTCATGTTCATCTCCCACGTCAAAATGTGCAATTCTATATCCGCCATATTCTTGGAGCGTGATATGTGTGCCACCCTTATTAAAGCGAACTACACCAAAACCCTCACGATTACTTTCAGCTAGTTTTGCATCAAACGTTTTTCCCCATGCCTCCGCAGGAGTAAGCTGTGGTTGAGCCTCACGACTTATAAGTCTTCCCAATATTCCGCGGTTTTGTCTTGCTTCTATGCTTGCCATATTTTGATTCTACTATATGCAATTAAAAAATTCAAACTATAGGGGGTTGAGCCCGTTTGTTACACTTGAAAAATAAAAAAAAATTCTCTAGTATGTATATATGGCTGAAAAACATTCTCACGCAAAGAAAGAGAAGAAAAAACCAAAGAAGAAGAAATAGCTACGCTATTCTTTGGGAAATCTTTTCAATTACATCCTCAATTCCTTTGTTTTCTGTAACTGAAACAAAAACTGGCGAAAAATCCTTGTATTCCTCAGTTATTTTTTGATGATCCAAATCTTGCTTGATCGCATCTATTTTATTAAACACAAAAATAATATTTTTGTCCTCTATCTCCAATTCATGTAAAATTTCCAAAACCACCTGTATTTTTGATCTGTATTCTGAGTCTGACACATCTATTACGTGAAGCAGTAGGTCTGCATGAATGGATTCCATAAGTGTTGACTTAAAAGCTGACACCAGTAACGGAGGCAATTTTCTGATAAATCCTATGGTATCAGAAACCAATACTTCAGACTGTAATTCCGGCAAGTAGAGCTTTCCTACAGCGCTGTCCAGTGTCGCAAACAACTCATTTTTAGAAAGGTTTTGTTTTTTGGAAAGTCTGTTAAATAACGTTGATTTTCCTGCATTCGTGTAGCCTACAATTGAAATTGTTTTAAATCCTGATTCGCGCCTTCTATCCATTTGCTGCTGTTTGTTTTGTGTTATCTTAGACAGTTCATCCATGATTTTCTTTTTTTCATTCCTCCAGTGCCTCTTCATAAGTTCCGTGTTGGTTTCACCAATTCCCTGAGTTCCAATTCCTCCACCCTGGCGTGACAATATGTATCCCATTCCATAAATCCTGGGACCCATATAATTCATGCGCGCTAAATCTATTTGTAATTTTGCATTTTGAGTGTGTGCATTTTTTTCAAAAATTCGAAGAATTAACTCCACTCTGTCCCACACCTGAATATCAGACTTTTCCTGCTCTAACATGGTTTTAATCGTATGAAGCTGCCCCGGCTTAACTAATGCATCTATAACTACCACGTCTACGTCTACCTCTGAAATTAATTGAATAATTTCATCTATCTTTCCGCTGCCTATATATGTTGCGTTATGTGGCCGTGAAAGTTTTTGAAATGAACGCGCTGTAATCACACCTCCGTACGTTGAAATAAGACTGTCAAATTCTTCAGCTATAACTACACTTTGTGCGTCATCATCTGAGGGGTGCAGTATGTAAACCGGCAATATACTTAAAACTTTTTTATTTTCAAACATATATACATTATACCCTACTGAGGCTATTTAATCTGCTTTTGTAGTTTTTGCAAAATTTTTTGTGTTTGTTTCTCATCTATTACTAGTTTTGCCTGCCCATAATCATCTATTTGTATGGGAGTAAATACTATGTCAACCAATTTGTTTTTATAGAAAATATATTTTCCCAGCACTCCCTCACGAGTTTCCTGAGACCACATTTGGTCAAAAATATAATTTCCATGGGCATAGGTTATAACCTTGCCATTGTAAATTTCCAGCGGCTGAATCCAGTGCGGATGATTCCCTATAACTAGATCTGCACCATTATCTACCGCAAATCGTCCTAAGTATATTTGCCGTGCGTCAGGAGTATCCCTATATTCTGCTCCCCAGTGAAATTGGACTATAACATAGTCTGCTTGTGCTCGTGCATTTTTAATATCTGTTTTTATTTTGTCTTCTGTAGCAGATGCCACTCCCGGCTGAGAAGACGAAATATCATTAAATCCTAAGAAGGCAAATTTAACTCCGTTTTTTTCTATTATAATAAGGTTGTTGTCTTTGAGGCCGGTTACTAAAATGTTTTTTTCCGTCAAATGATTTACTGTTTCCAACACCCCTTCTTCACCCCAATTTCCTGCATGATTATTTCCCATGGTTACAACATCTATTCCTGCAAACCGTAGTCCTTCAATATTCCTGAAATCTCCGCAAAAAATCATGCCTTCCTGTGTGACTGGACAATTTTGAATCAAGGGAGTTTCCAAGTCTGCAAACGTAATATCAGCATTTTGGGTAATTTCTTTTGTAAATACATATGGCCAAGTAAAATCGTTGCGGGAAAGTACTTGGGAATTTACAGATCTTGCCGGAATTATATCTCCTGTAATCACAATCGAGGTGGTAAATTCTGCAGGAAGTGTAGCGGTCCAAGAAATATCATTATCAAAAATCTGCATAGTAGAAATTTCCGGAAGTTGCAATTCTTGTGACTCAAAAATAGTAAATGGCTGACGCATACTAATACCCGCTGGAGTTTTTAAAATCACTACAGCAACACTAAGAATACCGATAACTCCAAGAAGAATCCCAAAAAACCACTTCATATAGCTAGTATAGCAGTGAATGCTAGGTACTTTTAAGCGGAGCACCTAGGTCTGGAACCAAACTGTCCTTATAGCTCCACGATTAGTATTGTATCAAATCGAGCAGATTTTATCCTTATAACGCCAATCCTCATATCTCAACGATAAGGCTAAGTGAGA
>CAYOTA010000005.1:3729-81672 GCA_964406795.1 uncultured Gammaproteobacteria bacterium
GAGACAAATGAGACACTATAAAAAGGGGCGTCTCATTCCCTATAATATTCCATAACAACAATAACTATTGATATATTTTGATATAGTTATACTTCTGCCCTTTAATTATGGGAAGGGCAATAAAATATTCCACATTTAATAGGGTGAGGCTTACGTTATTTACTCATTCATGTGCCTATTACACTATTACCTGCCACATAAAAACAAAGTATAAAATTGATGACAAACTAGCATCAAGGCAATTACGAGAGAGATATTTCAATAAGAGGATTATTCCAGAAATTTCAAAGCTTTCTTATTCATTGCATTTTGACTACGAAACTCTTTGGGTAGCAATACTATTGAATAAAAAGCTGCCGCTGAGCAAGCAGGTAAGAAACAGTGATGGAGCTAGATTCTATCTTGCCATCGAGGAAGAATTAATTGCTCTTGCCGAATCAAAAAGACATAGATCGCGAGACTTCTTTGACCCAGATTATAAGAATAAATTTGCGGTACTTAGTATTGCAAAAGGAGCGAAAATTAAGCTTCAGTAAAAATAACGGATCCGTTATTCTTAAAGCCCCTCCATATGGAAGGAGCTTTAAGGTGAAGTATTATGATATGGCATCAACAGAAATAATTTTGTATAATGGGTTTTATGTCAACAGAGCATAAAGTAATTGGCGGTATTGGACTACTAACCCTTGTTATTCTTATTGGTGGAGTATGGTTGCTTTCAGCGCAAGGGGCAAAAGAACAGGAAAAAATAAATAAACCTCTGATGGGTGAGAAAATAGCAGATTTAGGCGCACCCCATGTACCTCGTGGAGAGTCGCATCCTTCATACAACTCAAACCCTCCAACCTCAGGCTGGCATTGGGGAGATGGTACTGCGGGACCTGGCATTAAAGATCAACCTGTCCCTGATGAGTTAGTTTTGCATAGCATGGAACACGGTGCAGCTGTCTTATGGTATAAAGATGACTTACCACAAGACCAAGTTGAGAAAATTAAAAATGCTTTTAACAACGCTACTGGCAAAAAAATAATGCTTCCGCGTAAAGACCTTGATGTACCGGTTGCTTTAACATCTTGGAATTACCTTTTAAAACTTCAATCAATTGATGAAGCAAAAATTAAGGAGTTTATTGAGACAAATAATGATAGGGCGCCTGAGAAAGCGCCAATATAGAGATCGGTATCAGAGAGCTTATGAAGAAAAAACATCAAACAGCTTCTCCCCTTTTAAAACAACCAATTGTTATTGGACTAATCATTGCCGTTTTGGTACTCGGTGGCGGCGTTCTTTTTCTTGCGCAAAATAAAAATAATTCTAGTGATCTGTCAGCTTCTCAATTGCAATCATCTACTGAAAATGAATCTGAATCAATGATCAATCCCCAATACGGTCACGTCCATGCGCTCTTTAAAGTCCCCGGAATAAATACTTTTCTTATGGGAACGCACAAGGGATTGTTTCAAAGCACCGACAATGGCAAAACCTTTACTCAGGTAGAAGCAAAAGGTGTGATGCAAGATATGGAATTTATGAATTTTGCCTATGATTCAACAAATAAAACGCTTTTTGCCGGAGGACATGACTTAGGCGTTGTTAAAAGCATGGATAATGGGATGAGTTGGGAGAAAGCAGATTCAGGTATTAATGGCAAAGATATTCACGCCTTAGCGATAAATCCACTTGATACAAAGCGAGTTTATGCCTTCTCTGTAGGAATGGGCGTGTTTGGCAGTCAGGATAGTGGCAAGAGTTGGAATAGAATAGATGACGGACCCGTTAATCCCTCTGTGCGTTCATTTGGGTATATGGGAACTGCAAGCGATATGGATAGAAGTATGGGGACTGATAAGACAACCAATATCGGGTATCTGTGGGCCGGAACTGGCGGAGGGCTTTTCAGCTCCTTTGCCTGCTTCTGCGGATGGACAAAGACTGAAGGAATAGGAAGCAACGCGACAATCTATACTTTGGCCCCTGACCCTATAAATAAAAGCAGTATGCTCGCAGGCACAAAAGACGGAATATATAAAACAACTGATGAAGGAAAAAGCTTTACACAGGTAAATAAGGACATTAAAAATGTCTCGGCAATTATCTTTGATGAGGAAAAGCAAACTACAGTTCATGCAGTAACAGAAGATGGTACGATATATCAGAGCACCGATAGCGGGAGTACCTGGCAGAAAGTAAGTTAAGTTATATCCCCCAAAATTATTTTTCCAGTTGACAAAGTAATTCGCATCCCCATATAATAAATCTATCTGAGCGTCTATTCAGTTAATTATGCCTGTTGAACCTATTGATAAAAAAGCTATAGAAAAAGCAGATGGTGTGATGCCAAGTGACGAGAGGATTGACGTTGTCACGGGCATTTTCCAGGGGCTAAGTGATGAGACACGGGTGAAAATTCTTTACGCATTGAAAAAACAGGAACTTTGCGTGCGTGATTTGGCAATACTTATTGGTATTTCAGAATCAGGTATTTCCCACCAGTTAAGCCATTTAAAGGAACTGAGACTTGTCAAAGCAAGAAGAGAAGGAAACATCATGTATTATTCCTTAAGTTATACTCATTTGGTGGAAATGCTCAAGGAAGCTGAAGACTACGCAGACCACGTCCAACGGGATTTGCCGGATCACAAACATGAGACAGTGCATAAAAGGGATTAATAGAATGAATAAAAATATGACGTTAAAATCTACAATAAAGTGTCCCAAATGCGGCTTTGAAAAAGAAGAAACTATGCCAACGGATGCATGTCAGTATTTTTACGAATGCTCAAAATGTCATGCGCGGATAAAAGCTGAAGGTAAAGATTGTTGTGTTTTTTGTTCATATGGAAGCACAAAATGTCCTTCCAAACAAAATATAGTATGAGTAGCAATCACGAAGCACCGGAAAATTTAGATAACAAACTCAAGCTCGGTCTTGTTCTCAATACAGGTTTTACTATCTTTGAATTCTTCATTGGTTTTCTTTCGGGAAGTCTTGCTCTTATCTCTGATGCAGCACATAACCTGACTGATTCCATGAGTCTTTTAGTCTCTTTTTTTGCCACCAAAATTTCCAGGCGGGAAGCGAATATTGATAAAACATATGGCTATGGCAGGGCAACGGTACTCGCGGCACTTATCAATGCATTAATTCTCCTTGGATTAGCTGTCTATATTTTTATAGAAGCCTACAAGCGGTTTCAAGATCCCCAACCTGTTGAGGGCGGACTGGTTATGATAGTGGCATTTGTCGGGATACTCATAAATGGAAGTATTGCGTATCTTTTCTTCAAAAGCCGTGGTGATCTGAATATCCGAAGCGCGTTTCTGAATATGGCTATGGATGCGCTTGCCTCAGTTGGAGCGCTGGTTGCAGGTCTTATTATAGTGCTCACCGGAAAAACATTTATCGATCCATTTATCAGTATCATTATCGGGCTCATGCTTCTTTATAGCGGATGGAGCGTCGTTAAAGACGCGCTCCATGTGCTTTTGGAAGGCACTCCAGAGGGAACTGATATATCAAAAATTAAAGAAGGTATCCTTCAAATGCCAAGTGTCACCGGCCTCGATGATCTTCATGTCTGGGCGCTTTCTACAACAAGCGCTGCCTTAAGCTGTCATCTGATCATCAAAGATTGCTCTCTCAAGGAAAGCCTTATTGTTAAAGAAAATGTTAAACAAATGCTGTCTGAAAAATTCCACATCGAACACGCGACCATTGAGACAGAACTTACCGAAGGCCCGCATCACAATGAACGGATTGATGAAGGAATGTAATATATGAAAAACATACTTTCTCACAAATGGGGCATTGCTTTAAGAATCCTTCCCTGGGCGGTTGGAATTATTGTACTAAAATTAATTCTCCACCAGCTCAATATTGAGCCTCTTTCATTAAGCCCGCTTTTAAATAGCCTGATTGCAGCTAATGTGTTTTTACTTGGGTTTTTACTTTCGGGGACATTATCTGACTATAAAGAAAGCGAACGCCTGCCAGGAGAACTGGCATCCAGTATTGAAACCATTGGCGATGAATTTAAAATTACCCATACTTCTAAGAATACTAAGGTGACAAAAGATGCCCTGACTCATCTCAGCAATTTTACCGACAGTCTTATTGATTGGTTTCATAAGAAAGAGCGCACGACGGTTCTTTTGGGAAAATTGACGAAATTTAATGACTTTTTTCTTGGGTTTGAATCTCTAACCCAGCCGAATTTTATCGTGCGTCTCAAGCAGGAACAGCATACTATTCGGCGGACAATTCATCGGATTCACCACATCCGCGAAGTATCCTTTGTCAGTGTTGGTTATGCAGTCTCTGAAATTACCACAGTCCTTTTAATTATTGGCTTCCTCTTAGCCAAGATCGACCCCTTTTACGAATCTCTATTTTTTATCGGTATTGTGGCCTTTCTCATGCTCTATATGATTGCCCTGATCAAAGAGTTGGATAACCCTTTTGAGCATTATCAGGACAAAAATGACGCAGTGATAGTCTCCCTAAAACCCCTTATTGATTTACAGGAAAGAATGAAAAAAGAACTAAAGATAATTACTCAATAAGCATTTTATGAACTTTGCAGAACTCTTAAAGATTAAAAAAATCCGCCTGCTCTTTCTGAGCCTGCTTCTGATCATCCCGCTTGAAGCATTCGCGCTTTTTTCTCTTCACTTACCACAATGGATTGAATTACCGTTTTTTATCGGCATTGCCTTGTATTTTGGCAAAGACGTTTTCAAAAGCGGTATTCAAAGTCTATTTGTGCTTAATTTTTCCAACATCAATCTCCTCATGACAATTGCTGTTGCCGGAGCGTTTTATATTCAACAGTATGAAGAAGCAGTGATTATCATCGTTCTTTTTGGGCTTGGGGAGGCATTGCAGGATCTGGGTATTGAAAAAAGCCAATCAGCCCTCGAAGAACTGGTCAAGAAAACTCCCAAGTCTGCGCTTCTGAAAGGCAAAGAGGAAAAAACACCGATTGAAGATATTAAGATCGGAGACATTGTCGTCATCAAACCTGGAGACTATATTCCCCTTGACGGTGTAGTTACTAGCGGGCAGTCCCTTATAGATGAGGCAGCTATTACCGGTGAGCCCTTGCCAAAAAGCAAGTACGAGGGCGACAACGTCTTTGCCGGAACAGTCAACACGTCAGGCTACCTTGAAATGCGGGTTACAAAAACTGCCAAAGATACAACCCTTGCTAAAATTATTGACCTTACGTTTGCCGCGGCTGAAAAAAAATCGAAGGCGCAGCAGTTTATTGAAAAATTTGCTTCCTACTATACGCCTGTTGTTATCCTTGCTTCCCTTCTCACATTTGTGATTCCAGTCTTCATTTTTAACCAACCGGCCACTCCCTGGATTACCCAGGCCTTAACGCTTTTGATTATTTCCTGTCCCTGTGCATTGGTAATTTCAACGCCGATAAGCGTTTTCTCTGCCATAGGTAACGCCACCAAAAAGGGCATCCTCATCAAAGGCGGTCGGTTTTTGGAGGAGATGGGGAAAATCAAAGCAATTGCGTTTGATAAAACGAGAACGCTTACCAAAGGTGAACCGATTGTTTCTGATGTCGTGCCGTTTAACGGCTTTACCAAAGAAGACGTTTTGGCTTGCGCCTCAGGTATTGAGTCACTTTCAGAACACCCGCTTGCCAAAAGTATTATCAAAAAAGCGCAGGAGCTAAAGCTTAATTTGCATGAATTTAGTAACTTTGAAGCCGTTGCCGGAAAAGGAGTGAAAGGAGATTGTGCTGTTTGTCTGGATCGCCACCACTGTATGGGAACGCTCAAGTTCATTACCCAGGAGCATAACGTTGAAGAACAGATCCTCAAGCAAGTTGAGGCATTTGAAAAGGAAGGAAAGACAACCATTGTTATGACAGAGGACAAGAAAGTCGTTGGCGTTATTGCTATTACTGATGCAATACGAGAAGAAAGTAAAGCGACAATTGCACAGCTGAAAAAACTGGGTATTACTTCGATTATGCTCACTGGAGATAACCAGTCATCTGCCAACTTTGTCGCATCCCAACTCGGCATTGATGAGGCCAAAGCAGCACTCCTGCCAGATCAAAAAGTAGCAGAAGTAGCAAGACTGCAACAAGTCTATCACTCGGTGGCTATGGTGGGTGATGGTGTCAATGACGCACCTGCCTTAACCAGTTCCTCGGTGGGCATTGCTATGGGAGCAATAGGCTCTGATGTGGCTGTAGAAAACGCGGATATTGCCTTAATGAACAACAATCTATCCTTACTTCCGTATCTTATAGAACTTGGCAGAAAGACAGCTGCTACAATTCGGATCAATACTATTATGGCTGTGGCAGTCAAGCTCGTTTTTCTAGGCCTGGCAGTTGTCGGAATGAGCAACCTCTCCCTGGCTATTTTTGCTGATGTGGGAATGACTATTATTGTGGTGATGTATAGCCTTCGCTTATTTAAATTTGATACTGTCTCCTAAAATATTTCGAAATATGGATATATTGATCTAAAAATCCATATAGCATCTTGCGACTGGACTTCACAAAACCCTTGCGGTACCTTTTGTCCTGATGAAAGATAATACCAGGCTAAAATACTGCCTATATGCTCGTAAATCCAGCGAATCTGATGAGCGTCAAGCGATGTCGATTGACGGTCAACTCAAGGAAATGCAACTTCTTGCCAAGAGAGAAAAACTCGATATTACGGAGGTAATTACAGAGAGCCACTCAGCCAAAGAATCAGGACAGCGTCCAGAGTTTAACAATCTTCTTCTTGGTGTAACTGAAGGACGATACAACAGTATTCTGACATGGGCACCTGATCGTTTATCTCGTAACGCTGGAGATTTAGGGAGAATCGTTGATTTAATGGATCAAGGAAAACTGACGCACATTAAAACATACTCGCAATCGTTCACCAATAATCCAAATGAAAAATTTTTACTCATGATTCTCTGTTCACAAGCAAAGCTTGAAAACGATAACCGAGGGGTGAACGTAAAACGAGGACTGCGAAATAAGTGTGAAATTGGAATTAGACCAGGGGTAGCACCAATAGGATATCGCAATGTGTTAAAAGTAAATCGCATCTCAACTGTGGAACTTGATCCAGAACGAGCACCAGTCATTAAACAGATATTTCACAAAGTTGCCGATCAAGGGTTCTCAGGACGAATGGTGAAGAAATGGTTAGATGATATTGGGTTTACAACAAAAAGCGGATGCAAAATGCCGCTGAGTAAAATTTACGTAGCTCTTCAAAATCCATTCTATTACGGTGAATTTCAATACGGAAATATATGGTACAAAGGGACATATGAGCCACTCATCACAAAAGCGTTATTTGAAAGAGTCCAGATTCAACTTCAAGTTGCGCCGAGACAATGGAATAAACAACTCTTTCCCTTCAAGAAAATTTGTATCTGTGGATCGTGCGGTGGAAGTGTTACTGCTGAACTTAAATATCGAAGAACGAAAGCAAACATCGTAAATTCGCACATTTACTATCACTGCAATCGCATCAAAAAATATGACTGCCCTGAGCCTTACATTACGGAGCAAGAGTTGATTAAGCAACTTATTGGTTATCTACCTAGAATCAAACTAAACACCTCGTACTTAATGCAAGAGTTTGAAGTGGAAGTGAAACGGTTACAGCATCTCAAAGCAAATGTGATTAGTGACTATATTCCTCGAGTTGCAATCACTCCTCATAATACTGGTGACCAAAGCCCGAGAGAATATAGCGAAACTCACACTGAAATGCTGAAAGAATATTTGCTCCACGTTCTCCAGTTTGGAACTCCGGAGGAAAGGCTAAAAATCCTCAAAGGTGTGAATTCTAAATTCAGTCTAAGCGATAGACAAATCAGGTTGCTGGGCTAGCCAACTCTCCACGATATATAATTGGTGTATGGATCAGCAACTCA
Organism: uncultured Gammaproteobacteria bacterium; assembly: GCA_964406795.1. Taxonomy (GTDB): domain Bacteria; phylum Patescibacteriota; class Microgenomatia; order Levybacterales; family GWA1-39-11; genus JAGORM01. The sequence goes on from CAYOTA010000005.1 coordinate 11,652, forward strand.
CTCTTACGGAAGAAATTGAAATTAATGATGAGATCGATAAACAATTACTCGAAGATATCTTACTTATTGTTCAAAACACCCATATTCTCCCTCTAGTTAGTTTTTGGGGTCATCAAAAATTACAGATTGATAAAGCAGATGAACAGTTTTTAAAGCACATCATGCTTTCGATTAATTCTTTAGTAAAAGCTAATGCTTTAAGAAGAAATTATGTAAAAAGAAAAGATGACCTAATTGAAGAGATCAAAAAAGACAGGAGTATCTCAGGCACAAACATAGATATTTTATTCAATAAAGTTGATGCATTTATTCTTATTGAAGCTTTTTTTGGACAGATTAAAACGTCATTAGATTTACTGGCTCAAAGCTTAAAACCAGTTTACGGCAGAGAATTCCAAACATGGAAACGAAAAAATAATTTGAGTGGGATGGCAATTGCTGATACTTTAGCTACGAGTATTAAAGATGATATTAAGCCCAATGCAAAACCAATAATTGAGTTAATTAAGCACCACTCTGTTTCGATCACAAAAATTGTCACTCATCGAGATGATACTGTTCATTATGGAAAGCTAAAAAATGTTCAGGGCTTTAGATACTCTGTTAAAACCAAGGAGATTGTCCCGCCATTAATAAAAATTACTGAGACTGAAGCTGGTTATGTAGACGAGTATATGATGGAAGTACTCAAGTACATAGCTGATTTTGTGCAAGAGTTTATAATTATACTTTTATCTAATCTTTTACCAGATATGAAAGTAGCAAAGCACAAAGATGGTCAATGGGGCTGGGTATCTGGAAAAGGTGGCGAAATTAATGGTGTATTCGAATATACAAAGCCAAATCCTCCAAAAGCTTAGAACCGAGCGCAAATACCTTGAGGGTCATTTAGGCGATTCTCTACATTACAGGCTATGTTTGGGATACTTGCGATTCTTAGCTCTTTTTTAGCAAGCCACATAGGGCTAATCGAGCATAGTAGACGGGTCTTGGAGCAACCCAAGGCTTTCTGCGGAGGAGACAGGATTTGAACCTGCGCGAGTCGGTTTAATGACTCAGAGGGATAGCAACCCTCCGCAATGGACCAACTATGCGACTCCTCCTAACTGCTTTATCGGAGGCGTTGCACAACGTTGTGACCCTAGTCAGGGTTGTTGCTTTTGCTAGGCAAAATCGTGCGGGAATCCTCCCCGATACTCTTTCGAGCTTGTACATTATATCAGAGCATGCCCCCCATTTTGAAGCAAAGCAGGTTATTACAAAATTCTTTCATAATTTTGATCCAAGCTCTGCTATTTAAGGTGTAAACTAAAAATATGTTAGGAATACTTTTAATTGCACTTGTCGCACTTTGGTTTCTCGGCTATATTAGGGTTGACGGCCTCCCCACTATTCCCGATATTCAACTATTTGTAATCAATGGAGAACCCATAACACTCTGGAGTTTGCTTATTTTTGCTGTCATTTGTTTTGTCATAGGAGTACTTCCATCTCCATTTAGACAAATTGCAGGTGTGCTTCTTATTATATGGGTACTAGCAACCCTTGGAATTTTGGCTATCTCAGGACTTGCATCAATTATTGTCATTGCCATTATAGTAGGCATAATTCTTGCACTCCTAGGTGTCTCCTAAAGCTCACAGATGAGCTAGCTTCACACTCAGTTTGGGGTTACTAAAGCCTACTTCTTTTCTGTAACGCATGATTCCTACCGGATTACTTATATATAATGATTTTGTAAGCGACATCGTTGGCTTAAGCTTTAATTCGCATAGAGCATCTCTCACGAATTTCATAATGTCCTTATCATAACAACGAAAATTCAATTGATAATATACTTTTTCTCCACATTTGGCTAAATATTTTTTAGTTGAAACTGAACCTTCAGTGTCAATTAATCCACGAATGCAGAAATATTTATATGAAGAATGTTTAATTATCCATTCGGGAATTTTTTTGTTCCATGAAGCTATCCCCATATTTTGCAAAAACGTCGCTACTAAAACAGAATAAATTCTAATCTCTACAGCTTGTTCTTTTTTGTGCACAATACTGATATGAGCTTCAGGAAACAAGACACGTGAAAGATTAATAACATAAGGAATATAGTCTTTATCTGCAACAGAATTTAAAGTAATACCTGTCTGATACTTTGAGGTATTTCCGTCTCCCAAACATATACCAATAAATTCTGCCAATTTCTGAGACGGTTTAGGTAGGGTAATCAATCTTAAGCCATTCTTATTTGATCTTGCAGAACAGGTAAGTGAACAAAATTTATAACTTTTTTCTCTTTTTCTAAATTCTTTATTGCAATATAGACAATTTCCCAAAAGCATACTAAACCACTCTGCATAAATCATAGCACAATTTGTGTAATTTTGATAGAATACCTAATACTGGAAGGGTGCTCCGAATGGTTAAGGAACTGGTCTTGAAAACCAGCGGGCGCAAGCCCATGGGGGTTCGACTCCCCCCCCTTCCGCTAAAATTTTGGAGAGGTGACCGAGTGGCCTAATCTTTCACGAAGTGAAAGGCAGGCACGAGACTTATTTTGTTTTGGAGAGGTGACCGAGTGGCCTAATCTTTCACAAAGTGAAAGGCAGGCACGAGACTTATTTTGTTTTGGAGAGGTGACCGAGTGGCCTATGGTAACGGTTTACTAAACCGTCGTCCGCAAGGACCGAGAGTTCGAATCTCTCCCTCTCCGCCAATTATGAGAAAAGATGCAGAACAAAAACCACCTCTTACAGGAAAAGATATTTTACCAATAAATACTATTGAACTTTCAGGCCATGCTCTTTCTAGATTCCAAATGCGCACCGGATTAACACTCATGGAAACCGTGGAACAAATGAGGGGCAGATTAGCCAACGCGACCTCAATAGAGAATCACACTAAAGTAAAAATAAACAAAAAGAAAGGTAAAACATCACTTTATTTCCAAGATTCTACCGACCCTGATTTGGTTTTTGTAGTTGATAAGAAAACAAAAAAGGCTGGCTATTTGATAAGTACGATATTGTTTCCCTTAAGGAGCACTCTACGTTCGTAAGCAAATTCATATAGTTAGCTTTCTCTCTTACTCGTTATTTACACCTCAAACTGTTACCATTTTGTAAGGATTTTAAATTGTAAAGGATTCCTATAGGTGGTATCATGATATACATGACGCAAGCAGTTCCTGAAGCAAAAACTACACCACAACCAACACCCGACGAAACCCAAGAGACAAACGGATTTGGTGTTCCAACTGCCGGACAAAATGAGCCTATCACAAATACCCAAGCAGTTGTCACCGCTGCTCAAAATTTAGAGGCAGAAACAGGAGTGGTTGATTTCGCAACTAAAGAAATAACTGAAGACCAGAACGTATCGGCTCAGCCTTCAGCAGAACACACACAACCTACAGACATTCACCCTGAAGTAATAGCAGTAGGTGTTGAAGTTGTAAGTCCACACGAAGAAGTACAAGAACTTGATGCAGCTGCACAAGCACTAGGAGGTGGAGTTGTAGGATCAGTTGCGTCAACTCAGGGTCTTGGACAAGCTCAAGTTGAAATGAATCCCCAACCCTCTCCAGAACCCGAACTAATTATTTCTGAAACTGATGCGTTTGATGCAAGGAAGTCTCGAAAATTTGAAAAAGGTGAGGGAAGCGTATACAGAAGTGCCGTTATGGGAAGGTTTAAAGAATTGCTGCATGCCAAAATTCCTAAAATATTTGGCGGACGAAAAGAAATACCTACAGCTCAAGGGCAAAATAATGTAATCCCATTCCCTCAACCGCAGGAAACAAAAAAAGCGGCATAACCATGAATACTTTTGAAACAGTAGATTTAATAATAAATGTGTTAATGGCGCTAATCATCTCGTTTTTATTACTGAGCGTTTTTATTGCCATGGGAATTGGCACGTTCATAGGATATAAAATTTGGTCAAAAAACAAAGCTCGGCAAAAAAAAGCGCTGGACATGGTATTACTGGAAGTCCAACTTCCTCGCGAAAACGAAATAAAAATAGATGCAGCCGAACAAATGTTTTCTGCTTTTACCGGAATCAAAGGAGTTAAAGGAAGACTTGGCTTTACAAAAGTTCCGGATCACATTGTATTCGAAATTGTGGCAAAAACTGGAGATATTCGATTTTATGTCTCAATGCCAAAAAAACTTCAGGATATGGTAGAAAAACAAATCCATGGAGCATATCCTGACGCAGCTATACTAGAAGCTGAAGAATATGATTTGTTTACCGATGACAGCAAGGTGTCTTTTGCAGGTCTGGTCACTAAAAAAACAGCTCCTTACTCACCTATCAAAACATACCAAAATTTAGCTGTTGACCCTATGTCTACCATTGTTTCAACGTTAGGTAAAATGCAGGAGGGTGAATCAGCCGCTATCCAAATATTGATAACCCCTGGAGGAGATGCATGGAAAAAAGCCGGGAGAGCTCACGTAACCGGAATTAAAAAACGGGAAGCAAATTCAGAAACAGCAAAATACAATGTAGACCAAAAAGAACTGGAGGCAATTGAACAAAAATTAACAAAGCCCGGATTTAATACATATATTAGGCTTGTTGTATCCTCTTCATCCAAGGAAGCGGCAGATGCACATTTGGAAAATATGATTACATCGTTTACACAGTTCTCGTCCTACAATTCTTTCAGTAAAGAAAAATTCAAATACTTTAAGGGAATGTTTATGGTGGACTTTATTTATAGAACACTCCCGCTTTTGAAACAAGGATCCATCTTGGCAACCGATGAATTGGCTACTCTTTTTCACTTTCCTAATAAGTCCGTGGAGTCCCCACATATCCACTGGCTGGCGGCGCGCAGTGCTCCTGCTCCAGCAAGCATCCCTACAGAAGGATTATATATTGGAAAAAGTGTATACCGTGGGTATGAAAAACCAATTTTCATAGGAGATGATGACAGACGGCGCCACATGTACATTATTGGAAAAACCGGTGTAGGAAAATCCGAGTTTTTGAAGGATATGATTCTGCAGGATATTAGGGCCGGTCACGGCGTGTGCTTTATTGATCCTCATGACACTATTGATTTAATTCTTCCTCTAATTCCGCCGGAACGGGCCGAAGATGTAATCTTGTTTGACCCATCAGACACAGAACGCCCCATGGGGCTTAATATGCTTGAGGCTACCACTGAAGAACAAAAACATTTGGTTGTAACTTCCATTATTGGTCTTATGTATAAACTCTTTGACCCTAATCAAACCGGTATCATAGGTCCCAGGTTTGAACATGCAGTTAGAAACGCTATGCTCACGGTTATGTCAGAGCCGGGAAGTACGTTTGTTGAAGTTATGCGTGTCTTAACTGATCAGAATTTTGTGCAAGAATTACTACCTAAAGTGAAAGACCCAATTATAAGACGCTACTGGACTGACCAAATTGCACAGACCTCAGATTTCCACAAATCTGAAGTTTTGGATTACATCACCTCTAAATTCGGACGGTTTGTTACCAACACCATGATGAGAAATATGATTGGACAGTCTGATTCTTCATTCAATTTTAGAAAATCTATGGATGAAGGAAAAATTTTATTAATTTCTTTGGCTAAAGGAAAAATTGGTGAAGAAAACTCAAGCTTTTTAGGACTCGTGTTAGTTCCAAAGATTCTGGTAGCAGCCATGAGCAGACAAGATATTCCCCAAGAGCAAAGACGCGACTTTTTCCTCTATGTTGATGAGTTTCAAAACTTTGCAACAAAAGACTTTGCGCAAATTTTGTCAGAGGCCAGAAAATATAGATTAAATCTTATTGTAGCCAATCAGTTTATAGGGCAAATTGAGGAAGAAATTAAAAACGCTATTTTTGGAAACGTGGGAACAATTGTGTCTTTCCGTGTAGGAGTTGCTGACGCAAACTATCTGCAGCATGAATTCCAGCCCACATTTGGAGAAGCTGATCTTATTAATATAGAAGCACGTCACGCGTATGTTAAAACAGTTGTTAAAAATGAACCCGCTCCCCCATTTTCTATGGATTTAACCCGTGACTTGGAGGTAGAGCGCAAATTGTCCAATCCACGCGTTACTGAATTAATTAAAGAATTATCCCGACTTAAATATGGAAAACCCAGAGAACTTGTAGAGGCTGAAATTGCAAAACGCTCTAAATTATTTGAAGTGTTTGGTGACTTAGGACCTGGCGAAACCGACCCATTTAATGGTGGTGAAGGAAAATTAGGAAGCGGAAACGGTGGCGGAATGGTGTAAAATCAAGATAACTTTTTACCCAAAACACCTTTTAATAATTTTTCCTGTTCTTTTTTTAACTCTTTAATATATCTTTCGGGCACTAAGTCTTCTGGCATTTTCCCACCAATTTCTCTGATTGTTTGTCTTACTTTTTTGCCAATTTCAAAATGTGTGCTACTGGATTGGTAGTCTCCCTTTATATTTTCATTTCTTATCTTTTCATCTGTTTGAGTTATCCTGAATAAATTGGCGGCAAGCTCTGTTGAGCCGGCCCTATCTAAAACGTCATCTTTCCCAATTTTTTTCCTACTTTGAATTTTATCTTTTTTCATCCCATATAGTCCTTCATATCCCGCATTATTAAATCTACCGAAATTATTTACACCAGCCTGCTTTGCCGTTTGAAAAAGTTTCTTGTTGTGGTCTTTCACCTCATCTCTTATAAATAGTCTTTTTTCATTGTCTTCTAATTGTGCTGAGATTTCTTGTCGCCTAGTTTGAATAGCAAAGTAAGTTTGAGCTAGTGAAATTTCTTTTTTTCGAGAGTCTCCATTTTGTGCTATAAGATAACAAGCATATCTAGATAACTTATAATCCTGAACAGACCTGGAAGCTTCTCTAGGACTTCCTTTCGCGATTATTATCATTTTACCGACGTCGGTAAAATGATCAAAAACATCTTGTCCGCTATTCTTACAAGCTAGTTTTGCCTTCTCAATTACAACACTCTGGAAATTACTCCACTTACTATATCCTAAAAGAGGCATTAACTCCCGTGCCTCCCAATACTCAATGCCATTTTCATCAACTTTTTTAATCTGTTCAAAATTTTTACTAGGACTTGTTGGAAACTGAGAATTATTCATTGTGGTTCATAATATAACAATTGAAAATAGTCAATGTCAATTAAAATTATTGAATGACTTCTCCTCCTTCAAGTACATGGTCATCGCGAGGCTACATGGTAGCCGTGGTGATCTCTTGAGATTGCTACGCTCGCAATGACAAACCCGCTGGGAAAAAGTGAATTCACTAAAGTTATTTCTGAGCACTGTGGGGCAAAAAATGATCTTGTTTGGTACAAATAAATTTGGTGGAGCCGACAGGATTCGAACCTGTGGCCAGGTGTGTATAAGACACCTGCTCTACCGCTGAGCTACGGCTCCAAGTGTTAGCATTATACCAAAATAGGAACACGCCTACAAAGAATTTGCTGCTGAGGTTGTAAGATCACCTCTAAATCCTCTATAATAGTTTTATCCCATGAAAAGAATTGTTTTAGCATTTATATTCACATTTTTTATAGCCTTTGCCTTCTCTATAACTTCACAAAAAGCATACTCTGATGAATTGGATGAAATTAGTAAAAAAATTGCTGATTTACAGTCCGCACTCTCCTCATCTGAGCGCGCAACTGCTCCTTTCCTGGTACAGTTAAACCAACTCAAAACACAGCTTGACGGAATTACCAACCAAGTAGCCGTTACTGAAACAAATATTGCCGTTAAGAAAAAAGGTATAGATAAAGGGTATATAGATTTAGAAGCGCAAACAGATGTGTTTAATAAAACGGTCAGAAATTACTATATTAAAAGCTATTTATTCTCCCCTATTTTAGTGTTTTTGTCCTCTGATGACGCGCAAAACGCAACCAGGCTTATTGCATATCAAAAAAAAGGACAAGACCAGGACAAGTCGATTCTGACAAATATCGCATTAAAAATTGTAGACTTAGAGCAGCGTAAAGATGCTTTAGAAGAAGAGCAGCAAATCTTAACTGCCACAAAAACAAAGCTTGATATCCAAAATGCGGAAATTAAAAAATTGGTTGATGGAGCCAAAGCATATCAGACCACGTTGTCGTCACAAATTGCTGAAATGTCAGCAAAACAACAAAGTATTATTAACCAAAGATCAGGAGGATTTACGGCTACCATTGGTGACTCGGGACTAGCAGATGACTATAATGCCTCAATCAAGGGATTTAAAGAATCTGCCCCAAGCGGATACTTTGCTGTTTTCTCCTTTGGCGCTCACACTCATAGAAAAGGTATGAGTCAATACGGGGCACGTGGTAGAGCACAGTCCGGTCAAGATTTTAAAACAATTTTAAAAGCATATTATGGGAAAGAACCGGTTTCAAAAGATACGGGTGGAAGTATTAAGGTAGCAGGTTTTGGAGAAATAGATTTTGAAGGAAAATATCTGTATGGCATTGCTGAAATGCCTTCATCGTGGCATCCTGAAGCACTTAAGGCGCAGGCAGTGGCCGCCCGTACATATGCCTACAGATATAAAAATGAAGGAAAAGAAATATGTACCACTGAAGCATGTCAAGTATATAATGATGGCAAGGCAAACAGCGTTCCTCAAGCTTGGAAAGACGCTGTTGACTCCACAAAGGGGCAGGTTTTAGAAGGTGTAGTTACCTACTATGCATCCACTCACGGTGGTTTTGCCTCCCCCATTGGGTGGGATACTACGGACGGAAGCGGCGGATCCAGCTTTATAGACAAGTCTTATGATAAAATTGGTGGATCTCCATGGCTTTATAAAGCATGGTACACCAAGGGTTATAGTGTGTCTTCAGACAAATGCGGCAGATCAAATCCATGGCTGTCTCCTGAAGAAATGGCAGACATAGTTAACGCAGCCCTTGCCCTTAAAACTTCCGGTATTGATACAGGAAGAATTACCCCTGTGACCACTTCCTGCTGGGGTGGTGGAACCCCATATAGTATGGATGAGTTAAAAAATTTAGTATCTGGCAATGGTGGGATTTCTCAAGCAACCAGTGTTACTGTTACTCAAGGAAATGGAAGCACAAATAATGTAACTATAAACGGTGTTTCACTGTCCGGTGAGGACTTTAAGCGAGCATTTAATCTCCGCGCTCCCGGATATCTTGCGATCCCCCAGTCAGGATTTGCATTCTTTAATATAGAAAGAAAATAGAAATAGTAGAGTATAATAAGCTTATGCCAGATTTAACCCTCCAAGGAGAATTTGTATTACCTAAAAAATCAGTAGAACCTGCAAAACAGCCAGATGCACTTAATCAAACGAATGCCCCAAAAGCACCTAAACAATCGGTGGACAAAACGGGAACCAACACGCATGAGCGGAAAAATATGCATTTTTTCTCGTCACTTGGATATTATCCTAGTAACGTAATCTTCCAAAACCAGGAGGCGGATGAGGAGGTTGTGCTAGTTGTAAGACGCGACCTAATAACAAATGTTCCTTGGGTATTGTCTATGATCATATTGCTTATACTACCGGTAGTACTCGCTCCACTGTCTCCCGTCTTTTTCCCAAATTTATCAGTATCCCCTATTCTTGTAACGGTAACACTGGCTTTTTATTATTTGATTGTATTTAGTTTTTCACTTCTGTACTTTGCTATCTGGTACTTTAACGCAGGAATTATAACCAACAAACGCGTAATTGACCTTGATGTTCCAAATATCTTAGTACGCCATTTGGCAGAAGCTCGTCTTGTCAGTATTGTTGACGTTGCGTTTTCCCAGGTTGGAGGGATCAGAAGCTTTTTTGACTATGGAAATGTAGATTTACAAACAGAAGGACTTCAGCAAAATATTGAGTTTGATAGGGCACCTGACCCTAACTTTATCAGAAAAGTAATCGGAGAATTATTAGTTGATAAACCATCATCATGACTATAGAAGATATATACACACAATTTACGTTATTTTTTCAAAACCAGGATTTAATTCTCAAGGGAATTCTTTTTGTACTTTTACTATTATTCTTACTTTTTACGCTTGTATTCGGACGTCAAATTGATATTTTAACAAAGGTTATAAATCAGGTAACCTTTTCACCCATCTTTAAATTAATGGGTTACGGCCTAACCGTTGTAACCCTTATACTTTTAGTACTTGTCATAATCGTGTAAGATAGATATATCTGCCACCATGGAAACACACCACATAACAACCGGTAAAATCGTATCATCTCCTACTGACACGACCTGGGCGCAAGCATATAGCGCGGGTAAACTCTACACAGTATTAAGCCTAAAAGGAACATCTGACACAACACTTGCAGCCCTCGGGAAAGATATAAATGAAAAGCTCCAGCGGGAGTTTTTTGCACTGGATGACAAATCACTTGCAACCATTAAAAAAGCTGTTGAAACATCTGTGTCAGACGTGCCTTCTGAAACAACTTACTCACTAGTGTTGACCACTGTTGTAAACGATGCGCTGTACATAGTTATAGCAAATAGCGGATATATAGTTTTAAAAAGAGGAGACAATGCATCAGTAATTGCTGCAGGAGAAAATAATTCTATAGCTACATTCTCTGGAAAATATGAGACACATGACATATTTATCTTAACAACAGGAAGTTTTCTAAAAACTATACCGCTTGAAGAGGTAACAAAAACGCTGGAGGACGCAAACCCTCATGAAATTGCTGAAAGTCTTGCTTTACTAATTCACGAAAAGTCAACGGGTTTAGAGGCAGGATTAATTATTAAAATGGGCGGACATCAATCCCCTATTGCAACGCCACGAGATGAAACAGTAAGCACACAAGAACAGGAATTGGAAGAAAAAAATGACCATTTAGAATTAGGTGAGGAAATGCCTCAAGGCTCAAAATTTGCGCTTCCTGTCCTAGGTCTTACTGGTCTTCGAAATCTTATTCCTAAAAGATTCTCAAGAAAGCAGCTTATAGCTGGTGCAATTATTGTGCTAGTCATTGTTTTGGGTGGAGGAATATTGCTTGAAAATAGTAAGCGTCAGGACGCACAGCTAAATACTCAAGCACAAGCTCTTGTAGATTCACAAAAGGAACGGTTTGACGAAGCAGTGGCAGTAATTGGCCTTAATAAATCACTCGCCATCGAACAGCTTTCGGGAATTAAAACAAATCTTGAACCAGAACTGAATAAATTCCCAGAGGGAAGTGAGTCACGCAAAACTATTGATGACTTTTTAAAACAGATTGAAGAAGCCCTGGGAGGAAACACCTCATCTGGTAGCTCACCCATTAGTGTTTTTCTTGAACCTAAAGATGACATCAAAACAATTGCATTTGTAACAAACAAAGGAGGAACACTTACAATTTCTGGAGGAACCACAGCCAGCACCATTTCCAGCACTGGAGGCGTTGAAAAAACTTTTGAATCAGAAAACGCAAAGGGAATATCCGCTTCAGAAACGAATATTTTTATACTGACTTCAAAAGGAGTCCAAAAAATTGAAAAGTCATCTGGAGATGCTGACGAAATATTTGAGGCCGCCGGAAAAAGCATTGACACATTTGGTGACAACATATATGTTTTGGAAGGAAAAACTATCAATAAATATAGACCAAATACCTATGCGAAAGAAGCGTATTTAACAGGTGACATAACGTTAACTGATCCTTCAAGTATTGCTATAGACTCATCCATTTATGTTGTGGACGAGGGTAAAATAAAAAAGTTCACCAGAGGCGCTGAGGATTCATTTAGCTATAATGGCCCAAGTCTTTCTAATAAATCCCTCGCATACACTGATGAAGAATATACAAATCTGTATGTGGCTGACCCTGCCTCTAAAATGGCGTATGTCATAGGTAAATCAGGAAATAAAGTAAGTGAAGTGAGCCTTAAAGGAATGAGAACTATAACAGGAATTTCAGCATCTGAGACTGAAAAAAGAATATACATTGCAGGAGACAATAAAATCTACTCCATTAATTTTTAATATGGACACATCTTTTAAAAATTTTCAAGAACGCTTAGAACACATGTTATTATTTCAATTAACTCTGAATTTAAAAAGTGGAAAATTGGAACCTTCTGAGGCGCAAAAGATCGCTTCAGAATACTTGAAAATTATAGCCAAAACAAAAGAAGAACTACTACAGGGAATAATCAACATGGGCCACACATATGTAGTAATTGAACCAGTTGTCGCAAAGTTTTGCGCTGAATATGATGAAGATTTTAGGAATGACGTACTATCTCATATGAAATCAAAACTACAAACCGGAGACATGGACGGAGCAATTGAAGAAGGAAAAAAGATAGGAGGAGTTCATGCTTAGTGCAATTGGATCCATAGCAAGAGGTATGGCTCGAGGGATAGGAAAAATGGGAGGAGAAACCATGGAAGCGGGACCCCGAATAGCGGAAAAGATAGCTACACCTCCAAAATTAGCGATTGAAAAACCGGCTGTATCTCAAAGTCTTGTGCCAAGAGTGTTAGATATTGAATCCAGTGCTAAAAAAGGCGGACGTGGCGGAGCACGAGGAGGTCTTCAGGAAATTTCAGATGGTAAGCTTACAGATAATACAACTTCCGATAGTGCTGAGGAGGAGGCTCAACAGGATTTAAGCAAAAGAGAATTTGCTGATCCATTTGCGGGTCTGCCTACACCACCACCTCAACCGTCATACCCGGGAGAGGGGTTTAATGTTGTTTCAAAAACGCTAGAGGAATTACCTGAAGCGATTGGCGCAAGCCCCACGAACGTAGAAGTCAAAGCCCCCCAAGGAAGATAAACATCAGTGGTGCTGTATTCCCACAAAAAAAGCACTCGATTAAGAGTGCTTTTTGTATGTGGAGATGGCGAGATTGATCTCGCGTCCAAATGTTGTTTTCTAAAACATCTACAAGCGTAGTTAATAATTAATTGTCGTTTTGTTTTGATCTTATTAACAAGAAAAACAATTCCAAGATTTTAATTTTCTAACCTAAAGCCAATCATTCTTTAAGCCCTATCTCAACTGGTTTATGTTCATGTCTATCCGTTGAGAAAAGAAACAACATGAACGGTGTGAACCGTTATGCAAAAGCTTATGCAGCTAGAGCATATCCCTGAGGGGCGAACCCCTTAGAGATCCCGTCAGCTAGACGAGCAACGAGCCCACGTGCCTTAACGACTCCGTCGTTTTTAGCATTTGTGTTTTGACTCCTGTTTTACGACTGTAAATCAAAGTCGGCTTGCAGTTTTAAAAGAGCAAAATCTGTCGATGCGTGCATCCCCAGATCCTTTTCAAAGTAGGCTTTTTAGGGCTTTTCTTGACCTTGAAAAGAGTAGTAGTAGTATACCATTTTTGAGGCTCTTAGTCCACTTCGCCTTGCTCAGTGCCAGGTTTTCGCAAGCTCAAAGCTGGCAGCCCCGAGGCTATTTGAAGCTAAATTTAGGTGTAGTTCTTGATTTCACGCTCCGTATCGCGTTTCATGTCCTTTTCCTTTAAATCTCGTCTTTTATCAGCTTGCTTTTTCCCTTTGGCAAGTCCAATCTCTACTTTTACAAGCCCGTTTTTGTCATACAATGACACACCAATTAATGTGTGCTTCCCTTCTGACAACTTACTCTTCAGTTTTAAAAGTTCCTTTTTATGCAGTAAAAGCTTCCTGGTTCTTTTTTCATCAAATCCTGCAGTCCGCGCAAATGCATACGGAAAAATCCGGGCATTCAAAAGAATTGCTTCAGAACCCAAAATCTTAACATAAGACCCGGTTAAGTCTGCATGTCCTAGCTTTACAGCTTTTACCTCTTGCCCCTGCAATACAATTCCTGCCTCAAATTTCTGCTCAATAGCAAAATCTCTAGTTACATATTTATTAAATATTTTCATATTTGCGCAGATTTTAGGACCGCACCTCGCATAGCGAGTAAGGTCCGCAAGACTTGCCTGCAAGTCTTATTCAATATTCTCATATAAGTATTATACTGTATCTTTCTTCTAAATCGTCACTTGTGAGCACGCGTAAAAAAATTCGAGTGATCGAGTCAGGGGGATCCCCGGCAAGACTTTGACCGGGAGGGGGTGATATCACCCGACGAGAAAACGAGAATTTTAGCGAGCGCAACATTGTGACAGGAGGCTTTGGTTCTTTCCCCGGAAGGAAAGAACAATACGTTAAATTTCTCTTGCAAAGGTCACACCATATACCTCCCGTGCTCCTGCACGCTTTAACACCTTTGCACATTCCCGCAGGGTTGCGCATGAGGTAGCCAAATCGTCTACCAGTAACACTGTTTTTCCTTTTAGAAAATCTCTATCCTTTTGATATATTTCGAATGCATCTTTCACATTTTGTATTCGTGAAATCTTATCCAATTTAAATTGCGGATTTGTATGTCTAATTCTAAACAAAATTTTGTTATTTAATTCCAAATTGAATTCTTGCGCCAGGGCTTGCGCTAAAAGCTCCGCCTGGTTATAGCCGCGTTTTCTCAGCTTCTTAGAAGACAGGGGTATTGACATGACTATAGGATGTTGAGAGAGGAGTGGTATAAAAACTTCACTTTGGGATATCATTTCAGTAAATAATTTACCCATGGTGTCTTTCAAATTAGAGGTATATGGTTCATATTTGAAGCTAAACACTAACCGTTTCACAACACCCTTGTACACTACCCCGCACGAAAGACCGTCCAAACCGTAAGGGGTTTTGCAACCAGGGTGCGTTTTGCCTATAACAGATCTTTTCATGCACACCGGGCAAACATATTCCTCAAACGGTTTTATGCTAGATAAACAGTTTGCGCATACATATGTCCCAAATTTTTTGCACCCCACGCACCGTTTTGGGAATATAATATCAAGAATGAAACTCACAATTTCATTATGTACCCTACTTCCCTTTTTATTCAAGAAGAATAGTATGGCTAAATTATAGGCCTAGTCCGTTTTACTTATACATAGTTATCCACAATTCTGTTATTTTACTATAAGACTCTACCCTAATTCTGAGGCTAAAATGTGGTTTTACTTATACTTTAGGGTGTGGAGAACTTCTAAATGGTTAAACCCTATACCTTTCGGCAAGCTTTTAAAATAAGCTACCTCTGCACTCTCCTCTGTTTTCTGGGGAATAATATGTGCCTCCTCTACCCTATAAATCATATCTATAATGTGTCCCCGCGGATCTTTATCTAGGTCTTCAAATACTTGCTCTACCTTATACTTCTTTCCCCCTTCATACCCTAACTCTGTCTTTAAAATTCGCGTAATACACTCCTCTATAGACTCTCCTTTTAAAATAAAGCTTCCCGGCAGATGCCATGCACCTGCTTCAGGCGGAATTGAGCGCTTGGCAAGTAAAACTGCTCCATCCTTATTTTCAATCAAAAGACTTATGGCAACACGCGGCACCTTCTCAAAGGTTTTTAAAAATTCCTCATAGGGAAGTTTTTGTGGCATGAGGGAATTGTAGCAAAATAAAAATATCTAATCGAGGACTCTATGCTCCATCTCCCGGCTTCCAACCGCAGTCTGGGCATGCAGTGAGCTTTTCAGCTTGGATTAGAGAAGCTTGATTTTCATCAGGCTCCCAGGTGCACCTTCTGCAAACTATTTTAAAACATACTTCACAATTGTCTTTCATAATTAGTCACAAACTATATATCCTTCCTCAGCGGCTTGCTCTTGTGTCAGCCGGCACTCTGGGTTTGGACAAGGGCCATTTCCAATTGGGCCACTTGCCCTATAACCACACTTAGGACAACTAAACCATTCCTGCTCATCGTCATCCTTATTAAATCCTGTTCTGGGAGTTATTGAATTCAAAATATTTTTTTTCTTTCCGCCACCCGCACACCCTGCAATTTTCCTCATTTCCTCAAGTGTGTCTTGCGCGTCAAAAGGAGATACTATTCTATCTTCAATGTCATATCTTGCACCGCGCCACATAACTTTCTTTTTTTGTTTTGGCGGACGGATTTCATGCATAAGTTTTAATGCAGTTAACCCCATTGCTGTCTCCAAATCGCCTCTTGTCTCCTCATCAGAATCAGTGATGCGTTGTGATATATATGCCTTAAGTGGGTCAATATAACTTTTTACGGTAGCATCCAACGTCCACAAGCTATCAGGGTTTTGTAAGAGGTCCATCATCTCAGCAAAGGTGCGCGACCTATCTGCACTATCCTTATATGCTACTTCTCCCCCTTTTATATGCTGTATGTTTTGTGCTATATCTTCAATGCTTTCATCCTCTTTTGGATCAATTACTACTACACTCTCTACTACCCGTTTTATGTCAGCTCTATTGTCTACCACACTCTGAAACGCGTCTTCTGGCACTCCCAAATTCTTAAGAAGCTGTTTGTTTTGAGATAGCGTCATGTCAGTTTTCAGTGTAAATCCACGGATACTGCCGTCTTTCTGCACTTGAAAACAATATGTTTGTGAATCCGGATATTCTATCTCCTCAGCATTTCCCATTTTTATATCATATGGATTAAGGGGCTCTAACTTATTGTCTTTTGTTTGATACCCACTCCATCCCGCAGGACTTGTCATAATCACCATAGTCCCAGGCTCTGCAGTAAGTAATGTTTCTTCAATTTTCTCAGTAGATTTTTTAACTACTCCATCCCGCTCATCAGAACTGATTGCATCAGCAAAAGGCTTTCCCCCATATAATGCTCCTACCAACCGTGTCTTACCTTCATATTCTTGCTTTTCTAAAACAATTGGAAAAACCGGCAATTCAAGTAGATATTCAGTTTTAAACCCTTGTAAATCCTGTTCAACTTGCTGTAATGAATCAGATAGTGGTACACCATTTTTATGGTTTTCTAAAAGCAAATCAACCTGTGTACGTACCTGAAAACCAGTTCCAGGCAACAAATACATATCCTGCTGATTCTTCTTTTTTATTGCATCTACTTCCTCTGCCAAGACAGGTTTGACTATCCGTTCAACCTCCAATGGATTTCTTAATCTGGTCTTTTGGGATTCTAAAAAACGTGTCGAAGGAGCTTTGAAATGCTCATATCCTGCAGCTACTCCCCTAGTTGCTAATTCACTCATATGGTTATCTCTCCCAGGTAGTCTCCTTCTTTTTTTCTATATAATTTGCGTAACGTGCTAAAGTGAAAAATAAATCCGAGAGTCTATTTACATACTGGATAACCCGAACGTCAACTTTCTCCTGCCTGCCGGCAGGCAGGCTTTTTTTATGCAGCTTTATAATAAGCCGCTCAGCCCGTCTACTAACAGTTCTTGCTAAATGAAGATGAGAACCCATCACTCCTCCACCCGGAAGTATAAAGGAAGTGAGCTGTGGGAGCTGTGATGTCATATGATCTATTTCTAATTCATACATTTTTAACTTGTTTTCAAAATCTATGTCCCCTAAAATGTCTGGAAGGTCTGCCAAATATGAACAAATAGGGAAAATTGTTTTTTGAATGTCTAAAAGTAAATGATTAATATATGTGTTCTTTTGAGAAGTTTTAGCATTAAGAGAAAGTATTATTCCTATTACAGAATTTAGCTCGTCTAGGGCGCCGTATGCTTCAATCCGCACGTCGTCCTTCCAAACCCGCTTTCCGGAAAATAATGACGTTTTACCGCGGTCTCCTGTCTTTGTATAAATTGGCATGATAATTGTTGTTGTCATTCTGACCATACTATAACTAGGGAAGAATCCAACTGTGAACGAGATCCTTCGCATTGCTCAGGATGACATCTTTAAAATAAAAAAACCTCCCCGATAACTCGAGAAGGCCATAAAAAAAGAGCTTGCTCGAGCGAAAAAAAATTACATAGTTTTCTGAGTTTAATCCTACTTTGCTCAAAGCTTCGTAGAATTCTCCGTAGCCTTTGGCGTAGGAGAACAGTGGCGGCACCCTCATGGACTCTCACCATGATTACCTATGTAATTCCCTAAGATATATGAATCAAAAACCAAGTTCTTAATTCCTAATTCATACCTCTTAATTCATTCCTAACACTCTGCGTGTCCGCAACTGTAAGATCGCTTTCGCTAACCTTGCTCCTGGCTCATGCATCATTAACACTCCGCATGACCACAAGAGTAACATTTGCTACATCCTTCTTCATGAACAAAGCTTGCTACTCCACACTGAGGGCATACATCAGCATGTGAGTGTGTCTCAACATTTGGTTCTGCTTCCAGTGGAAGTTGTTCTACCTGCGTAGGCTGTTCTAGTACGGCCTGTTTTTGTCCATATACATCAGCCAAAGATTGCGGCATAGTTCCGTGAGTTCCGGCGCCATTAGACATACTAATTGCGGCGGCTCCATTAGACGCTCCGTTTGTAGCAGCACCATTGAGAGCTGGGGCGTCTGTAACAGGTACAGAAACAGTAGTTGAAGTATCAAGCGCAGGAAGCGCATCTGCCTGAATAGGCGCTTTTGGAGCGTCTACCACGCGTCCGTTTACTTTAAAGCTAAATTCCTCAGCAAACACTTTTGCCATAGCATCCGGCACTGAGCGCACCCTATTTTGTCCAAATCCAATGGATCTCATACCCCCTATTCCTGATAGTTGAGCTATTATTTGTCTCACTCTCTCGCGTGGCTCCACAGGGCTTTGTAGTCTCAGCGTTAATGAAATAATTCGTCCCAAAGCGTCAGCCATAGCGGCCACGTCAGATCCTAACTTTCCAATAGTCACAAATACTTCAAACGGATTACCGTTATCATCACTGTTAATCGTTATAAACGCGTCCCCAAGTGGAGTCTGAGTTTTATAGGTTAAACCGCGCATAACAACAGGGCGGCGTAAAATAGGTGCTGCTTTTTGTACTACTGGTTCTTCTTTCTTTTCCTCTTTCTTTTCTTCACGTTGCAAAACTCCCACGCGTGATCCGTCTCTCATGTAGGTAATCCCCTTCATGCCCATGTCGTAAGCTGCCATATATAAATCTTTTACATCGTCAACGGTGTGGTTATTAGGCGCATTTACTGTTTTGGAGATTGATGAGTCTATATAGCCCTGTGCAATTGCCTGAACTTTTGCGTGATCCATTGGAGTTAAGTCGTTTGCTGATACAAAATAGTCTGGGCGCTTCTCGTCAGGATTTTGGCGTCTCCACTCGTCATAAAGTGGGTGATACAATTTGTCAATTCCTAAACGTGACTTTCTGATAAATTCAAATTCATAAACCGGCTCAATTCCTGAAGTAGTATTTGCAAGCAATGAGGTGGTTCCTGTAGGCGCAATTGTTAAGAGCACTGCATTTCTAATTCCATCCTTTTCAATTTTTTCGCGGATTGCCTTTGGAAGTGCTTTAATGTGGTGCCCCTGTAGGTATTTTTCAGCTTCAAATTTAGGGAATGCGCCTTTTTCTTTTGCAATATCAGATGACGCAATATATGCATTGTCACGCAAAGTTTTAAATATTTTTTCAATAGTTGGGAGAGATTCTTCTGCTCCGTAACGCAGCTTCATCATAATAAGCGCGTCTCCCAGTCCCATGATCCCAAGACCGGTGCGTCGTATATCTTTTGCGCATTGCTCGTTTTCTTTGAGAAAATAATAAGTAGAATCTATAACATTATCTAAAAATCTGGTTGCAATCTTAACATCTGTACCAAATGAATCATAGTCAAATTTTCCGTCTTTCACATATGCCGTTAAGTTCATGGCACCCAAGTTACATACGGCCCATGCTGATAATGGCTGTTCTCCGCAATTATGGACATAAAACCCATTTGCATCAAACGCATGAAGACCTGGAATCTGTGCATCATATACATCTTCTACTCCATCCTGAGAAATTGAGCTCACCGTTACCATAAATTTTTCTCGATTATATGATCTTTTATAAGATTTCAGCAGCATTTCAAGTTTTTCTTTCTTGCTTGAATCCATGAATCCAATAAGATTCTTAAACCAAAGCATATTCTCGCCTGATATCGATAACTCGTGTTGAGCTTTTATTTTGTAGTCTTTCTTTCCACCCTTTCCATCCGGAAGCACAGATATTCCTTCTACTCTTCTATTAAGATATATCTTCGAGACAACTCCAAACCGAAGAAGAATTCTTTGTACAGCTTCTAGCAATTTTTTATCTGACTGGGCAAGCCTTACACTAACTCCCTTCTGCTGAGAGCCTTGGACACTCCCATCAGCATCAAATAACCCCTGAAGTAAACCTTTTGAAAATTCACTTGATGCCTGTTCCATACTAGGAGTTATATACTTTTTATTTCTTTCCATACCAAGTTCTAAAGCGAGAGTACGAAGGTACGAGAATGCAAGACGGTGTTCTGCTCGCTGAGGAACTTCCATCCAGCCCGTAAAGTCACTTCGATGGGGCATTGACTGAGAGAGAGAATAGGCATGATTCATAACGCTCTGTGCTCCTTTATTATTTGTTTCCCAAACAGACAGGACTGCTTTATCCTCTTTCAGCGTACCATCTCCAACAAGAAGGCCCATTAAATAACCTTCCCCGTAGGTATGCTTACCGTTCCAGAAGACTTTTTCAGAGTGATTATTAATGGAAATCTTGTCTCCTATTCTTAGCTGGCCAGCTTTTTCCCAAACATAAGAAGCCTTATAACGAGTATGTTTTTCAACTTTTTGAACAGGGTGGTCTTCTGTTAGACGAAGCGCATACCCTTCCTTTGTAGTAACTGATAATAACTGCTTTGTTCCGGTTTTGAAAAATCCAAGATCTGAAGAAGGAATATCTTTTCCATTCACCCGAGCAATGAACTGAACTCCTACAAGGTCTCTAACTTGACGTGGACCTTGCTTTGTGTGAATCCATGCATCTGCTGGTAGGCAAGGGTTAGTTGCAATCAGTTTTTCAAAATAATGAGTGTTAGATCTTTTGTTAGAGCGCTCCAAGAAGTGAAGTCCTGGCTCAGCCGATCTCCATGCAGCGGTACAAATCATATCCCAAAGATATGACGCTTTTATAACCTTGTGAACTTTTACTCGTCCCCCCGCCTTTTTCCAGCCAATCATATCTCCATCCCAAATCTCATCGTACTTTGGGTCATCCAGATCCGGGTAGCACAGCTCCCAATCCCCATTATTCTTAACTGCTTCCATGAATGCGTCAGACAAACACACTGAAAGGTTTGCGCCATTAATGCGGGTTAAATCCTGCTTTACTGTTATGAATTCTTCTACATCTGGATGCCAATCGTGAAGCATAAGCATCAAAGCACCGCGACGTGATCCACCCTGCTGCACTATGTCTTTTGTGGCAAGAGAATATAATTCTGCCCAGTTAATAGGGCCTGAAGAAAATCCATTTACTTTTTTGACGCGTGCGCCGCGTGGTCGTAAAGACGACAAATTAAGCCCTACTCCGCCTCCACGAGCCATTATCTCAATCATTGACTTAAGATTATCTAGAATTCCGTCTCTACTGTCTTTTGGGGATGGGATAACAAAACAATTATAATAGGTAACGTCATAATTAGTGCCGGCTCCTGCAAAAATACGTCCTCCTGGCAAGAACTTGAAGTCCTTCATGACTTCATAGAATTTTTTCCTCCATTCAGCTCTCGTCTCTTTGGTTTCAACTTCTGCAATTCCGCGCGCAACTCTCTTCCACATTTCTTCTGGGGTTTTTTCCACAGGATTTCCCGCCTCATCCTTTAAAGAATAGCGATCCAAAAATACTTTTTCTGAGAGTCCTGTTAATTGTGTCATAACTATGCGATTGATATATTGTTCTGTTGCTAAATTGTTAAGAAATCAACAATCCAATCATCTAATAATTGCTTACTTTATTAATTTCTGTAATTCTTTTTGAAAATCTTCCAAATCTACAAATTGTCTAAATACGCTTGAGAATCTGATATACGCTACTTTATCTATCTTTTTTAGCTTTTGTGCAACCAGACCTCCTATTTTTTTACTTTCTATCTCAACGCTCTCTCCACCCCGCAACTCCATTTCTATTTCGTCCACAATACGCGTTATATCGAGTACTGTCACTGAAGTCTTTTGCGTTGCTGTTGTCATTCCCCGTTGTAGTTTGTGTCTATCAAATTGTTCCCGTTTTCCGTCTTTTTTTAGAACTATAAGCGGTACGTTTTCAATCCGTTCATATGTCGTAAATCGTTTCTGACACTTTGAACAAGTACGTCTCCTTCTTATGTTAGCTCCGTCATCCCCGACTCGTGTTTCTACAACTTCCGTTTCATTCCCTTTGCAGTATGGACAATGCATGATGTACTTTCCTATGTGGCGTAAATTCCCTGCCAGTCATTTAGTGCCACCAACAA
This sequence comes from uncultured Gammaproteobacteria bacterium, assembly GCA_964406795.1. Taxonomy (GTDB): domain Bacteria; phylum Patescibacteriota; class Microgenomatia; order Levybacterales; family GWA1-39-11; genus JAGORM01. The sequence goes on from CAYOTA010000005.1 coordinate 33,867, forward strand.
TGGTATGACACTACATTTATCCTGTCAACAGGTAACTACTATATCAAAAACATACATGCCCTTTTTTTAGCTTCAGTACTATAGTGTAAGAAATGGAACACATTTTTCACATAAAATATGTTAAAAAGGATGGCCGAAAAGAGGGCTTTTTTTACTTTATACGTAACTGCATTTTGTTCAGTCTATCAGTTTCATATTTCAGTTTTGATTTATTTTCTTGATCAACTTTTGGTGTCAATTCTTTTATTAATTGGGTGTGCTTTTTAATGGCTGTTTTCATAGTTTTGAGTAATGCTTCCCCTTTGTCACTTGCCTTTTGCGCTTGCGTTATTCCCATGTCCATATAATTGTTACTCTTTGAAATATACAAAACCCCCATGTCATCTTTGTCTTTCATAATCAAATAATAGCCGGAGTTAAACCGTTTGTCAGAAGAAAGTAGATAAAATTCTGCCTTTTTAAATGGGGAAGAAATCAAAAATTCTATAATACGGTCACGCAGTGCCTTTACATTATATAAAGGATTATCTGGTAGCATCCCTGGATACGGCAGCGTATATTCTACTTCTTCAACTATCGTTGGTGTGGGGTTAGCGGTTACCTCAAGGGAAGGTGTAGTCTCTTGGGCATATACATGAGTGACAAAAACAAACACAAAAGAAATGGCCAAGAATATATTACTTACTAGTTTGTGTTTCATGGTAGCTGGTACGTATCTGAATAATACTGCAGAAAAATCTCCTTGTCAAACACTCGTTATATAATAAAGTAGGAAGATGACTGGACGCTTGCTTGACAAGCCTATTTGTTTCTTGCAATACTTGAATATACCTACCCTATGAAACGAATTAAGCGTGTTTCTTTTATTGCATTATTTTTATTACTGGTCATAACATTGAGTCCCTCAGCGGCCCAAGCACCACAAGAAAACGCACTTGTAAAACCCGCTACATCTACAACTCCCTCCACCCCTTCGAATGCTTCAAACACAGAGCTTTTATACGGCAATGTAAATTCTGATGTGCCCCGAAATCTTGGCACGTTAAGTCAAAATGTTTTTATCCAAGTTTTGGGCAGCACCACCTGCCTTCTCTCAGGTAAAAATCCGCTGGACCCATCTGGAAAATGTCTTGGATTTGACTCATCTACTGGAAAACTTGGGTATGCCACTGACTCTTCCACAAATGCAGCAACTGTTATGGGAGGTCTTATTGGAGGCACATTTTCTATTCCTATTTCTGGTGGAGGATATACCACATACATGGCACAGAATTTTGGTGTAGGGCAAAAAGCATATGCTCAGGAAAACCCTCTAACCTATGACGCCGAAGGTCTAGGTTATGACAGACTCCAACCTTTGATTGATATTTGGACTCGCTTCAGAGACATAGCGTACCTATTCTTTGTACTCGCCTTTACGGTTATAGGTTTGGCAATTATGTTCAGAGTCAAAATTGATGCCAGAACCGTTATGTCTATTCAAAATCAAATACCAAAAGTGGTAATAGCACTCATCATGGTCACGTTTTCGTATGCTATAGCAGGATTTTTAATAGATCTTATGTATGTGTTAATGTTTTTAATAATTTTAGCATTTGATAACATAACGCCTTCCAATATTAATCCTGATTCAAATATTTTCAGTACAGTTAACAAAGCATTTAGTCCAGGCTATAATGTCCCGGGAATAATTGGCCTCACCAGCACTATTTCTTACGGTATCAGTAAGGCTATGGGAGTTCTTGCAATAGATTTTCTTAACTCCACCATCTCATCATTCTTTGAAATATTTTTTGGACCATTAAGTGCTCTAAATCTAGGTTGTCAGGCAGCAAAACTTGGCTTAAGTGGGGGGATTAGTGCAATTGGATACATTCCATGGGGGGTGGGAGAAAAGTTCCAAAGCATTCCTGGCGTTGGATTCCTTTTTGGGTCTCAAGGCTGTGACTTTGTGGAGTCATTTTTCAAAGGAGTTGTAATTGGCCTCTTTACCGTAGTAGCCTTTATTGTGGTGCTGGTTGCAATCCTCGTATCTTTATTTAGAGTATGGTTTACACTCATCAAATCATTTGCGTATGTACTAGTTGACACTATTATGGGACCTCTTTGGATTGCATGCGGAGTGTTCCCTGGTTCTAAACTTAACTTTTCTTCATGGATTAAGCATCTTGCCGGACACTTATCAGTATTCCCTATGACATTTGGAGTTATTCTACTCGGAAAAACCATTATTGATAGTCTGTCAGGCGGAGCTCCCTTGTTCTCTCCTCCACTTGTTGGAGACGCAATTGGCGGCAACACAACCGTAGCCTCATTCATAGGATTTGGGTTTATATTATCCACCCCCAGTATTTTAGACAGAGTCAGAAAAGCAATTGGAGCTATGGACTTTGGATTAACAGATATTAAGAGAGGATTTAATGCAGGACGAGCTATGGGAGCAGTTGGAACAAATACAGCATTTGGAAACTACACTCATGTAGGAAAAGATGGAAAGCTTGAGCCGATGCAGGCTCCGAAAAGATTTCTTCATGCTATTGGTATCGTCAAATAATAGTCTTTGTCTTTTTGTACGTATGTATTAATGTGTTGCTTCAGAAACCGCTTTTCCGGCGGCGGCTGCAGGGAGCAACAGGAGTAAAAGGATCATATAAATACTGATCGTGGCTGCTTTATCCCTAAACATAGACCCACCATCTGCTCTAAGCAATTGCTCTAATTGATTATAATATTTGTGTGCATTATGTGGATGTTCCTTACTATTTCTTCCTGTCAAAAACGCACTGATGTGATCCAGCTTTTGGCGCGCGTCTTCTGCAGTAATGGGTTTTTGCCCATATCCAAACTTTCTCTGAATTTCAGATGAGGCCATTCTAAATGGAAGATTTCCGATTTGCAATAAATCTGCCCAGTGATCCTGCAGTGAATAGCGCATAAATGTTCCTGCACTATAACGGAACACGCGGGCTCCAGCGTCCGGGCCTTCGTATGCTGCCACTTTTTGATGGAATTGTTCAGAGTCCTTAATAACACTCTCAAATCCTTCCTTGGATAATATGCTTACTTTAAAACCGCTTGCTGCCGCATAATTCATAAAGTCATTTCCGTTGCGCTTGAGAGCGTCTCCACCGGCTTCTCCAGAGTAAATTTGTGACAACTTTTCAAGTCCTGAGTTCTCTGGTAGATATTCCAGCTGTGACAAAATAGCATCATCCACCAAAAGCGTTCTTTTGTACACATCTTCATACTGCCAGCTATACAACAGCTTATTCATGACATCGTTGCTTGAAACAAATCTATCTAATTTTCCAAACGCTTCTACAAGATTTGTTGTTGCTGCTGGATCATTTAGCGCTTTATTAATAGTGTCCCTCTGCTTTGCAAATTCAGGCTTATTTAAATCCCGAATATCCAGGGGTTGGCCAGAGCCATTTAACATGGCATCTTCACGAATTGCATGAATAACTGCACCATATTTTATCTTAAATTTATCGTAATCTCCTCCTGCACCGCTAAATACTCCGTTTAGTTCGCGGAGCGTTCGTGCGTCTTGTGTATTCTGTGGGTCTAGACGTTCGCGCATAACACGCATCATCTCCTCAGGTTTAAACTTTTGAATTCTCTTCCAAACCTTATCCCTGCCATCTTTTTCTTTTTTCCCTCCTAAAAAGTCTGCACCTAACACTTCTGTTGATGCATCTGTACTCTTAAGACGCAGGAAAAGTCCTAGATTACTTGATACGTCTTTTGCTTTCTTCTTTATATCTGCACTATCCAGATTGTGGTCGCTAATATACTTGTTTCTCTCGGTTAGCGTCATTCCAAGCGGGGACTCAAGGTCTTCCCTGTCTAGGTGCATTTTCCCTTGTGTAAAGTCCCGCGTAATGTCCATCTTGGCTGCCGCTTCTATATCCTGCTGACTGCTTGTGGGCATATCAATTCTTTTGGCACCCAGTGACACTTTCCATTTAGTTGAACGCTTATATGCCTCTATGTATCGCTCATACTTAGCACGCATCTGTTCTTCCCCCTGACCACTTATAAGTCCTTTGACAATTTCTTCGTTTTGAATTTTATATTTTGTAACGTCTTCTATTTGCCTGAGTATTCCTTTAATTCTCCACCCTGATGAAAAAAAGTCAGGAGCCGCGTCCATATCCCGCCACATACGTCTTCCGCGCTCCATTAACTGCTTCTTAGTTAATGTTTTTGTGGACTCTCCACTTTTTGCATTGAATTCTTCGTTTTCGGCCAAATCCATTTGCTGATATGCAAATAGATCCTCCTGTTCTTCGTTTAAGATGTTAAATTTATCTACTAAAAATGCCCGGGCATTAAAGAATCCAAAAGCACCTACCACGTCAGATGAAAATGCGTCAAGCTTAGTTTTCAGGTCTTTTCCACGGGCACTACGTAGCGCAACCTGCTGGGATGATACTGCAATATCATATCCGGTTCTGATAGCGCGCCGTATCTCAGCCTTTAGGAAGGAGTCAGCAATTCCTGCAATATCCCCGTCGCCTCCCATTTTATCTATCTGGTCTTGGGCACGCACCCTGGCTCTCACATATTCATCTTTATATATACCTATACCTCTTTTTGCAAAATCCAACTGCTCTTCTTCAATTGATGCTTGCAGTTTTTTCATCATAATGGGTGTTATGTGCTGCTCCACACCACCGTGAGCCATGCGGACTGTTTCCATGTAGTCCAAAATACGGTTAAACATGGTGCCCACCTTATTGTCATCAAATGACAAAGACCCCAAGAGCCCCTCAGTTCTCAACCGTCCATAAGCACCTACCACATTTTCCATGTTCTTCTGGTCTATGTTAGTTCTGGTAATAAGTAGGCTAATACGATTTGATTGCATTTTATTAAACATATCTATAAACTTTTCATACTTTTCCCGACTTTCCAAATTTCCTGCCTGAAATTCTTTCTCAAACCGTCTACTTAAAAACTGAGCTGCTTCTCCTACAAGTGACTGCAGCTGCTGGATCATTGGTGACTCCAGCTCTTGACCTGACATGGCAATACCATATACCTGATCAAATTTCCCGTCTAACCATCCCAGTGGATCAACCATTAACTCTACCTTATCATCATCCTGTAAATACATACCAATACGCTCATTTTTGACACTCATTTTTTGAAATTCAGTGTTTGCCCGTGCCTCAAGCATATGCTTTTGCTTCATATACTCAGGGTCTGCAGGATTATCCGGAAGTTCTTGGATTTCATAAATCTTTCCAATCAGTCCCTGCGTCAATTCCCGCATGTTTTTTGAGTCATTTAATGCGTTTATCTCCTCTACAAACCTTGCAAGATTTGGGTGGGTAATAACGCCAGGATTTATATATATTTCCTGTTCTGCTTCATAGTTTCTGCGTCTTCTGGGTGACTCTCCACCTTCTGGACCTTCTACTGGCGGATCCCCCACATTTACTTCATTAAATGCATCATATTTATAAGGAGATGCAGACATAGCCTGCCCTCTCTCTCCCATTACGTCACGCAACGCTCGCTGAGCTTCTGCCTCATCCTGAGTTGTTTGATTAGTTAATCGCTCAAGGATAAGCCGTGCCACATCCGTTTGTTCCCCGGTGCCTCCTGCGACTATGGACTTAATCATGCTCTCAAGAGATTGTCCCTCCCTATATGATTGAGCAGCACCTTCATGTGGGGTACCTTCCCGCTTTGGCGCTACAGTACCACCTTCCAAAGAGGGAGCCTGGGTGGCTCTGCTGCGTGCCTGCATTTCTTCCAAGCTGGTAGGCACAGTAATACCTCTTTTTTGGATAAGATCTTGAGAGTTTCGGACTCTGTCTTCCCGTAGTCTTTGTGCTCTATCTTCTGGTGGTTTTTGATCCATAGCAAATAACACCCTCTCAAAAGGACGTGTCCTATCCAGTGTAGAATACGCTGCTTTGCGTGTCAATTCAGGGCTTGGCATATAGTGTTCTTTCATAAGTAGCAGTATAAGAAAATCTGAGTGCTCCCCGCTTGATATGAGGCTTACAACAAGGTTACAATTGTATTACAAAGGTAAAATTTAAAGGTCAAAATGCAAAATTACAACTCAAAAGGTAAAGGTGATCTTAAAGCTAGATGCTATAGATTTAGCCTTGATATTATATCTCTTGTAAGCACGTTACCCCAAAACAGAAGCTCATGGGTACTAGGAGACCAAGTGCTAAGAAGCGGCACCAGCATTGGCGCAAACCTAACAGAAGCCTCAGCTTCAAGCTCGAGATTAGAATTTAAAAAATTCCATGAAATAGCCTTGAAAAGCGCAAATGAAACTAAATATTGGCTCTTGCTCCTTCAAGACTCGAAAATTGCAGAAACAAACAGAACTACTCCCCTCTTACAAGAAGTAACTGAACTTGCTAATATGATTGCAGCAGGTGTTTTAAAATTGAAGCAAAAAATTACTTTTTAATTTTAACCTGTATTTTTGACTTTTGCATTTTAACTTTTGATTTATGACAGATATATTAGATTTACCCACCCATTTTGAGTCTCTCTACCCTGAAGAAACACATGAGGCTGAGATTAAAAAAATCCTGGAATTCGTTAAAAAAGGGAATTCAGCGCAGGTTGTGGGACTTCCTGGCGTGGGACGCTCAAACCTATTGCGCTACTTGTCTTATAACAATAAGGCTCGCGTAACCCACCTGGGAGATAACTACAAATGGTACCATTTTGTATACCTGGATTTGTCTGAAATTAAGGGAAGAAACCTGGCTGAACTCACCAAGTTTATTTTAATAACCCTTTCTTATTCCTTGTCAGAACGCAAAATGGATTCCGAACAAGCCCAAATCCAAACATTTTTAAAAGAAGTAATTACTTTTTCAGATGAATTGATTTTGTTTCAGGCGCTTAAAAAAGCCATAGATTACCTTTCTTTAGAAAAAGAATTAACCGTCATCTTACTGTTTGATAGATTTGACGCATTTTTACCTAACTTAACTTCCGAATTTTTTACCAACTTAAATGTGTTACGTAACAGGGTGAAGTACCGCTTCTCATGTGTACTATCTCTTGAACGTCCCATTGAAGAGCTACTGGAGCCTGAACTATACAAAGAATTTTATGAGTTCATAGTGGGAAACAATGTCTACATGCCTTTGGGGGATAAAACATCTGACATGTTCAGATTTTCCTACATAGAAAAGGTGAGCGGAAAAGAAATGAGTAAAAAAGCAAAAGATGAAATATTACAGCTTTCCGGAGGACATGGAAAATTATCCCGCATTTCATTTGAAACAATACTTGCAGAGGATACAACACCGAAAAATATACCTGAATTTTTACTCACAAAACAATCGGTTAAAAACTGCCTGTTGGAAATCTGGAATGCCTTAAATCCTGTGGAGCAAAAACAAATACTTCAGGAAAATTTTAGCGAAGTAACTGCTTCCTCATATTTAGAGCTAACAGGCCTTTTAAAAGATTCTGTTTTGCAAATTCCGTTACTCAAAGAGTTTATTAAAACACTACCTAAAACTACTCATGAAAAAATTACCTATGATGCCTCTACTAATGAAATTACACAAGGCACTGAGTCACTAACAGATAAACTGTCCCCTTCAGAATTTAAATTACTGCGCTATTTAATCCAAAATAAAGATAAAGTCTGCGAAAAAGAGGAAATTATTGCGGCTGTCTGGTCAGATGCCAAAACCCAGGAAGGCGTAACTGACCAAGCGCTGGATCAAATAATTTACCGGTTAAGACGAAAGATTGAGGAAGATCCAAATAACCCATCCCACATCCACACCATTAAAGGGCGAGGATACAGATTGGCGGAATAAATACAGACAATTACTTGACTTCCTTTGTAGTCCTCTCTACCATGAATATATACCCATGGCAAAACGCACACGAAAACCATTTAAACTTATTCCTATACTTTTGACGGCTATTATAGTAACCATAGCAGTTGGAGCAATTGTAAAACTTGCACCGCTACTTCTGCAGCAGACTCCTTCCCAACAAACTGTTGCCGCAAGTGGACCATTTAAAGATAATTCAGACAATCCGGCACTAGCACGACAATGTCCGGTTGTAAGAAAATATCAAGAAGCTTGGCTAACCGGACCTATAACTACTAATTCTAAAATTTCTTGCTACGACACATGCAGTTTAGATTTCATAAACAGAGCTAACAGCGCCTACAGTCATCCGCAGACAGAGGACAGCACGAGAAAAAGAATTGACAACTGGCTTTCAGGGGTAGATGAACGTGAGGGTGAGGGTGGAAAAGTGTATGAAACTATGGCAGCATGTTTTAATGATACTCCTGACCCCTCAACAGGCCCAATAAGTGAGGGCGCAGGTGGAACACTTGATTATCCCACTTTTACACTCTTACTCTCCAATAAGCCGGCCGAAAGTAATGATGGGAAATTAGACGCTCAGGTTAGATATGTAACGCTTATATATCCCAATCCGCCTCCAACAAGTGCTGGCGACAACAAGTACTACTACTGTCTTAAATCAAACCCTCAGGATTGCGATGATGATGATTTAAAAGATGCAACTTATGACAGCAGTAAAAATCTGATTAAAATAAATAAACTGTGTGGAAATGGGAATAATAAACTCAAAGCCAACGATGATTGTAAGGATGACGGCACTGACTATTTCCATCCTGAAAGGATATACCGTGTTACATTCTATGAAAAGAAGAAAGCTGACTCTGCTGAAGTTGCCTCAGCATCATTCTATGTGTCTCGCTTCTACCCCAATATTATTCAACCAAAAGAAGAGGCAGAACCTCGACTTAATATAAACCAAATCAAAGGAACAAAAGCGGCAGCTCAACAGTATTATGATCTTAAAGTTACGCTTGACGGACGAAATACATGGGCAGATAGATCAGTTGCCAACGGTGACCAATATAATGACTATTGGCTGGTAGTTGAAGGTTTTGACAACGACTATCAAAGTGAAAGCAAGTGTCTGTATGTGGGCGGTTCCGGTCAGGGAACCGCAACCATTCGGCTGTCAGTGAAACCTGAAGGAAGCGTTGATGAGTTGACTGCAGGGAAATATCTGCTGAAAATTAAAGATGCAATAAATGGAAAACTTCTTACGAGCGACAATCCCCAGTGCCAGGAAAACGATTTTACGTATTGGTTTATACCATTTACCATAGCTGCTGGGGATAAGTCAGGGACAGTTTCGGCATACATAAAAGACCCGTATGGCAAAGAGATAGGTTACCAGGGCGCGCAATCTGCACCCGCCCCCATATGTCCTACCGGTTTTAAAAACTCGGATGGAAACTGTACTAGGATTAGTACAGCTCTTGGAACTATTAGAACTGAACCTATATTCTTTATACGGGATTTATTTAGACTAGTTTTGGGAATCGGGGGAATTGCAGCAGTAGTCTTCTTTATTCAGGCGGGATATACAGTTATGACATCTGCCGGAAATAAAGAAAAGGTAGGCCAAGCACGCGAGCAAATAACAGCAGCCGTTATGGGACTTATCTTTATTATTTTGTCAGTGACCATTTTGGAATTTATTGGGGTAAATATCTTGCAGCTGCCAGGCTTTGGGCCATCAGCTCCTGAGTCGCCTGCTGCAGCCCCCACTATACCGCCGGGAGGAATTGAAAATGATCCTGATTTAAGATCTCAAGATCCTATTCTTAATCCATAACTATGAATACTATAAAAGAGCTAGCATTAATACTTCCCGGATATGGGCAGGTTCAGACACCTCCGGGAATTCCCTCAGGCGCCTCTTCTCCTCAAACTATTATTCTGGCCTCACTTAACTTGCTTATCATGGCGGTTGTCATAGGTGCTTTGATTTTTATAATCTATGGCGGTATTCTTTGGGCCACATCAGGTGGTGATAAAGCAAAACTTGACAAGGCACGGCGTAGTATTACATTCTCCATAGTAGGGCTGGTTGTGATGATATTAGCCTTTGTGATAGTCCAAACTGTAGGTATGCTTTTAGGTGTTTCTGTTCTCTCAGGATTTGGAAAATCCACAGGAGGTAGTAGTAGCCGTCCCGTTAATATAACAAACCCAACCCAATGCAGAGCAGGCGGTGGATTTTGTGACCCCCAGTTTTGTACTGCAGGAAATCCTATTGGATCCTGTGGAGCAGGTGTTATATGTTGCAAATAAATGAACTCAAATTCGCATATTGACAAACACTTTGAATGTGTGCATTAATGGTTATAGAACATGAAAAAAGCACTGACCCACATAACAGTTTTAAGCGTACTTCTTCTTATTTCAGCAGGTAGCGCATTTGCAGGCAGCCATCCTCCTGTTAATCCTGGTGGTAACGGAACAGTTAATATTGTACCTACAGCTATTGGTCCTGTTGCTACAGACGCAAATGGCCTTGTAAGATTTATCATAAATTCATTAATTGTTATCGGAGTTATAGCGTCCCTTATTTTCCTGCTTTGGGGAGGACTCAGATGGATTATTTCAGGCGGAGATAAGGGTAAAGTTGACGCCGCAAGAAGTACTATAGTTGCCGCTATCGTAGGACTTGTTGTAGTTATACTCGCCTACGTTATCGTAAATACTGTACTAACTATTGTGACCGGCTCTGGACTCTCAGGATTCACTCTGCCTACGTTAAGTAACCCTAACAATACAAAGTTCTAGACATTCTTCTCTTGCATTTTTACCTTTTTCCTTGCATACTTTTACTATATGAATTTGTTTACAACTGACTGGGGTAAGTGCTTTGACCGCGGGGTCGTAGATGTTAATACCCCCCCTAAACTCGGCTGCGCATTTATAGTAATCCAAAATATCATTAATGCAGCACTTGTTTTGTCAGCCGTTGTAGCCGTGTTTCTCATAACCTATGCCGCGTTTCAGTACGTAACGTCAGGCGGGGATAAAGAAAAAGTAGATTCAGCACGTAAGCGAATTACGTTTGCGATAATTGGACTGGTTATTATCTTCATGGCATTTGCTGCAATTAACTTCATCTCCACATTTACAGGGGTAAATCCTTCCCAGCTTGGTGTTGGAAGATAATATTTTCACTTATAAAGATTATGCAGCGGGAGCAAGAGTAGCGGCGGGTGCTGTAGCCGTTCCTACTGGTGGAGGCGTAGTTCGTTCTGAAAGCGATGTTGGCTCTGTCTTATGATCTTCTTTGTGGTCATCAGTAGCATGTTCATTTTTCTTTGCAAATAGTTCTTTGGTCGCAAATGCGCCTCCCAAAAGTAATCCTGCCGGTGGGTAAAAGATAGAAATAGCCAACCACCAGCCAAATTTAGGATGCTTTTTAATAAAATCTATGGTTTTGCCTGCAAACCCTGCTTCCTTTTTCTTTTGCTCAAACCACTCTTTGTGCGCTTCCATTGCCGTTGAGATAGCATCTGCACCTAATACATTTTGCACCATTTCAGAGTCTCTCTCAGATAAAACACCGGCCTTTAGTGCCGTGGCAAGCAACTTATTCCTAACCGCAGGGATAACTTGATCCTTAAACTTAGGTGTTTGTAACATATTATCAATCTGGTCATCTGTATATACCCTCTCCATTACAGGCTTACCCTGTGCATCGTACATAAGACTACCGGTAACGGGATCAATTGCGTGATTTTTTTCATTTTGAAGCATATTTTTAACTATCTCTTCGGGTCCTTTCTCCCCGTGTGTTTTTACAATATTTATGTCAGACTCTATTCTCTTTTTATCAAACCGCTCTACTTCCCCATGTCCCAGATTCTTTCCGCGTCTTAATTTTGGAATTTTAGAAAGCTTCGAGTCTTCTATTTTTCTCCATCTTCCATCCCGTGCCTGCTCCAAAACCTTCTTTGCCGCAGGGTTAACTTCATCATCAATCATTTTCTGGTATGCCTCTTCCTCCAAACCTGCTGCTTTTAGTATGCGCTGTTCATAAAGTTTTTTAACCGCATCTTTCATAATCCCCTGCGCATCTTTTACATATTTATCCGCCTCTTCAAGCTTTGCGGTATCTAGATCTCCATTTAAAGTTGCGTGCTCAACTGCAGCAGCAACACGTTCAGTTTTTAATCGTAAGTCTTCTTGATATTGTCTGTTAACTTCTGCCTTGAGTCCTGTCTCCTCCGCAGCTAAGGCATCTCTTTTTGTAGCTACTCTATCATATTCTGGCAAAATAAGCTCCGCCTCTTCCAAGACCCCTGACGCAGTATCTATTTGATCCTGAACGCCCTTTAATTCTGCAGCCTTTGCAGCAGCATTGTATGTTGTACCAGGTCCTCCCACGGGCTTTTCCATAATTGCCGTATACTTATCCTTCAAATTCTGTAACTTTAATTCATTCGTACTCTTTGAAGCCCGCATTGCAGCGATGTCAGCCCCACCCTTTCCTACCCCAGCTAAATACGCTGATACCTTACCCTCTTCGGCCATTAATTCGAATGCTTTAGGCCCCGGCACCGGAACTCCCCCTACAATTGGTGCTGCAAATTCATTTAGTTTTTTATTAGTTTCCGCAGATGCAGCATTGTTTGCTTTAATGCTCTCATCAATGGCGTCTACTTTTGCTTTTGCTTCGTCTACCTTTGCCTGTGCCTCAATTGTCTTTTGGCTTACTACTCGCTCTCGACCAAAGACTTCGTTATATTGTTTTGCATATGAGGCCTTTAGGTCACCTGAATCATCCAAGTTTCCTAAAGTGCCCATAATGAAAGCATCCAAAGCCGCTGGATCTCCGGCATATTCATCCAATAATGGTTTTGTTTCAGGTATTTCTTTAAGCGCATCGTGCGCACCCTTACGCATTACATCTTTTTCTGCTATGGTAAGACTTGTAAAGTCTTTCTGAATAATGTTCCTGGCAACCTCTTCTGCATTGCTTACATCTGTGTACCTTATTGTCTCGTCTGCCGTTCTCGTAACTGCCCCTTTTGAATCTACGGTCCCAATATTTTGGTTTATGTTTTCTCTCGCGGCTGCTTCGTCGATTTTTACTCCACGAGCTCGAGCCATAATTTCATGCGGACTCATATGCTTCGTATCGGCATGGAACCTGTCAGCAACACGCTTGTGGTGCGCTGCTTCTTGCGCATCAGCGCCCGTGCGCGCCTCGGCGCCTACTCCGGCTCTTACTATATTATTTATTCTTTTTTCTGTATTAAGTGTCATATGTTTATGCTGCTTTTATTGCAGCTAGTGCTGACTCTACATTTCCTTCTTTTGCATGTGCTTGAGCTTGTGTTATAGCCTTCATTTCTCCTACATGCTGAATTTCACCTTCTAAAAATCTCTCTATTGGGAGGAAAAACTGCCATTTGGTCGCTAATTCTTCCAGAAACACCCGCATTTCTTCTTGAGTTTTAACGGTGTCTATTTTTTTGAGTACAAAATCCGCTATCACACTTAAATCGTACTCTCTTATAGCTCCCGCCTCAAGTGCATCTATTGACGTGTCTACAATCATTTTCTCAATTTTTTTCTTTTCCTCTGGTGTTACTTCCATGGTACTATTGTATAGTTTCCTAAATGATCCTTCTTGACAGAAAGACAACGCTTCTTTCACAAGCGCCTCACAACTTAATATTACGGAAAAGCTTATAAGAAAGTCAACGCTATTTTCACACCAGGCACAAAAACTCTTTTTTTTGACCCATTTTGATGATCTTGCATGCAAATGTTTCACGAGGTAAGCTGAATAGTAGAAATTGCTTGATTGCTTTCTTGTTAGATTGTTATGGAAAATACTCAATACCTTACTGTTGAAAAGCTTTCGTGCTACAAAAGGTCGTTTGAGTTGTCGAATTATGTGTGGGGCTTGGTTATAAAATGGCACACTCTCGCAAGACACACTATTGGCGCACAACTTATACGCTCTACCGACTCTATATCAGCGAATATTGCTGAAGGATTTGGAAGATACTCAAAAAAAGACAAGACTAAGTTTTATTATATTGGGTATGCCTCCACACTGGAATCTGTAGACTGGACTAAGAAAGCTTTCGCAAGACATGTCGTAACCAAAGAAGAGTTTGATCACATTGTAATAGAGTTGTCTGCCTTGCCTAAAGAAATTCACCAGTTGATTAATTTTACAAATAAAAAGCTAACGATATAACGCAAGTATTTGCTACCTTACTAAACGGCTTGTCTGCTATTTTAAACAATTTTAGCAATGCAGCAATTAGACAATTAATTTATTTATATTTATGGAGAACCACCCAATCCCACAAGACGTTACCGGATTTAAATTTAGACTTATAGGATCTATAACGCTCAAGCAGTTTTTGTATTTACTAGGTGCCGGCGGAATAGATCTTGCCCTCTACTTTTTGCCTATCCCAATATTTGTCAAGATTCCCTTAATGGTAATTCCAGCAATTATTGCACTTGGTCTCGCATTTGTGCCAATTGACGGACGACCCATGGACAAAATGATCATGAATTTTTTGCGTGCGCTACCTGCTGAAAACGAATTCATTTTTAGGAAAAAAGGTGCTGATATGCCCTACTTTGATTTCCAGGCGCCTGTCAGGGCAAAAACAAGTGTTCCGGCACCAGATTCCCGTGCGTCTCAAAAAGCAATTTTATTTAGTCAACTTTCAAAGTCATACTTCAACGCAGATGAAGACGAACAGCAGGGGATTCAAAATGTAACGTCTTTGTTCCAAACAGGTGGCGCCCCAACAGCGGGTTTTGTAAACAGAGTAATTAAGGCTGATGAGGCACCAGCTGCAACAGCTCCAGTTCCATTACCACAGGCTCCTTTAGATGAAGCGTCAACCCAAATCACAGACCTGGCAAAACCAGTTATGCCTTCTGAAATTGCAAAATCTACACAGACACCAAATGCCAGCGCCCCAGCTCCATTACCAAAAGAGGTTGCACCTGCTGCAGAACCTGTACCCACTCCACTGCCATCTCCAGCACCCTTGGAAAACCTTGTGATTGAAGCTCAACCCACCACCCAACCAGTAATGCAAACCGTAGTACAAGTGGCAGCTGTGCCACAAGATGTCCAAGAAGCACCCAACACAACACAACCTGTCTCTACCGCCCCGCGCGCGTCCTATGAGGCACCAAATGTTATAGAAGGAATTGTGCGTGACCCCCGCGGCAAACCGCTTCCTCATGTAATTGTGGAGATCCTGGATGAAAACAACATTCCAAAACGCACATTCAGAACAGGACAAAACGGTATGTTTATATCGGCAACCGCCATGGCACCCGGCACATACACTATTCACCTAGAGGACACGCTTAAAAAGCAGGATTTTACAGATAAAACAATTGAGGTTAACGGATCAGTGCTTCCCGTTATTGAAATAACGTCAGTAGATCAGCGGGAAAAATTACGCCGAGAATTATTTGGACAAACTATATGAGCAAGAAGGATGTTTCATCCATAATTTAAAATTATGTCTAAAATTAAATCGACTACACAACAATTTATTGAGATCGAAGATATTCACGATGAAGTGGTGCTTTTAAGAGGACGCAATGCCTGCTCTATCTTGGAAGTTTCCAGTGTTAACTTCTTTTTACTCTCTCAAGACGAACAAAACGCACGCGTGTATGGCTACATGTCGCTTTTGAATTCTTTGTCATTTGCAATTCAAATAGTGATTATTTCCAAACGCATAGATTTGACCTCTTATCTGGGCTCTCTAGATCACAAAATATCAGTTACTCAAAACGCCAGGGTGTCTGAGCATTTACGCTTATACCGCGATTTTATCCAAGAACTTATTAAAGACGCTGGTCTATTGGACAAAAAAACGTATGTGGTAATTCCTTTTACATCCCTTGAGTTAGGACCTACTGTCGGCAAAAAAGACTATGCCCAGCGGGTAAATGATTCCATTGCCACCAAACGCACAAACGTTATGACACAAATTGAAAGAATTGGTCTTTCCAGCAGAGTGCTTAAGGCCGAAGAATTATCCCGCGTGTTTTTTGAGCTGTTTAACCAACAAAATATCACAACTGACTTTAGCTCAAGCGACATTAAGAACATAATCATCTAAATTTATCTAACAACTAACAGGTCTCATCTAAAATTGATGGAAAAAATAAATGATAGATTATAGATAATACATAATAAATTAAATATATGTTTGGAATAGGTAAAAAAAATAAAAAACAACAGGCACAGCAGGTTGCAGCGCCACTTGTAGCTGGACAGCCAGTTAAACCAGGAGCAGTGCCTGCTGCTGCAGGAACTATGATGCCGCAAAAAGCGGCACAGACAGCACTGAATCAAGGCATTCAAACCTTGAAACAAGGCTCGGTGTCACTTGTGGACCTTATTGCGCCCTCATCTGTTGAAGTGGATTTTAAAAACATCCGCGTAGGAGATGCATTTTATAGAACGTTTATTGTAGTAGATTATCCGCGTGAAGTGTCCCCGAGCTGGCTATCTGTTTTAATTGACTACAAAGAAACCATGAATATCTCTATGTTTGTGTATCCTGTCGAAAGTAAGGATATTTTGTCCAACTTACGACGCAAGGTTGCAGAAATGGAAGCAACACTTGAGTCTGACGCCAAAAACGGAATTGAATCAGATCCTAAAGTACGTGCTGCACTTGAAGACGCAATTGCGCTGCGTGAAGAGTTGGCCCGCGGCCTAGAACGATTCTTTCAGTTTGGACTCTATATAACGCTTTCAGCCAAAAGTATTGAGGAGCTGGATCGCAAAACAAATGAATTAACATCACTGCTTGCCTCCAACTTGCTTGTCATTAAACCCGCTACTCTTCAGATGGAAGATGGGTTTAAAACAACGCTTCCAATTGGGCAAGATAAATTATTTGTAACTCGCAACATGGATACCACGTCAGTTGCGTCCACCTTCCCGTTTACGTCATATGAAATTTCGCATCCTAATGGTATTTTTTACGGTGTTAACACCCTCAACAACTCACTTGTAATAGTTGACCGATTTTCGTTTGAAAACGCAAATTCTGTGGTTTTTGGAAAATCAGGATCAGGAAAATCATTCTTGGTAAAACTTGAGATTTTGCGCCAAATGATGTTTGACGCAGAAATATTAATTATTGATCCGGAAGATGAATACAGAACCTTGTCTCACGCACTGGACGGAGAATACATTTCATTTTCCAAAGACTCTGAAGTGCGCATAAACCCTTTTGCACTGTTATCAGATGATAGAACTGAGGCACAATTGGGTATTAAAATACTGTCTCTTCACTCACTTCTCAAAACCATGTTAGGTGCCTTTTCGCCAACACAGGAAGCAATTCTTGACCGCTCGCTTGTTCTAACATACAAGCAAAAAGGAATAACACCGGATCCTGCAACTTACTCAAACGAAGCACCAATTCTGGAAGATCTGTATAAAACTCTTTTAAACGTGGAAGAACCGGAAGCAAAAGACCTAGCGTTTAGACTGGAAAAATATGTAAAAGGAGGATTTGCAGGGCTGCTCAATGCCCAGACAAATTATGACGTTAAAAACCAGCTGACAGTGTTTTCCATAAAACAGCTTGAAGACGCCCTGCGCCCTGTGGCAATGCAGGTTATTTTGGACTTTATTTGGAACAGAGTCAGAACAAAACTCAAGAAAAGAATCCTGATTGTAGATGAGGCTTGGTACTTAATGCGAAATCCAGACTCTGCCGCTTTTCTCCAGGGAATTGCAAAACGTGCACGCAAATATTACCTAGGTGTGACGACTTTAACTCAGGATATTGAAGACTTTTTGTCATCAGACTATGGGAAGGCAATTTTGTCCAATTCCTCTATGCAAATACTGCTAAAACAGAATTCATCAGAGGTTGAAGTGCTTGCTTCCACCCTAAATCTATCTGAAGGAGAAAAACAGTTTTTGCTAACCGCCCAGGTGGGTGAAGGACTCTTTTTTGCAGGACAAAATCACATAACCGCGCAGTTCTTGGCTTCTAACTTTGAGTACCAGCTTATTACGTCAAAGCCGCAAGATATTTTAGATGAAGAAAGCAGAAACCTGCCTCCACAAGCGGAACAAATTATACAGGCTGACGCACAAACTCAAGCAACAGTTGAACAGCCAGTGACTCCTCCTCAACCTCTTGCGCCTGCGCCTGCGCCGGGTATTCAAGCACCTGAGGTAGCCTATGAGGCGCCACAAATTGTACCGGCAAATCCAGAACAGCCTATTGCACAACCTCAACCTGCCGTTCAGCCCGCTACGCCTCAACCAGCCGCACCTGTGCAAAACCCTACTCCGCCAATACAACCGGGCCCGCAACCTGTGGAGCCAACTACTCCTAGATAAGTATGGCAACAGCAACGACAGATACTACAAGGCTTCGTGAGCAAATTAAGAGCTTAGAGCTTGATGACATTGCAATAGAAAGAGAAGTTAGAAAAGGATTATTAACTATTGAGGAAGGCAAAAAAAGAAAAGCCGAAATTGACACGCAACGAAGCAAAATAAGCAAAGAACTACAACACGCAGAAACAGAAACTCCCCATGATGAAAAAAAACATAAAGATGACAAGCATGAAAAGGAACAACTAATACCGAATAAACAAACCGAGGAGGCAGAGGCTGATACCGTTACTAGCCCTACAAGCTCATCGACCACTGAAGTTACTGAAAACATATCTACCACCCAACCAACTACTACCATAACTGCTTCGCCAGGTTCTGATTCTCCTTCCACGTCAGCTGTGAACCTAACACCAGCTTTCTCATCCTCTACAACGCAAGATGTGCCCATAGATTCTCCGCCTCAAAATCAAACACCCAAAATAACGTATAGTGAGCCAAAACCTACAACACTCCCTCTAAATACACAAAGCTCGACATCAGACGAATTAGCACCAACTATTCAAAAGGCAACTTCTGCCACCGAGATTAAAACAGCTCCTTTTGCAGTACAGCCCCCAACCCCAATTGCAAAGCGAACTATTTTAAAGGCAATTGGAAAAGCAGCCCTACAAAAAACCGGAAGTGTTTATAAATATACTCCGCTTGGATTTTTAGTTGGACAACTTGATCTTGGAGAAAAAGAACGAGAATTTGCAAAAAACACCACAAAAACTATTCTTTCAGCACCTAAAACTCTCACAAAAGCATCAAGTAATGCTGCCAAAACTGGCGCCTTAACAGCCCTTAAATATACACCTGGAGGATTACTGTGGGAGCACTTAGTTCCGGAGAGTATAAAAACAAACATAAAAGCGGCACTGCACACGAATTTTATTAAGAACCCTCCCCTGAAAATAGATATAAAAGGAACAACCAAATCCGGGGGCAAAAAAGCCATTAATAATTATTCAAAATTCTATAAATATACCCCGCTTGGTCTGATTTGGAAAAGTTTTGTTCCTAAGTCAACCCAGGATATGTTGGGGGGTATTGCTAAAAATCCTAAAACAATCACTCAAAATAAATTTAAGGAAGTCAAAAATAAACAAACACAAGTAGTCAAAAGTGCTTCTAAATCTGTGTTCGGGAAGTACGCCAGTGCCTATAAGAAATATACCCCTCTTGGTCTACTTTATAAGGCCATTCCTGAGGACAAAAAACAAAAAGCCAAAAAATCTATTAAATCAGCCAAGGAATACCAAAAGGCATGGAACAAAGGAATTGTATCCAAAGCGCTTAAAAAGGGGTATGACAGGCTTGGTCTGCTTCAAAAGATTAGAAATTCAAAGGTTTGGCAGTCAAAAGCATGGAAATATGGAAAATATGCTGTTTCCCCACTGGGGGCTGCCATGTATGACCGCAAACAGTATCTAAAAAAACAGAATCAAAAAGTACAAAGCGGACAAACACTTCCACCTTCAAAACTAAGATCTGCACTACAGGGGAAAAATCCATATGCTGAATGGACTTCTCCCAAAAGTCTTTCCAACAAATTCTGGAATAAAGCTTGGAATAAATTTGGAACACCGGGTGCGGGAAATGTAAATAATGCATTGGGACGAAAGATAGGAAATAAGGCGGGTGGGAAAGCAGCCAAGAAAGTGGGCCAACAACTGGCAAAAAAGGCTGTTCAAACTGCTGTTCAAACTGGTGCACGCGCGCTTATTTTTAACCCCGTAACGCTTGGTTTTATTGGAATTGCAGTGCTCGTACTAATTGCAGCAATAACCCTTATCATAATAATTTCATCCATTATGGGGGGCGGAGACTCTGGAGGCGGTAATGGAAATGATGAGGAAAATAACGGCAATACTCCTGTTGCAAACCCCATTCCCGGTTTTACTCTGACACTTACGGGCCCGCCTTCCATTAACACCTGCGGTGACACAAGCGCCCCGGAGTGTGTTATTGAATACTCAGCAACCTATTCACAGCCGCAACAAGGCACAAGGCTTGATACTATTACGGTCTACAATGATCTTCCCACCAATACAGAGTTTGTGAGCGCAGGTCCAACAGCAGAGTACGACGCTAACGCTAAAAGAGTGTCGTGGAAACTCTCTGATACAACAAACGCATCACCACTTATAGTAAGGCTCAGACCAACACAAAATAATATTCGAGTGAATAATACGGTGTATGCTCTCGCAACACCTGCGGGAGGCGGTATGATTGCGCCGCCATCAGACAGTTTGGTTGCAACCTTTGAGGCAGCGGCAAGAGAATACAATGTCCCATCAGCTCTCACGCGCGCTATTGCAAAAACAGAAAGTGGAGCACACGACACATACAGTAACGATGACTTTACAACTTTTAATCAGTCTGGCTGGTTTACAGGTCTTGCTGATGATGCCCCAACCAAAGACCAGCTCCCGGAACTAATTCAGCGTGGATATGCTTATAATACGTGCGCCTATCCAAAAAGTAACCCAATTTGCCCTGGTTCTGATGTAAGGGGAATAACGCAATTTCTCAATACTACTTGGGATAGTGTTAAAGATAGGATTCCTACTATAAGTGGTGCCTCGGGAGACAGAAGATACGCAACTGATGCAGTATATGGCCAAGCAAGACACACACGGGATATAATAGAGAGATATGATGGAGATTTTGGCTTTAGCAACAACCCCACAGACTTTACTGAAGCACAGGTTAGGGCGATTGCCATATCCTATTGTGCGGGCAATCCCTTCGCAAATATTAATGTGCCTGCCTGTAGTAATACTAGCGGAACATATGACACTAAAGTCTGGAATTTTTATCAAGAAATAAGAGCAACACAAAACCAATGAGAAAACTAATATTTATACTTACAGCAGGAGTTATTGTTCTACTAATTATTGTGGCTTTCTTCTTTATACAGTCCCAGAAAACCATAACCCCTCCACTCACGCCACCTCAACCGACACCGTTCCAACTGTCCAACCCCTCGCCTTCTATCACTACACAAACTAACCCTCTTGAAGCATATGAGCTGTTAAAGCAGGTGCCTTACTCTTCTACAGGCTTTAACATTGAATACCTTACTGTTTCAGAAGTTTTGATGATAACAATCAAAGAAAGCCCTGTGGAAGCCCAGAAACAGGCTGCGCTCAGCTGGATACAAGATCAAGGTTTTGACCCTCAAGATTTCAATATTCAGTACAACATCTATCCATACTTGCAATGAATACTATTATTAAACCGTTTACCATATCTGTATGTCTGTTGCTTTTTTTTACTACGATAACTCACGCTCAATTAAAAACAACCAGCAATACTGTTACAACTAATATCGGAACCCCTCCCTCTACAACGGCGCCGAATGTGGAGGATACAAACCTGAGGCAAGCTTTAATTGACACTTTTGGGATAACAATGAATGGATTTGATACAACGCATCTTAGATGGACCTGGGAAAAACTCCACGAAACAAACAATACAACATTTCCCAGCCTTCTAAGAGGGTCTATTATCCAGGCACAACCATCAGGAATATCTTCACAAGTTGGATGTTTTGGAGGAGAAGTATCTCTCTATCTGGGACAATACCAAGGTGAGGCTTTTTTTAAGTTTATATTAATTCATGAATTGGCTCATATTGCCCAGAAGTGTCCACTGCGCGAACAAAACAGGGTCGTAGAACACGCGAATGCGCTTGCGAGAGAGGGTTATATTGCATATTACCCAGCCAACACGGTACTGTGTGTGGGAGGAGATAATGGTGTAAATGAAGACTATGCCGATACATTAGCTTACTATTTTAATCCGAATGCGGGATTTTCTTCAGGACCATTAAGCTGTACAGGGCCTGCAGGACAAAATGCCCCTCCTAATCCATACCTAGGAGGCAAATTTCCATTGCACAAAGCGGTGGCTGAATCTCTATAATTATTTTTATGAATACATTTTTATCAAATAATAAAAAGCTTACGCTCCTAATTTTTGTCTCAACAATTATCATAATCGGTATTTTTTTGCTAACATATTTCGCAACCCCTCCCTCTTTATCCCCTAATCAGATCGCTCCTCAACCAACAAAATATATACTTAAAGATCCCATAAGCATTCCATCTTTTCAAAAAACTATAATAGGGAAAACTACAAATCAGGAAATAGAAGCCATTCCTGGTATTACAAAAGCGCCTGAATCAAATTATTCTTATTCGTCTTACCTTATTACGCGTCCTAATGAAATAAAAACAGAAAACAACACAGCTTCGTTTGAACGTGTATTACTACCCGTAAGCTCGTCAGATCCAAACTTTACTACAATCCCACAACTTATTGAAAAATACGGACAACCAGATAAAGTAGTAAGAGGATCAAAATACTATGGCGATTTCCTAAACACGTATATTTACGCCACTCAAGGCATGGCATTTGTAGGAAACCCTAATACTAATGAGGTTTACGAAATTCAGTTTTTTAATCCAATGACACCAGATGAATACGAAAAAAAATACGGACAAGAAATTCTTAATAGCACAGAATCAATAAAAGAGATTCACGGGCAATAACTAGTCTTGAACTCTTACTGGCATGATTACGTGGAAATATTCAGGATCTTCATCTGTGGTAAAAAGTGCGGGCTCAACAGAACTGTTCACATGTAGTTTTATCTTATCCCCATTTACTGACTTTAAATAGTCCTGCACAAATTTAATATTAAACGCAATGGTATTATCATCCCCTGACTGCACACCCTCAACAATAGTTTTGGACTCTCCAAGACTTGCTGTAGACACGTAAATCGTGAGTTTAGAAAGTGAGATGGTAAGATTTATGATGTTTGCGTTTTCACGCGCAAAAACAGCTGACGCACGCAGTGCATCTAATAGCTCAGCCTTACTAAATTCAAAAATTGTTTTAGAGCCTACGGGTATTACTTTCTCATAATCTGGATACGTACCTTCTATAAGGCGTCCTACAAGAACTGTGTTTTCTGATTCAAGTATTGCCTGGTTACCTGGGTTGTACACATACAAAGAGAGTTTATCCACATTTTTCTGCGCAACACCTTCTGAAAGCAATCTGGGAGAAAGAATTATGCCTGACTCCAACTCGCCTATCCCCTGGCCGTCTTTCACACGCTTTAATGACATCCTGTACCCATCAGTTGCAACATAGTCTACCCCCGCGTCCTTTTTTACCATATACACTCCGGTTAAATGCGGGCGGGATTCGTCTTGAGACACAGCATACAAAAGTTTTGAGAAAATTGAACCAAATGCGCTTGGCGTATATTCTCCAAGCTTATTGCCTTTTTCTTCAAAAAGCTTTGGGAATTCTTCTTTGGGTATTACTTGGAATTTATATTGACCATTTTCAGAATGTATGGTTATTTGATCACCGTCTTGAATGAGTGAGACTTTCCCTCGAGGCACGGTTGATAAAATTTCTATAAACTGTTTCCCCGGTACTAGTAGTCCACCGTCTTCCTCAATTTGGGACGGAAGCACTACTCTCACGCCAAATTCTAAGTCAGTTGATGAAAGACTAAACACTCCATTTTGTATCTCCAGTAAGACACTTGAGAGAATTGGAATTTGTGAATGTGTTGGAACTATTTTTCCAAGAAGGGATAGTTTTTCTTGTAAGTTATCTGCTAAAAAATTTACTTTCATACATTTATTTTAAATAGTAGTAGCAGTAGTATAGGGGCATAAGTGGAAAAAAGCAACGAGGCGTGCCTGGTAAAATGTGGATAACTTGAGGAAAACTTTGTGTATTGTTTGTTTATAACTGGGTTTTTCATATTTGTGTGTTTACAACTACTACATAATTCACAGGTTATCCCGTGATGATCTGGCGTATATTTTTTACCTCTTCCATGATTCGGACGTCCGCTTGAAGCTTTTCAGATACACGATCCACACCATGCATAACCGTTGTGTGATCGCGTCCCCCCAGGAGATTTCCTATCTCAACTAATGATAATCCCACATCTTCTTTTAAGATGTACATGCATATTTGTCTGGGTTTTACAAACACGGCGCTGCGCCGCTCTCCTTTTATTTGTGTACTTTTAATGTTGTAAAAATTACAGATGATACTGACAACGTCATCAGGATGCAGAAATTTAGATTTTTCAACCTTCTCGCCCAGGAGATGAAGCGTTTCATCATGGGTAATTTGGCGTTTCTTGGATGTTTGTGCAGTAGCAATTTTTAGCAAAAACCCTTCAAGCGCACGGGTGTTTTCCACACGCTCGGCTATTGTCTTGGCAGTATCGGTAGTCATTTCTATTCCATGCTTGCGCGCCTTAATAAGTAGGATTGCGGCTCGCAACTCAAAGTCTGGCGGCTGAATGTCTACCGTAAGTCCCCCTTCAAATCTGGATGCTAGTCTGGCCTCAATTTTTTTAAGCTCTGAGGGTGGTCTGTCTGATGAAAACACTATCTGCCCTCCCCCATCAATGAGTGCATTAAACGTGTGAAAAAGTTCTTCCTGGACCTTTTCTTTACCAGTCAAAAACTGTATATCATCAAGCAAAAGTAAATTTGTTTGTCTAAATTTACGCCGTATATTTTGTGTGGACTTATTCATAATTGCTTCAACTACCTCATTGGTAAACTCTTCTGTCGTAAGGTACAAAATTTTGGCCATAGGATTTTTTGAAAACACCTCATTTGCTATGGCATGCATTAAGTGAGTTTTGCCGACACCCACTGTTCCATACATAAAAAGTGGGTTGTACTTTGATCCGGGGGATAGCGCGACCGTTTGACACGCCGTATAAGCAAGTTGATTTGAGTCAGAAACGGCCAATGTCTCAAATGTATATTCATGCTTAATCCTGGGATTGATGGACCGCTCTATAGGTCTTGTATCAAATAATGGACCCGGATCAGATCTAGCTATTTTGCCGGCACTCTTTCCATATTCAAAATGGAGAGTAAGGTTTTCTTTGCCAGACTTTTTCTCAAGTGCCGTTTTTATCATGTCTCCATATTTTTTCTCCACCTGAGACGCAATGATAAAGGTGGGGGTTGAGATGATTGCTGTGTTCTCCTCAATTGACACGAGTCTCGTTTGCTTTAAATACATAAGAAACGCACCCTTGGTTACATCAAGTTGCAAATCAGACAGTACAGAGTTCCAAAGCGTGTCCATAATAAGGCCTTTGAGGATAATTGCGTGCCGCAAGTAGGAAAGGCAGTAAGAGTATAATAATGTGGATAACTTACTGTCAAGTAAGAGTTGAGCCTTAGCATGAGTGATCTTAACTCATGTGTTGATTATTGAAAGGATATTGTACGTATTGGTGCAGGTGTAGTACGTGGTCAAACGGTGGGAGTTTCAGGTCTGTTAACGTTCTCTGTTAACGGTACCGAGCTTGTGGGCGCTCAGCCATTTGATGCATTTAAAACAGCAATTGACGCAGCTAGTGCAGGTAATGCAATGGGCACGTTAAAATAGGTTAAGCGTGGATCCTTTGCAAAAGCCTGCAAAATTTAAGACTGGCACTTGCTGCAAAAAAATGTTCCTCGACCCGCAAGTTCAATTCTTTGAATTATAGTTTCGCATCTACTACATGGCTTTCCGGTTTTAGCATACACGAGTGAATGTCTTTGATAATTTCCTTCTTGTCCCAGGACATTTACGAATGAGAGTTCGGATGCCCCACCCTCTTCAAAGCTCTTTTCCATAACAGCCACAATGGATTCAAATAATAATTTCGCTTCTTGAGAATTTAATGACTTGGCAGGTCTTGCGGGGTCTATTTTGGCCCTCCAGAGTGCGTCATTTGCATAGATATTACCAACTCCTCCCAGTATCTCCTGGTCCATTAAAAGCGGTTTAATCTTGGTGGATTTTGACTTAATTATATTCTCAAACTTTTCAAGCGTTAAGTCTTTAAATGGCTCTGGCCCCATGTTTTTGAAAAACGGAAGCGTTAATAAATCCTCTGTTTTAAGAATCTTAATCCATCCAAACCGTCTCTGGTCGTTATAATACAAACGTGCATTGTGATCCAGGTGAAACACAACGTGTGTAAATTTATTTGGAACACATCCAACCTTTTGAGCTGAAACAGGCGTGTCTTCTAGCTTTTCATCCCGATAGATTAGTTGTCCGGTAAGTTTTATATGAATTCCCATGGAGTACCCATTTTTAAGATCAAGAATAAGTCCTTTGCCTATTCTTCTCGCTTTAATTATTTTGTCTCCAGTTATATGCTTGGTGTCTCCCTGAATAATTCCGGGATTAATTTCTTTTACAGACTCTATTGTGTGTCCTACCTACTACATATTTTTCAAGTCCACGTCTAATTGTCTCAACCTCTGGCAATTCAGGCATTTTTTACTATCTCCTTTATCTTGCGGTCAAATGTTTCTGGAGAGAATTTCTGAGCCTGTGTTTTGCAGTCAGATGGGTTGATTCTTAGTTTTTCAAATTTTTCTATAGCAGCACTGAGCGCAGCAGGAGTATTTGGTTCATAAAAAAGGCCAGTTTTGCCATCTATAACCGTTTCTTTAACACCCCCGCTATTATGAGCAATAACTGGCGTTCCCTGTCCCATTGCTTCAACTGGGGTAATTCCAAAGTCTTCATCATAGGACGTGAATATAAATGCCCGTGCTTCTCTCATAAGCAGATTTTTTTCTTCATCAGATATTTCTCCCAGAAATTCTATATTGGTTTGTTTATTTTTTAATTTTGAGAGTAATTCTTCTTCAAATCCGGCAAATCCTTTTCCGAAAACCTTGAGTGGTTTGTTGTTTTTCAAAAACGCATTAATCACAACGTCTGTTCCTTTTGCTCGTGCTAGCCTTCCACCCGTGAGGAAATAATTTTGTGTCTTTTTTCCTTCAGATTTTGCGGGTAAGCCAACCGGTGGATAAATGACCTCCGCCTCGCGTCTGTAAAACTTCTTTATTCTTATAGCTACCTCCTGAGAATTTGCAATAAACACATCTACGTTTTTTGACGCATGATAATCGGCCATTCGTAAAAAATGATTCATGATGTTTCCAACAACTCGCTTGAACGGGTTTTTCTTCCAGTCCCGCGCCGTCATATATCCATACAGGTATCTAGGCGGTGTATGCGTGTAGCAAATAAGCTTTGCATTTCCTTTTTGAACTAAATTAGGAAAATACGCGCCAGTTTGGGAAACTATGATAACGTCATAGTCTGAAAGATTAAAAGATTTAAACACAAAAGGAGCAATGATCCTGAAAGGTGAGATAAGTTTTGCGTTTAATGGAATGTGCTGAAAAAAAGAAGTGTGTATCTTCATTTTCTCAAACCTATTTTTATGTGGGCCAAGATAATGAGGTAAATAGACAGACGTGTAAATGTGGGCCTCGGGAAAAACTTTTACAAGCTCTTCAAGTACTCGTTCTGCTCCACCATACTCTTTTATATAATCATGAACTATTGCAACACGCATCTTAAATTAACTTCATTTGATTCATAGGATCCTTTTTCTTGCCGTTTTTTAGTCCTGAGTCTGTCGAAGGATTTCCAAAAGCTTCGTCCAGGCGTTTTGGAAGCGTTTTAAATTCATAATCTTCAAAAGCTGCCTTCCAGCCTTCATAGGAGATATTTTTGAAATCACACTCTGAAAGCTCATGTTTAAACGGAACATTTTGAAGTATTGTGGCCAGTTGGTAGCAGAGTTTTGCACTCTCTTTGCCTGATTTTAACTTTTCGGCAAGTTTAGGATTTTCTTTTTCAATCTCATCAATATGCTTGTAAATTCCCTCAACTGTTTTATATTTTTCAACAAGCCCGGCAGCTGTTTTGGGTCCAACCCCTGGTACGCCAGGGTAATTATCTGAGCTATCTCCCTGGAGCGCTTTTAAGTCTACAATTTCTGAAGGCTTGACTCCAAACTGTTCTTTTACGCGTGCTTCGTCAAACAGCTTCATCTCAGAAATTCCCTTAATAGGCATTAAGATTTTGGTTCTGCTGTTAACTAGTTGCATCATGTCCCGGTCACCCGTTACAACATAGCTTACGTCCCCAACTTTTACTCCTTCATGCGCAAGTGTTCCAATAAGATCATCTGCTTCAAATCCGTCAAGCGAATATGTTGCAATTTTTGCCTTATCTAAAATATTCTGGATTATGACAAACTGAGGGGATAAATCAGAATCTGATTGGGGGCGTTGCGCCTGGTACTCTTTAAATAATTCTTTTCTGAAATTAGGAGTTGGTCTGTCAAAACACACTGCAATGTGCTTTGGTTGTATCTCTTGAATTAAGCGCAAGAGCATTGAAAAAAATCCATGCACAGCGCCTGTTGGGGTTCCATCGCTTCTGTTTAAACTAGGCATTGCGTGGTACGCTCGGTGTACAATAGCTGAGCCATCAACGATTACAAAAATATCCCTGCCCGCATCGACAAACGAAGCGTGGGTGGCGGGTTTCTTGAGGTCTTCTTCCATGTCTTATTCGTATTATATCGGTGGGGAAATAATAAAGCTAGGCAGACTTTTTATTTGTCTCTTTTGTGCCTCCCGACATAATCTTTGCAAAATCTTCCCCTTCAAGCGTCTCCTGTGTTAGGAGTGCTGAAGCTACAGCGTCCAGCTTTTTTCTATTTTTGGTTAAAATTGCAGTTGCCTTTTTGTGTGCTTCATCAATAATTTTTGAAACTTCTGCATCTATTTTTGCCTGCAGTACGTCAGAAACTGGAAAGCCTTCACCGTACATGCGAGCCTGTTCCTTATCAAAGGAAATAGGTCCTATGTCACTCATTCCATAGTCAACCACCATAGCGCGTGCTACCATACTTGCCTTTTCTATATCATCTGCCGCGCCAGTGGTTATTTCTCCTATTACAATTTCTTCAGCAGTGCGTCCACCCAGCATAGTTGCAACCTGCTCAAGCAGTCTTGATTTTGTTTCATGAACACGGTCAAGTGCTGGCGGAATTAAGGTGTGACCAAGTGACATACCGCGTCCTACAATAGAAATCTTGTGGACCGGATCCATGTGCGGCATGGAGTATGACACTATTGCGTGACCTGATTCGTGATAGGCTGTAATTCTTTTATCTTCGTCAGACTGGAAGCGCCTTTTTTCAGGTCCCATTTTTACTTTTGTTGCTGCTTCTTCCAAGTCAACTTCGTTAATAATTTTTCTGTTTTCGCGAGCCGTTAGAATTGCCGCTTCATTTAACATGTTTTCCAGGTCTGCTCCAGAAAACCCTACGGTTCGTCTTGCAACCTTTTCCCAGTTAACAGATTTTTCAAACGGTTTTCCAATAGAATGAATTTTTAAGATATCTTTTCTACCTTCTATGTCGGGAAGAGGTAGTACAACGCGTCTGTCAAAGCGTCCTGGTCTTACTAACGCTGGGTCCAACACGTCTGGCCTATTTGTTGCTGCCATAACAACTAGCTGCTCTGTAGGCGAAAATCCATCCATTTCAACCAGAATCTGATTGAGTGTTTGCTCGCGCTCATCATGTCCACCCATCATGCCCGTACCTCGTTGTCTTCCTATAGCATCAACTTCATCAATAAATATAATCGCAGGCTGCGCTTTTTTAGCAGTTGAGAATAGGTCACGTGCGCGTGCCGCTCCAACTCCTACTAACATTTCCATAAATTCTGATCCTGCAATTGAAAAAAACGCTACTTTTGCTTCTCCGGCTACGGCTCTGGCAAGTAGTGTTTTCCCTGTTCCGGAAGGTCCTACAAGCAGCACTCCTTTAGGAGCGCGTGCGCCAACTGCTTTATACTTCTCGGGATGTTTTAGAAAATCTACAATTTCGAATAATTCCTGCTTTGCTTCATTTACTCCTGCAACCTGATCAAATGTTGTTTTAGGAAAATCTTTATTAAATGCTTTTGCCTTAGATGATCCAAAAGAAAAAATATTCTCCTGAGCTCCCCTGGCCTGTCTAAATATAAAGAAGAAAAATCCAACCATTAAAAGAATTGGAAGCACGCCTGTGAGTATGTTTACCCATAGCGCCATAGAGCCAGTGTCTTTAATGGTTATGTTAACCGCAGCTGGATTAATATTTGAGTTTTTAAGAATCTCATAAATAGATGCATTTTGTTCTTTATCGGCTGACGCCTTTGAGCCGTTCTTATACGTTAATGAAAGTTTTGAGTCTGATACAGATACATCTTTTACCTTTTTGTCTTTAATATCCTTAAGCGCTGTGGTGAGTGGAATCGTTTTGCTGCTTTGAGAAGATGTTATGTCGCCTATTCCAAAACTTAAGAAAACGAAAAATAGAAAAATAAATGAGTAAAGAATGAGGTCTTTCCAGGAGAGGCGGAGTTTAAATCCCTTTTTTTTGTTATTTTTCCCTCTCGGGAGTCTAAGCTGTTTCATGTGTGATTAAGTATCTGTGAATTATACCACACATTGAGGCTCAAATGTATGAGTTTAGGGAAGCGGTTTGTAGCCGTGACCGCCAAAAGGATTGCAGGATAAAAAACGCTTGCCTCCTAAAAACGTACCTTTAAATATTCCATATTTATGAATTGCCTGATGTGTATAGTCTGAGCAGGTAGGTAGGTATCTGCAGGTAGAGAAAAATGGAAATAATTGTCCGAGTATAATCCTCCTATGAGGAGCAGTTTTTTGATACGCTCTAATAATGATTAAAAATGTTTTTCGCATACTGTTAAGTGTTATTAGTTAGTTGTGAGAGGTGGTTTTATGCAAGTCCCATCTTTTCCTTTACATCATTTAAGGTAATTCTTGCCGCAGCTTGTGCTTTCTTAGCCCCGTCTGCAATTACAGAATCTACGTACTCAGGATTATTTTCCAGCTCTACTCTTTTAGTTTGAAAGGAAGATAGTTCTGCAAAGATAACTTCTGCAATGTGGTCTTTAAGTTCTACAAATTTTAATGTTCCTGCTTCAAAATCAGAGTTAAAGCGGTCATAGCTTGAATCATCAAACATCTTTAAGAACTCAAAGAGTGTTTTGATGCCTCCTGTTTTTTCTCCTCCGACCTCACTGGATGTTGGGACAGAGCGCACTTTTTTGCGGATAGCTTCTAAATCATCTGTGAGGTTTATAAATGATCCCTCAACCGTTTTACTCATTTTGCCCTCTCCTGTAAGTGAAGGAACATATTCGCCTTTTGTTGCAAAGCGCTGTGGTTCCGGAAAATCTGTGCCAAAATCCTGATTAAAGCGCCTTCCTATTTCTCGAGCAACTTCTAAATGTGGCTCCTGGTCGATCCCCACAGGCACAAGTTCTGCTTTATAGACTAAAATATCTGCCGCCATAAGTGCTGGATAATTTAAGAGTGCTAATGTTGCATGCTCCGGATATTGTTTTACCTTGTCTTTAAACGTAGGTAAATGCTGCATTTTGGCAATGGTTGTAACTGATGAAAAGAAAAACGCCAATTCTAGATGCTCTGGTACATTTGCTTGCTGGAAAAGTATGCTCTTTTCAGGATCCAGCCCAGCTGCTAGGTAGTCCAAGATAATTTCACGTCTGTTTTTCCGTAATTCCTCTATGTTATATGGTGTAGTTATTGTGTGAACATCAGCTACCATATAAAACGTTTCATAATCTTGTCCTGAGCTTGCCGAAGGATTTTGTAGTTCCAGCATGCCTTTAACCGCGCCCAGGTAGTTTCCTAGGTGTAGTCTTCCAGTTGCTCTAATTCCTGACAATACTCTCTTTTTCATAACCATAGTTTACCACTTTTTTAAAGCAAAATGCTTGGAGTCCCATGTTTTACTACGCTTTTCATTCCTGGAGTAAGGCTTTGTTCTCCTGGTTTTGTAGTGCGATCTCCTGCGCCATCCATTAATATTCCGCGCATGGTTACCCCAGCATTTTCAGGTTTAAGTGCGCTTCCTTGTGTAATTGGCCCATCCTTAGCCGCTATGCCGTTTTTGCCATAAATTAATTGTGTTGGTCCGTATTCTTTTTTCATAAACTCACCTCCTCTCCTATCGTTAACTCTTGGTTTTCAGCCAGAGGCTCACGGTATTTTATCGTCGCAAGTTCCTCTAAAATAAAAAACCTCCCTTTCAGGAGGTTGTGATTTGCATACAGCAAAGACAATCTCCCCACTTAGGAGATTTGCCAGTTACTATTTGTGTTTTTACTAGACATTTTTAAATTTTCCTTTTTGTATTTCTTTAGAGCCTCTGGTAACCGTTGCAATTCCAACACCTAGCTTCTCAGCTATTGTGTGTTGTGCTATTCCGCTCTTGAGTAATCTTACAATTTCAAGTCTGGTGGGAAGTTCTATCAATTCTTTAGGAGTTAAAATTCCTTCTAAGAATGTTTTCATCTCCGATTCGGATTTTATTTCTATAAACGCTTTGATTAAATTATCTAGCAACATCCTATCAGACATATATACTAGTATACTAGTGTGCTAGTACAATGTCAATGGGTTATGTGAGGCTACTTTTTTGAGTTTTGCGAGAAAAAAAAGGAAGAGATAGGAAGTATTTCTAGAGCTTATTCACTTCTTTATTAAATTCATCTCCTCTATCTTTGTAGTTCTTGAACATGCCAAAGCTGGCACAGGCAGGTGACAAGAGTACAACATCTCCAAGTGTGGCTATTTTAGATGCGCCCTGAACTATTGCATGCATATCTTTAGCACCTTCTAATACTAAAACTTCCCGTGTGATGTGTTTTTTAATTTCCGGCCACTCAACTCCTATTCCTATAATAGCTTTTATATTCTTTGCATTTGTGATGGTTTCACCAAGTTCTGAAAAGTCAGAGTTTTTGGATGAGCCTCCAAGTATTAAAATTTCAGGCTCGCTAAATGCTTCTATGACGGCAATTGCCGTTTCAGGAGTTGTTGAGAATGAGTCATTGTAATACTTGACCCCGTTCACTATTTTGACAAGCTCCAGCCTATACTGGAGACCTTTAAATGTTGTAAGAACGTTTATAATATTTTTCATATCCACTCCAGCGAGTGTAGCCGCCATGACTGCCGCACAAGCATTCTCCAGGTTATGTTTTCCAGGAAGTAACACGTCCTTTGTTTCTATAACTTCCTGTTCAGTGTCTGACATTTTCAGAAATATTTTTCCTTCATGCACATAACAGCCATGATCTATGTTTTGCTCGCGGCTGATTTTGTAAACGGTTCCAACAGTCTCTACATCAGATTCGTTACTTGCCGGATAGTCTTTATTTACTATTGCGAAATCTCCTGCCTCTTGATGTCTTAAAATATTACGCTTCGCATCTATGTATTCATATACATCAGTGTGATAATCCAAATGCTCCGAGGTTGTCATAAGCATGACAGCTATGTGAGGGCTGGAAGTTAAGTCCTGAAGCTGAAATGATGACATTTCTAAAACAACTCTAGATTCAGGCGCTAACTTTTCTAAAAATGAGATGGGAGGCGTTCCTATGTTTCCACCTAAATGCGCGTCAAACCCCTGAGCCTTTATCATTTCATAAATAAGGCTGGATGTTGTCCCTTTTCCTTTTGTTCCAGTTACGCCAATAATAGGACAAGGGCACAAATCAAAGAAAAGCTGGGTTTGAGATGAAATAGTTACTCCTTTGGAAGCGGCGTTGTTAAGGGCATCCTGATGTCTTTTAATGCCAGGACTCCTAAAGATTACGTCAAATGTGTCCAAATCATCAAAAGCGTTTTTTCCAAATACTGTAGGAAGACTTAGGCTTTGGATTTTTTCAAGTTCAATCTTTTCAATTTCAGATTCGGGTTTTTCAATCCGAATTGATATATCAGCATCAGTGCTTTTTAAAAACTCTATAAGCGCTAAGCCCTCAATTCCGGCGCCCAGCACTGCAACTTTTTTATTTCTTAATTCCTCTTTTGTCATATGCGTTCGTGTTCTGAATTAATTATTTTGCCTGTTAGTTTTTTAACAGCATTGTTAAAAGCAAGAGCATCTCCAGTTGTATAATACCAATCTTTGTCAGTTTTTTCCAAAGCAAGAAGATTTTCAGCTTCTAGAACACGTTTTGTCTGCCTTGCAACAGCTCCTCCAGAATCCAAAATTTGTATATTGGGGCCTGCAACTTCTTGTATTTGGTCTTTTATAAAAGGATAGTGAGTGCAGCCAAGCGCTATTGCGTCCACCCCTAACTTTTTAAGTGGGATAACGTGTTTTTTAAGAATTGCTTTAATTTTAGGGTCCTCTAAATTTCCTGTTTCAATAAGTGATTCGAGCCCCGTGTTTCCTTCTTTATATATAGCTATGTCTTTCCCAAACTCTGAAATCAAAAGATCCATATAAATACTTTTGACGGTTGATGGAGTTGCCAAAACTGCTGTTTTTTTAGATTTAGTGACAGCTGCTAACTGTTTTATAACGGGAACTACTCCAATAATAGGCTTTTCAAAGTCTTTACGAAGTGTTTTAATAGCTCCCGTTGAGGCTGTATTACAGGCAACCACAATTAGTTTTGCATGCTTGGAGATTAAAAACTCCGTGATATTTTTACTTCTTGTTTGCACTTCTTTAAGAGTTCGCCTTCCATATGGCGCAAAGGCCAAATCAGCAACATATATAAATCGTTCTTGAAGTAACAATTTTTGAAGTTCTGACAGGATAGTAAGTCCTCCTACTCCTGAGTCAAATATTCCAATAGGTCTGTCTTGCATTAGGATCAATTATACATTAAATAGCCTCGTGTCACTAATTACTATTGATTTATTATCAAACCCACGATATATTAATAATATAGATAATTTGGTGTGTTCTATATATGGCAAAGTATGATTTGAGGATTAAAGCTAGGGAATTGCGGGGAAATGGAATAAGTGTAAAAGAAATCTCGACATATTTGGGCGTGTCCAAGAGTTCAGCAAGTTTGTGGGTTAGGGATATAATCCTAACAGTCGAGCAATTGGAAAACTTAAGAAAGGCAGAAATAAAAGGAAAAGAGCGGGGACGTTTAAAAAGTGCTCTACTACAGAAGAAAAGGCGCACAAATCAGATAGAAGAAGCAAGAGATGAGGGAATTGGGGTAATGTCTGGGCTTTCAGAGAGAGAATTCCTTATTGCAGGTAGCGCTCTTTATTGGGGTGAGGGTAGTAAAAAGAGTCAACAGGTGGAATTTTGTAATTCTGACCCTAAAATGATAAAATTCTTGATTGGATGGTTAAAATTTAATTTTCAGGTTACAACGGAGGAGTTAAGGTGTCGCATAGGAATTAACGAACTGCATAGAAAAAGGGAAAGCGAAGTTAAGCAATTTTGGTCAAAAACGACTGGTATACCAATAGTCCAATTTAATCAAACAAGTTTTAAGCAGGCAAAAAGTAAAAAGGTATATGGAAATTTTAACGAACACTATGGCACTCTTTCTATAAAAGTTTTAAGGCCAACAAAGAGCTTTTATAAAATCTTAGGTCTTATAAATGGTCTAAGTGAGGCAGGAATGAAACTGGTGTTTCAGGACGTTTCATAAGCGTTCTCTGGTGGGTTCAATCCCCACTCCTGCTACATTTTTCCCAGACTTACTCCTACTGTTACAGTTTTCAATTAATTCGGAGGAGGCGGGGTTTGAACAAAGACGTTTTGAAGCGAAGAAATGCGCTTCTTGATTAATCGCAGTTCGGGATCTTTAGGATATCGCACTTATAAAAGTCATACCCTATTCCGTATCCAGCAGAAAGTGCAAAGGCAACAAATACTACTGCAACAATCGCATTCACTACATACAAGCGTCTGTCTTTCAATATCGGGAACAGCGCTACAAGGCCACCCACACCCACCAAAGCAATGAGAGCAAGTACAAGCCGTTGCTCGAAACCAGTGGTTTCACCTAGTGGGCGAATGAAAGAGAGGAAAAAATATGCCTGCAATCTGACAAGGGCGTTAGCAATGAAAAATGGAAGGGAGAATGCTATGCCGATAAACAGATAGCGTTTATTAATCCACATAGTAAAAGCATACATCTCGTTCAGTATTTGGCACAAGTCCTCGCCGTTGTGATAGAAAGCTTAGAACCGGGTACAAATACCTTGAGGGTCATTTAGGCGATTTTCTATATTACAGGATATGTTTGGGATACTTGCGATTCCTAGTTGTTTTTTTAGCAAGCCACATAGGGCTAATCGAGCATAGGAGATGGGTCTTGGAGCAACCCAAGGCTTTCTGCGGAGGAGGCGGGATTTGAACCCGCGTAAGTTTTCACTTGCACGCTTTCCAAGCGTGTGCCATAGGCCACTAGGCGACTCCTCCAGTTTTGTTTAATGTGGCCTGCCTTTTTACTTTGCAAAAAGATAAGGCCACTAGGCGACTCCTCCAGATTAAGCTTGTGCAAGCTTTTCGATAATGGGTCGAGCTTCTGTGAACACATCTTTATCTGATCTATAAGTAAGACGACCCATAACTTGATCCGGTGGTAGCCATTCTACGGCTTCCATTTCGTGGTCGTGTTGAGTTATATCTCCTCCGGTAAATTTCATGATGTAGTAATATACGGTCTTTTTCCTTTTTTCGTTATCCATAACATACCAGTAAGTAATTGGG
Source organism: uncultured Gammaproteobacteria bacterium (assembly GCA_964406795.1). Taxonomy (GTDB): domain Bacteria; phylum Patescibacteriota; class Microgenomatia; order Levybacterales; family GWA1-39-11; genus JAGORM01. The sequence goes on from CAYOTA010000005.1 coordinate 70,621, forward strand.
GTTAATTCGTGAATAATTTCTCCCTCAGCTCCTGTTTCTTCTTTTACTTCACGCACGGCTGTATCCTTTTTGTCTTCCCCTTTTAGATGTTCTTTGTCTCCAATAAGTCCTTTAGGAAAAACCCATCCGTGGTGATACGAATGTTGTGACACTAAAACAAATATCGAATTGTCTTCGACTTTGAAAACTACTCCACCAGCTGAAAATTCAAGTCTCATAAATATTTTTGTAAGCTGTACTTCGTCCCTCAGTACCAGGTTTTCGGAATACCTCAAAACTGGCGCTCTCGGTGGGAATCGAACCCGCATCAGAGGATCCGGAATCCCCCGTTCTATCCGTTGAACTACGAGAGCATAGTTCTGCGGAGGGTACAGGATTCGAACCTGTGAAGGACTTGCGCCCTCGAGTTTTCGAAACTCGTGCAATTGGCCGCTATGCGAACCCTCCCAGGTTTCAATCCATGCGCCGCATTTGAGTTTATCGAAAACGCGGTGCCAGGTTCAGGCAAGCTGAAATTGGCGCACCCGAGTGGGGTCGAACCACCAACCGCAAGATCCGCAATCTTGTACTCTATCCATTGAGCTACGGGTGCTCGTCTAAATAACTCCTGCTCTTCAGATCTTGCAGATCTTTAACGCAGTCGTATTTCTCCTCTTAAAATTGTTTCACAATTTTGGAATACGAATTTAATAGACACCTTGTATTTTAGTTGATTTACGGGCAATTTACAAACTATGAGGCGCGTTCCAGAGGAAAATTTTTAGAAAGCCATTCTCCTGACTTTTCCATGAATGTTTGCTGGACTACTTCTCGGTATGGTAAGAAGTTTATGAGTACTTGCCGCGCGTGTTCTTTAGAAATATTTCCCAGTGTAATTCGTAACTCTCCGGGAATAAGTGCCTCAGTCCTTACAATTAGTGTGTCTACCCCATCTATCTTTTTAAAATAAAAGTCATACAGTTCTCCCCAAATGTAAAAATGGTCCTCTACCTTTATACCTTCAGTGGACACTCGGTAGTGAAAATCTTTAGGAGGCACTGTTGAGAGTACAATTGATAAAAATGTGACTGCTGCGACGGCTAGCATGAGTTGGTATTGTGCAAACAAGAAAACTATAAGTTCTATTAAGAAAAATATAAGCATTACTGACAAATAAAACTCACGCTTTTTCTTTCTAAATGGGCGTCCAGGTGCTGTCCAAGACAAGAGAGTCCGTACATCATTGTATTCTTCTTGAGGCTCGTTTTCGGAAGGGGGAACAGGTTGCTCCATATGTTTACTATGCACCAAATAGAGCTTTAAATCAAGTGGATATGTGTTTTACAATTCAATAAGTGTTGTGCTATCAGAGTTTTTTGCGTCTTTAATATATTGAAGGTAGCGTTCAGTGGATGAAAGACGCTTGTGTCCTAACACTTTTGACAAGAATACGAGTGACACACCATTTCTTAAATGGTGAGCTACAAACGTGTGGCGTAAATCATTAATTTTTGCATTTTCAATTCCTGCTTTTCTAAAGTATCGCTCTACTGCGTCTCTGATGTTTCTAACTAAAAATGGCTTTCCGGTTTTTGTTACAAATACGTGTGTTCCTTCAGTTTTAGTTCTTCCGGCAAGATATCTTTTAAGACCTTCTTTAGCGCGTCTATTTAGCTGAACTTCACGAGCTGCATGCCCTTCGTAAGGCGCAATGTGAAGCGCATTGTCAGAGACATCATCCATTTTAAGATTTGCGAGTTCACCAATTCTTATACCTGTTTGGAGTAATACTTCAATAATTGCGTAAATTCTTGGGTCAACTGATGCCGCATCACGTAATGCTCTATATTCAAGAGGAGTTAGCACGCGAGGTGCAGACAATTCATATTTAGGGTGAGAAACAAGTAAAGAAGGATCGTCAGTTATATATTCATTAATCTTCAAGAATCTATAAAAAGTTCTTGTTGAGTTAAGTTTTCGTGAAAGAGATTTTGGTGTATATCCTTTGTCAGACAAACTTCCTAAAAACGCTTGGATATCATTATTATCTATTTCATGGATGTGATGTTTCTCAAGAGTTTCCAGAAAGGATAAGAGTTGGTCAATATCTTTGCCGTATGCTAATATGGTAGCAGATGCCCTCTTCTTTGATTTCAAGAAGTCTTGGAATTTGTCATATGCATCTCGCATTTTAGTAGGAGTATTCATGTATGTCTAAATTCAAAGAAAGCTGAGCTGTTTTAAGCTCAGTTTTCTAAAGATAAAGCCTATAATATCAAGAAGCGCGTGTAATGTCAAGAAGAGCTATGTGGTCACAAAGTAAAAAGATTATTTTAATAGTAGTATGCATTGCACTTCTTGTGTTGGTAAAAAACATACTTTCCTCCATTCTCTCAACCCACGAACGCGCACAAATTCTTAAAGAATTACGCACGGAATTAGCATATAAAAAGGAACAAGAAGTATTGCTTACCCAAAAATTGTCGGTTGCCAAAACTGATGAATTTGTAGAAAATGAGGCTCGGTCAAAGCTGGGATTGGTGAAAGAAGGCGAGAAAATCGTAGTAGATGAGAAAATTAAGCTTGTTGTTCCTCAAATTGTGGCTCCGGAGCCTCCAAACTGGCAAAAGTGGGCTAAACTCTTCTATTAGGCCCATTCTCATACTTGATTTCTATATATGGAAGATTTATATTCCAAATATACTCTCATAATTTATGAATATTATTGAAGGAATAACCGGTCGTAATATCATCTCAGAAATCAAAGCTCCACCAATTACAGTTACTCGCCCTTCTCCTGACGCCAGGACATCTCGTATGCAGCGGTATGCACAGCCTCAAAATAATCCTCAAGATGGAGGACTACAATTAAAGGTGAATAGTTCGAATCCGAGAACAAGAAGAGGAAAATAGTAGATAGTGTGCTTGCAGTGAGCGAAGCGAATCTGTTGCGGGGCAAGGAATCGCACCTTGTCTAGAAGATTATGCTTGTTGTTAATCTCCCATTACTGAAAGTATCGGACTATATCATATTCCAATTAGCTTGGAACTCCAGCGTATAGTCTCTACGGGGTTCAGTTAGATTAAACATCTAAGAGAACTTCCCTCGGTATTGCCCTTTCTGCTTAGTTTTGAATTCGGGTTTCACCGATACAGCTAGATTCATTCATCAATGTTACCATTGCGACGGCCCAATTGAGCCTTCTGTGCAGCTTTACACTACCCCGCGCGTCCTGATCATAATAGCATGTACCTATGTGTAAGTCAATTCGCACAAAATATACAGTTAATATTTTCCTATTGACGAGGTGCGGTTATTATTCAATAATAAAAATGTGTCATATTCAAGCGTTAAAAAAGATGAGGTAAGGAAGCTTAGGAGAGCGGGTATGAGCTTGAATCACATAGAAAAAACCTCCAATGTGCCTAAATCCACTATAAGAGAATGGATAAAGGATATTTCCTTAAACCCAGAACAAACTCAGGTGTTGCTTGAAGGCGCACTCATTGCTCTTCAGAATGGTAGAAAAGTTGCGCAAGAAAATAAACGCAAAAAAAGAAGTAAAAAAGAAGAAGAATTACACATTCAAGGAGTAGCCGAGATAGGTGCGCTAAATAAACGTGAATTGTTTATCGCAGGGATCGCTTTATATTGGGCAGAAGGATTTAAGAATAGACATGAAAAAAGGTTGGGTTTCTGCAACTCTGATCCTAAAATGATAAAATTTTATCTTTATTGGTTACGTAGTGTATTAGGCGTTGACGCTCTATATATCACTGCTCGTTTAACCATAAATTCTGCACATAAAGATCGTGAAGAAAAAATTCTTGAATATTGGCGAAATGTAACTGAATTGCCCGATTCAAGTTTCACAAAGACTTTTTATCAAACCGTTATTTCAGTCAAGCAATTTGAAAATAGAGATTTGTATAATGGCGTGCTCCGCCTTCATGTAAAAGAAAGTTTGGACACCTTACTTAAAATGAGAGGATGGATCGAGGGATTAGGAAGTATTCAAAGATGAGTTTTTGCATGTTTTCTTGCGTTTGTAGAGTATCTTTGGTAGAATCAATTTCATGACACAAAAGCGCGAAAAATTAAGTGTTTCAAAACGTGAAGTATTAGGAAAAGAGGTTAGAAAACTACGTCGCGAAGGAATTTTACCTGCGAATATCTATGGTGCAGATTTTGAATCTACGGCTGTTTCACTCTTACTCAAAGACTTTAAATCAGTATACGCTGTTGCTCGTGAAACTGGACTTGTTGACGTAGAATTAGACGGAAAAGTAGTTCCTGTTCTTATCAAGAATGTTCAAATAAACCCTTCCACTGATGAAGTAGTTCATGCAGACTTCCACAAAGTTAACCTTCGTGAGAAAATTTCAGCAAAGATCCCAGTTGAGGCTGTAGGCGAGCCAAAAGCTGTTACTGACAAGATTGGTCTTTTGGAGCAGCCGGTAATGGAAATTGAAGTTGAAGCACTTCCAACTGATTTACCTGAAAAGATTGAAGTAAATGTAGAAAACTTGGCAGCTGTTGACGAGCAGGTATTAGTATCTGATCTTTCAGTTCCAGCAGGCGTTGAAGTGTTAACTGATGCCGCTCAAGTAGTCTTTAAGATTGGTGAGTTAGTTACAAAAGAAATGGAAGAGCAAATGGCAGCTGACGAGGCTGCAACTGAAGAAGCAGCGGCTGAAGCAACTCCAGCCGAAGGTGAAGAAGGTAAATCAGAAGATGGCGCTAATGGTGAGACTCCTTCCGAAGGTGAAAAAACAGAAGAAAAATCAGAAAACACAAAAGAAGCTACACAAGAATAACCTACTCCCCTACTATTTTTTTCAATTCCTTGGCCGGTTCATAATTTTCATTTAAGATAAGCGCTTTTTGAATATAATCAGATGCTTTTTGAGTGTCTCCAAGTCTGGCTGCATGAACAGCCGCGTTATAATATGCCTGGGGGTATGAAGGGTGTTTTGTGAATGCTTTTTCCCACCGCTTCAGTTGTGTAAGTTCCTGTGCCCTCTGTGCTTTGGCCGTGTTGTAAGCGTTAAACGCAAAATAAAGACCAAAGGATGAAAGCACTAAAAGTATGCCTATACATACCACCATTCCCATTAAAAGATTCTCCCGAATACGTGCGGGAATCATGCGGTAAAAATGCGGTAATACTCTCTTTTCTTTTTCTTGTACTCCCATTTTTCTATTATACCTCAAAAATTGACATGTAAGAAAAACAGGAGTATAGTACGTATTGAGGAGAGGCTTACGAAAGAATTTACGAGCGTGTAGATCCCGCTAAGCGGGAAAACGAGGAAGAAGGGTCCCGATTTAATCGGGACAATCGGACCTCCGATTAAATCGGAGAGTATTTGCGGAAACCTTCAGGTTGTGAATGTCAACCTTAATAGTTTTTTCAAACCTACTAGTAATAGTAGACACAAAGAAAAACTTATGCATTTTAAGCCCCATTATTCTCCTGAAGTAATTTTTTATATAACAACATAATCTATGTGTGGAATTTTTGGTTATATTGGACACAAACATAACGCACCTGAAGTAATTCTGGAAGGTCTTTCTGTGCTTGAATACCGTGGGTATGATTCATGGGGCATAGCCATTAAAGACAAAGATGTACTTGCCGTGGATAAACACGTAGGAAAAATTGGCAATGCCAAAACCTCTTTACCGGCTGCTACTATAGGGATTGGGCACACAAGATGGGCAACTCATGGAGGGGTAACTTGCGAAAACGCACATCCTCATCTTGACTGTACTAAAAGAATTGCAGTGGTGCACAATGGTATCGTGGAAAACTATAAGTCATTAAAAAACATACTTATTGAATCTGGACACACATTCTTATCAGATACTGACTCAGAAGTTATAGCCCATCTTATAGAAGAAAACCTTAAAAAAGATGAACTTTTTGAGGCAGTAAGAAGTGCATTTAACGCGTGTCAGGGGTTGTCAGCCATTGTTGTCCTGGACACAAAAAATGATGAGATTGTGGCAGCCAAAACCGGCTCACCGCTTATTGTAGGTTTAGGAAATCAAGAATTTTTTATAGCCTCTGATATTTCAGCATTAGCACCTCATATTAAAGAGGCACTATACATAAAAGACCATGAGATGGTAGTGTTATCCCGCAACCACGTAAAGCTATATTCTCTTTTGACGGGTCAGGAGATTTCAGCCCAGGTGGAAGCAGTTGACTATGTGGTGGGTGACGACTCAATGGGCTCATACAGCCATTTTATGATGAAAGAAATAGTGGAGCAGCCGGAAGTCTTACTGCGATCCGTAACCGATTTACCTGAGATTGAAAAATTGGCCAGTCTTATTAAAAGTAAACAGAAAACATTCTTTATTGCAGCGGGTACAGCACATCACGCGGCCTTAACTGGAGTACAAATGCTATCCCAACTAGCTTCAATTTCTGTACGTACGCTGGTAGCCTCAGAATTTGCATATATAGAGTCTGAAATAGACTCACATAGTTTAATTGTTGCTTTTTCCCAAAGTGGGGAAACAATTGACGTTATAGAGCCGTTAAGCAGGGCTCACGAAAAAGGCGCTGTTATCGCAAGCATTGTAAATGCACCAGGTTCAACTATACAGCGCATGAGCGATGTGTCAATTTTGCTTCACGCGGGCCCTGAAAAATCAGTTGCATCCACCAAAGCATATACAGCAAAGTTGGGCGTTTTGCTTTGTCTCGTGTATATGCTTGCACAAAAAAAAGATGCCGCTGAATTACTAACGAAAATAGCGCAAGAAGAAAATAGAATACTTTTGCCTGAAAATACGGTAAAAATTCAACAATTAGCGCACAGGTTAAAAAACAATGATTTTATGTTTGCAATTGGACGGGGCATGTCATATCCTTCAGCGCTTGAAGCAGCACTCAAGATAAAAGAAGTATCCTACACTCATATAGAAGGACTTCCTGGGGGAGAATTAAAACACGGATCAATTGCGTTAATTGAAAAAGGCACACCTTGTATTGTTTTTGCGCCTCACGATGATACATTTGCGTCTATTATTTCAAATGCGATGGAGATTAAAGCTCGCGGAGGGATGATTGTAGGCATAAGTCCTAAAAATTCAGAAGTATTTGATGAATATATAGAGGTAGCAGATTTAGGAATCGGAAGTATCTTGGCTCAGGTTTTGCCAGTACAGTTGTTAGCATATTACTTGGCACTAGAAAAAGGAGTTACTGACCCGGATAAGCCTCGGAATTTAGCCAAAAGCGTTACAGTTAAGTAATTCTTCGGCTTGCGTCGTTTCACTCCTAAAGCCAAGAAATCTAGCAAAATCTGTTACTGTAAAATGATTTCTTGTCTTGCGGTGCTCGGCTCCGCCTGTGCTCCTTAAGCCACGCAACTTGGCAAAGAGTGTGACCGTAAAATAAGAACCACTCGGCTTCTCCTCGGAACCTTGCTTTTTCTCATAGATTCGAAAAAGTAATTTTTTCTTGTCAGGTTACTGTCAAGCGGGTTTTTTAAGCGAGGTAAACAATATATAGTGTGATAGGTCACGAGACATCGTTTTTAACGCCAGAAGTGTTTTCCGGACAGGTAAACGCTGAGTTTACCGCTGAATCAAAGTATGCCGGGTGGATTTCAGGCCCTCAACAAAGATCTTATCCTGTCAAAAGACATGCTGTCGGGCGGGTCGCAGAAGGGTACATCCAGGACGCAAATGGACAGCACGCAATATAGGTAGGTGAGTATTACGCGCTGAAATCTCATGATAAGCCTTTGTTTCTTGTTCCCGGCGAGGAGGTAACTGGGTATACAGGAAAGGAGCTAAAGGTATCGTTTACAATGCCGATTGAACAAGCAAATAAAATTAAATTTTCCCATTCAAGAATTGCAGCTCGTGCTGAGGTGATACCGCTTGGTAGAATATCAGCCAAGGCTGCCTGACCTTTTGCTTGATACGCTTCATGGTTGTGTAAACACCTTTATGAGGCAATAGGCCATTTGGATATGATGAGCATGTCGTTTTTCATTTTAGGCATTTTTCCCCATAATTCTTCAGTTATAAATGGCATGTAGGGATGCAAAAGTTTTAAAACGTTTAAGAATATATGCCTAAATATTGAGAGTGCTTCTTTGTCCCCATTTCTGAGTCTTTCTTTTATTTGCTCCATATACTTATCAGCTAACACATGCCAAGTAAATTCATACAGCGCTTCTGCTCCGTCATGGAAACGGTAGTTTTCTATAGAATCTGAAACTTTTTTAATCGTTTTATTTAATTCTTCAACAATAAATTTGTCATCGTTATTTTTAAGCTCACTGGACGGATCAAAAAAAGGTATCTCTTGATTCTTAAATGAGTCCGATTCTAGATAGAATTCTGCATATCTGCCTATATTCCACACTTTATTGGCAAACTTGCGGGATGCGTCAAGCTTGGGATAGGACAAAGCCTGGTCGTTGCCTGTAGCATTGCCGTAAACTAATGCAAAACGTACGGCATCGGCTCCATATTGGTCAACTAATTCCAGGGGATTTACCACATTCCCTTTAGATTTACTCATTTTCTTTCCATACGGGTCATTTACAATTCCATGAAACAACACATCTTTAAATGGAACCTTTCCGGTTGTATACACTCCAAGCATTACCATTCGTGTAACCCACGCTTTCAAAATATCATAGGCTGTTTCCATAACATTTGTAGGGTAAAACTTTTCCAAGTCTCCGGGTTGTCCAGTCTTAAGTGTTAAATATGGCCATTGGCCTGAAGAAAACCAGGTATCAAACGTGTCAGTGTCTTGAGTTAATTTCAATGATTTACATGCATCGCATTGAAGCGGTTTATCACCATCAGATACAGCCCACGCGTCACAATCATCACACTTCCAAGCAGGGATTCTAATTCCCCATACAATTTGTCTGCTTATGTTCCAGTCGCGGAGGTTCTCTAACCACTGAAAATATATGGCCTCGAAGTTTTTTGGCGTTATGTTGATTTCGCCATTCTTAACCACTTCAATTGCCTTTTCAGCTAATGATTTTACTTTTACAAACCATTGTTCTAGAGGAAGCGGTTCTAGCTCGTGTTTGCATTTGTAACATGATTTTTTAACAGTTTTGTAACTTTTCTCCCCAATATAAAACCCTTTTTCCTTAAGTAATTCTATTGTTTTAGCTCGGGCATGTTTTATATATTCACCGTCTACGACTCCGGTATTTGTCATTTTCCCATCAAACCCAACAACTTGAACACCTGTAAGTTTGTGGCGTGTCCCAACTTCCCAGTCATCAAAGTTTTGCATAGGAGTAACCTTTACGGCTCCGGTTCCAAACTCTTTTTGCACAAACGAGTCGGCAATAATTGGAATTTTACGCTCCGTTAATGGAAGCAAAACCTGTTTTCCAATAAGATTTGCGTAGCGTGGATCTTCCGGGTTTACCATAACCGCCGCGTCACCAAAAAGTGTTTCTGGCCTACTTGTAGCAACAATTACTTCCCCACCCCCTTCAATAGGATAGGAAATTTCATACAGTACTCCTTCTACTTCTTCAGCCACTACTTCTAGGTCAGAAAATGATGTTCCATCTAATGTACAATAATTCACTAATTTATACCCTCTATATATAAGGTTGTCGTCATACATCTGGTGAAAAGTTTTGTAGACAAGTTTTACAATGTCAGGATCAAGCGTGTATTTCTCCCGTGACCAGTCAAGGGATAAGCCAAGTTTTCTTAATTGTTGTTGAATGCCGCCTTGATTTTCTTCTACATATTTGTAAATCATGGAATAAAGCGTTTCCTGATCATAGTCAAGCCTACTCTTCCTCTCTAGCTTTAGTTTTTTCTCAAACACAAATTGTGTTTCAATTCCTGCGTGATCTGTTCCAGGCACCCATAACGCCGCATACCCTTTCATGCGATGGAATCTAATTAAGATATCTTCTATAGCAAACATTGCATGTCCAAAATGAAGTGCTCCATTGGCGTTTGGCGGGGGCAAAATTATAGAGTACGGTTTACCTTGCGGATTTACTTCCGGTTTAAAATATCCATTAGATTCCCACGACTCATAAATTTTATCTTCTACCTTTTTGTGGTCATACGCTTTTTCCATATGAGGCTCATTGTAGCATACTGGGCGTTTTTCTAAAAGTTAGATCAGCAAAAATAGAAGAAAGAGAACGGCAAGGGTTGCTATGTATAACATATTGATATTTGTGATTCTTTTAAATCCTGCAGGAAGCAAAATGCCCAGTCTATTTTCAATTCTTCCCGTCTCACGGATATGAAAATATGAAATCCCAAGTAAAATTAGAGTTAAAAACAGAACAAAAATTTTTATAACAAGTAGAATTGAAATCATATTAGTTGGGTAAAACTCGATCATTATTTTCTTCCAAAAATGTGTAGCCTGAACCTCCGGCTCCTCGTGACCAAATATTTCTTTGTTGTATTGACTGTGCATGAAGCTTAGATGACAGTGCGTTTGCAATCTTGCGGGGGGATCTAATATTAACCAGGGTAAATGTTTCCTGATGCGTGGGTCTGTCAAACGTGATAGTTACATTTCCAATATCAAATATTTCAGATACAAAACCTCTTAAGTCAGCGTCAATTTCTGTACACCGTAACTGGTCCAAAAGAATGGAATTAGTTGACTCAGATGACAATGGGTTATATCGTATTTCTGTAATTTTTCGGTTTGTTATTAAGTATAGGTGAAAGTACCAATGTACAATTTCCTTGATTGCATATGCACAGCTAGCAGCAGTTATAAGTAGGAAAATTTCGAGTGACAATGCAAAACTTTTAAGAAAAAAATATACTGTGATGGGTGTGAACAGTGCTATAAAACCGCCTAGAGGAACAATTTTTAAGATTCTAAAGAGTAATAGGATGGGATGTTCCCTGACGGATAAGATGAGTGTTTCGTTGGGAAAGGAAAGGAGACTTTTTATATCATTTCTATCAAGTCTATCTTGTAGAATACTAAGTCTCACATTACTATTATACCACACGGTAGCAATGGCTAATCTAGCGTTTTTGCCCGATCTTTCTTAGAACCTGATATAATAATCCAC
>CAYOTA010000005.1:81682-114343 GCA_964406795.1 uncultured Gammaproteobacteria bacterium
ACATATGCAAAAAAGCGTGAATCAGTACTCGGAAACACTCATTAAGTTTTTTACCAAAGACGCAGAATCTTCTCACGCTCGGGGTATAACGGTCAATCCAATTGTTTCAGAAATAGCATCGTGGTATGAAAAATTCAGGAATGCTATGGAGTATAGACAGGATGAAGTTATTTTACAGACTACTATTTTGCGTATTCTTAAAAGAAGAAGTTTACTAGGAGTACAAAAAGAAATTGCCGGACCTTTAGTTCGGGAATTAATTTGGGCGCGTTATCTTCAAGATGGGAGTGTTCCCGAAACCCGCATCAAAGAGGCTGAAGAAAAAATTCATTTATATATCAGTCTTAAAAAATATATAACGGAGCATAAAATCTTAAAGGATGCGGACGCGACTGAATGGATGTATCATCTCTTGTCATCAGATTTAGAAAATTTGTTGTCGCCAAGTCATGAACGTGAAGCAATGGTAAATTATATTTATCATGCGCTCCACCCAAATATTGCAATTGAGAATGACAATGAGGATTCCATAAATGTTCAGTTGTTTGTAGCAATAAGAAGAACGTACACGAAAGACAATTTAGCGCTATTGCGCTTTAATCTTTTCAGGCAATATTTTGGTGAACTGACTGCAGATAATTATCCTAAAGTAGCAGAAGGGTTTAGGCAAGCACACAAAGATATAGAAAAAGTACTCGCTTACCCAAGGCGCCACAAGATTGCAAGTTATGTAAAAAGATATATTCCCCCATTCTTGATTTTAGAAGAACTCCTCAGAACTCATAAGGCAGATATTCACAAGATTTTAGAAAATGAAGAAGAGTTTTCAAACCTTATCCTGGAGACATGCGAAAGAAAGTATAAAGGTATTGCCTCAAAGGTAAGACGTGCCATTATGCGATCGGTTATTTTTATCCTTATGTCCAAAGTTCTTTTTGCGTTTGCGATTGAAGGAACATTTGAGAGATATGTTTACGGGCATATTCAGTGGGTATCTTTAATTCTTAACATCATAATACCCACATCCTTGATGGTTGTGGCAAGCTTCTTTATTACGACTCCAAAGCGTGACAATTCAGTAAGAATCCTGCAGGCAATTAAAGAATTATTGTTTGGTGAAAAGCCCAGAATTGGATTTGCTGTAACATTTGGCGACCCATCAAAGAAAAAAGCTACTATGTGGGATTTTGTGTTTACAACTTTGTGGTTGGCTACCTTTCTTGTGTCGTTTGGAATAATTATAACGTCCCTTACGTATCTTCAATTTAATTTTGTAAGTCAAGGAATTTTCTTATTCTTTGTAGCCATTGTTTCTTTCTTAACATATAGAATAAATCAAACAGCTCACATATACACATTGGAAGAGAGACAAAGTATCAAAACACTTATGGTCGACTTTTTCTTCCTGCCTGTTGTGAGAGTTGGAAGACATTTAACTGAAGGAATTTCACAAATCAACATCTTCCTCTTCTTATTTGACTATATAATAGAAACGCCATTTAAAGGGCTTTTTGCATTCTTTGACCAGTGGTTTTTATTCCTGCATAATAAACGCGAAAACCTTGAATGATTTAGTTTTCGCATTTTACGGTGTATAAAAGAGAAAATTTGGAGTAGTTCTCTTTTGATCTGCGATCAAGAGAGAAAAACCTTGAGTAGATTTCTCTTAACTATAAAACCGCTCACGTTAGGGATTCGAAATCTGAAAATTACTACAAACCAATGCCTAAAACACTAATACTATTTTGCGATGGAGGATCCCGGGGTAATCCAGGTGAAGCGTCATATGGATTCGTTGTGCAGCAGGATGGCAAAACCCTTTACTCTGAAGGAAAAAGGATCGGGATTGCAACAAATAATGTAGCAGAGTACTCTGCGGTAAAAGCAGCCCTAGAATATCTATTGATTCACAGCTCAGACATTGACGAAATTCAGTTTTTTCTAGACTCTGAATTGGTAGTTCACCAATTAAATAATAAGTGGAAGATCAAAAACGAAGTGCTTCGGGGGTTTTATTTTGAAATTAAAAAACTAGAACAGACGCTTTTAAAAAAAGTATCATACACTGCTATCAGACGCGAGAAAAACAAATTGGCAGACGCACAAGTAAATCTTGCCTTGGATTTTAAAATTTAACTTCGTCCTTGTTCGTATTTCTCCATTCTCTTACAATATATATATGGCAAAACACATAGTCCTGGAAACAGAGCCAGTTTTAAAGCAGATACTTCTTTTAATAGATACAAGTACTGGGAATCATAACCACATATTAAATCTATTAATTGACGCTTTTTATAAAGAAATTGACACATATGTACTCTCAAAAAAGGAGGTTTCCCATAATGCGTCAAAAATTTCCCCGTTAGGAATTCACTTATTAGATAGAATACGAGAAAAAATTTCATATGCTGTGCTATTTTTAGATTCTGAAAAGCAAAAGGCTGAAGTTCTTAATGCTATAGCAAAACTTGAACCTCATGAGGCAAAGATTTTAATTCTTGTGCCTGCGCGCAACAAGTCTGATTTTTTAGACGTGTATTTAGAGGTAAAGTCAAAAAAGAATATATCAATTCTTTTTGTGGGAGATATATTTGGTGTGTTATTCCAGCACACAAAACTTTCAAAACTTATTACCTCAAGTCTTTCTTCCTGTACTATTGAAGTATTCGGCAATGGTTTGACGCCTATATTTCCCGTCTCAGATGAGGATTTTACAAATAGTATTAAGCATATTCTTCTTGGCATAAAATCCCCTACGCCTTTTTATAACGCTTATTATAAAGATCCCCAAACAGTTTTGTCCTTTGCCCATCACTTAAAACGGGTTGAGCCAGAACTGTCAATTTCATATGAAGCGCAAGTAGGTGTCTCATCAGATAGTTTTTCTCAAGAACGAATTATTTATGAGCGAGTTGGTGTTAGGCCTGAATATATAAAGCCGCTTAAGGGATTTGATAAGAGTGTCGAGAGTATGCCGTATGACGAATTGGCAAAGCCTGTAAAAAAACAAAAAAGGATGAAGCGAATACATAGACAAAAAATTGTTAAAGGAGTACGGCAGTTTGCGTTTAAAATTATGGTCGCACTCGCACTGTACTCAGTTGTTTCCTTAGGTGTGTTAGTTCTGTCTTTTATCTTTCTAAGACAAGGACTGGAAAATTTTATGAAGGGAGACGTAAAGCAATCAGTTTCCCGCCTAGAATTAAGCAATTATTTATATACTTTTTCAGCGCCCAGCGTATCAGCGGCACTTTTCATGCCGGAGTCTCCCCTTACAAGTTCATTAAGGGAGTACGCTCAGGTGTACTCAGATGTGCAAGAAAATTTAGACCCAGCGGTAGGTATCTTAAAAGATATTGATGATAATAAGTCACTTTCCGTAAAACAATTAAATATTCTCGAGGATTTAGCCGTTAGTCTTTATTTTCTTGTACAAAAATACAACATTCCGGAATTGAAAAACGTATTTAGTTCAAAAGACTTTCAGAATAACGCCGACTTTTTGACACTTTTTCCATTCATAACAGAATTGGGTGGGTTTAATGGTGAGAAGTCATATGTGTTATTGTTTCAAAACAGCAACGAGCTGCGTCCCACAGGAGGCTTTATTGGCTCTGTTGGGTACATAACACTCACTAAAGGTAAAATTAGGTCGTTAACTGTGGATGACGTATATGATTTGGACGGCCAGTTGAAAGGTCACGTGGAGCCTCACTATATAATAAGAAGATATTTACAGCCAAGTCTTTATTTACGTGACAGTAATTTTAATCCCGACTTTGATGTTTCCGCCTCCTCTTCTGCATTTCTCTATAACACAGAGTCCAAAAGGAAAATTGATGGGATTATAGCTGTTGACACATATGTGCTCAAAAAAATGGTAGAAATAGCAGGTCCTATAAAGCTTGATTCAGCTGACAAGGTTTTATCGTCAGAAAATATTGTTGAAATTTTACAAGATTCTATTCAGGAAGATTATTTTGAGGGTTCTACAAAAAAGAAGCAATTATTAGGTGAGTTAATTAAGAAATTAACAGTGATATACGAAACGGATACTGGAAAACAAATTGAGCTTGTGAAGTCACTGCCCTCTCTTATGCGCTCAAAACATTTACTGTTATCATTTCCGTCTAAATCACTTCAAAAAACTCTCATAAATAACGGATTATCAGGAAGCCTAAAAGACACAAGATTGAAGTCACACGATATACCTGATTACCTGTCTGTAAATGAGGCAAATATTGGAGTAAACAAGGCAAATGCGTATGTTTCACGAAAAGTGTCCTACTCTGCCCGCTTAGAAAATTCCACCCTCTTTTCTGACGCCGCACTGTCACTTGAAAACTCAGGAAAAGAAACATATAAAGCTTATGTTCGCTTTATAATTCCGGAGCAAGCAAATATAACTAGTATTATTGTTAACGACCAACCTCAAACAATTGTGCCCGCCGTAACCAATCCTATTCAGTTTGAGCGAACCGCATTTAAAGCTCCTACCGGACTGGAAGTTGATTCAGTAATTCAGGATGGACACAAGTTGGTTGGATTCATAGTTGAAGTTCCATCATTTACCACTTCCAATATACATGTGCTCTATTCAACCGCATATCCCATTAAAGATGCTCGTGTTTCGTACTCGCTGTTATTTATTAAACAGCCGGGAACTGACAGATATCCGTTTTTAGTTCAGCTGGAGTCAAACGATGAATACAGGGTTCCAAAAGGAAAAAATAATATACTCATGAATAACCTAGTAGATGGAGACGTTGAGATTATGAGCGAGTTGATTAAAACGCGCTAATTATACTTTAAGAAAATACCCCACAAGAAGACCTATTGCGGTTGCGGTTCCTCCAAGAATTAATATTTCGACAACACTTCTTACTGGTGACTCTTTTACAAGCTTTGCTTTGCTTACACCCAGAATTGCAAGCCCAATAAGTGAAAATGCAATGCTTACAAATGCCGCGTTTGGAAGTGGGAACACAAGAATAGGAATGAGCGGGACAAGTCCACCAAGAAAATATGAAGCATACATAACGAGTGCCCCCACAACAAGATTGTCTGTGTATTTTTTTGATTTATTCATTTGTTGGACAGTTTTCTCGCTCATATATTGGCCGGCTGCCATTGAAAGTGCCTCTACCATAATAGTTGCAGCTCCAGCAAGCAACACAACACCCTTGTCTTGTGTGCCAATAGCAACACCAACAATTACACCCGTTGTTGAGACAAGTGCATCTTGAAACCCAAAAACTGTGCTTCTCAGATAATTTTCATGAATGTTCATGTATATATAATACCATGTTTTGTCAGTGAGTTTGAAATAAATGTGTAAAAAACATATAATTGTAAGAAGTTGAAACGCTTATGGCTCGCTTTAAAAAAATCATACGACATCTAAATCCTTTAAGACACAAAAGAATCTTGGCTGCGATTATTGTATTGCTTGTAGCAGTATTTATTGTATTTGCCTATTTTTTTGTTCTAAAAGATATACCTACAACTGCAACCATTGGACGCAAAAATTTTCCACAGTCAACTAAGATTTACGACAGGAACGACAAGCTTCTCTACACCATTTATGGGAACAAAAACCAAAGTTTTGTATCCTTTAAAGAAATACCTCAAAATTTAAAAAATGCGACAATTGCTATAGAGGATAAAGACTTTTATAAGCATGGGGCAATTGATATTCGCGGTATAGCGCGTGCATTTTTAGCAAATATCACTAGTCAAGAAATTCAACAAGGAGGAAGTACCATAACCCAACAGTTGGTAAAAAATTCATTGTTAACTTTTGAGCAAACTATTCAGCGAAAAGTAAAAGAAATTATTTTGGCGTTTATTGTAGAATCTACTCATTCAAAAGATCAAATACTTGAGTTGTATCTTAATCAAGTGTCGTATGGTGGGACAGCTTATGGGGTTGAGGCAGCGTCAGAAGTATATTTTGATAAACCCGCAAGCAAGTTAAATTTAGCTGAGTCGGCCTACCTTGCAGCACTTCCTGAAGCTCCTTCCCTCTATTCTCCTTTTGGATCACGCCCAGAGGCTGGGAAAAGAAGACAAGAAGAGGTTTTGTCCCGAATGCAAGAGCAAGGCTACATAACCAGCGAGCAGGAAGAAAAGGCAAAAAAGGAAAAACTTGTTTTTTCACAAATTAGAGATAAAATTTTTGCGCCGCACTTTGTGTTTTACGTCAAGGATTTGCTGGTTCAAAAGTACGGACTTGAGCGGGTTGAAGAAGGAGGGTTAAGCGTAACCACTACGCTTGATTTAGATTTGCAAGATGCAGCACAGGCAAGTTTGTCGGCAAACATAGAGAACTCTGCCCAATATGGGATTTCAAATGGAGCAGCACTTGTAACTCAACCTGCGTCAGGAGAAATCCTGGCCATGATTGGAAGTAAAGACTATTTTGACTTAGACAATGACGGAAATGTAAATGTAACACTGGCATCCAGACAGCCCGGATCGTCCATTAAGCCAATTAATTATGCAACTGGACTGGCCAAAGGCTACACGGCTGCTACACCATTTGTTGACGAGCGAACGTGTTTTGATAATATAAGCCAACCTGATTACTGTCCATCAAACTATGATGGAAAGTTCCATGGTGTCCAGCAGATGAGACCCTCACTTGCAAACTCATTTAATATTCCAGCAGTTAAAATGCTTAAGTTAAATGGATTGGATGCTATGATTGCAACAGCGTCAGCCATGGGTATTACCACGTTTACAGAACCTGACAGATATGGGCTCTCATTAACGCTAGGTGGTGGAGAAGTAACTATGTTAAATATGGCAGAAGCCTTTGGCGTATTTGCTAATGGAGGATATAAAGTACCAATGCATGCGATTTTGAAAGTGACTGACTCAAAAGGAAAAGTGATCGAACAATACAAACCTCCTGAAAATCCTATTTTTGGGCAAAAAGTTATGGATCCTGGAATTGCTTTTATTATATCTAATATTCTTCAGGATAACGGTGCAAGATCTTATGCCTTCGGAAGCAACTCAGTACTGCGTATTGGAAACTATCCTGTTTCTGTTAAAACAGGTACTACAAACGACTACAGAGATAACTGGACGGTAGGATACACACCCTCATATGTTGCAATAGTTTGGGTAGGTAACAATGACAATACACCCATGTCAGGAATTGTATCAGGAGTTACTGGTGCTGCTCCCATCTGGAATGATATTATGACTCCTCTAGTGGAAAGAGAACCTCCCGAGCCACTTAAGCAGCCGAGCAATGTAGTAGGATTAACTGTATGTGCGGATTCAGGGTTACTCCCACCTCCAGATGGCACTCCAGGAAGGTGCCCAACAAAATATGAATATTTCATAACAGGCACACAGCCAAGACAAGTTGACCCGGGGATGACAAAAGTATTTGTTGATAAAGATACACAGCGGCTACCCGCAAAAGGCAAGACAGATAACTTAGAAGAAAAAGAACATAGAATAGTAACTGATCCTACAGGGGATAGATATTGTGTAACCTGTCCTCAGCCAGAAGCTCCAACCCCAACTCCAGCTCCTTAGTATTTGTTGTATAATGTGCCTCATGACACAGGAAAGAGAATCTCATCAACCAGATAGACGACTCGAAGGAAAAGAGTTATTAGGCGTAACAAAAAGTGCATATCGAAAAGCTACTGTGGTTTATATGCGAGAGGGTCCAAATACGTTTCCATTTGGAGAATACTTATATGTGGATGAAGGATTCGCAACTTTTAGACAAGTATTTCTTGATGGCGATCTTGTATTAAAGGGAATTGTCTGTCCGTTAGATGAGAACCCAATAATTGGTATCCAGTAAGAAGATGGGAAAATCTTGGGAAATTCTACCGAGGTTGCATCCTTAGTAAATTCTTCTATTGAATATTTCGGTTCCAGGAAAGGCCGAGTAGAATAGCAGCTAGCAGTTGTCCTTGCTGAATTGTTACAAGATAATGATCAAACATTCCTACCACAACTGATGTTATAAGAATTATAAAGAGAGTCGTATGTATTGACCGTACATCTGTTTCACGAATCTTTCTCCACAGCGTTGCTAGTGTCAGTCCCAAAAAATATACGAATAGAATTGTACAAATTATTCCCGATTCTGCAAGCAAAAGTAGAAAAATATTATGAATGGGCTGCAAATACACGCTCGTAAAGCTTGTCTGCATTGCTCCTTCATAGTAAAAGAAGTTTAATAAGCCCAAACCTAATGGATAGCTTGCTAGTGCTGACAGCGCTATGTAAGTAAGCTCAAGACGTGATGATAAATCGCTTACAATAGTTGAAAAATTTAAGAAACGTAGGTTAAACACAAGCGTGTAAAACGAAAATACTATAAAGATAAGACTTATTAAAAGAGTAGATAATCGTATGCTCTTTTTTTTGTAATACGAAAAGAACGTTATAAAAAAGAGAACGTTCACCAAAATAATAATGCGCGAAAACGTTAAAAATAATCCAACTTGTATTATAAGGAGTAGGAGAGCTAGAAGTATTCGTTTTTGTTTGTGGCGTATTTGAAGAATTACGTATGACAGAAACACAGAGCTGATGAATAAAAAGTAGGCAAGAACATTTGGGTGTGGAAAAGTGCCGTATGGTCTTACAAGTAGTCCAGTTGACGAATCCATAACTGCTATGGTAAGACTTGACGCTGTGTAATATCTTTCGCCAAAAAAGTAGAAGATACCGTTAAGTGACCCTTGGTTTATAAACTGTGCAATTGATAGTAAGGATTCTCCTAGTGCGGAGATTATAAGAATGGTAATAACTATCGGCATGTCTGACTTTCTAATCTGTGTAGAAGCATATAGTCCTAAGAATATGAGGGATAAAACTTTAAAGAAACCAAAGTAGAGTGCGGGTATAGAATATGCGTACATAAGAGGAACTAGCAGAAGTGTCAAAAATATAAGTACCTTAGTGTCTTTTATAAACGCATAAACTTGCTTATTATGCAAAACATCTTTATAGGAAAGCGCCGCGAGTACAAAAAGCAGTAGCGTGCTTATGTATAATGCTGGAGAAAGATAGTCTACTCGGATTCCAAATACGTATGAAAATGGCGGCCAGAAGTGCGGTCCAAATTGCTGGGGTAAAAAGAGAAGTAACAGGAAAAAGTAAAATTTGTGGGACAGAAATAGTTTTGCGGAAAGTAAATCCTTCAATTATGTCTATTGTGAAGCTTCAGTTTTTTTCTTAATAACAAGAACTCGGTCACGATCTTCACCTTCTGATTCAGTCATAACGTCTGTACTTTCAGACAATACCATATGAATGTGGCGTCTTTCCCAAGGCTTTAATCCACGTACAGTTTTTTCAACTCCTGTTTCAATTACTTCATCCTTAAGTCTTGTGGCTAAATCAGCCAAATAAGCTTCGCGCTCTTCTCTGTATCCGCCAATTTCAACAAGGATTCTTTTAGGAGTTTCTAATTCCTTAACACATAAAATGTAGATGATATACTCCAGTGAGGTAAGTGTGTTTCCATGTTTTCCAATAAGAAGCGCATTGTCATCTTTTGCGTCAATTGCGATTGTAAACGCTTCCTCAGATTCGGCAACCGTAATCTCGGCGTCAATTTCTAAAAGCTTAAATAATTCTTTAACTTTATTTTCTATTCTTTCCATATTAGTCTTTCTTAAGTCCTACTTTTTTAAACCAAGGTCCTGCAGCTCCGGGTCCAACTAGAACGTATTGTTGGATTATACCAAAAAGAGTGAAAGTATTCCAGTATAGCGCCATGCCTATTGGAAGCGTGAAAGAAAAGAACCCAATCATGAGTGGGAATATATAAAGTGATTGGGTTTGGAATGCTGTTGCAAAGTCTGCCTCTTTTTTTGGAGCCTTCTTGTCTTCAGCTGTTTTGAGAGGCGCCATCATTTTTGAAAGTACAAATTGCGTTGCAGCGGTTATAAGAGGTACAAGCAAAATGAGTGGTGCGTAACTTAGCATGGTTTGCGGAGACAACGCTATATTAAGTCCGAAAAATGAGGTATCTAGACCTTCAGTTGTTGTTAGGCGAAGCCAAGGGAAATAGAGCGCTTTGTTGATTGCTGCAACTGTTTGAGCAGTAGATGCTGATGCAAAGTAAAGTAGGGTTGAGTATAAAGATCCAAATACAACTAACTGAACCACGGCAGGAAGGCATCCAGCTGCTGGATTAACACCGTGATCCTTGTAAAGCTTCATTATCTCTTCTTGTTGCTTTTTTTTGTCATTTTTGTGCTTTTCTTTGAGCTTTGCCATATGAGGGGTTAACTTCTGCATGTTGTGCATCTGGTGGGTTTGGGCAGCTAGTATTGGCCACATAATTCCTCTGATTGCGGTTGTTAAAAGAACAATAGAGAAGCCTAATGGGAATGGAATCTGTAAATAAACAAGGGCTTGGTAGATTGCTACTAGTACGTTTGTGAAAGGGTTAATAAAAAGAACTATAAATATTTGGCCGATGTCCATTATGAATTGATTCTGTCAAGAATTGAGTCTAACTCATTTATTATACCTGATTTTTGATAGTCAGTATAGGGGCGTCTTAAAAAGAAGACGCAGGTGGCTGTATTTTGTCTTTTTGAAAGTACCTCTTTTAAGCACAATAGAGTTAAGCGTTTTACTGTGTTTCTTTGTGTAGCTTTTTTGGACACTGATTTTGACACGACCACTCCGTATGTAGGAGAATCTGCTAATTCATAACGTACGAAAAACAATGGAGTTGAGAATTTGAGTTTTGGTGCACCTTTTCTAAAAGAAAAGCGCTGGGCTTTTTTAAACATGAGGCTTACAAAGAGATTGTTAATTTTTTGCGACCCTTAAGCATTCTTCTCTTCAAAAGTTTGCGGCCATTGTGAGTTGCATTTCTGGACATCCAGCCATGTTTTTTAATGCCTTTCACTTTTTTATGCTTCATTTTTTTCTCAGTCATATGTGTATTGTACTAAATTTAGCACGCATAAACAATATCCTTGAAAAATTTTCCCCTTTTCATGGTTTTACTTTTCTGATAACCTGTATATATGGTAAAAGTAGCAATAAACGGATACGGTAGAATCGGGAGAGTTGCGCACAGAATTATTATTGAGAAATACGCAGATCAAATAGAGGTTGTTGCGATAAATGCTGGACATTCCACAGACATGACGGGATGGATGTACTTGCTTCAATATGACACCACATATGGACCACTCAAAGGACACGCTCTTTTTGTCCAAAACCCCTCCGAGGTAACCGTCAAAACTACACTTGAAACCATTGGAGCCTTAGTAATAGACGACAAAGTTGTTCCATTTTATTCTGAGAAAGACCCCACAAAGTTACCTTGGAAAGAGTTAGATGTAGATGTGGTAATTGAGTGTACTGGTGCATTTACCACCCCTGAAAAAATTAAGCCCCATTTGGATAGCGGAGCAAAGTCAATCGTGCTTTCAGCACCTTTTAAAGATGAAGCAGCAGGATCCACGTATGTGCTAGGAGTAAATCTGGAAAGTGCAGACACATCAAAACTTGAAAATGTCATAAGTAATGCATCATGTACCACAAATTGTATTGCGCCTGTAGCGGCCATTATAGAAGGAGCATTTGGAATTGAAAAAGCTATGATGACAACCATTCACAGCTATACATCTGACCAGCGGATTCAGGACGGCGGACACAAGGATTATAGACGTGCACGGGCTGCAGCCCAAAATATAATTCCTACCAGCACAGGGGCGGCCATTGCGGCAGCGAAAACCATTCCTGCACTTGAAGGAATATTTAATGGAATTGCAATTCGCGTTCCAACCGTAACAGGTTCACTCTCAGATTTTACGTTTTTACTCAAGAAAGACACAACCGTAGAAGAAGTTAATACTGTTTTAAAACAAGCAGCAGATTCTGCACGGTTTAAAGGAATAGTGAGGACAACCACTGACCCAATTGTTTCATCTGATGTAATTGGTGACACTCATTCATCTATCGTTGATCTTACGCTTACCCAGGTTGTAGCCGGCAATATGGTTAAAATAGTTGCTTGGTATGATAATGAGTTCGGATATGCAAATAGACTTGTTGAAGAAACAATTCTAGTAGGTACAAAGTACGCAGCTGTCTAAAATTTGCATTCAAGTTTAAATTTCGTATAATAACTTCCATGAACGAATCCACAAGAATTATTACTGTTTCAGGTAGAATTGGCGCCGGGTCAACAACTCTAGCCAAAGGGCTTTCCCATCATTTGGGGTGGAAACACATAGAAGGCGGGGAAATTTTTTGGGAAGCAATCAGATCCAAGATGGATATAGATACCAAAGATACTCACTTACGTCCAGACGAAGAAGATCAATTGTTTGATGACCAGCTAAAAAAAGTTCTAAAAGAAAATAAAAATATTGTGTTGGAAACAAAACTGGCGGGTTTTAATGCGCAGGGAATAGACGGAGTTTATAAAATTTTAGTTGTATGTGAAGACAGGCACGGAACAGATCAAACTCAAATGAGAATTGATAGGCTGGTTAATCGTGAAGGGAAAAATATGGAAGACGCAAAAAAGGAAGTAATTGAGCGTGAACACAATGATTTAGAAAAGTGGAGGCACATGTATGCAGATGATAGTCGGGATTGGGTGTACTATAACCCTGAATATTATGACCTCATCATTAATACCTTTGAGCACAGCAAAGACGAAACTTTAAAGATAGTATTGGAAAAGCTTGCGCAAATATAGAATATGAGTAATGCAGAGGTTTCATTAAGACAAATATCAAACCCGCAACGCACAGAGGAGATTAGAGTACTTGGAATCAGGTTCTCACCTAATGCTCACGTAGAAAAAATACGAGCGGAATTTAAAAGAGTACTTTCTGAAACTCCAAAGAAATAGCTAGAAAGGTTTTCTTTTCTCAAATTGTTTTTCATCCCACGCTTTTTGAATAATTTTTGAAACATCTTCTGCCATTTCTGGATTTGCAATTTCAAGAAAAGAAAGACCAGTTGTCATAAATCTTACGCCTTCATCGTCTCCTGAAAGTGCCTCGTCAAGACGCCTTCCTAACTGTGCGCAGTGAGCCAGGATGTTTCTCGCGCGGGTCTCACTGCTGGTTTGCTGAAATTCTCCAACCCTTTCTACAAGCTTTACAAATGTTTCACTTGAGCTTTGCTTTGCAATTTTCATTGGTCTTGGTAAATTATTATCTTCCACGCGTCTTTGGGTTAAAGATTGCTGCTGGAGTGCGGCATCTATCAGCCGCTTCCGTAATGATTTAGATTGACCTTCATAGTAAAATTTACTTTTTTCCATACCACTTATTTTCTTTCATAAACAATTTCTGTAGGTTTTTGATTCTGTCTCCATCTTCTGGCAAGTTCTCGTCGTTTGTCAGCACGTTCTTCTGAACCGTTCATAATCTCTTCAAACTTCTCATTTAATGGTGCATTAATTTTTTCCAGATGATCCTTTGCTTCATGATAAAACTTATTCCCAGCATCATTTCCTGGTAATGTGTCAACAAGATAATCAGCAGCGCGTAATGCATCAGAAAGTGCTTTAAGTGCAGGTGCTCGGTCATCCTGTGTTTGGAAGCTTCGCAGTTTTTCAAAAAGCATGACCATTATCTCACTGGAGCTTTTTTCTGAGAGATCAAGGTTGGAGGGGAGAAATCTATCTGTATCAGTTTTTGCTAGGCTTCGTTTTTCGCCGATACGACCACGAGGTATAGGTTGGATAGCTTTATTAAAACGTTTTCTAAGTTTTTGCTCACTCTCTTGATAGGGATTTGGACCAGGTCTTTCCATAGGCACATTATACCACTCAGAGGCAAGTTACTTTTCTAAAACCTTAATTCCGGGGAGGTCTTTTCCTGACAGAAATTCCAGCATGGCGCCGCCACCTGTGGACACAAACGAGAATTTTGAGAGTAAATTGTGCTGAGACAAAAGGGACAAGCTATCTCCGCCGCCTACGATTGAGTAAACACCTGACTTAATAATTGCCTTTGCAATTTCCAGCGTATTTTTTTCAGTAGCAGTACTACCCATTTTTCCAAATGGCCCATTCCACACAACTGTCTTGCAAAGATTTATGATTTGGATGAAATTTTCAGTGTCATTAACTGTTATATCTGTTCCGTCAGCCATACTATCTGCAACCAGTAATGCGGATCTTTTACCCCCTGTTTTTTCATGTTGAGCTTTTAATAATTCCTTATTTTCCTGGGCAATTTTCCCACCCACCATGACATAGTCAGCAATGTTGTGCATCTTTGAAACAACAGGCAATTTCGTTTCCAGTTTTGCCCCCCCTATAAGTGCTGCCAGTGGACGCTTAGGGTTATCCATTACTTCACTAAGAACTTTAACCTCATTTATTAAATGAAAGCCTGCATATGAGGGAAGAAATTCCGCTAAAGCATGCATAGAGGCATGCTTTCTGTGGCTTACGGCAAACGCCTCATTCACAAATACATCTCCCAGTGCTCCAATACTTTCTGCAAAAGTTTTACTGTTTTCTTCTTCCTCTTTATAAAACCTTAGGTTTTCCAGTAATGATAGGTGGGGTGTTATCTGCCAGCCTTTAAAACCATTAAAGTCTTTTTCTTGAGTTACTCCTTTGAATTTTTCAGCAAACCATTCAGCCACAGGCTCTAAAGTATATAGGGGATTTGGTTTTCCTTCAGGTCGCCCTGAATGTCCAAGTAGCATAACGTTTCCGTGGTGACCCAAAACATATTTGATTGTTTGAAGTGAGAAGGTAAGCCTGGTGTCATCTGCAATCTTTCTATTTTTAATGTCTACGTCTGAGTCAATTCTGACAAGCACTGTTTTGTTTTGAAGATTTGTAAGTTTAGAAAGAACTCGCAGGCTCATATAGATAACTTATACAGGAATTGAAAAACAATTTAAAGGGGAAGAAAGCCTCGGGCTGTCTTAACCGGTGTAGGACTTATAGGGGAGGGGGCTACGCAGGGTGTGTTTTCCGTACCTCGTAAAAAGTAGACGTCAGCTCCAAAGCAATTCTTTTTTATAACATTTTCCGGTATAAATTGTATATTTTCTGTTTTTCCTTCAAGCATTCGTGTCATAATCTTGTTCCACATGGGGGCAGCCCCTGTAATTCCAGATGCTAATGACTGGCTCATAGGGCTATTGTCATTGTTTCCTACCCATGTTGCAACTAATACTTTATCTGTATATCCAATAGTCCAATTATCTCGTTTGTAGTCAGTGGTTCCTGTCTTAACAGATACACGGTGTCCAGGAATATTTAAAAGTGAATTTTGTCCAAATGTCATAGAACGAGCCCTATCATCTGCCAGAATGTCAGATACTATAAAGGCAATTCCCGGGTCAATTGCTGGTGTTTCTTCAGGAGTTTTTGAAAAAATTGTTTTGCCTGCCGCATCTTTTATTTCAAGTATGGGAGAGGGGGAAATTTTAGTTCCTTCATTTGCAAACGTTGCGTACACAGTTGCGATATCAAGTATGGTTGTTTCAGCTCCGCCCAGTGTTATTGACAGGCCGTAACGTTCCGGGTCCTCCCAATTGGTAATTCCAAGACGCCTTCCTTGATTTACTATATTTTCAACCCCAACGCGTTGTGCAACACGCACTGCCGGAATATTTAAGGAATTTGCAAAAGCGAGACGCAACGGAATACGCCCTCTAAACCTTCCGTCATAATTTACAGGTGTATACGGTTCACCACCTGGAGGTGTTATGGTGAGAGGGGAGTCATCCAGTAATGATGCTTGGGTAAATCCAGAGGACAATGCGAGTGAATAGGTAATTATTTTTGCAGTTGATCCGGGTTGTCTGAGTGAGGTTACTAAATTTACATTTCCGTCATTCTCTAAATCAAAGTAATCACGACTTCCAACCATTGCCAGAATGTCACCGTTTTGAGGGTTTAGTATAACTGACGCGCCATTGGTTACGTTCAGATGGGCGTTTGCGTCCACCTCCTGGGTAACAATTTCCTGAGCTGTATTTTGTGTCTGCACATCAAGCGTAGTCCTTACCTGAAGACCGCCCCGTTCTACCTCAGACAATCCATACTCTTTAATGAGTAGATCCTTTACATACATGACAAAATGTGGTGCTTTAATAGGAATAGCAGGGCCAATAAATGCTAGTTTCTTTGCGTTCGCTTTTTCATATTCTACTTTCGTAATGTAGTTTAGTGCTAGCATGGCGTTTAACACCTGTTTTTGCCGTTTTTTCCAGAGATCTCCGCTTCCCGCATACGGTGAGTAAATACTTGGCGCTCGAGTTAAGCCTGCCAAGAAAGCAGATTCGGCAAGGTCTAATTTTTCTACCTTTTTTCCAAAATACACTTCAGATGCAGCTGATACTCCCCATGCTGTTCCTCCATATGGTACGTAGTTAAAGTACAGTGCTAGTATTTCGTCTTTGGAGTATATCCGCTCTGCCCAGAAGGCTAATATAATTTCTTTTACCTTTCGGCTTAAAGTTGGCTCAGGTGTTAGAAGTGACGATTTGACTAATTGCTGCGTTATCGTACTTCCGCCTTGAAGATTATTTTGTTGGGAGTTAGAGTAGAGGGCTCTTATTATTCCGCGCATATCAAAGCCAGGATGTTTATAAAATTCACGGTCTTCGATTGCAATAGTTGCGTCTTTTAAGTCCTGCGGTATTTGGGACAGCTCTATAACAGTTCTATTTTGGTTTACAAAAATTTCATACAGTAAAATTCCATTTCTGTCAAAGATTTTGGTAGTTTTAGGAATGTAACTCGTTGAGATATTTGATGGATTTGGAAGATCTGACAAAAAGATAAGAGACAAGAGAGGAAGAAATACAAACACAGATGAAAACAAAATTCCCCAGAAAAAAAGCTTAAAGCTGTACCAAATGGATGGGCGTTTGTACTTAAAAATAGGCTGAGGGGGTAGGGTAGCCACCTTTTTTTTCTTTTTCTTTGATTTTAAATGCGTGGAGGGTAGGTGAAGTTTTTTTATTGATGCCAATATATGTTTGGAGACGTATTGTAGTCCGTGAAGAGTTGGTATGAGAATTGCGGAAGGCAGGCCGCTTAAAGTTACAACAACGTGCCGCACCACCTTTACAACTGGTCGTAGACTTTTAAAACGTTTTTTGAAGAAGGTGTAGCTAGAGCGTTTTTGTTTGTGTTTTTTAGCTTTATAGAGAACTTTTTTTCGTTTAATTTTTTGAGGTTTTCCTTCTTCCTGTTGAAAGATATGCATGGTGGGAAGTTTGAGCGAAGGAAGCGAGGCATTTTTTGCCTGACGAGCTAATTTACGTGGAATTTTTTCCACGGTTTCACCCGTCTTTATAAAGACCCACATTAAAACATAGACAAGCTCAACTATAAGTTTCATGCCACAACAATATATCCGTTTCTTCGGATAAATACTCAATTGCCTTATTAAGGCTAAAACAGGGGAATCTAGCTGCATTATACGCAACCTTAATTATCATTAGCAAGAGGGAAAATAAGATGCCCTATAGGCTTAATGCCTTCTTTCAGATACTCGAGTACTCGTTCTTCCAGATAGGCCTAAAAAGGTGTGTTCTTGCACGTTTGCATTAATTGATACTACAATAGATGTACTGCCTATGAAAATTTTATCCATTGGTTCATCAGATATAGACCTTTTTGTCTCCGCAAAAGATCCTGCCGCCTATGTTCAGAATGAGAACACTGTATCCTTTTCTTTGGGAGATAAAATTCCCATCAAAATGGATGCAACCACGCTTGGCGGGAACGGGGCAAATGTTTCCGTAGGGTTAAAGCGCTTGGGTCTAGATTCTTCTTTTTATACGTTTTTAGGAACAGATGTGTTGTCCCGTCAAATAGTTGAATCACTAAATAGCGAGCATATTGAGATTTTGGAGAGTGAAAGTAAACTTGACACAACTGCGCTTTCAATTATTTTCAATTTTACAACTGACCGCATTATTTTTTCGCATCACGATGTAGTGGAGCACAGCATAGACATAACAAAACTGCAGCCGTTTCAAGCGTTTTATTTAACCTCAATTGGAAAAGAGTGGGTAGAAGTGTATAAATCTGTTGTGAATTTTGTGCATACTAATTCCATTACACTTGCTTTTTCGCCCGGTTCAGCTCAGTTAGCCGATTTACAGGACGTAGTATATGAAGCTATAGCCTGCAGTAAGATTTTATTTGTAAATAAAGATGAAGGGGAGCGAATTTTGGAGAAAAGAGGAGAAACAGCACAAGACATGAAAGACTTACTGCAAAAACTCTCAGCTCTAGGTCCGTTTATAGTGTCGGTGACTGATGGCAAAAACGGGTCATACGCAACCTGCGAAAACACCTATTTTATGCTTCCCTCATATGACGAGGGTGCAGTAAGTGTAGATAAGACAGGCGCTGGGGATTCATATGCATCTGCGTTTTTTGCGGCACACTTACTTCAGAAAGACATTAAAACGTGCATGCAATGGGGAGCTGTTAACGCAAATTCGGTTATGAAGCAGATAGGTGCACAAAAAGGACTTTTAAAGATTGCCGAAATAGATAATGCACTGTCATTCAGACCTGATTTTACTGTTGAAATGTTATAGCGATATGCAGTATAACTGGTAAGTACTATGTTTCTGACCACAAAGACCCTTCTTGATATAGCCCAACAGCAAAAATTCGCAATCGGCGCATTTAACGTAAATAATATGGAGATAGTGCAGGGAATAGTGTCAGCTGCGACAGCGCTTCAAGCACCCGTTATTTTACAAATCAGCAAAGGAGCACGCGAGTATGCAAATCCAGTATATCTTAAAAAACTTATTGAAGCAGCAGAAGAGGAATCGGGTCTTCCAATCGCAATGCATTTAGATCATGGACCATCAGTGGAAATGTGCAAGGCAGCAGTGGACGAAGGATACACGTCTGTAATGTTTGATGGGAGTCATGAAGATTTTGAGACTAATATACAGTTAACTCGCGAAGTAGTTGAGTACGCGCATGCAAAAGGAGTGTCTGTAGAGGCTGAACTAGGGCAATTAATAGGAAATCAGTTTGATGCAGGTGAGGATGGAAAAATAGGGGAAGGTGTCTATACGGATCCTGTACAAGCCGCAGAATTTGTGGAAAGAACAGGCTGTGATAGTCTGGCTGTTGCCATAGGATCTTCTCATGGAGCATTCAAATTTAAAGGTGATCCAAAGATAGATCTTGAAAGATTACAAAAGATTAGAGATTCTATAAGTATTCCGATTGTGCTTCATGCAGCGTCATCAGTGCTCGAAGAATATGTGGAAATGTGCAATAAGTATGGCGGGAAAATAGAAGGAAGCAAAGGATTTCCTGAAGACACAATTGCGAAAGCAATTCAGATAGGCGTTCAGAAAGTAAATATAGATACGGATTTACGTCTTGCCATAACAGGTGGAATTCGAAAAGTGTTGTGGGAGACACCAGCTGAGTTTGATCCCAGAAAGTACCTGGGAGCAGGCCGCGATATGATAAAAGAATTAGTCACCCGAAAAATAAAATTATTAGGATCAGAAAACAAGGCACAATTATATTCATGAAAGTTTATTTAGCCACTGACCACGCAGGATTTGAGTTAAAAGAAGAAATTAAAGAATTTTTAGAACAAAATTCATATGAAGTTGAAGATTGTGGTGCGCATACGCTTGACCCCAATGACGATTATCCGGATTTTATAGCACTAGCTGCTGACGCCGTTTCTAAAGCACCCCAGGTAGACAAGGCAATTATTTTTGGTGGTTCTGGTCAAGGAGAGGCAATAGTTGCGAATAAATGCAAAGGAATTAGAGCTATTGTCTACAATACAGAAAATTTAGAGCTTATAAAGTTGGCTCGACTTCACAATGATGCAAATGTGCAGTCAATCGGCGCTCGTTTTGTAGGATTAGAAAATGCTAAAGAAGCGGTAAAATTATTTCTAGAAACTGCTTATACAGGAGAAGAGAGACACGAAAGACGCATTAAAAAGATTGCAGAGTTAGAAAAATGAAAAGTTTAGTAACTGAAGAATATGTGTGTGAGATAGCAGTTGGAATACTTGAAAAAGAGTGGCCAGAGATTGAAAAAAAGTTAGAAGCCGCTCGTGGATTTGCCAAAACTATTCACGTAGACCTAGCTGATGGGAAAATGGTCCCCAACACCTCATTTATGGACCCCAAGCCGTTTGCAAAATACGCCAAAGACTTTGATTTAGAACTTCATATGATGGTAGAAAACCCCATTCAATATTTAAAGCCCTTTGCAGATGCCGGATTTAAGCGATTCGTAGGGCACGTTGAAAAAATGCCAAATGTTACAGATTTTGTAGCAGAAGGACAGTTGTACGGAGAGGTTGGACTGGCACTGGATCAGGGAACAAGCGTTAATTCACTTGATCTGAATTTAGACAACTTGGATTGTGTAACAATTATGACTATTAAGGCTGGATTTTCCGGCCAGCAATTCATGGAAGATCAGCTCCAAAAGATTAAGGATGTGCATAAGACTTCTATGATTCCTGTGGAGGTAGATGGAGGAGTGAAAGACACAAACATTATGTTTGCGAAAAATGCAGGCGCAGTGCGTTTTGTTGCAACCAGTTTTATATGGGGTTCAGAAGATCCGAAAGCTTCCTACGAAAAACTTCAAAGCATTATTAGTCCCCGGTAGTTTTTGGTCTGTATTGGAGGGCTTCCAGGACGTGTTCGGATTTTATAGTCTCTGATAGTGCTAAGTCAGCTATGGTGGCTGCTACTTTTATAACCTTGTGGTAGCTTCTGGCGGATAGGGATAGTTTTGTAACTGCTGTTCTTAAAATATCCTGGGCATCTTTTTCTATAGTGAGTAGTGCTTTTATATCTTTGGCTGCCATTTCAGAATTTGTCACGATTTTCTTCCCTGTAAACCGTTTTAATTGGCTTTTGCGTGCTTTTTCAACTCGTTTTCTCACAGATTCGGAATTCTCACCGTCTTCAGAGCTGTCTGACGTAATCTTCTTGACGTCTACCGCCGGCACATCTATATGAATATCTATCCTATCCAGTAATGGTCCTGAAATACGTTTTTGGTATTTTAAAATTTGCATAGTAGTGCATGAGCACTCACGGGTTTTGTCACCATAATATCCGCATGGGCAGGGATTGGCTGCCGCAACCAGCATGAATCTGCTGGGAAACCTGACACGTTCACGCGCGCGGGAGATTACCACATGCCCGTCTTCCATGGGTTGGCGCATTGCCTCCAGTGCCATTCTGGGGTATTCAGGAAATTCGTCTAAAAATAACACTCCGCGGTGAGCAAGGGATACTTCGCCGGGCTTAGGATTTGTTCCGCCGCCTATAATTCCTATGTGGGATGTAGTGTGGTGAGGGGATCTGAAGGGCCTCGTTTTAAGCACTGATTGACCATTAAGTAATCCTGAAATACTATATATTTTTGTAACTTCTATGGCTTCGTCAAAGGTAAGACTGGGTAGAATACTTGGAATGGTACGGGCAAGCAGTGTTTTTCCAGCCCCCGGAGGGCCTTTGAGTAAAATGTTATGCCCGCCTGATACCGCAACCTCTACGGCTCGTTTTACAAATTCCTGACCCTTTATATCTTTTAAATCAAACTCATAAAGTTCATCAGTTTCTATATCATCAAATGTTTGTGGGAGTAGTGGGGTTAAGGGTATGTCTCCGCTTAAGTGTAAAAATACATCTTTGAGCGATTTGGCGGCAAAAATAGTAGGTCCGTGAATAATGCTTGCTTCCAGAGTGTTGGGTTCAGGTATGAAAATATTTTTGATTCCTTTTTCCTTGGCAAGTAACACCATGGGAAGAACCCCTTTTGTGTGCCTGAGTGTTCCATCCAGTGATAATTCTCCTAGAAATATATAATCGGAAAGGTCAGTTTTCCCGTCTTTAGACGAGGTCTCGCCTTTGGCGGAAAGTTGTTCTGAGGCTGACAAAATGGAAATGGCAATTGGTAAGTCAAACGATGACCCTTCTTTGGGTAAATCTCCGGGAGCCAAGTTAACCGTAATTCTTTTGGGTGGAATGTTAGCGCCGGTATTTTTAAGTGCGCTTCTAACACGTTCTTTAGATTCTTCAACTGCCTTATCAGGCAAACCAACTACGGTAAATGCGGGGAGACCGTTTAAAATATCTGTTTCGACCTCAACGAGCATTCCGTCAAGGCCAACTACTGCCGCCGATAAAACTTTGGCAAACATAAGTTAATTAACTGCTGACTTACAACCACTAACAATTTTTTATGCTAGCTCAGCAATTACAGTATCTGGTATTAATCTCCATGTAGCAAGTATGAAAGGTGTATGTATTAGGTGTACAAGCGTATATTAATCTCGGATAGGCTGAAGAACTTGAATAGGTATCTTTGGAATTCGATCACCCATCATTTTTCTCCATGCATCTTCTTCAAATATTTTTCCTTTATGGTTTTCAAGAAACTGGTTTTCGTAAAATGCCGAATGATTATATAGGTCAAAATTGGGTTTATTTATAGCTATATCCATAAACCAGGAGTCAAGTTTTCTTTTCGCAATTACTAAAGAGCTATCTACATCTACGCTTCTAGAATCTTCACTGTCACTAGCATAGAGATGAATATTCCTTCGTGCATAGACTAATTTAAATGCGTCTCGATTTAGGTCGTAGATAAGCCTGATTAATCTTTGTTCTCCTATGTCCTTATAATTAAAATCTTTTAGCTTCCTACCTGTATATGTTTCTACGGGATGTGTATGAACATGAGGAATCCAAGCTCCAGTCCCATCATTGGGTCCGCTTCCCCATTGTCTATATTCCCAATTTTCATGTCTATGTTGTTTGTTTATAAATTCATACGCATCGGTATATGTATAGCTTTTTCTCATTTGCTTGTAGAAAGATATTTCGCTCGTCTTTTCTCCTCCAGTTTTTTTTGGAACATCATGCATTTTAAACACATCTCCTGTATAACTTCCGTGTCTTTTCCATATATCATCATAAATTTCTCTCAAATTCCTATCTATACCTAATTCACTGGTAAGCTCAAGCTTACTTCTAACAGTTTGTGAATTTTTGTTAGCAAGTTCTCTGGCTGCGGTTTCTGCTCTTAATCTTTCTTGCTCGCGGACTTCAGCGACTTGTCTTCTTTGAGCTTCTTCTTGCTCAGTCTTAAGCCGTAAAACAGCTTGTCGTTTTGCTTCTATAACTTTTTGCCTGGATTGTTGTGCACGTTCAGCTGTAAGGCGTTCTTGCTCGGCACGTTCCCTTTTGGTTTTTTCGTCGATTATGCGCTCTGCCCAGGTGGGGGCGGCCATAGGCGTCTTGGGTTCATGTACTGCTTCTAATAATAAAGTTTTTTGATCTCTAAAATAATCCCTAGTACTATCATATATGTTTTTTCGTTTTGATTCATAAACTTCCTCAATTAATCTTATATGTTTCTCCGGTGTTAACGAAGATGGGGAGATGCCTCTTAGTGTAAGAATTCCTTGAATAAGACGCTGCAAATACTCTCCTTCAAGTTCGCCAAAAAAATTATCTTCAGTAAGTACATTTGATATTGCCACTTCAGCCTCATCCTTTGTTTTAGCAGACATACTGATTTGTCCATCAGGGAGTCGATCGTAAAACGCACCAAACCTATATAGAAAAATATTTTGATGTTGATCAAGTGCCGTTAATCTAAATCCTCTTTGCGTACTACCTTCACCCAGCTTCACATCGTATCTAACAGCCAGTTTATATGGCCCTTGTTCGTTTATTGAAACACTTGGGTTAATATCTATCATGTGTTTAAACACATCAATTATCCCCACTTGATGTAGAACAGGGTATCGTTTTCCTAGATACTCTAGCTTCGGGTCACCAGGTTTTCTTGCTTCACTAGTCATATAGGCCTATATTATAGCACCCGAGGTCAAATTTGTCGTATTTTATGGTAAAAATTTCGCAGACGATAAAACCTTGGCAAACATATGTTAATTACTAACTGCTGACTTATGACTACTAACAATTCTGTAGCAAGCTCAGCAATTACAGTGTGCACCTTCTAAAACAAAAAAGCAAAGATGTTTAAAAATAGGTATAATAAAATTAATGAAAGTTTTTCCAACACCCCTAAAAGCTGCAAAGATAGTTGGTTGGGTAGGCATTATTAACGGAATATTTGGAGTAATTATGTTCATTATGTCCCCCATGTTTCAATTGTCATCCCTTTTTATTTTTGTCGACATTGTAGGTATTATTGGGGGATACCTTTTAATCAGGAATAAGCTGTGGGGTGTTTACTTTTTATAACACTATCCGTATATGGAGTTATAATGTCGCTTGTTACTATTTATACCGGTGGCTCATATTCAAATGTTGTAGTTCCAGTCCTGGTCGTGTTTATCATTTTATATATAGCTCTTTCGTATTGGTTCTACAAAAATAGGAAAAAGTTTAAAAAATAATCTTCGTTGTACTACTTATCATTGTTTGTGCATTCTCATTCATATTGCTGTGCTACAATAGGCAAACTAACCCCGAAGGATAAATTATGGATGATGTAGCTAAAGTTAAACAAAAAACAGATATAGTAGCCCTTGTCGAAAGTTATATTCCTCTTAAAAAAGCAGGGCGTAATTTTAAGTCTAACTGTCCCTTCCATTCAGAAAAATCAGCCTCATTTGTGGTGTCTCCGGATAGACAAATTTGGCATTGTTTTGGCTGTCAAAAGGGTGGAGATATTTTTACCTTTGTTGAAGAATATGAAAAAACTACGTTTGGTGACGCACTAAAATTCTTAGCCCAGAAAGCTGGTATAAAACTGACAATGTCAGAAGCCAGAACAGAAGCTGATCGGAAGCGTGATCTTATTTACACACTTAATTCTCTTGCAGCACAGTATTATGCATATATTCTTTTTTCACATAAGGCAGGGGAGGCAGCGCGCAAATATGTGCTTGAAAAACGGGCCCAGCCAGAAGCGCTTTTAAAGTTATTTCAGGTAGGATATGCGCCTGCCACAGGATACGCATTGGTAGAATTTTTAACAAAAAAGAAAAACTTTAATGCACAGGACTTAGTAGACGCAGGACTAGCCTTTAGGCAAGGGACTAGGATTGTTGATTTCTTCAGAAACAGGATCATGTTTCCCATTACTGACCCCCGGGGAAATATAATTGCGTTTTCAGGACGCGCACTGGATAACAATACGCTTCCTAAATACGTGAACACCAAAGAAACACAGCTATATAGAAAAGGCGAAACGGTTTTTGGGTTAAATTTAGCTCGTGATGAGATAAAGAAAGAGGGGAGTGTCATTATTATGGAAGGTGAGTTTGATGTGATCTCGTCTCACCGCGAAGGAATTGGGAATACGGTTGCCGTTAAAGGAACAGCTTTAACACCTGAGCAAATAGATTTACTGCGCCGGTATTCTCAAAAGCTTATTTTTTGTTTTGATACTGACTCTGCAGGAACCTCGGCGCAGAGGCGTTCTATAGAGTTAATTGAAAAAGCAGGAGTGGTCGCTTCAGTGATTGTGCTTCCCCAGGGAAAAGATCCGGACGAATTATTGTCAATTGACCCTATAACATTTAAGCAGGCCGTTAAAAAAGATATCCATATTTATGACTTTATTATAGATTCAGCCGTGACTCAGTATGATTCAAGTACTGTTCAAGGAAAGCGTGATATTTTAGAAAAAACCGTACCATATTTATCAGCCATAGATAATGAGGTTATTAAAGAGCACTATATGAAAAAGTTAGCAGAGCAACTAGGCACGTCTCCTGAGTCTGTTGCAAAACAGGTACATAAAGAAAAGAAAGAGGCTCGGATATCAGCTACTATTGTAAAACCAGTTAAAAAACCCAGAGATGATATGCTGCCTACCTATCTTTTTTCTTTATTACTTTCATCCAAAAATTTAATAGAGGATACGCGTTTGGCAGATATTGCACTGGATTCAGTAGAGCTTACCAATTCTTCTTATAACAAGCTATTTACTCTTCTTAAGTCTCACGTTGAGGCCGCAAATCCAACATTACAAGGATTTGCAGAAGGACTTCCTGCCGAATTACTTGAGTCTTATGACACTGCTTTTATAGCACCCCTTCCGGAATTTGATCCTAAAACTTTGTCTTCCGAAATACAAAAGACAGCGCTGGAGGCAAAAAAGTTATTTATAAAAAATAGGCTTAACTCACTTACGCAGGAAATAGAGACCTTAGAAAAAACAGGAAACGTTGAGCAGATTTCAAATCTGCAGGAAGAAGCGTCAGGACTCATGAAAAAGCTTTACGCTGCCGCTTGATCTGAGGCCGAAAAAAGAGTACAATAGTTTGTATATTCTACCCCCTGGAAACTGCGGGGTTTTCTTGTGTTTAAATAAATATGGCAACAGCAGCAAAATCAATATCATCCAAAAGCGACCGCGTAGCGACCCTTTTAGCCTCAGCTAAGAAAAAAGGCTACATTTCCCAAGACGAAATCCTCCTTACATTCCCAAAACCTGAAGAGCATATCCAGGACTTGGATTATTTGTACGACCAGTTAATTAAAAAGAGCGTAGACATTTTTGAAACTGTAGAAGAGGAAAAAGAAAATCAAAAATCTATAGAGGATTTAGAAAAAGAGCTAGAGGCACTTAACATTATTCAGGGAGGCGCCGTAACTGATCCGGTACGCATGTACTTGAAGGAAATTGGGCGCATTCCATTACTTACCTTTGAACAAGAAGTAGATTTAGCAAAGAGACTTGAAAAGGGAGACATGCGGGCTCGCAAAAAGCTTGTTGAATCCAATCTTCGTTTAGTTGTATCCATTGCAAAAAAGTATGTAGGTCGTGGTATGACATTGCTTGATTTAATCCAAGAAGGAAATCAGGGGTTAATCAGAGCTGTTGAAAAATATGACTGGAAAAAAGGATTTAAATTCTCCACATATGCTACTTGGTGGATTAGGCAAGCTATTACTCGCGCAATTGCCGACCAGGCTCGCACTATTCGTATTCCTGTTCACATGGTTGAAAACATTAACAGATTCATGAGGGTGCAAAGAAAGTTAATGCAGGAGCTAGGAAGACAGCCAACCCCTGAGGAAATTTCTGAAATTTTGGAAATTGATCCGGAGAAAGCACGTGAAATTATTAAAATTTCCCAGCAGCCAGCGTCCTTGGACACGCCAGTGGGAGATGAAGAAGATTCATACTTGGGGGATTTTATTTATGACATAACAGCGCCAACTCTTTTTGATACCGCATCTCGCGGATTACTAAAAGAGCAATTAGGATCTGTTTTAGGAACACTTTCTGACCGTGAAAGACGCGTGTTGGAAGAAAGATTTGGACTGCGTGACGGAAAACCAAAAACACTTGAGGAAGTAGGACGTATGTTTGCAGTTACCAGGGAGCGTATAAGACAGATTGAAGCAAAAGCTTTGAGAAAATTAAGACACCCATCCCGCGGCAACAAATTAAAAGATTACCTCGAGTAAATGTTTTTAATTTGCGCTTCTCTTCGTTCGGATCTTAAATTAAAAGATTACCTCGAGTAGAAAGGTTAAAAATTATGGCAGTAAATAAAGAGTATGTCCCTCCCGTTGAAGATATTATAAAAAAAGGTATTTCCCGTGTGCCATTAACCACACTTAGAAATAATGTTGGTCATGTAATTTTGGGAAATTATTTGGTTGGGAATCTTGACTCACTGCTTAAGCCAGCATCTCAGCCACTATCTAAGAGAACCACTTTTGCAAATGGGGAGGCAAGAGCATACTCAGCCAACACTTTGACAGATTTGGGCCAACTGGAAGAAAGTTTGAGGAAGCTTGATTATTTAGAATATTATAAAAAACCAATAGGTGATGTTTATGATCTTGCTGAAAGACTAGATAGGGTAAGGCTTACAAGTTTAAATCGTGAAGTGGGCAATGAAGGTATAGAGCTTGGGGATCTCTTTCCTGATAAAACTAATCCATCTGTTGAGTATCAGGCTCTGGATGGTGCAAACGGCAGTGCGCTGTTGGATGAAATGAGAAAATTGTTAACCCCTGAAGAGCTGGCCATTGTAGGTATGAGGCACGTTCATGGTCTTAAGTTTGAAGAAATAGGCGTGGAGATTGGAGAGTCACGTCAGACAGCTACAAATCGTTATAATAAAAGCATTAAAAAATTGAAACCATTAATTGGAAAATTCCAAGTTAGTTAAATGTAATGTTGGAAGGAAGATTGAAGCGCTGTGACTCTTCTTTCCAGGTTTCACATACATAATCCAGATTTTGATAAATTAACCCTTTTTTATCTGTTCCTGATTCCAGGGTGTTGTAGCTCAGCTTAGCGCCTTGAGTCGCGGAATCAGTCCAGGTATATATTGTTTTCCCGTCTCCTACTAGATACGCTTTGAATGCCGTATCTTTCGTACTAGTTTGCGTATCCATAGCAAATTTATTTCCTGAAACATACACTGTTCCAGTCATTTTGACGCCTTCTTGCGCTTTTTCCCACGTACATTTTTGGTTCTTAGTCTGATTTATAAGATTCGAAAGGGTACTAGTATTATTGTTACCTGAAGATTTTTGTAATATGTTTGTTTTGGGCAAAAAGAGCACGTATCCTACAATCCCAAAAACTATAAGCACAGTGGTTAAAACTATTATGTTCTTCATAGTATTACTATACCAGCAGCATACAAAAGAATCTAGTTTGAGGTTATAAATGTTTTACAAAACTCTTCCTCTGTTAAATTAGAAATATCAAAATCAGT
Organism: uncultured Gammaproteobacteria bacterium; assembly: GCA_964406795.1. Classification (GTDB taxonomy): domain Bacteria; phylum Patescibacteriota; class Microgenomatia; order Levybacterales; family GWA1-39-11; genus JAGORM01. The sequence continues at coordinate 110,389 of CAYOTA010000005.1, forward strand.
GAATTTAAAATTTTGAGGGTATGAGTTAAGTGGGTACTTACTGCACAGTGTGTCATTCTCAATGGAGAATAATTTTCCGCCATCTGACAACTGAGGTATGGTAAGGGACTTTTCACCTTTAGGAACTTGCGGACATACCATGTCTGAATGAAGAATAACCGCACTGTCGGAGACAATAGATAACTTATCTGTACACCGGGAAAATGTGGCGTTTGCAAAGGTATATGGTTGGGGGTTTGAAACAATATTTCGTATCTGATCTTTCGTATCATTTCTGTAGGAGTTTGTATCAAATAGGTAGTGATTGAAAAATGTCTTGGATCCATTGGCCACAACAGTTACGCGAATATCTTTCTCGTTTGCCAACTCTATGTATTTGGAAATGACGCGGTAGCTGAGTCCATATGCTTCCGAGCTATAAACTGGGTAGCGGTTAAAGTACACATGTATGAAATTGAAAACGTGAAAAAGGTATACTATAAAGATTATACTACCAACTCCTATAGTGATCCACCTGCGCTTCGGAATGCATAGCAGATAATATATCCCTGAACCTATAAAAATGCACAAAAGCGGAAATATAAGCGCTGATCTTAAAGCTGCAAATCCGGTATTACCGTTACTGGCTAGGGTTGGAATTGGGGATAGTGCCAGTAAGGCTAGAAGTAAGACAAATACACGTCTCTTATAGGCGAATAAGTAGCACATTCCGAGTAACATAAATGCTGCATCTATATAGTAAAAATAACCGTGAAACCACAGTGAAAAAGTGGATCGTGTTTCGCCTTGAATAAATAAAAATTCCGGAGAAAAAACTTTAAGGTATTTTTCAATTTGTTCTTTGCCATACACAATAGGCTTATTTGAAAAAACTTTCGTAAGCGGAGTTTGTGTAGTTAAGCGTCTTTCGTTATCAACGGTTTTGGAAACAGATGGGTTTTGAAGAGTGGAGAGTTCTGATAGTCTGGAGCTAGTTGATGAGCTTGTAAGTGTTATTAAAAAGAATGCAAAGAGCCCAACACAAAGTAAAAATAGAATCACATAAAATTTAGTAAATTTTTTCTTATTGATTTCTAGCCATGAGTAAAAGATGGTAACTGCGGCAAATGGAATAAAGATGAATTTTGTTCCCATGTAGGAATAAAAAGCTAAAAACAAAGGAATAAAAGCTAAGAGTACGTGCCACCTTTTAAGCACAGTAAGCAGGTAAAATGCGAGTAAGTAAAAGAATATGGCTAGTGGCGCCTCATAGGCTGTACGGCCAAAAAATATACCCCAAGGATTTAGTGCTGCCACAATTCCTATCAAAAGTGCTTGAGGCCGACCCAGTAGTCTAAGACTTATCAAATACAGTACTACTGCAATTCCACAGCTAATAATCGCATAAGGTAGCTTGGAAGCAAATAAAGAAAAAGGAACAAGGCCTATAAAAGGTGCCATGAGGAGGTATGGTAGTTCTGCTTGGGGAAACTCTCCTGTTATGGGGCGCAAGGAAAGCGGACTCCAGACACCTGCAATATCCTGTCCGGTTAACATAACCGCTTTGGCATTTATCACAAAATTTAGTTCATCGTCTGTAATACCGGTTGGTATGAAATTCAAAAAGACAACACGGGGGAGTAGGGCTATAAAAAACACCAGGATTGCCCCAAAATAGGTGTTTTTATAAGCGTTTTTGATAACGGTAGACAAATGAGTTCTTATGCTTATATAGTATCAAAAATTACGTAATTTTGGCGAGCGGATTTTGTACTTTTAATCATATGTTTAGTTTTCTTAATTCCGCTTGGCAAGCAGGGCATAGTACTAACTGTTTATACATCCATGCCCTTTTTGCAAGTTTATAATGTCTTTATCAAAGCCATTAGTTTTTTTCTTCTTCCCATGGTGTCATGAGTTGCAGAAAGTTTCCGTCAGGATCAGTAAATGTAGCTATCCAGGCTCCACCCATTTCATACGGTTCTTTTATAACACTTACGCCATCTATCTTTGAAATTCTCTCAAATTCTTCTTTTACTTCATTTGTTTCGAAGTTTATAAGAATTCTTTGCGGTTCTTGAGCTTTGCCCTTTACCTCTGAATGTTCCCCAATAGATATAAAAGTGCTTCCTGCGCTCCACCCTACAAAATTATCCTCTTTCATATCAGGAGCTTTTTCTAAAAGCTTCTCATAGAATTTAGCCATTGCAGCGTGATTTCCTGTGCCTATCATTATTGAATTTAAATTTAACATGTTGTTATTCACCTCCTATCATTTTGTGTACATTATTCTAATTGCTTTGCTCTGAATTTTACTATTTTTACAATAAGATCATATGGAATGTCTTTATCCCATGAAAACTGTGCTGTTCCTTTACCTTGTGCATATGGTTCTAAATCTTGCTTAAACTCATTCATGCCATTTGGACTGGGGTAAAAACCTATGTGATTTTCGTAGCCTGCAAAATGTACCATGTTTTTCCCGTATAACTGAAACGTAGGAATACCATATTTAATGGTCTCAGTAGCAGCAGGGCATGCTTTATGAATTGTTTCTCTAATCTTTTCCAGAATTACTTGTTTGTCTTGTGGGAAAGTTGAGATGTGTTCATCAAATGAGGAATATGTTCTCATGGCCATATTTATTTTCCCATGCCTTTATTACTCACCTGCTTTTCTGATTGCTTCAAGGTCAAGCTTTTTCATTGGCATGAATACAGCAGTTACTGCCTCGGTTTTTGCAGGATCGCGCATCATTTCGTCCAAAATCCTTGGGACTACTTGCCATGTTAGGCCAAATTTATCTGTACACCATCCACATTGCTCGGCTTCAGGAACTGCTGAAAGTTTTTCCCAGAAGTAGTCAATTTCTTCTTGTGTTTCACATTCGATAATGTAAGATGTTGCGCCATTAAGTTTGAATTGGTCAATAGGGCCTCCGTTAAGAAACATAAAGCTTATTCCATCAACTTCACATTCAGCTGTCAGAATGGACCTTTCAGGTCTACCAGAAACTTCTTCAGATGCTTTTGGTGCTTTTGTGATATCGCCTAACTGGGCTGAGTGTTCTCCTGGAGCAGAATTAAACGTTTCTATATAGTAATTTGCAGCATCTTCCCCGTTATTATTGGCAAACCAGATGCATGTAATAAGCTTACTCATAAAAATATATTACCAAAAAGAATATCAAAAGTCAGTAAGAAAGTATGTACAGTTAAAAATTATGTATTTTCTTTCCATTTTCATCTAAGATGACATCTTCTTTCAGCGTGTATCTTTTATGCCATTCTCTATTATTCTTAGCAAGAGTAATATTACACTGAAATTCATCCATAGAGATAACTGGTCTTACATTTTTAAATCCCAAACCCTCAAAGAATTTTTTAAGGGCACTGCCGTGCATGTTAGGATTTCCGGGCATAATCCCTTTCATTAGTGCTACGTATTTCATGAGGAGATTATGCCAAAGTTATGCGGAGGTAATAGTAAAGTTGCTGGGGTCAAAATCTTTTATATGTTCAGTTGCATCTAATATCTCAATTCCTAAAATATTCCCGCTTTTGTCTTCATCCACCACAATAGCATCAGTTATTTTCCGAGATTTTTTATATACTCCCTTAGATAATTCTATATACATTGCATCAATTTTTTTGTCGTACTTCATGTTCATAGATAATAAGCTGTAATGACTATTATTTTAGAGCCCTCAGTCTTAGTCACAACCTCTAATATAATACCACTGAATACTTTTTGCCGCAACTTTCGATTTCTAAAACTTGGGATAATTTTGTCTGATTTTTCTATAGCTTGAAGGACTCTTTGTTTTTTAATATTTCTTATTTCAATTTGGGTTTTTGCGTGATCAGAAAAAACAATAGGCATGAGGGAATTATATCCGAGTATAAGCGAGGATTCAAACTCATGTACTGGATGAGTACCTCGGTAACACTTGGGGGTAGTAAGAATCAAGATACTC
>CAYOTA010000006.1:0-43697 GCA_964406795.1 uncultured Gammaproteobacteria bacterium
GATGGGTTGTTAGGATAGATACTACCGTTGGCGATAGTCCAGTAGTTTGTACCAAGACTTGCTGGATCTGTCCAAGAAAGTGTTGAGGATGATCCCGTACTTCCTGAAGTTAACACATACCCAGCTGTTGCAGATGAAGGCCATGTGTATACTACCCCGTTGAGGGAAGTTGTACCGGTTGAGGTAAAGTTCACAATGTTAAGAATGTTTCCAGACGAATCAATTCTCTGAGTACCGGCTGAAGCTCCAGTGTTTAATCCGGTAGTTGCGTTAAGTGTAGTACCGGTGATTGTGTTGGCTGTTGCAATGGTTCCAAAGCCTGAAGCGATAGAGCCGGAGACTAATGCGCCGGTTGTTGTGAGACTTGAGGAGGTGACACCAGTTCCAAGAGTTGTGTTTGTTAAGACTGTTGCATTGTTGATCTGGAATGCTGGAGTACCAGAGTTAACATTAATAAAGCCAAACTTTGCTGATGCGGTAGAGTTACCCCCTATCAAAAAGTCTAATGTAGTATTTGTTGGATAAATGGTTCCATTAGCAATGGTAAAGTAATTTACAGCAAGAGAAGAAATATCGCTCCATGAAAGAGTTCCCCCACCATTTGTAGTTAGTGCATATCCTGATGTCCCGTCAGCTCCTGGCCAAGTATATGTAACCCCATTAAACTGTGTGGTACTGATATTTTGTAGTGCACCTGTGCTATTGATTCTGATGGTTCCGGCTCCCGCACCCGTGTTGATTCCTATAGTTGCATTAATGGTAGTACCAGTAATTGTATTAGCTGTAGCAATGGTTCCAAATCCGGAAGCGATACTTCCTGAAACTAATGCGCCTGTTGTTGTTAAAGATGAACTTGTAACTCCGCTTCCAAGAGTTGTGTTTGTTAACACAGTTGCGTTGTTGATCTGGAATGCTGGTGTACCGGAATTAATGTTAATAAGTCCAAACTTTGCACTTGCAGTTGAGGTACCGCCAAACAAAACATCCAAAGTAGAATTTTTTGGGTGAAGTGTTCCGTTTGCTACGTTCCAAAAGTTAATAGCTGGAATTGCCCCTGGATCAATCCATGAAAGAACCCCGCTTCCATCATTAATAAGCACATATCCTGCTCCTTGAGTTCCTGGCCATGTGTAAGTAAGACTATTAAATTGAGTTTGCCCAATATTTAAAAGGTTTCTGGATGAATCCAAAACTGTGACACTATTTGAAGAAAGAACCGTTCCGGATGGTAAGTTTACATTATTTAGTGTTGTAGTTAGATATGATGATGATATGTTTGTTATATTTACCAGGTTTCCGAGGTTATCTATTCTTTGTGTACCAGCACCTGCTCCTGTATTAATGGCCGCTGTACCGTTCAAGGTTGTTCCGGTGATAGTGTTGGCTGTTGCAATGGTTCCAAAACCTGAAGCGATAGAGCCGGAAACCAAAGCGCCGGTGGTTGTTAAGGAAGATGAAGTAACTCCAGTTCCGAGTGTTGAAGAAGAAAGAACTGAAGCACCATTAATTCGGTATACCTTTCCTGAGGAAAGATTAATGTCTCCAGTTGAAGTAACAGTTCCAGAACCGTTTAATGGAGAAAGTGTAATGTCGCCAGTTGTACTTCCTCCAATGGTTAGGCTTTGGTTAGCGGTTGTTTGTAGTAATCCTGCAGCAGTGAGGTATGTAGAGCCAGCTGCTCCTGCAGATAAAGAGGCTGTTGGCGTTCCAGAGTTAACATTGAGAACTGCAAACTTAGCGGAAGCGGTTGAAGTACCTCCTAATATAAGGTCAAGGGATGGATTTCCTGTATAGATACTTCCATTTGCAACAACCCACTGCTCAGATCCCAGCTGACAAGTACCTGTTCCCGTTACTATACCACCGGACGTAGTAACACAAGAAGCGGTTCCGGTTGATAAACCAACCGCCCCATTTGAATAGTACGTACTTGCGTAGACATTGTTAAATTGGCTTGCTGATCTACCTAGATCCACTTGTAAATTAGTACTTGGCGCAACATATGAACCCAATATGCCGTTTTGAGGAGCAACAATAATATTGCCAGTAGTACCTCCGCCAAAGGTTAAATTTTGTGTAGATGTTGTTCCTAAGTTTCCAGCTGCTGTCAAAAACACGGCACCAGCGCTGCCATTAAGAGTTACTGTTGGTGTTCCGGAGTTCACATTTGTTACAGAAAATTTTGCAGAACCGCTTGATGTCCCACCTATCAAAAAGTCAACTGTACTGTTTTTAGGATACACTACACCGCTTACCTGGTCAAAGTAATTTGCGCTTCCTCCGCTGGCATTTATCCAAGCAAGTCCGCCTGTCCCATCAGATGACAAAACATAACCGCTTGAAGATGCGTCTGATGAAGGCCATGTGTAGGTAACTCCGTTAAGTGTTGTTGTTCCTGAAACAGCAAATGTTCCAGTAACGTCCAGGGATGCTGTTGGGCTCGTGTTTCCAATTCCAACGATATAAGAAGTACTAGTAGGATATAGATTGTTACTGGAAAGCGTCCAGTCTGATGTAGGCGCTGATGTCCCATTAATAGTAATTGTGTTACTTCCTGAATTAGCAGATAAAGAAATTCCTGATCCTGCAGCAAATGTGATGGTGCTTCCATTTAACACTGTGTTACCTACCCCAATACCTGAGATTCCGTTAGTACTGGAAGAAAGCGTATTGCCTGAAATAGTAAGACCTGAGCCAAGCAAAATTGCCCCTCCTACTCCACCTATAGAAGAAACGCCTGTGCTTGAGATGACGGGATTTTGCCCAGGTGTTACAGAAATTCCCTCACCTGCGGTGATTGAGTAAATTACATTTCCTGCAGTCAAGTTCCCTGTCCCGATATTTAAATCAATATTATCTCCGTTTATATCTTCATTAAATTGAGATCGAATATTAACAGTAAATATTCCGTTGGCTGAGGTCGCTGCTAAAACTTCTTTTTTACTTAACTCCGCACGCTGTTGAGGAGTTAAATTTGCAAAACGTCTTTGTGCTTCTGTTGCAAATGCTGGCAATATTTCACCCTTTTTTCCTGCATGTAGGTCTCTGAAAACAGTAAACCCTAAAACTCCCAGAGATAAAAAGATGACTACTGCCAGTCCCGCAACTGCTCTTTTGTATTCTGGTAACTGGTTTGGCATATGAAGTCCACCTGTACCCTGTGCCTTTTTAGCACCAAAGACATTTTTTCTGGAGGGCATGTAGTGTGAGAAAGAAGAAAATTGCCCCATGTGCTTGAGCATGTGATTTTTCTTCCAAAATGCTGTTGAGGAATTTGTAAAGGACGCCTCCCCCCCTACCCCCCCTCCATGTTGGGGAGGTGTATTTTGAGGCTGACTGCTGGGCGTTGCATAGGTGCTGGAAGCGGGATTAGATACGGGAGCGTTTGTAAAATCTGACACTGACTTAACTGGTGCAAACAAGTCATAGCTTGCACGCGTTGTAGGGTTTTTTCTTGCTGTTAAGTACTCACGAATTTTTTGAGGGGAATATAATCTTTCACCGTTTTGGTCACGCTCAGCAAGCACTACTCCACGCTCCTCAAGGCGTCTGAGCGTGGAAACGGAAACTGAAAGCGCAACTGCAGCTTCGGAAATGGAAAGTGGACGATTACGTTTAAACTCACGGAGTTCTGCTTTGGAGAAAAATCTATTCTTCCCGTCTAGTCTAACTGACTTTAACGTGCCTTGCTGATCCCAACGTCTAACTGTGTCAATTGAGACTCCAAGGAGCTTTGCGGCGTGGCTAATACTAACAAAATCGTTTTTATTGGGCAGATTGTCGGGCATTGAATTTTAGGGCAATAAGTTCTTTCGCTAACGCTCAATAACTTCCTTTTACTCGCTAGCTCGTAAAAGTAAATTCTTTTTAAATTTGTGTCTGACCTATGTATTGATTAGTCAATGCATAGATGAAACATATATCAATTGAACCATATATTTTCACGGCTTGTCAAGTACTTTCTAGCCTTTTTTTAGGGGTTTTAAGACTATTTTGTACAACTTTGTGTAACATAAAAACTGATTGTCTTTATTTATCAATCTAAGCATAGATATAAAACTACTTCTTTGTTTTAACTTTTCATGGTTAAAAATATTTATAACAATTATCCTAATCTTGAACAGGTTTTGCACAGATGATGTAAAAGAATTGATAATCCAACATATTGACTCTCATTTACGCACAAAATATACTGGCACTAAGATTGTATTAATATATATATGCATTACCTGTCCAGACTTATACTCACACTGACTCTTTTTAGCTTCATATTTGCTAGTTCTGCCATGGCACAAAACATTTTCCCAGGAGTAGCAAGTAATGTCACAGTTGAAAACCAAAATGTAAAAAATGGAGACATCATTTCAACCAACGGCAGAAATTATATTCTTTCCAATGAGCCATACAGTTCTCAAATTGCAGGTGTTGTAGTTTTGGATCCAGCCGTATCCATTGACCTGGCTCCTGGACAAACAAGTTACCCCATGGTGTCTTCCGGAAAAGCATTTGTGAACGTAAATACTTCCAACGGGGCAATAAAAATTGGAGACCTTATCACCTCATCCACAACAGGCGGGGTTGGCATAAAAGCAACTGAACCAGGATATGTAATTGGCACAGCCCAGGAAAACTATAACGAGTCAGATACGAAACGAGTTGGCAGTATCCTTGTGTCATTAGACACCCAATATGCATACCCTCCAGCACCAAGCGGAAGCGGTTCTAAGTTTTGGGAAATCTTCAACCTCACCAAATCCGCTTCCTACCAAGAGCCGAGCGTGTTTATTAAATATGCAATTGCAGGAATGATTGTGATTGTGACTTTTATCATCGGATTCTTCACCTTCGGAAGAATTGCTAGTAACGGAATTACGGCATTAGGACGCAATCCTTTGGCAGCCCGGATCATTCAAGTTGGTATAGTTTTAAACGTTTTGATTGCTTTAGCTATTGTTTTTTCAGGACTCTTCTTGTCTTACTTGATAATAAGACTGTAGAATAAATTATGGACTTACAAAACTTGTTATACATACTTCTAGGACTCATCCTACTCCTCTGCTATGGTGTAATTTTTATGGCATTTAAAATTTCTCAACAAAGTAAAATCATAAATAAACCTCAAGATGACTATGGCACAACCTTGGAGATAATAGAATCGGCTCAAAAACAGGCAAATGCTATTGTGGAAAAGGCAGTTGAATCAGCAAAGCATATTCTCTTTGAAACTGAATACGTAAAGCAGGATATAACACGGGAAATGCAGGATAGTCTTTCAAAAGTTGCCGAGGAAACAATCAAAATGGTTCAGGGAAGAAGCGCTGAATCAGACAAGGAATTCAGAACTATTGTAGACGAAATTAAGCAAGAATTTGCAAAAGAAGCAAGCCAAAAGTTATCTGCTATTGAAAAAATTGCAACTGATGAAACAAATGATTTCAAGGAAATACTGAGACGCGAAACAGTTTCGTCACAAGCCATTATTGGAAAGAAAATTGGAGACGACTTCACACAAGTCCAGCATGAGATAGATGAATACAAAAAGCTACGTATGGGTGAAGTTGACCGCAACATAGATGGTATGGTCAAACAAGTAGTGAAAGATGTCTTAGGACAATCAATCACACTACCCGTTCAGGAAAATTTAGTCATAAATAGCCTGGAAAATGCAAAGAAAATTGGCATTTTTAAAACCTTGGAAAAAGAAATGGATGCACCTGGGATTAAACCCGCGGCTGATTATACTATCCCAGAAAAACCAAAGGAGGAACATGCAGCCTAATTTAACTACCAACGTGTTCAATTCCATCTACACTGTTTCAGAACTACAACTTTTCTATAAAGAAATAGATCATATCGTATCTAGTTTATTCTCTGACTCATCCTCTATTTCAGACATTCTTGAAAAGTCACTAAGCCCAGAAAAAAAAGAAGTTATCATAAACTACCTAGAAAATGAACATGTGGACATAAAAAACCCAGTATTAATTCAAGAATCACTTTTAAAGCTGAAAAAAGAAGGAGATAAGATTCCGGTAGTTAACCTAACACTCGCATTTGAGCCTACACAGTCAATTCTTAAAAATATGAGCCTTTGGTTTCTAAGGCGAATTCAAAAAAAGGTAGTACTTAATATAACGCTTGAAAGAACAGTTCTCGGCGGTGCTTTCATTTCTTATGACGGTAAATATAAAGACTACACCATTCAAACCAAGCTAAACAAATATTTTGAAAAACAGATACTTGTTGAAGAACCAGCATTATAAATATGAGCCCATTTGAAATACAATTACAGGAGATAAAAGAATTTGGAGTGATACAAAGCATAGTTCATCCTATTGCCTTTGTAGCAGGACTACCAGGCGCATCCTTAAATGAGCTTATTATGTTTGAAAGTGGTGATTTAGGACAAGTATTTTTAATGGAAGAAAATGTAGTTCATGTGCTGGTCTTTTCTAGTACACCTTTAAAGGTAGGCGGAAAATGCACAAGAACAAACAAATTCCCAAGTATTCCTGTTGGTGAAGAACTGCTTGGTAAAATTATTGACCCCCTGGGAAATCCCTTCTCAGAATCTGAAGAATATACGCGTCCCACTGAAACCCGCGAGTTGGAAGTGCATCCATTGGGCATTCAAGAACGCAGCCGCATAAAAGCACCGTTTCTTACCGGAGTCACCATAGTTGACATGATGGTACCACTTGGAAAAGGCCAAAAGGAATTAATCATAGGGGATCGTAAAACTGGAAAAACATCCTTTCTACTTACTACTATCAAAAACCAGGTTAATTCAGGAAGTATTGCTATTTATGCGGCTATTGGAAAGAAAAAATCTGATATTAAAGCAATTTTAGACTACTTCAAGCGCGAGGGTCTGGAAAACAAAGTTGTGACGATTGCCACATCTTCGTATGACTCCCCTAGTCTTATTTTTCTAACCCCGTTTGCGGGTGCAACACTTGCTGAATATTACAGAGATCAGGGAAAAGATGTTGTACTTGTTATGGATGATCTTTCCACCCACTCAAAATTTTACCGCGAGATTTCACTCTTGGCTAAACGCTTTCCTGGACGCGACTCGTATCCAGGGGACATTTTCTATACTCATGCACGCTTACTTGAACGCGCTGGAAACTTTAAACACAAGGCCTCAGGCAAAGAGGTATCTATTACCATGCTACCCGTTGTAGACATCATAGAAGGCGATTTTGCGGGGTTTATTGCCACAAATTTAATGGGTATGACTGACGGCCACATTTTCTTTGACTCTAATGCATATTATCAAGGAAGACGCCCTGCTGTTAACTTTTCTCTCTCAGTTACTCGTGTTGGAAGACAATCAAGTCCAAAGCTTTTAAGAAGTATTAACCGTGAGTTGACCGCATTCCTCACACTATATCAAAGGATGCAAGATCTATCTCATTTCGGATCAGAATTGACGGACGCTGTTAAACAAGTTTTGAGAACTGGGGATGTAATCTACAAATATTTTGAGCAAACAGATGACGTAATTGTTCCGCCAACCGTCCAGCTTATTATGTTTGCTATGCTTTGGCTTAAACTCTATGACGACCCAACAGTACTTGAAAGTATTGCAACGTATAGGAATAATTTAATTATCGCTAATGCAGAGCCTGCTAACTCAACCCTCTTTTCCAAAATGGTTCAGGTAGATATTTTTAATGATTTATTGGCAAATGTTTCCAAAAACAGAGAAACGTTACTTACCTTAGCAAAACGAAATATAGACCAAACAAGTACATCACATACTAACTAAAGCATATAAAACTATGATAAGTAAAAACTATTTAAACAATCAAAACCAGATGCTTGGAACACTCAAGACACTGGCCGAAGCATACGAGCAAATATCAGTTATTAGAATTCAGCGCGTAAGAGGTTCAGTTTTGGCAACCCGTGATTTCTTGGATGGGTTGGCTGATATTTTTAAAGACGTTAAGCAAAGCTACAGAGACGAAGTTGAAGATCTTATCAAGCACCACAAAAACTCAAAAGAAACACTTTCCGGGCTTCAAAAAAATGGAAAAACTATAGCTGTCCTTCTCTCCTCGAATAACAAATTATATGGAGATATTGTATTTAGAGTATTTAATCTTTTTATCCAAGATGTGAAAAAAAATAACTATGATGTGGCTATTGTAGGAAAAGTAGGTCGAGCAATGTTTGAGCAGCATAGTACAAATAAACCGTATCTTTACTTTGACATGCCAGACGAGGACGCTCAATTATCAGATATTGTGCCTGTTATAAAACAAATTGCAGAATATCAAAAGATATTTGTGTATTACGGCCGGTTTTTAAATATAGTGTCTCAGGAGCCGGCAATTTCAGAAGTATTGGGAGATGGATCATTACTTGATAAGCCAATGGAGAGTCAAGAAAGGCAAAAACATACACCGTTCTTTTTTGAACCATCACTTAAAAAGATATTAGGGTTTTTTGAAACACAAATGTTTTCATCTGTCTTAAAACAAGTTGTGGATGAATCAGAACTCTCCAGGCATGCATCTCGTATCAAATCCATGGAAGATTCACTGGGTACAATTGAGCGTGAACAAGACATACTGCATAAAACTGAATTGAGAGCTAAAAGACAGGTAGAAAACAGCAAGCAACTACAAAGACTTTCAGGAATCGCATTGTGGCAGCGCGTATAATTATGGAAAACAAAGGTACAATCATTACAGTTCTAGGACAAATTGCCGAAGTGGAGTTTACGCAAACTCCGCCTTCAATTCATGACGTTTTGATCATAGAAGAAATGCCTAGTATGCAGCTGGAAGTGTGGGAATCGGCAAAATCATCTACCACCTTTTACTGCATTGTTTTATCGCCTGAAAATAAGCTCAAACGCGGCATGAGGGTAATTAACACAGGTGCATCTATTACCATTCCAACAGGAGACCAAGTCCTTGGGCGTGTTTTGGACATTTTTGGAAACCCACAGGATGGAAAACAGAAATTTGATAAGTCCGTCAGTGATCCGATTTTTTCCAAAGAGTTACCGTTTGATGATGTTGTACCTCCTACTCAGATTCTTGAGACAGGAATTAAAGCAATTGACTTTTTTGCTCCACTCTTCAAGGGTGGAAAGGCAGGAATTTTTGGAGGAGCCGGTGTTGGAAAAACCATACTACTAACTGAGATTATCCATAACGTAGTAATACTTAATAAGTCAAAAAGTGTATCTGTTTTTACCGGAGTTGGAGAGCGTGTTCGTGAGGCTCAAGAACTCTATGAGACATTAGAAGAAAGCAAAGTATTGCCTCAAGTTGTGCTGTTGGTTGGACAAATGGGTGAAAATCCAGCCATCAGATTTAGAACTGCGCTTGGCGGAGTTACCATGGCTGAGCACTTTAGAGATGAGGACGGGAAAGACGTGCTCTTCTTTATAGATAATGTTTTCCGTTTTGCCCAGGCTGGGTATGAACTGGCCACTCTTATGAATACTATTCCAGGAGAAGGCGGATATCAGGCCACTTTAACCTCGGAAATGGGACGCTTCCATGAAAGGCTCGTTTCCACTAAGAAAGCTGCAGTCACCACTATTGAGGCTGTTTACGTACCATCAGATGATAATGCCGATCCGGCAGTTCAGTCTATCTTTCCGTACCTTGACTCTATGGTTATTTTGTCTCGTAATTTGTATCAAGAGGGACGTTTTCCGGCCATGGACATGCTGTCTTCTACTTCATCAGCACTTAACCCAAAAACAGTTGGAGAACAACATTATAGAACCCTTCTTGAGGCACAAAACATCTTAAAAAAGGTTGTTTCTTTAGATCGCATAGTATCTCTTATTGGAGAGTCCGAATTAAATCCTGTCGACCAGCTTGTTTATAAACGCTCTCAATTACTTAAAGGTTATATGACGCAAAGCTTCTTTGTAACAGAAGCCCAAACTGGACGTCCCGGAAAATTCGTACGGCTGGCCGATACAGTACAGGATGTAAATGATATAGTTAAGGGTAAGTATGATACACTTGCTCCAGAAAAATTGATGTTTGTGGGAACGCTTAAAGAAGAAAAAATAAGTTAATGTATGAATCCTAACGACCCATCAGCGGTAACTCAAGCACAAGGTGTGCGACCATCAAAAACTTTTGATAAGGTAGAGAAACAAACACCCCAAGATCCAAATATGTTAAGCGTTGAAGTAAGAAATCCAGATAAGATTCTTTTTAAAGGCAGTGCCATAGCTATTTCAAGCAGAAATGAAGTTGGACCATTTGACGTTTTGCCTCAACATGAAAACTTTATATCTATTGTGAGCGGCAACATTATTGTTTGGACGGGGAAACACCAAAAACAGGAAATTGAATCCACAAGTGCCATTATGAAGGCTAAATCAAACACAGTACGAGTTTTTCTAGGCGTGGAATCATTAAATAAGGATGAGGTGATACCACAAAATCCGGGACTCAAGCGGCCGCTTCAGCCAAAACCTGAGGCCAAAACGTTGTCAAAGTAATTTTTTAACCCTTCCGACTCTCCCCTTACCTTTGTTTAAATTTCTAAAATTTACGGTTAATGAGTGACAGTTGGGACATACTATTCTCAGGTTTGACTCGAGATTATTAGATGCATTCCCATCTATGTGGTCAACTTCTAGTGGAATAGCACCCGTAGCTGGGTGCATTTGCGACCATCCGCATAAAACACATACTGAATTATATTTCTCAAAAAGATATCTTCTGATATGGTGGGATATATTTAATGCTGTTACCGTATTAATATTTTGGGTACTATTGTTTTTCCAAGAAGAAATGAAGCCTTGATATTCAAAGTCTTTCTGACACTTATTGCTGCAATATTTGTAGCTTTTTCTAGCAGTTAACTTTTTACAGTTAAGACAGTTCATATGAGCCCCCTCGGGGATTTGAACCCCGGACCGACGGTTTACAAAACCGTTGCTCTACCACTGAGCTAAAGGGGCAGAAAAATCATTATAGCAATCTAGTCAGATAAAATCTATAACATAGCTTGAAACGCAAAATAATTCGCTTTTCTGCCAAAAGCAAATATATACATGTCGCCCTTTTTGTGATGGGCTGAGGAAACTAGCAGATTAGAACAGAAATAATCCGAGAGACATGTTCGGATACAGACTATATTTCCTACAAATACCCTTGCAAAAAATACGTCACTGTTGAAGACAGGAAACGTTTAGGCAGTCGAGACAACAGCAACTCTTACTAGCGCGGAACAACTAACCAAATCTCAAAAACTTTAAACAAACTTTTGTGGTTTTTTCGTAGATATTTTGTAAATGCTTTCATAGACAGTCTTATTTATGTGCCAGTTTCAGCTTGCCTGAATTTGGTACAGAATTTTAACTCTTAAAATTCTGTGAAAATATTTCTTAAGTTACATAAGTTAATCAAATTTTGTAAACAGTTGTCAATAGGCAAAAGGGCTAAATTGTACAATAAATGTTAACACAAATAAGTACATCATTTGAGGCTAAACCGAGGGTAAAAATAAAAAAGGTGTAAATATTTTTTCTCTTCTCTTCCTATTTTGTGTTACGTGAAAAGTAGAAACTATTCGTATGCTTGTGCCAGTTTGAGTCCGACTCGTCGGACAAAAATCTGGTCGTAAGCTAAAAACAAGAAAATGAATGAAAAGCAAAAGAAACAGCAGGATGATTTATGTGAATGGTTGATGATTAATTGTTCAAGTTAGTTGTTAGGTGTTAATTGTTAAATTTATGTACGAGGGGATGGGTTGAAAGGAAAAACAGCGGTTAAGCTGGGTGTAGAGAAATCTCTACTCTTTCAACCCACCCCGGATCGCACCCTGCATCGAGACAACCCGACAAATACGGAGCGTTTCCGTGGTGTCGAGATAAATCCCAATGTATAGTTCTTGCTAATTGCGAGACAAACCCCAAACGCTCAACGCGTATGAGTAGCAATTGACGTTTGCCGCAATTGCATATCCCGTGTTCCGGTATTGAAAGCGCAGACGCCAGGCTTGCTTGCACGTGGCAGCATTAGCCTCCTCAATAGATGCGAAGTTAGTCGTAACTGACTGGTGGTCTGTCACGAAAAAGTCATCTGCGAGAAGAACAGCACTGATCAAAATCGTGCGGGTGACAGGGTCAATGACCACTGTAACAGAACACGATCCTGCACGGGCTGCCTTGGCGGGCGCGACTTCGACTCCTGGGAGAATCCCTGGGTCGAATTGACAAGTTGTCGGCGTGTCAACTGCAGACGCAGTCTGTTCGGTGGCGGTAAAGCCTCCGAAAAGGGTGATGGCCAAAAAGGCCAGGAACAAACCCAGTTTGTGCACGGTATCCTCCGGTGCTGATTTACATCGTGAACTTATGCGTTACCTCGAATGATTCGAGATCTGACTTATACCGAATTGGCGTACTCGGTTTTACTCGAGTCTATGGTTGCTGTCTGGATAAGCCAAACTTAGTCAATCACCTGAATGCGGCCGTTGAAAATGGCACGTCGAACTTGATCGATGTTCAGGCGTTTGCCATTCCACAAGGGCCCCCAACTGAATTTGGTGTTTTTTTCTTCGAAGAAAAACTCCGGAGCACCACCCAGTGAGGCTGCGATCCCTGCGATGTCGTGATATGGCATATCTGAGCCATCGTAGTTCGGATCTTGATTGCGCTTGATAAGCGTGTTCTCAATCACCTGATACTGCGCTCGAATGAGGGTGGGAATGGGCATGATTTTTCTCCTATGAACTTCGGTCGTGAACTTATGCGCTCGAACCCGAATGGCCTTCCAGGGTGGATGGCACGTGTTTTCACACATGTTATTTCCTCAACTCGGAGAGACACACTTCCAGCTTGAACTTGGCCTCTTGAAGGTCTTTGTCATCCGGGAAATCTCCCATGAGGACGTCTAGATACTTGATGGCATGATCGTAGTTGTCTACGAGGGGTTCTGCATACCAAGTCTTGTGCTCGATAGAGCTATCGTAAAGCTTGGCGACTGGCGCAACAGCCTTAATCAGGATGATTGTGCCGGCGAAAACCCCTGCCATCTCCAGTGCCTGGTCGTAGGCCGCGCCTTCTTCGGCTCGAAACCCGATGACTCGATCCTCTATCCGAGGTGCTGCCTTCTCCAAGACTGCCACGATGGCCTCTGACTCAGTTGCGATTTGCATGACTACTCTCCTTATGAGATGTGAACTTCGGTCGTGAACTTATGTGCGTGTCAGGAACAAATCCAAATGATTGCCGTCGTGGCGACCACAAGGTCTGTGATAAGTGCACAAGCTGTCCCAAGCGGGGATTGGACAAACTTTGACATGTCTTTCTATCCTTCCTCCTATCTATATAGATGGCTGCCTGAAGCCAAAGTCTTAGCTTCAGATAGCCACCTACATATAAATTTGTCATACTTCATTAAAATTTTGTAGGACAAGCAAGAACTAAATTATTAAGGTGCGAGGTTCCGATACGATCGGAACCGAAGTCCCTCTGGGATGCTCCGTGAGCCGTTTACAAATAGTACATAAAGGCAAACGGTAAATCCCGTGGGACGATTTCTTTTTCAAACTCCGCAAAGCATGCAAATAGCCTTGTTTTGTGATGAAAAAGTGAAAACTTATAAGGATGTTTCCGGCATGCATTACCCGGAACATTCCATGCGCAAATCCTACCATAATCAAGGCTAAAAGTCAATATTATAGGCCTTAAAACTTATTTGTCATCACTTCAAACCAGAAACCTGAAAAACTGAGCTTACGAACGCTTGGAAAGGGGAAAGGTATTCTCCGGCCCTTTCAGTGAGTAAGCGAGGTTTTGATGGAATGAATGGTTTGGTGATGAGAGGTTTTTGGTTCTTTTTGACGGACAAAAAGAACAGTTATCGTGAGCCGATGGTGGGACTTGAACCCCTGCCTTGCCGGCAGGCAGGCACGGCTTGCTCTTTACCCGCCTGCAATGCCATGTGAGCCAACCAAGGGAATCGAACCCTTAACCTACGGTTTACGATACCGTTGCTCTACCATTGAGCTAGGTTGGCATGCTTTGGCGGGCAGGCGAAAGAGTTATGTGGCATAACAGCTTTAAATTTTACCATACTTTGAACTAGTAATACCTGCTTGCAAAAAGAAAATATGCGGTTTATACTGATGTTGCTCTCAGAGTCTTAAGAAAGCGGTATGTTTTCCTCTACATCTTTCCCAATGAGGTATCCGCAAGGAAATGAGAAGCGCTGGATCTAACCCGAGGGTTAGAATCGCCTTCTTCCTATTCAAAACGTTTGGGGAAGCACCTCTTTCTTTTCTCTGAGGGCAGAATTTATCAATAGTAATGTCATTCTGAGCTATATGCGAAGAATCTAATACGAGATCCTTCATTTCATTCAGGATGACACTCCCCATTCTCTTTCTTCTTGACATTTTTCCCCATAAACACTCATAGTTGTATCTATGGAAAAGATTTTTAATAGAAAATCCGTTGAACGTGTTGTGGGTGCCCCTGCCTACATTTTGGATAAAACTGTTTCAGGCACAAATAAGCTTGGAGAATTCACCATTAACAAACCTATTAAACGAGCCAAACAATATTGGCAAACATTAGGCCCGGGACTTACCACGGGGGCTGCTGATGACGATCCATCAGGAATTGCCACATACTCTCAAACAGGAGCGCAGTATGGGTTTCAGCTTTTGTGGTTGGCTGTTTTTACCTTTCCATTAATGACTGTGGTTCAGGAAATGTGTGCCCGTATAGGACTCGTAACCGGACGGGGACTTGCAGCTAACATCAGGCGCCAATACCCACCTTGGGTTTTGTATGTTGCAACCATTCTACTACTATCAGCAAATACATTTAATATAGGAGCCAATTTGGGAGCAATGGCTTCTGCTACAAGACTTTTGTTTCCAAATTTAAGCTTCCTATTGTTACTCGTGTTTTTTACGCTGATTAGTATTGGACTTCAAGTGTTTACTAGCTACGAGCGGTATGCCAAATACCTTAAGTGGATGGCTTTAATTCTTTTGTCCTATGTTTTTTCTGCAATCTCCATAAATCTAAATATAGAAGAATTGCTCAGAAATACATTTATCCCAAGCGTGATCTTTTCAAAAGAGCAACTCTTTATAATATGCGCAATTCTAGGTACCACCATTTCGCCGTATTTATTTTTCTGGCAAACGTCCCAAGAAGTTGAAGAGGAAATTCTAAAAGGTAAAATTACGCTTGCCATGAGACAGGGAACTGACAAACGGCACATAAAACGGATGAGACTGGACGTGTTTTCCGGCATGTTTATCTCAAATCTTGTTATGTACTTTATTATTGCAGCCTCTGCCGCTACTCTTTTTAGGGAAGGGATTACAAATATTCAAACGTCGGCCCAAGCTGCAGAAGCACTTAAGCCAATTGCAGGAGACCAAGCAGCATTACTATTTACACTTGGAATTATTGGAACAGGGATGCTGGCTGTTCCTATCTTGGCAGGCGCCTCAGCCTATGCCATTTCTGAAGCACTGAAATGGAAACATGGACTTCACCAAAAACTAAATGATGCCTACTCTTTTTATGGCGTTATAATTTTTTCAATGATTATAGGTATGGTTTTAAACCTTATTGGAATTGATCCTATTCCTATGCTTATTTACTCGGCAGTTGCAAACGGCCTTATTGCGCCAGTTATTTTATTCTTTATTGTACGTATATCAGGAGATAAAAAAGTTATGGGGGAGTGGACAAATCACCCAGCCATAACAGTTATAGGAATAGCCACTATTTGCATTATGACTCTTGCCGGAATCGCTACCATTCTCTCTTTCTTCCTGTAGAACAGCTCAAAACTTAAAATTTAAAAGGCAAAAAGATACAATTTAAAACTCGAAAGTTAAGTACTTTTTACTTTTTACTTGAAATTTTAACTTTTAACCTTTACCATTTTACTTATCTATATGAATTTTCTCCAAGCACTCGCCCTAGGAATTGTCGAAGGAATCACCGAATTTTTGCCCATCTCATCCACTGGTCACCTTATTTTAGCCACAGATTTGCTTCAAATTCCTTCCAGTGAATTTATCAAATCTTTTACAGTTTTGATTCAGTCCGGCGCTATTATAGCGGTAGTCCTCCTCTATTGGCGTGAGTTACTAGGCCAAAAAAGCTTGATGTTAAAAGTTCTCACAGCCTTTGTACCCACAGCCGTTATTGGCTTTGTTTTATATAAATTTATCAAGGAATTTTTACTCGGAAACACAGCCGTTGTTTTATGGGCTTTATTCTTGGGAGGAATACTTTTAATAGCGCTTGAAATATACTTTAAAAAGGCAAAAATAGATGAAAAAAATAATCATGATAACTTACTCGTCTCATATAAACAAAGCTTTATAATTGGGGTTTTTCAGTCAATTTCTGTTATTCCCGGGACTTCCCGAGCATTGGCCACCATTTTTGGAGGAATGGTAACTGGATTATCCCGAAAACAGGCTGTGGAGTTTTCCTTTTTACTCGCAATTCCTACTATGTTTGCGGCCACGGGACTGGATTTACTTGAGACAAGCTTTAGGTTTACGCAACAAGAATGGTTTATGCTTTCTATAGGATTTATAACGAGCTTTGTGTGCGCCTATTTTGTTATAAAGTGGTTTATTTCCTACATCTCACACCACACATTTATAATCTTTGGAATATATAGAATATTGGCTGCTTTTGTCCTGTATATAATTTTGTATGTATTGTAACATTCTAGCTTCGCTTCTCTTACAAATGCTCTGCTTTGACCAACTTTGATATCATCAAATTTGCTTGATTTTCTGCTACCCATGCTAAGAAAACATCTTATTCTTTGGTATGTTTCTATTTTTTAATGAAAGACACTTACTGCCTACATCTTTTCATATATAGTTAGCGGCATTCTTACCTCTACTTTTATGTGCTATAAAGAAGTCATATCTCCCCCTCAAATTCTTACAAAGACCAATAGTTTTTTTTTCAATTTACTACAAGACGTTTTTTACTGTTTTAAATTTTATTATTATGAGATGAATAATATTTCCCCCATAGTTTAGGTTCGAAATTGCCTACGTAACTGCTCCTTGACAGGTATATATTCTTTTTGTTACTCTGTACTTACTTTAGATATAGAAACATATATAAAGACACACCAATGCCTACTCAAAACATATCAATAGAATCACTTCCAGATCTACTTACGGTACGAGAAGTTGCACAACTTTTGCGCGTTTCACCACTCACAATCAAGCGCTGGGGTAAAAGAGGAAAGTTACCAGCTATAAGAATTAACTCAAGAGGAGATAGACGCTATAAGAAAGAAGCAGTACTCTATCTACTAGGCATACAACAAAAAAGTAATTCATAATTTTCTTGATATAACAGTCTAATTCCTTCTTTCTTGCACTTCTCATGCTTCGTTTCACTCAGCATTCCGAGGCTTAAAAAGGAAGCAGTTTTATCTGAAGCTTGCGAAGCAAGCGGAAGAACGAGTACTCGAGTATATTTGCTTGGAATCCAACAAAAGTCCAACTCTTAACCTGATTCACTTCCTTTTTGCGAGCTTCGCTCTAAAAAAAGAAGCAGTACTCTATCTACTAGGCATCCAGCAAAAAAGTAATTCATAGTTTTTTGATAACTTTGAAAAAGCTTCCTTCTATTTTACGCTTTTAGAGATTATTTTATGTAATCCCATAAATACTAGTAGATCTTAGAAATTTAATTTGGAGGCTGAAGAACTGTTTTAACAACTTCTGAAGTAAAGCTTATCAAGGCTAATTGCCTTTTCCATCTCCAGGGCTGGGTTACTAATCTGAACAACCATTCCATTCCTACTTTTTGCATCCAAACAGGCGCACGTCTCACTCTCCCAGATATAAAATCAAAAGAACCACCCACCGCCATCACAATATCAGCCGGAATTTTATCTCTATTTTCCATAATCCATTTTTCTTGTTTTGGATGTCCTAGAGCAACGAACAAAACACCAAGCCTTTTTCCTTTAAGCTTAGCCTCGTCCCATACATTACTTGCATATACGATTTGAGTCCCAGAGTATTTTTGTTCTAAGCACTCTGCTGCTAGTTCTGCTACACCGGGCTGACCCCCAAATAATCCTATAGAATAAGCATTTTTTGCAATCCAAGTGGCTTCATTTTTAGCCTTTTTAAGCTCTTCGTTTTTGTGAGCTACCATAGCTACTAACTCCAGTACAAAATCTGCTCCCGCTATGCGTGAAAGTGCACGTTTTTTTAAAAGTCGTGCGGCAGCTACTATCCCTACACCATCGGGCAAAGCCACATCAGCGGCGTTAATGACATGACTGAAGTCTTTGTATTTTTTTGCATACATTACAATTTCGGGATTAGGAGTAAAGACAGTCACCGGGATTTTCTTTTTTCCCAGTTGAAGCGACAAATACTCTAGGATTTTTCCTTTATGGGTGCTAGTTATCTGCGTTCCTAATATATCAATTTTTGATAAGGTGTTCATTTTATTATAAGATATTTACATGATTCTTACTTATTTTCTGCAATTTATTTACTGTACACTTTAATTATACTCTACTATATCCTCCATTTAAAATCTTTTTGATAAAATATACGTAGATACTTCACATAACATACTGCATATTTTTATAAATTATTATAGTACGTAAGTTTGCTTAACTTTGAGTAATTCTTGTGAAAACATCGTGGAATATTTTTCATACATGTTATTACTACAAGCTGCAGGTGCTAATCACTCCTATTCAACGAAAGAAATGATTTAGTCATTTCTATTAATAGACCGTTTTAGGCGCACAGTGAAACGAGCACCGAAAGCGAGAGATCAGTCATTTCTATTGATCGAACGCTTATAGAGCTCAAGGTTCTCAAGTGCAACCCCAGTTCCTCTTACCACACAATATAACGGATCCTCTGCTACATATGAAGGTACTCCCGTCTCACGCGTAATGTATTTATCCAGATTGTGAAGCGTACTTGTTCCACCAGACAACACAATGCCTTTATCAATAATGTCAGATGCCAGCTCTGGTGGAGTAATCTCAAACGTTTCCCGAATTGCTGTGACCATTTGCTTTAAAATAGGCTGAATGGCCTCGTTAACTTCTATATTGCTTATCTCAATCGATCGCGGCAGCCCAGATACATTATCACGGCCGCGAATCTCCATCATCCTCTTTTCTTCTTTAGGCTCAACTAAAGCTGACCCTATGTTTATTTTGATCTCTTCTATGGTTTGTTCACCAACCAGCATATTAAAACGCTTCCTTATATAGTTTCCAATCGCCTCTTCCAGCTTGTTTCCCGCAGCTTTAATAGATTTATGAACCACAACACCCCCTAAAGATATAACGGCTATATCAGTTGTGCCTCCGCCAGAATCCAAAATCATATGCCCGGTTGCCTGTGCTATGGGAATTTTTGCACCAATGGCTGCCGCAAGTGGTTCTTCAATAAGATACACAGCCTTGGCGCCTGAAGCCATAGTAGCATCTAATACGGCACGTTTTTCAACTTGTGTGACACCTGACGGAATACATACCATAACCTCTGGTTTTATAAATCTGCTTCTCCCGGCCACCTTATCTATAAAATAAGCTAACATATCCTGGGTTATGACGTAATCCGCTATAACACCGTCTTTTAAAGGTCTTGTTGCTACAATATTTCCAGGAGTCCTTCCCAACATTTCTTTAGCTTCCTGACCTACCGCTACAACTTTATTATCTTCCGCACGTACAGCCACAACAGTGGGTTCATTTAATACAACTCCTTCTCCTACTACATACACTAAAATATTGGCTGTTCCAAGGTCAATTCCGATACGTTTTGAAAGGTTACTAAATTTAAACATGATGCGTTTGGCTCTCTCTAGAGTAGATCATAATATACACTTACTATATCATTTAGCAGACTGAGAGGCTTATTATATATAAACATGATACGCTAAAAGATGCAAGTGCTGGCAAAAATGAATTATCTGGTATTGTTTTTAAAATAGGGGTATAATTAATTTTCATATGAAGCGCTTAGTAATCAGCACCATCTTAATCCTCCTTTTAATTCTTATTGGAACGGGTATCGGAATTTATTATGCTCGGGGATATAGATTTAACCCGCAAAACCCAAAGGCGATCCTGCAAGGAACCGGCCTTTTGGTTTTAACCTCAAAGCCTGACGGAGCACGTGTGTATGTAGATGATCGTCTGACTACTGCAACAAATAACACTATTAATTTACAGCCGGGAACATATCAGGTACGAATTGAAAAAGATGGATACTTCCCTTGGAAAAAAAGCATAGAAATAAAAAAAGAAGCAGTATCCCAAGCAAATGCCACGTTATTTCCAACCGCCCCCAGACTTGAGTCTATAACCACAACTGGAGCACTTAATCCGGTTCTGGATGCAACTGGAAGCCTTATTGCATATACTGTCTCCTCCGCCTCTGCTGACAAGAACGGAATCTATACTTTTAACATGACTACCCCATCCATACTTCCTTTGGGTGGTGGATCGAGCCAAATTGCAAATGACATACTTGCTCGTCTCTCATCTGCCAATCTGTCTTTCTCACCAGACGGAACAGAACTTATAGCCTCCGTGGCCGGTGTCCTCAATCCTAGCGCTTACCTTTTATCTGCTAAATCCTTTAATTCTAATCCCCAAGATATAACCGCCACACTTGACCAAACACTCTCCGAATGGCAAGCCCAACAGAGACTAAAAGACCAAAAGCTAATTGACTCGTTACCGCGTAAAATTAGAACAGTCGCAAAAACTTATTTTGGAAACCCGGTAATTTCCCCTGAGGAAGATAAAATTCTTTATACAGCCTCGGCTTCTGCCTCGCTTCCTATTCTTATTAACCCACGCCTTCCTGGAACAAACTCAACACCAGAGCAGCGATCAGTCAAGAAAGGGAATATTTATATTTACGACATGAAGGAAGACAGAAACTATTTACTCTCAACCAAAGAAGACGCACCTGAAAAATACTTATGGCATCCTGGTTCCGGACATCTTTTCTATATAAAAACCTCAAATATAAATATAGTTGAATATGACGGCCAAAACCTCACAACAGTATACGCGGGTCCATTTGTAAATGGGTTTGTATTCCCCTGGCCTAACGGCTCAAGCGTTGTAATCCTGACGAACCTAAATATTCCAGGAGCTCCATACAACCTTTACAGAATAAGCCTAAGATAATCTGCTTGCATTAGTCAACCTAACCTTGCGCTAGTTATTAGTTCACTATTCTTTGAGGTGATATTTTTGAGGCGGGCGCTTGAATAGTCTCAGCTTTCACAAGTGGAATTACAAATGAGAATGTTGCCCCATTTTTAACTGTGTTTTCCAACCAAATCTTACCATTGTGGGATTCCACAATTCCCTTAGAAATGTATAGTCCAAGTCCGGTTCCCCCTTCGTGCCGTACCGCTGTTCCCAGCTGCCCATATTTTGAGAAAAGAAGCGCCATTTTTTCCGGGGGGACTCCTAGACCACTATCCTGCACTGAAACCTCTATTTGATTATTCTGCAGCCTTGTAGATATAGTTATTGTTCCGTTGTCAGGAGTAAACTTTATTGCATTTGAAAGCAGGTTGTTTACAACCTGACCTATACGCTGCTGGTCAAATACACTGTCTGGAATTAATGAGTCTACATGATCCTCCAATTTTATATGCCGCTCTTGAGCCATAAATGAGAATGCGAGTGCTTTTTCTTTCACCAAGCTATTTATGTTCCCAACAGCATTATTTAACGTAAACTTTCCTGCCTCAAGTTTGGCCACATCCAGTACGTCTCCTATATCCATTAACATGCGCTCTGTAGAATCATGAATGATATGAAGCATTTTTTGTGTATCTTCTATACTTAACTTTCCGGCAATAAGCATACTGGACGCTCCTTTTATAGACGTTAAAGGCGCTCGAAGCTCATGCACAACCATGTTGGTAAATGTTTCGCGGATCTCTTCAATCTCACGCTCAAATGTTACGTCTTCCATAGTAATTGAAACTCCCAGCACTTCCTGGGAATCATGTAAAAATACAGGATTTAAATAAATCTTAAAAAACTTCTCGTAGATGGTTATATCTTTCAAAAGCATACTCTCTTTTTTATCTGCAACCTCACGAATATCTTTTACCAAATCATAATGCATACCAAAATGAGCTATAACAGACGTTGCATCTACGTTATCGTTCAAATGCAAGAACTGTTTTGCCGCACTATTAATTGCCGATAATTTGATGGTAGTGTTATCAAGCAAGAATAAAACCGCACCGGATGTTAAAGAAAAAAGAAAAGAATCAAGCTTTCCCTTTTCTGTATTAATCACCTGCTCTAGGCTGCCTATGGCAGACGACGTGTTTTCTATAATTCGGGACAAAAGCGCGCGGTCATCCTCTGAAAATGCGTTTGGGGTAATTGAGGCTACAGAAATAGCCCCTACACATGCATGATTAATGATGAGTGGGATAGTTAAAAGAGATGCGGGATTGTTGTTATTATACTCAGATGTTGAGTGAAAAATTTCCTTGTGTGTTGACTCAATAACCTGATAGTGAGAGCTTCCAACTTGTTCTTCTATGGTCTCGACCAGGCTTTTTTTTACAGCTTCTTTAAAATTGGGACCTATAAAGGCGTTTTCGTAGATCTTGCAGACAATGGCTTTTTGATCTATGAGTGCGTATGATACCGCCGAGTGCTCAATCACCTTTTCAATGGTTTCGGCAATTGACTCAATAATAGTGGTCAGCTTTAAAGAATACCCTATCTGGTTTGAGATAACTTGTGATACAGATATTTCATACAGCCTTTTTTCAAGTTCTTTATTCTTTTCCTTAAGTAGTGATTCTGTTTTTCTTAGCTTTTTAATTAAGTAAAAAGCAAGCAGTCCTAGAACAAACGCTAAAACCGCCACAAAAATAACCTGAGACATAGACTTATTGTAATAGAATTCTGAGTCAAAAGGAAAGGAGGACTTGACTATACTGTTGGCGGGGTTTGAGAATCAGCAGTTGTCGACGTCATTTTCCCTACTTTTTCAACAAGTGCTTCAGGGGAAATTTCGTATTTCATAATATAATCATTCGCACCCAAACTCATAGCCTCTTTAACCGTAACGTCATTTGAAAAGTTGGAAAGCATAGAAATAGGAGTAGTTGTATTAGCACCTTGAGATTTGATAGTTTTTAATGCTTCATTGCCGGACAAATCAGGCAACATTTGATCAAGCAGTATTACGTCAAATGGTTCTGATTGAGCAAGAGTAATTCCATTACGAGCATCCCCTGCAATTTTTACATCATGCCCAGCATTTTTTAAAGCTGTTTCAAAAACTGAAGCTACAGCTAACTCATCATCAATAAGCAATACTTTTGCCATTACATCTAACCGTACCACCGCGTTATTTAAATGTCAATTACGAATAATGTGCTACAATAGAGCCATGAACGCATGGATATTTGACGTGGACGGGGTTTTAACCGACCCAACTACAAAAAAGCCGGATGAAAAAGTGCTTAAGCGTGTAGCAAACCTCCTTCGAGGCGGACAGTTTGTAGCTCTCAACACCGGCCGATCATTCTCATGGACACATGACTCCCTTTTGTCAAAACTCTCACAATATATACTAGATGAAAACCACTTTGAAAACTTTTTCATAGTTTGCGAAAAAGGAAATGTTCTGGCTAATTTTGAAAAAGGTAAATGGGTTAAAAAAGTACTGGATGATTCCCTCCCGAAGCCGCTACTAGATGAGATAGCTGAAATAACTAATAAAGAGTATTCAGAAAGCATGTTTATTGACACTTCTAAAGAGACCATGATTTCTGTTGAAATGAAGGACGGATTTGATACAGAAACATATTCAGATCGTCAAAAAAGCTTATACCCAAAAATTGAAAGCATTTTGGTTAAAAAATACCGCGAAATGGAGCTTATCATTGACCCGAGTCAGATTTCGCTGGACATTCAATACGAAGACGCAGGAAAGCACTTGGGCGCTGAACGCATTGAGGATTTTATGATGGAACATGGAGTAAAGCCTGAAAAAGTATTTATGTTTGGCGATAGCTCATCCGATGTTCAAATGGCCACTGAACTAGAAGGCAGTTACCAAGTTATCTTTATCTTTGTAAATGAAAAGGCTAAATTAAAAAATACACCTATGTGTGAGGTTGTTTACACAAAGGAAAAGTTTACAAAAGGAACCCTGGAGTTCCTGGATAACTCCTCTGATGTACCAAAACGGTAGGCTTAGAATCAACAATATCTAAGTTGATCAAAGCAGATCATTTCCTTGTTTTTGAAGCTAGTCTCACTACTGCTCTATTTTAAATGATTTTCCATCGGTCACTATTTTAATATCTCCATATTGTGTCTCTTCATATGGTATTCCATATTTTTTCATCTCGTCAAGAACTTGCTTATGGGGATGGCCATACCTATTGTCCTTGCCTGCTGAAACAATGGACAGATCGGGCTTCATAAGTGAAAATGTGTCAGGTCCAACACCGGTTCTACTTCCATGATGCGGAAGCTTATATATCTCGATACTCGTGCGCTCTTTCTTAGCTGACCTAAGAACTTCCTCAACTATATCAAAGTCAGCGTCACCAGAAAGTAATATATTAAAATTCTTAAAATTTAACATTTGAATAAGAGAATATCTATTACTATCTGCATCCCCTATTGTTAAGAACGAGCGTGTAGGCCATTTTGTTTCGATACTTATTCCATCTTCTAATTTATACGTATTCCCTGCACTGAGCTTTTCAACAGGGGTTTTTTTTATCTCTAGTTTTTGTGATATTAGTTTAAAAAAACCTGTATCTTTATCTAAAGATACGGTGTTGTACGCTCCAATCTTATAGCTTTCAAAAACGTACGCAAAGCCACCTATATGATCTGCATCCGGATGTGTTGCAAAAGCCAACTCTATTCGTCTATCCCAAAATGGCATGTGTCTTCCTAGGCAGGCTAAGATGGATGCATCAGGCCCAGAGTCAATAAGTATATCTGTACCTTTTGGTGTGCGCATATAAATTCCGTCCCCTTGCCCCACATTACAGAATACTACCACCAATTTATTCTGTGAATAGATAATATACTGATAGAGTGCAAAAGTTACAATAACTCCACAACTCACTAAGATAATAATAATTCTAATCTTCATGCTTTAGATGAGCGCGGATTCCAAGAATGACTGAAAAAAGTACCAGATAATACCCTAGGAAAAAAACCGGCGAGATGGTATTAAAAGACACAAGAGGAATTCTGCCAAACAGCATGACTATCTTTTCAAAAAACCACAAGAACGGCAGCGCTATATATAGAGGTATAAATGATACAAAAGGTAAAGCAATAGAACAAAACGCTGCAATCCCGCCTAGTATCATAAGAAATGGAATCGTCCACAACACAAGTGCGTTTACCAAAATGGAAATAAATGAATAGGCTGAAAACATACCTAGAACTACAGGTAGACTCCCTATCTGGGCTGAAATAGAAGTTGTAATATCATCAGACAATACCTTCATTTTTGATAATGCCTGTATTGAATCAAAAAGGGGCTTAAGCAACACAATTCCAAGCGTAGATGTAAATGATAATAGGAATCCCACATTAAAAAGAATAAGAGGACTTAAAAATAGCATGAGAGAAGCTGTTATAATCAGACTCAAAAATCCATAATTTTGCCGCCCAAGAAGGGACGCTATGAGCACAATTGAAATCATAACAGATGCGCGTAAAATAGATGGCTCAAACCCTGAAATAAGCGCATAGTAAAATATCCCACATATGGTAAGCATGAGCGCATCCCTTCTTTTAAAGATCTGAGTGAGTAATGCCAGTAGAAATACGCTCACCATTGTCACATTCATGCCTGAAGCGGCAACCACATGTAAAACCCCAGTGTTTTTAAACGATTCTTCCATGTCACGGCTAAACCCTTCAGAGCCTCCAAATACAACTCCAAAAAGCAAAACTGCCTCTGAGTATGGGATTGTTTTCAAAAACTGGATATAGACTCTCTTTCTAAAATAACTTGCTGTTTTTATAATAAGATTATCCTGTTCTAATAGCTTTATAGTGGGATTTTTGACATACAGCATGGAAATTTTCTTAGTAGAGTTCTTGGGAGTCCAAAATCGCTCTTGCACAGTTCCGCTGATTTGCAGCTTATCACCATACGTTAATTCAGGATACATATCAGCCTCGATTCTTACCCCATCTACATAAAAAGTTTGATAAGAAAAAGATATTTCAGGAGTCGATAAAAGCGTTTTTTTAGCCTCCATGGAATCACCCGCCGAGTGCGGATTGTAATCCTGAAAAAAGAAGGAAAGCCTAACAGCTACTATAAGAAATAGGATAATCGAGCTTAAAATAACTGCTTTCATATGTTTTGATTAAAAACAGTTTACTCTGTATAGCTTCGCTTACTTGGTATAAGTGCTTTCATGGCTATTTAAAGACCTACTTGGTCTTTTATTTTAGAAAATAAACCTTGACCTACTGATTTTTTTGATACTAACTCCTCTAAACTTGCATACGGCCTTTGAGCTATAATTTTTTGAGCTGTAACAGGCCCCACTCCCGGAAGTGATTCAAGCTCAGACTGAGAGGCGCTATTCACGCTAACCTTAGCGGACTGTCCTAGAACATATCCGCCATCTTGAATTAAGCCTGAGCTAACCAGTGAGGACACTTCAGTTTCATTTTCTTCAGGAATATAAATCTTCATTCCATCAGACAGTAATGCTGCTTGGTTAAGGTTTTTTGAAACATAGTCATAGTCAGCACTTTCGTGCAACCCACCTGCCCTATCAATGGCATCTTTAACACGATCCTGAGACTTAAACTCATACAGTCCTGGATTTTTAACTTTCCCCGAAACGTCTACAAAAATAATTTTGGATTCTTCTTTTATATTTGCTGCACTTATATCTGGCGTTGCTTGGAGCTCAATTTTTTCCGCCTGTGGTACTAAATACTGTATCAAACCTATCAATAAGAAGATCATTCCCACCGAAAACAAAACAGATACAAGAAGATTATTCCTAACAATCTTGAGAAGCCTTTGCGGAAGTGCAAGCTCTTCCATAATATATTAAGCGTATGCTCTTTTGAAAGCAATTTCAAGAAGGGTAATTATGCTACACAACGAAGTTGATAATTTTTAAGGGAATGTGGATTACTTTCTTCACTCCATCTTGAAGGTAAGAGTCGGCAACTTTACGAGCTTGAACTTCAAGCTTATCCTGATTTTGCGCCTCGGTACTTGCAATTTTTAACTCTCCCCGCTTCTTCCCGTTAACTTGAATAACTATTGTAACTTCATCAGACACTAAATACTTTTCTTCAAATTGAGGCCAAAGGGACACATGAATTGAGGTTTTATTTCCAAGCGCACTCCACAACTCCTCTGTCATAAATGGGGCAAAGGGAGCCAATAACTTTAAGAACACCTCCGTCTCAATAGGTGAAACTATTTTATGAATAGATAAAAAGTTATACCATTCCATAAGTGACGCAATAGCCGTATTGTACTTAAAAGATCCTACATCTTCAGTTACCTTTTTAATTGTCTTGTGCATTATTGAAAAGCCCTCCGGAGAAATTTCAACCTCACCCATTTTTTCCGTGAATAGCCTCCATACGCGCTTTATGAATCTATTAATTCCTTCAATTCCTGAGTCTCTAAAGTCGCCCCCCCCAGAGAAAGGCCCCAAGAACATCAAATACAATCGCAGCGTATCAGCTCCATATTTAGCAATGTAATCATCAGGCACAACCACATTTCCCTTACTCTTACTCATCTTGGCGCCATCTTTAATTATTAGTCCGTGTGCAAAAAAGCTTCCAAAAGGTTCTTCAAAACTGGTCAATTTCAAATCATACAGTACCATCGAGATAAAACGAGCATATAAAAGATGTAGCACTGAGTGCTCCGCTCCGCCAATATACTTTGCAACAGGAAGCCATTTAGCTTCAGTTTCCTTATCCCAAGGAGTAAAATTTTCCTGATCTATCTGAAAGAAAGCTTTGCTTATATTGATGTCTTTGGATATTTTCTCTGATTGTTTATCTCCCGTTATAAGCGGGTCTGAGATATAACCCAAGAAATACCATGCTGAGTCTAAAAATGTATCTGATACGTCTGTCTCCCGTCTAGCTTGGCCTCCACATGAAGGACAAGTGGTTTTGTAGAATTCCGGATGATTCGCCAAGGGTGACTGACCCGTTCCCATTGGCTTCCAGTCAGCAACATCAGGAAGTAAAACCGGCAAGTCTTTTTGAGGCACACTATACCAACCAGGCATATCACTTCTCTCACCTTTGTGAGATCCTGCGCAAGAGTCACAAAACACCATAGGAATTGGAGGACCCCAATATCTTTGTCTGGATATAAGCCAATCACGAAGATGATATTGTGCCTGACCTTCCCCAATACTCTCTTTTTTCAAATCAGAAAGCACCTTGGGCAAGTCTTCTGGATACAAATACCCATCCCAGTCTCCGGAGTTAATCAACTTCCCAGACCCTGCATACGCCTTCTGATTTATATCTCCGCCGCTTACTACTTCCTTGATCGGTAGGTTATACTTTTTAGCAAACGCAAAATCTCTTACGTCATGAGCTGGGACAGCCATAATAGCACCAGTCCCGTAGCCCATCAGAACATAATCTGCAATCCAAATAGGAAGCTTTTCGCCATTTACCGGATTTACTACATACATTCCGGAAAAGACTCCAGTTTTTTCTCTCGTTTCATCTGTACGCTCAATACTTGACTTATTATTTGATATTTCGATATATTTTGATATATTTTCTGAAATATTTTCTTTTACAAGTAAATGCTCGGGAGACACAACTAGAAATGTTGCACCATATAACGTATCAGGGCGCGTTGTAAAAACATCCAGAGAGGGGATTATATGCTTGAGTACTTCAGGCTCAGTTTTTCCTGCTATATGATTCTCCTTCGCCTCAAAATCTACAATCTTCCCACCTAGCTTTGCCTTCAGGAAATCACTTCTCTCTGGTGGAACAGCACTGTCATTTGAAGCACGTAAAATTACTACTTCTTCCACATTATTTTTTATCTTTTCAAAATCAAATTTAAAATCAAAAGTTTTTTCAAACGGGCGCTCATGATCTGAGAACCCAGGCTGTGCAAAACCACCAGCCAATACCAATCTCTTGATAGGAGCCTTTAAATTTTCAACAACTTTTAACGCAACAGCTACTCCAAGACTATGTCCGAATAAAATAGTGTCTATATCAAAACTATAATTATCTAGTACAAACTGTACCTGCATATCAACGCTTCCTTTTTCAGTTTCTGGCAGAGATGGTACCTCTACTTCATACCCTTTCTTTTCTAGCTCAGCCTTAAGCCAAGGATGGAAGTCTTTTTCAGGAGAACTTGTAAATCCATGTAGATTGATAAATCGGTATTTTTTACTAATTGGAAAGCTTATCAGAGCGCCAGTTGATTTGCCAATCCAGTTTCTTTGGGCTATTTTTACCTTTTCTGTCCAGTCTAGTTTTTCTATATTGCCTAAAAGTCTTTCAGCATAATCAGTGATCCTGAAAAACCACTGCTCTAAGTCCTTTTTCTCAACCACGGATGAACATCTCTCGCATTTTCCATCCCCGCCTTGACTCCCATTTGGCGAGGCAGGAATAACTTGCTCGTCGGATAACACAGTCTTACATGAAGGACACCAATTAACGTCAGCTTTCTTGCGATATGCCAAGCCTGCTTGAAATAATTTTATAAACAGCCACTGCGTCCATCTGTAATAAAGTGGATCATAAGTCTCAAGCATACGAGTAAAATCAAAGGAATTTCCTATGGAACGCAATTGCCTATAGAAATTGTCCTGGGAAATTTTAGCCTGCTCTTTGGGATGTCTTCCGACTTTAAGTGCATAATTTTCGGAGTGAATACCAAATCCATCCAGCCCAATAGGTTGAAATACATCTCTACCCTGCATTCTGTTAAATCTGGCATAGACATCGGCACCAGTAAAGGCATACATGTTTCC
Organism: uncultured Gammaproteobacteria bacterium; assembly: GCA_964406795.1. GTDB lineage: Bacteria > Patescibacteriota > Microgenomatia > Levybacterales > GWA1-39-11 > JAGORM01. Next base: position 30,053 of record CAYOTA010000006.1, read on the forward strand.
CACATGAAGCCCTTCAGCTGAAGGATATGGAAACATCATGAGGTTGTAATATGGTTTTTCTGAATTCTCTAAACTAGGCGTAAATAATTTGCTTTTTTCCCAATTTGATTGCCATTTATTCTCAAATTTGCTTGGATTGTAATCTTGATTTTTCATGATTTATAGTGGGAGAAAAAAAATTCCTTATCAGTCTCCCACTTCTTCTGCCATTCAGACTCAAATAATACGTGATCAAATTCATTTGGCAATTTATTTGAACTCATAAGCCAAAGTATATCATGTTCAAGCTATGCGCTCAATTACAAGTTGTGGTATCATAATTTTATGAAACTATTTTATCAGTCACTAGTTATAATTCTCTCCTCAGCTACGGTTGCAACTATTGTCTATACACCAGTAGCTCCTTACATACCTGTTTTTTTAGCGTTCATAGGAATGGTCATACTCTCATATGCACTGTTTAAAAAAAGGCGAAAAAAAGGGCAAGAAATATTCTCAGGCTCAAATAAGGAGATTTATATAATCTTGGTAGGAAGCCTTCTTATAGTGTTTTTTACGGGGGGAATAAAATCCGTTGTGTTCTTCCTCGTTTACTTTTTACTCTTCGGAATCACTTTCACCTTCCAGCCAAGTATGATCTTACTATTCCTCGCTTGTCTAGTTGTAATTTTTCTGCCTGAAGCACTACAGGATGATGTGTTTGGAAACATGATTAAACTATCCTCGCTTCTACTACTTGCTCCTATTGCCTTCTTCTTTGGCCGTGAATATAGAAAACGGGAGAAGCTGCAAGGAAAAATTCAGGAGAAAACAGAAACTATAATTCATGATGCTGAGAATATTATCTCAACCAAAGACAAAAATGAAAAACTAAAAAAAGTTGAGGAGATAATTACTGAAGCAAAGGAGCTTCAAAAAGAAGGCAATGAGTAAGGCATCTATACCATTCATACTAATAGTACTTTTCTGCATAAATCTAGATTATTCGTATGCTCAAATGCAAAACTCTTCTTATATTCTAGATACAGAGAGTGAACCATCCCCTGCTCGCTCAAAGAAAACCGAGAAAGTAAACCCAATTAAATCATCACAAATCATAAACGGAAATGGTTTCACAGCCATAATGGGCCATGGGCAGAACTCGGATGTAAAACCATTTACATTTAGCATTTCAGATTCTAATATAAACTTTGGTGAAATTAAACCTGGAGAGCCTCTTACAAGAACACAAACTATCACTCTTACGACAGGTTCGGCTAATGGATTCCAAGTTGTTGGGTTTGAAGATAATCCTTTAAGATCTGCAAATAAATATGAAATTCCTAATACAAATTGTGACAATGGAAATTGTACAAATATACTTTCTGACATATGGAGTCTTCCTTTAACTTACGGATTTGGCTATAGATGTGAAAATGTGGCTGGAACACCATGCCTTGCGGGAATAAATAAGACAACGTATAAGCGTTTTTCAAATCTAGAAGCAGAAGAATTGCCCTCGCTTATCCTTTTTTCACTTACAAAGACACGCTCAGAAGCAATTATAGAATATAAAGTAAATATACCTGGAAACCAACCCGAAGAAGGATACACAACGACAGTTAACCTTCTCGCAGTCCCCTCTCTATAGGTATTTTTCAAATATATTGATTTATCAATCCTTATTCTTCAATTATATTGTTAGCATAGATAAGACTTCACCGATAAATTGACTAATACGTCTAGTATCAAATTTATGATGTTTTTTGATATAGTCAATGTTTTTCACAGGATATAGCGGATAAAAATTCCACAAGTTCAATTTTCTAATATTTTTCTAAATTATAGCCTCAGATACAATAAGGTTAAAATTGCGCTTGTAATACCTAATAGGTATACTAATCATATGAAACGAAAACTTCTAGTTATAACCTTAGCCTCAGGAATTAATTCACTAGCAGGTACTTCCGTATATGCACAGTCCACCTCGCTGGGCATATATCCTACACTCACAAAAATTACCGCACAGCCTCAAACGGAAGTTTCTATACCTCTTACAATTACAAATAGCTCATCTGACGAAAAGCTGCTCAGCATAGAATTTAGAGGATTTAGGCCAAGCGGTGACTCTCTAGGCTCAATCGAATACTATACTTCTAAAAATATTCCTCCTACTCTCAACTCGTTCCTTAATACTATTAAAGTGTTTGATAAGGAGGATCAGATTAAATCAATCAAACTATATCCTAATGAATCTAAAATCCTACAATTAACTTTTCCGGCTCCTAAAAACTTTAGCAGTGACTATTACTTCTCACCTATATTTACTTCGCAAAGCCCTCTAGAAACCTCAGATAAAAGCACAACCGTAAAGATTTCACAATCTATTGGGTCAAATGTTTTGTTGTCTGTAGAACCACTACAAAAGCCAAAAACGCATATCTCAGAGCTTTATATACCCCCAATTATATTTGATGGTCCCTTAAGGTTTTCGTTGAGGTTAGAAAACACAGCAGTTAACTTCTCAACTACTGAGGGAAAGATCTCAATTTATAACCTTACGGGAAAAAAGATTGCCGAAAAAAATATACCTGAGTCCGTTATTCTTGCAGACAGCTTCAGATCGGAGAAAATAGAGATAGATGAAAAGTTCCTAGGCATATACAAAGCTCAGGCTAGTCTTCGGGTAAATGACACATCACTAGTAATTCGGGAAACCCATTTTCTCTATATACCACTCTTTATCCTTGTTAGTGCAGTAGTCGTTCTTTTTATACTTTTTGGCATAGGATTTAGAATAATTAGGAAGCTAAATTTCAAACAAGCATAGGAAAACTGTTCTAGATAAACTTTTTTCAGCATGAATAAGTGAATATTTTCAATCACTCAAATCAAGTGAGTGATAAATCTAGCCTCATAGAATCTGTTTATCATCGAATTTCACTATACATAAAACTATTCCACACATCATCCGCTCTCAATTAACTTTTAAATACATAAAAGTGCATCATATACATAATTAGATACTATAGAGGATTTTTTATATTAAATGATATAGATATTGAAAATATTTATATTCAGCAGATCGCTGTGAAAAGTAAATAAAAATAAATTTTGATCGTAATGTTTCACAAGGCTCAATTCCAATTTTGGTAAAACTTAAACGTATACTACTATATCATTTTTTGTATTTAAGCCTTGACAGACACAGCATACCTATATTACGCTTATGCATACGGATATAATCAGTATAATCTGTATAATTTCGAAGCTAAATATATTATACGGTAATCCGCACTTTTATTACCGCAAAAAATGGTAGTAGCTAAAGAATTTACTTTTGTGAGCTAGCGAACAAAAGGAAGTTATCGAACTTATTCTGCCCTATGGAAGTCTCTGAAGTTATTAAAAAATTTAAAGAAGCACTTGAGAAGAAGGTATCCGAAGTTACTGTAAAAAACTACATTTCAGATATTCATCACTTCCAAGACTGGATTGCCAGTAATTCCACTAGTCCATTATTGATTGATTCTTTAACCAAATCTGTATTTTTGAAATACATAGATGAGAATACAGGTATTCATTCCTCTGATTTATCCCGAAAAAGCTTTAGGCGTCACATGTCCAGCTTACGTGCATTCAGTGCCTATCTACTAGAAGAGAATTTAATTACAGAAAATCCTTTTGAAAAGGCTGAGGCTAGTATTGAAAATGACCCCTGGAAGATATCCGAATTCAAGAACTACCTGTTTGAGAAAAAAGCTAGTCTTTTAACTATAAAATACTATATCAATGACATACAATCATATTCAAAATGGTGTTCCGAGACCCACCTAGATGAAGCTTTCAAAGAAAAAGGGATTCCAGCACTAAATGATGAACTTATTCACGAATATGCGCTGCGCCTACAACTCACAAGACACTTGTCCCCTAAAAGTATTAACAGGAAATTATCCAGTTTGAGACGTTATGCAGCATTTCAAAAGGTTATACTTGCTTCTTCTATATCTACGGCACTTTCCATAAATAACCTTCCTCTTAAACCAGAAGACTCACTGGCCATTAGGAAAATAATAATTCAAGAAACAAATGATTCTCTCTCAAAAATTCCTCCAGTTAGACTTTTTCAGCGTATATGGAAACCTTATGCCAATACCGAAGACAAAATTGCAGGCGTGATATCTTCCCAAATTATTAAAACCAGACTTCATTCACTCTTAAAAGCTCAAAAAAAGCAACCTATTACCTATATGGATAGTATTCTCAACGGAGTCAAAACTAAAAATATCTCTAAAGAATTCTATGCTCCGCTTGATATATCTTTGAACTCACTTCCTATCCATAAAAAGATGATTCATCACATTAAGTATACTAGACCTAAATGGTATAAAATGTATCACAACTATACATTTGTGCATTATGTGCATTTTGGAGTGTTAGCCATTTTTGCCGTAGGAGCAGCTTCATTTTTGTATAGCAACACCTTGGGAAGTGCCAAGGCAAACAGTATTGATCTAAGCGCTTTTTCCGCTATACAAAAAACTTTTACCTTCCAGGGAAAATTGTTGGATAAAAACGGAAACCCAGTAACTACACCAACCGACGTGCGCCTTCTTTTATATAATGATGCCACAGCATCAGGTAGCTCTCTTTTGTGGGAAGAGGTACAACAAAATATTAAGCCTTCCTCTGATGGGAGTATTGATCTTGTTGTGGGCGGTTCAAAAAATATTCCGACAGAGCTCATTAATTCGAATGAACCACTCTACCTTGGCATATCTATAGGAGTAAGTGAAGAACTAACACCACGTAAACAACTTGGAAGCTCCTATGCAAATGACTCAGGTAAACTTTTTGGTATGCTTCCCATAACAAGATCTAGCAAGCAAACAAATGTAATTTTGGCGCTTGACGGACAGGGAAACCTTAGTTTTAGTGGAAAACTCGATCGCACGTTTAGAGTTACAGGAGCAGACTTTACTTTATCGGGAGAAACATTAGTTTTGGCCACGAATACTGGTGCTAATGGTAATATTGTGATTGCTCCTTATGGAAACGGGAAAATTGATCTTCAAAAAGCGCTTATCAATTCAACAGGAGTAATCAAATCTGAAGGAACATTTGAGATTCAAGCAACCACGAGCGCCTCTCCTGTTCTTTCTCTTAAACAGGATAGCGCAGGAGACCTAATCTCTGCATCTACAGTTGGTGCAACAAAATTTGTGGTAAATAACCAGGGCATAATTACAAAAGGTATATGGGCTGGTGAAGTTATTGGCACAGAATTTGGTGGATTTGGAGCAAATATTAGCGCCACAGGTCCGGGCGAACTGTTATATTCCACAGGAGCAAAATCTTATGGAAACCTTGCGGCGGGAAAGGCTGGAGAATGCTTAATGTCTCAAGGAAGAAGCGCTCCCATCTGGAGTGCTTGCAACATCCTCTCCACTCTCAATGGCCTTGCTTCTCTTTCCAATAACACGCTTGATTTTGCTCTTGGAGGAAATTCCACTGGAAGTGCAAAGTTTGGGTTTCTTAACATGACAAGCAGTAATCCAATATTTAAAATAAACGGAAGTCTCAGCTTCAGCGCTGAAAATGGAATAGAAAATCATGATAAAGACCTCAAGCTTGGAGGCACTACAACAAAAAATATCATAATAAATAGTACTAGTAATATAGGTATCAAAAACTCAAACCCCACTAGAACATTAGACGTAAATGGCAACTGGGGTGGAAATGTAGACTTTTACGTAGATGGAGCCGGCGACAATACACTGACCAGAGGAACCAAGGCTCTTATTTATGACCTAGAAAAAAATACGGGTACAACAGACTCCTCTACTACCACTATATATAATATAGTAGGGCTTCCAAATGATAACGGTACAGTCGGATATGTATATGCAAAAGTTGGGAAAGGTAACACGCCTACTCCAAGAACTCAAACAGTAACAATTCAGATAAATGGGGCACAAATTGCAAGCCTTTCAACCAATGACGGTATCCCGAGCAGCGGCCCTGAGAGCGCCATCAAGCACTTCACCGTTTCAAGAAGTAATAATACATGGCACCTTATAGGAAACCCTGGTGAATCTGATACTGCTGATCTGGCTGAGTGGACAGAATTTCAAGGTGAAAATCCAATTCCTGGCATGATTGTCAAAATTGGAGAAACGGGAAAGATGAATACTTCAGATACGGAATATGACCCTAAACTTGCAGGAGTTATCTCCACTAAACCGAATATTATAATTGGAAAAAAGACACCCAACTCTGTACGACTTGCGCTCTCGGGTAGAATTCCAGTCATCGTAAGCTCGCTGAATGGAGATATTTTGTCCGGTGATACAATTACCTCATCTTTACTTCCCGGTGTAGGAATGAAACTCTCAAAAAATGGGGCAACCGTTGGAAAGGCATTAGAAAACTTTAGACCTCAAGAATCATGCAAAGAAACCGAATCTCTCCAAAGTATTGTTTGGCCATATGATGATGGTAAAAATACAACTAATCCTTGCTTTAAAATACGGGTCACAAGTCTAGATTACGCAATGCAAACCACACTACTCTCAAAATATGGATATTCTACATCAGATTACATATATATAGGTAAGGTAATGATGTTAGTAAATCTTTCCTGGTCAGAATCCCAGGATCTACTTGCATCTTTAAATGCAGTTACAATTGAACCTAATACCCCTGTTTCTGCAATGGATGGAGACTTAACACTCACCATGCAGCAGCTGCAAGATATACGCCCCACACTTAAAATAGGAGGGAAACTTGTTCAAAAACTTGGAGCATTTTCAGATATTGTTGTGGGAAAACTTGAAGCTGGAAGCATAGTAGCTTCAAATATTGGAACCAATAATTTTTGGGCGAGTGCAGCCGTCATAGGTAATCTTACGGCAAGCACGCTTAAAATAACAGATTCATTATTTATTAACGGAATGAATATTAAAGACTATATTGCCTATGAGATGAAAGATCAAAAAGAACTTTCCTCCCCCTTGGCCTCCATTGATACTATTAAAACAAACACAATTAAGCCTCAGAATGGGAAAAAAATTGTGGTTGAGCTCCCATCCGCTACGGATTCGGCATTAGTCATTAAAAACACAGACGAAAATAAAGAAGTAATTAGTCTTAACTCTGACGGAAGTATTACTGCCGAAAGTGCATCAGTTGCTGGAGCTCTTGCTTCTGACACGCTTAACACAAATAACGCAACAGTCTCAGGCACACTTCGTGCAGATAAGCTCATTGCAAATGACATTTCCGGGCTAGATGACAGACTTACAACTATTGCAACCAATCTTATTAAGCAATCAAAGCCGGCTGAAAATACCCTCTCCCAGTCTTTTGATAGTTCTATTTCTCAAGCATCTGTTTCTGCAAATTTTGGAACATTTTATGAAGGACTTTTGTCTCTTGGCGCTTCTACTTTTGGAGATATATCAGCAATGAACTCATTAAGTGTCGGAACATCTTTAACAATCAGCCCTAATTCCATAAATACACTGGGTGTGGATCTTGAAATCCAACCTTTACGCCAAGGTCAAATCTCCTTTATGGCAGGGGCCGTTAAAATAAATATTGATGGAACACTTGCCGTATATGAGAATGCCTTATTCCAAAAAAACCTAACGGTTCGCGGAAATTTATCAGCACAAATTATCTCCCCATTGCCAAATTCCGACCTGTCAATTAACCTTTCTAATTCTGCAACAAACAGTGGGAGATTTACTGTCACAAACGATTCTCAGACAGCAGTGCTTGCAGTGAGTTCTGAGGGAAGCCTACAAGCTTCAGGATCAGGAACATTTTCAAAGATTAAGTTTAATGTTGTTGGCCAAGCAATTGCGTCCGGTCAGTACCAAGCAACAGCAACAGGATCTGCCGGGACCGCCATTCTTAAAAAGAGCACAAATGAATTAACTGTCCTAAACCCTCAAGTCACAAGTGATTCACTTATTTACATAACACCTGCCCAAGAAACACAAAACCTCGTGCTGTATTTAATGCGTCAGCGTGCTCATGAAGGAACAACTCTAGGATCTTTTACTGTTGGCATTTCCGGAATTGCAAATCAAGACATCTTATTTAACTGGCTCATTGTTAATTAATGTAACTAATTAAGGATAAGCCTTGCTTCTTGAAAATTAATAGCATAAGTAAAGCTCACAATTCCTATGAATTCTTGAGGCTAAAAAGGGGGGGAGTATAATATGAAGTATAAGAAAGGTAAGAAAAAAGAATTTTAGCACCGTAAAGCAAAGCTAAGGGGCGCAAAAAGTACTAAAAACACTTTTTATACTTGACATTTAGGATCACCGCACAAGCGAGAACCACAATGGAAAGTATGAAAATGACCAAAAGTCATTTTTATGCTTGACATTATATTCTCAATTGCATACATTGGTTACACGCCAATTTAAAATCTTGACAAAGACTTAAATCGCTGTTAAATTTTAATATACTTAAAAATATGAAACAAACAACTATCTCAGAATTTATTCAAAAAGCAATAGTTGCAGTTCTTTGCATAACTCTTTTCTTGTTCCCTCTTCTCTTTTTAACAAATACGACTGATCCGTTCTTTATTCCAAAGCAAGTACTTTTGGTCATGTCGTCATCTTTGCTGTCTATTCTATGGGCAGCATCGTGCATGGTTGAGCGAAAAATTAAAATAAGAACCAGCCCATTTAATCTTCCAGTTGCGGTCTTTACTATAGTTGTACTACTCTCTTCACTCTTTTCAAGAAATATGTATGACTCACTTGCGGCATCTATCCCGTTAGTCGCAGCAGCCGTTATATACTTTGTGTTCATTAACTCAGTAGTTGAAAAAAAGAGCTTTGTGGCCACCATTACGGCACTTATTGCAGGAGGAGCTATTTCATCACTCATTTCTATTGCATACTACTTTAAAATCTATTTTCTCCCTATTCCAGCAATTCAGAGTCAATATTTCTCTACATTTGGATCACCGCTTCAACATATTGTATATGTAGTAGCATTACTCTTAATGTGTGTATTTGCACTACTTCAAGAGTTCAAAGGACGCCGCTTTGAATCAAACTACAACACAATGTTCTTTGGAGCATCTGGAGTTATTCTACTTGCAAGCACAGTACTTATTATATTCCAAATTGTAACTGTTCCACAAAAACCGGTCTTACTTCCTTACCAATATGGATTCCAAATCGCAACTGCTGCAATAAGCCAAGACGGGGGAACACAATCAATTCTAGGACTTCCTATTATGCGCATGCTCATCTCTCTTCCATTTGGATCAGGGTATGGAACTTTCCTAAGTGACTTTACCAGGTTTAAGCTTGCTGACATCAATGGTGACCCAACGCTCTGGATCTCATCATTCACCTATTCTTCATCTTTTGTTCTTGAGCTGCTTACAACAACCGGTATATTAGGACTGCTTGCCTACTTCTTTATGATTGCAAAGGTATTAAAAACAAGAAGACGCGAAACAATGCCAGTGTTTTTTGCACTCGTTGCATTATTCCTTATCTCATTCTTCCTTCCGTTTACTATTACAGTCGTGTTCTTAATGTTTGTACTACTTGCTGTATACACATCAACTCTGTTCTTTGCCCGTGACAAACGTGTTGAAGAAGTAAGTGTGTCTCTAGTTGCATTCAAACAAGGGCTCCTTGCAGTAGACGAAGTAACAGGTCACGAAAGGCGAAAGACAAACAGTATTGCGCTTCCAGTTATTGTATTTATTCTAATACTTCTTACAGGTGGCTACATCTCATATCTTTCAGCAAGGCTCGTTATGGCTGACACAAAAATGGCGGCATCTCTAGCCCAGTCTAATCAAAATAATGGACAAAAAGTATATGATCTACAACGCCAGGCATTAATTGATTTTCCTTACAGATCTGATTACTACAGAATCTTTTCTCAGATCAACCTAGCACTTGCCAACTCTATTGCTACAGGCATTCCTGAAGGAACAAGTCCTTCCAACAGTGTTCAGCAAACCATCTCACAACTCTTACAACAATCAGTTGCAAACGCAAGAACAGCTGTAGCGCTTGCCCCTATGACATCTCTTAATTGGCAAAATTTGTCACAAGTTTACAGAAGCTTGATTGGAGTTGGACAAGGTGCTGATCAATTCTCAGTAGCCACCTTAAACCAAGCAATTGCACTTGATCCTAACAACCCTGTTTTAAGAGTGGAACTTGGTGGAATCTACTATCAACTGGAGCAATATGACGCAGCACAAAACCAATTCCAAATTGCTGTTAACTTAAAGCCTGACTTTGCAAACGCATACTATAATTTAGGGAAAGCGTTAGAGTCAAAGAAAGACTTACAGGGCGCAGTAGTTGCCTACCAGGCTGCCGCAAGTCTCCTTCCTGCAGACTCTGAAGATAAAAAGAGATTGGAAGCTGACATGGAAGTAATCTTGCAACAAATTGGAACTGAAGTAACACCTGGTGCGCAACCCGTACCTGAAGGAGACACCCAAAACCAGCCAGGACTTACCACACCCGCAACACCTGCTCCAACAAGCACACAACAGATTAGAATCTCACCTGCTCCAACAGGCGTGATCGCCTCCCCTACACCAACCCCAGGAAACGAGTAATACTAGATTGTTCTTTCTGCCGCGAAAGAACCAAAGCTCTTGTCACGATACAACTTCATCCATTGCAGAATATTTTAGTTAGCCGGGGGTATTCAGAGCCACCTCACGCGACAAGCGCGGCCTCCCCCAGGCAACTCAAATATTCCTTCAAGGAATCAGTTATAAGTGACAATAGAATACTATCTTAATCGTCACTTCAGCTCGTGAAAGCACGGAGGAGTGAGTGAATGAGCGACAGTATAAAGCTGTAAAAAGGTAAAGGTATTCTCCGGCCTTTTTAGCGAATGAACGAACTCAGTACTGCGTGAACGAGATGGTGACGAGAGCTTTTCGTTCTTTTCTCGGCAGAAAAGAATAAACAAGTAATTAAATGAAGCTTTACATTAATAAGAGGCTTTGCTTCTTTCCCCGGTCGGAAAGAAGTCAAGAAAGAACTTTGTTAAACTTAATAGCTAAACAATTCAAAACTTGTCGGTACAAGAGAAGATTAAGAATACTACCTGAGGAATGAGAGTGGATTCACATTTCCCCCACCAGAGCGAACTTCAAAGTGAAGATGAGGACCTGTTGTGCGACCCGTCACTCCTATCCATCCCACAACAGTTCTTCCAGCCACCACACGATCTCCATTTGAAACATTCACACTACTCATGTGAGCATACAGTGTAGAATACCCATTATCCCCTGCAATTATTACATGGGTCCCATATCCAAAATTCCATCCGCTTGCATATGCTGCTGCAACAGTTCCTGACTGAGCTGCTAAAATCGGCGTTCCTAATGGTGCACCCAAATCAAGCGCAGTGTGATACCATGTAAACCCCTGATTAAGCGAACCCCTAATTGGCCATGCAAATCCGGTATCAGTAACTGAAGCATTTCCTGTGGTTGCGATATATGTTTGGCGTGTATATTGAGGCTTCACCTGCTCTTCTGGCTTTACCCCATCTGGAACTATAACTATTTGCCCTGTTATAAGTGAGAATGTCTGTGGATTTGCAAAGTCGTTAAACGGAAAATCAACAATTCCCTGCGCGTTTATGTTATATTTTTTAGCGATTGTATAAATGGTATCTCCCGCTGCGACTTTGTGAGCTACTCCCGTAACCGGAAGAATATCCAAATCATCCCCAATAGTAATTGAGTCAGAGGTAAGATTATTCGCCCATTTAATCGTGTCTTTTGACACTCCAAACTTTTCAGCTATTGAGGAAACAGTGTCTCCTTTTTGAACAGTATATGAGATGACTTCATCTCGGATTTTAACCGTGTTTTGAGTTCTAAATACGTTATCTTGTGATAATTCCAGGGCTTCCTGAGGCGCTTGTGCAAACGCTAACTGATCCTGTTTTTTTCCAAAAAGTTGAGTCTCTGAAATAAAAGGCGAGATTAACACACCAATGGTTAAGATAACCATAATGCTTACGTGTAAAAAGAATCTGTTTTTTCGTCCGCGCTTAATTAATACTCCCTTCACCACTGCATTTTTCCCATTTTCAAATCCATGGGAAAAAAATATAAACTTATCCGTAAGATAAATTTTGAAAAAAGCTAAAAATGCCTTCCATTCAAGCATAAAAAACGAAGCTGTTTTTTTGAGTTGTTTGCCATTAAAAAGGCTCAGAAACTTTTTCATAACGTTGCGGGAATACTCTACTTTAACAAAAATTTGGGGGGAAATCAAACTTAGTCTTTACCTAGATTTTGTAAAAACTCATCATTATTCGTAATGAGCGAAGCGAATGAAGAAAATGAGGATTCCAAGATTCTGAAGGAATTCATCATTATTCCTAACGAGTCTGCGAGTGGAGAAATCGACGAGGCACTAATCTTTTCCTAAATTTTGTAAAAACTCGTCGTTATCGTCTGTTTTAGTTAACCTCTCAAGCAGGATATCTGTACGCTCCTCCGGTCCTAACACGTCTATCATGCGTCTCATCATAACGACCTTCTTAAGCTTTTCTTCAGGCATAAGCAGCTCTTCCTGTCTTGTTCCTGACTTCTCTACGTTTATGGCTGGGTATACACGGCGCTCGGCAAGCCTTCTATCAAGATGCAACTCCATGTTTCCTGTACCTTTGAATTCTTCGAATACAAGATCGTCAAGCCTGGATCCTGTGTCTACTAAGGCTGTACCTATTATAGTAAGAGATCCTCCATCTTCACAGTTTCTAGCTGCACCAAAGAAGCGCTTTGTTGGGTACAGAGCTGCTGGATCATATCCTCCTGAAAGAGTTCTTCCGGATGGCTCAATTGATAGATTGTAGGCACGAGCTAGCCTCGTAATAGAGTCCAAAAGAATAACAACGTCACGGCCATTTTCCACTAGTCTTTTAGCCCTGTCCAAGGCTATTTCGGCAACTCGAGTCTGAATTTCAGGGGATTCGTCAAAGTTTGAGGCTACAACGTCACCTTTTACTGAACGTGCGATATCAGTTACCTCTTCAGGGCGCTCTCCTATCAAAACAGCCATTAAGTGCACTTCTGGGAAATTAGCTATGATTCCTGAGGCTATGTCCTTTAAAACGGTCGTTTTACCGGCCTTTGGAGGTGAAACTATCATTCCACGCTGTCCAAACCCAATAGGGGCTACAAGGTCAATAAGGCGTGTTGAAAGAGGCAATTTCTTGGTAGCCAGCTTAATCTGGGTATTTGGATAAATAGGCGTCAAATCTTCAAAATAAGGGCGTTTTGTGGACTTATCAGCGTCAACTCCGTTAACTTTACTTATCTTCAAAAGACCATAATAGCGCTCATTATCCTTTGGAGGGCGTCCTAGACCCTCTACGAGGTCGCCGGGGCGCAACCAGAAACGCCTAATTTGAGATGCTGAGATATAGATATCACGGTCAGAAGGTCTGAATTTGGGGCGTAGAAAGCCATGTCCTTCGTGTTGAATGTCCAGAATTCCAGCCACAGCTTCTGATCCTGGCTCCTGATACTCAGGCTCAGCATAGGCTTGACGACTATCCGAAGGAAGGCTCTGCCTATCCGAAGGAAGGCTCTGCCTATCCGAAGGAAGGCTCTGCCTATCCGAAGGAA
>CAYOTA010000006.1:43797-81006 GCA_964406795.1 uncultured Gammaproteobacteria bacterium
GGCTCTGCCTATCCGAATTAGCACCACCTAATGGTTGCTTGTCTTCTATAATAGGGGCCTCAGTTGCAGATACAACTGGAGCGTCCTGTGCCTCTTTATCAGGCTGATTGGTAGTTTTTTTACTTACTGGCATGTATTTTTGTGAATAATTTAGCTTCAAGAGCACTTATTTCCGAATCAAAAGGATTTTCTATTTGTTCATGGAAAAGTGTCGTGGCACGTATCTGAAGGCTACAAGTATTAAAACACGCGGTACCACCCTTTGTCAAGAGATAATCCAACTCTACCGTTTTTCTTACCTGATTTTGACTCTATAGTTCACCTTATGTGAAATACTACCTATGTATAGATTAGTCTGTGCATAGGTATATCTTACTACATTTAGCGCTTGACAAGTACTATTCGTGCTAAATTATTGGCTATCCTATTTTTTGAGCGAAGCGAGAATAAGCAAGACAGACAAGGCTAAATTATTGGCCGACTTACTTTTACTAAAAAGTAAGGAAGCATGGCTAAACTATAACGCGACTTATAGTACTTGACAATGAAGATATCTTATGATATACTTCCACCTAGTCGAGTTAGATAGAGGAAATAAGGTTTTAGTTGACAGGTTCCGTTTGAATAGCTCGATTTTTTATTACTTATATGAAATCACTTAAATTTACATCCGCACTTTTAACAGCTGCTGCTGTGGTACTTACCACGGTAACAGTTGCCCACGCTGCCGGAACTTCTAATTGTCAGGTAGTATATGGTGGAGGAGAAGTTTGTCCTACTGACGTTAAATTCACAATTGATAAAAAGGTTCAAAAACCAACTAAAGGTGGAGAATATGTAGATAACCTTTCAGTAAATGATGAAAAATTTGCTGCAGGCCAAAATATATCCTTCCAACTTATCGTTTCTAATACTGGAAACAAAGACGTAACTTTAAGTGTAGTTGATACTCTTCCGTCACACCTTTCATATGTTTCTGGCGGAACATTTGATTCTAACAACAAAAAAGTTTCAAACCAAGTTGCTCTTAAAGCTGGAGAATCTAGGACACTTACTATTGTAGCTAAAGTTGTAGACGCATCAGCTCTTCCTGAAAACCAATCAGTGGTTTGTGTAACAAACGTTGTAAAAGCATCTGATGAATCTGGTACAACTGCAGAAGACAACGCACAGGTGTGTATTGAAAAAGGAAAAACAGTAGTTCAGCCACAAGTTCCAGCAAAATCTATCCCTAACACTGGACCTGAAGCACTCGCACTTTTAGTATTACCTCCTCTTGGAGCAGCAGGTCTGTACCTCAGACGCAAAGCTGGTCTCTAAAATTCCAATCCACCTGAAAAAGGTCGGAGAAATAGGTTTTGTCTCTTACACACAATCTCAAAACTAAATCACACAATCCCAAAAAGACAAACAGAACCTCTCTCCCCTACCTTTTACTAGGACGGGTATTGGCTGCGTAACGGTACTTTTTTGCATAAGTACATATTTACGTTCCAAAATGATTAGTTTGAGTCATTCTGATATATTTGCATATATCTTATTTTGACTTACAACTTTGCTCTTTAACAAGGTATGTAGGAAACTCCGATTTAATCGGAGAAAAATAAAACTAGGAATGGTACTTTAGGTACCAGTTTTAGCGTGTTGTGAGGAGAGACACAGCACGCTGCAACTGGTACTTATGTACTAAAATTTTGGGAAATTCCATACCCTTTAACAGGTATGTTTACATTATCGGGACTTTTTTAAGTCACACGACCAACTAGTCAATCTCGCTCAATGGGAGGAGCTTACATGGATCCAGACACACTGACGTTCGTAATAGTTGTGATATCTTTCGCAACAATCGGCGTCTATGTCGCAATCCAGAGAAACGATGCTACCACGGTGGTTTCGGGAACTGTCCTTTTTGCTTTTAGCAGCTTGCTGTTGATTGCGACTGGGAACCCAGTTACTGACCCGCTTGTGGTATTCCTAAAAGGCTTTTCGGAGAACTCTCTGACACTCGCCTTGATCGGAATCATCGTTTTCTTCGGAGGTATGCTACAAGTAGCGTTCTCGAGAGCCAGGGTAACCGATCTAATCGGCCTGTTCATCATCTTCATAGGAGTAGTCCTACTCTATGCAAGTGGTGCAACCAACCCTCTCATTCGAGAACTACTCGAGCTGAAAACTTCCGACGCGATCATCTAGACAAAGCGCAAGCTGAGTCATCAATCCTTGACCCTTAAAAGTCAAAGACCAAGAGTTCACGGAGAGACGCATGTCATCAGGACATAATGAAGGAATACCTTTCGGGGTAATCATTCTGATCACAATGGTCGTCGCCCTGGGGATCGCGTTTATCGTGATGCTCATCGAATACCATGCCGACACTGGCACGCCGCCGCGGGATGGTATACCGTTCATAACAACTCTAGTTCCCTTCATGGGAGAAAGGTGAACCTTGAAAAGGTATCGACCATCTCTGAATCCAAAGCCGAAGACGCCAAAGATCACAACCGCTGAAAAAGTGGAAACAGCTCTGGCTAACGCTTCTGCTAACGGATCGGAAGAATTCAATCCCACCATTCTGGCAGCATTCGCAGCCGCAATGGACCAAAGAAGGTAAGGAGATTCCAATGGGGAGTCGCGATCCACCGGGCTTATAAGCTCGTCACAAGCACTGAGATAGCCGCAAGGTTAAGCTCAAAAGACAGAGGTAGTATCCCGTTTATTCGGAACTCTGCTCTTCTAAGCAGTCACTCGGATCTGGAGGTATTTCTTTGGCCCGCACTATGGCCGAAATCATCGCAACCCTTCAGGAACATGAAGCCCTCTTCACGAGGATGGACGCCACCGAGCAATTTGGTACCATTGTCGAGAGTTACATCAAGACACTGATCAAAGCGCAACGTGTTCCGCCCGTCCAAGTAGCTGAGCAGCTTCGTCCTGAAGATCCGACCACTGTCCGCAGAGCACCTGCTGCAGCGCAACCCGCCGCACGCACGACCGAGCCATTCGGACACCAGACCGCTTCGCCCGCGCATCGCGCAGACGATCGCAAGTTCCTTCCGCGGCTTCGGGATGAGACCCTCGAGTATGAGGAAACTCACACGACGCGCGTGAGGACGCAACCAGAGTCGCTCTTCGCAAAGGCGAGGCGCACTCTCAAGAACGACAAGGAGTCGTAACGTGGAAATCCTGGACAACCCGGGCTTTTTGAGCATCATGCTCATCGCAGCCATCATCGGGGCACTCATCCTTATCTTCATGACGGGAGCATACGTCGCCATTGGCGCAGCCATCATGGCCGTAGCAGGTCTGTTGTTCTTCATGGGACTCTTCGGAGACTTTGAAAACACCGCCAACGGCCAGAGCGACCCCAGCAGCGGCACCACCGCCAGCACCAAGACCGTCACCGGTCAGAACACCGAAGGTCACGCTAACTGCGAGACCATCGGCAATTCGCCTGGAGTAGCGGTCCCGACCGGCCACGAAGTTCCCGCAGGAAGCTGCGTCGTCGTCGAAGTCGTGAACAACACGACCAAGCAGGTATTCATCTATGGTGGCAGGCTGCCTATCGACATCGCAACGGGCGCACTCGCCACGAACACGATGGTACACATCAATGCATGGACCGGTTACGAGCTGCTTTCGCAGATCGAACAGGGAGTCACCAGCCAAATCGACGAACAGACCAAACGTGGCTTCAAAGTCACCAAGGTTTCAGAGGCTGACCTCGCGATGTACATCACCACCTTCAACAAGGGCGGTACTGATGGCAATCCATCTGCGAGCGGCTCGCCTATCATTGGCACCAAGAACGGCAACGGCAACGTTACCCCTTCGAGCGGCACTAAGCCTCTCAAGACGGTACCAACCGCCAGCCCTGAGCCATCCACTCAGCCCAGTTCCGCCGGCAACGTGCAACGTGTCCATCTCGGACAAAACATCTGGAAGGGTGTCCAATTGGACCTCTCCCAGGCCAAGGCAGGAACCGACGAGTTCATTCTCGCCCAAGGCGACACCGACAACACGGGAACGTGTTCCGTCAAGGTCTTCTCTGGCCAGGTAACTGGACTCGGGTCGGCGACCTATCAGTTGTACCTCATCAGGGGTGGAACGCAGGACCAGCGCAAGCAGGAAGTTCAGATCATCTCTGACATCGCCGCTCGCGAGTCTCCTCCGTGCCCCGTGACGTACGTCAACTAACACCTAGTCTTCACTAAGCCTCGCGCTTCGTGAAGTTGTTCTCGTCCTTAACGGATTGGATGCATAATTGAACCACTTGTGGTCAATAGAGATTGAGAAGCGTTACGCTTTATCACCTCCATCCTGTCATAAGGACGCATTGGATAGCTTTTACCTATTCCCACTCTTCTCTTTATTTGCATAAAGAAAAAAGGGTCGGATTACGGCAAACTGCTTCCAGACAAGGAAGGTTTTTCTCGGTGAGAATTTCGTAGATTTATTTCTACACGTCTCACTTTGAGACTCTAACTTTCCCCCCTACATACCTTGCTTGTCTTCCGCTTCGCGGAACTGACGAGTCTTCCCCGATTTATTCGGGGCAAGACGAAACAAGCAATTATACATATGAAAGTAAAAGAGTTTAATAAATCAGACACATTAATGGTTTTAACCAGTTACCCTACGCCTGAGGAACACCGCGGCACCAAGGGTGTTTTAAACGCGGTTGGATGGCACTCAGAGCGCCTTATCAAGGAGTTATCCAAGACAAGACGCGTGCTTGTTGTGGCTGAAAAAGATACTGATACATCTGAATCCTTAGTAAATAAGAATACGCTTATAAAGCGCATTTGGAAAAAAGGGAGTCTCCCTTCTTTTATACGGCTTGCGCAGTTTATGTATGCCCAAAAACAAATAAAATCCGTTTTAGTACAGTTTGAATTTAACGTATTTGGAGGAATATTGCCCAATCTTTATTTACTGTTACTTATACTTTTCCTGCGTATTTTAGGAAAACGAGTAACATTTGAGTTCCATCAAGTAATTCTAGACATTAAATTGCTTCAAAAACATATACAGATAACAAATCCATGGATTCAA
This sequence comes from uncultured Gammaproteobacteria bacterium, assembly GCA_964406795.1. Taxonomy (GTDB): domain Bacteria; phylum Patescibacteriota; class Microgenomatia; order Levybacterales; family GWA1-39-11; genus JAGORM01. The sequence continues at coordinate 48,850 of CAYOTA010000006.1, forward strand.
AAATTCTATAATTTGTCACTCAAAATGTACTATTTTGCGGCTGGATTGCTGGTTAATAACATTATTGTGTTTGAAGTTGAGTTAAAAGATCGACTAAAAACGTTTGTAGCTGAGGATAAAATCTACGTACTCTCGTTGGCTGTTGAAAAAAAGCCTACTATTTCAAAAAACATAGCACGCAAGAAGGCTAATCTCCATATTAAAAAGGGATATGGAAAAATTCACAAAAATGACTTTGTATTACTGGTATTTGGATTTATCAACGGTTACAAAGGGATTGATTGGATTACTGATAAGTTAAAAACTGTTACTGATAAAAACGTGCGTTTACTTGTGGTAGGTGGAAAAAACCCATATCTGGCACACAAAAGTTCTTACCAAAAGTTCTACAATGGAATAGTTGCCGAACTTAAAAAACACAAACATATGAGCTATGTAGACTTTGTACCTGAAGAAGACATTCCGCTTTACTTTAATGCCGCTGACGCGGCCGTTATCCCATATGAAGTATTTATGGCCGCTTCTGGTCCATTCTCTCACGCGTTGTCATATAAAAAGCCGCTTTTATTGTCAGAACATTTGAAAAAGTACGTGGCCTCTCCTGATATTAAAACAGCTATGAAAGACTCCGGAACTACGGATTCAGATCTTATCTTTACATACACCAAAAAAGACTTGCTGCGTGCAGTAACCGGTCTTTCCAAAAACCCACAAACCTACGCAAAAATGACTAAATTTTCAGCTTTGCTTGGTAAATCTAGATCTATGGAAAACGTTTCACAAAGGCTGAACACTATCCTCTTTCAAAACCTATACACACCACGGGTTTCTAAACCCTCTGTAGTCGCAAATCCTGTATTTACCAAGTAGTATGAAAAACTTTATAAAAGCTCACAAGGCAATCCTCTTCTTGTCTTTACTCTTTGCAATCATTTTTATAACTAACTTTCGTCCCGGAACATACCTTTTAGGATGGGATAGCTTGTCCACAGAGCTAAATCCCGCACTTGGGATCAAACGTGCGTTTTTTTCAGTGTGGCAGGAATACCAAAGTCTCGGCTTGGTTGCCGGAATGGCTCATGCAGCAGATTTAGTGCGTGCAGTACTTATCTATCTACTCTCATTCGTGTTACCTGAATCAATTGTGCGCTATGTGTTTACCATGGGCATGATTTATTCCGGAATGATGGGCACGTTTTACCTGTTCAGACATATATTTAAGCAGGCCCAGATCAGATTTATGCCGTTTGCAGGCGCGCTTTTCTACCTACTCAACTTTAATATAATCCAAATGTTCTTTCTCCCATTTGAGGCATTTTCGGTGTTTGCAGCGGTTTTACCATGGAATGTACTGATTTTTATAAAAACGCTTGAAAACGGGCTTACAAAGCGGAATTTAGTATACATTTTGGCTGTATTTATATTGTCCACACCAGCCTTTGTAGCCCAACAGCTATTTGTAGTATACGGTCTTATTTTCTTCTTGGTTGCAGTAGGCTTATTTATTCAGAAACGGTCATTTTCAGTTCTTAAACGTGCGGTACTACTCGCCTTCATTGTGATTATCACAAACTCATTTTGGATTTTACCACAGGCATATTTTGTGCTGGATAACGGAAATGTTACGAAAACTTCTAAAATCAGCCAATTATCTACAACGGATGTTTTTTACCGCAACAAAGACAAAGGAAATATACAGGACTTTTTATCTAATACCGGATTCTTTTATGAGAGTAATGGAATTAACCAGCAGCCTCTTTTTGCAACCTGGAAGGCTTACCGTGAATTCCCATTCATCCAGTTTTTTATATTTTCAGCTGCCCTGATTGTGATTATTGGCTTATTCCCACGGTCCCCTTACCGCTTAGCATTTACACTTCCAATAATTCTTATAACAGTTGCTCTACTTAACAACACACCACCTTTTTTACAGTTAAACGAGCTATTACGGGAGAATTCATTTATTAACCAAATGTTTAGATCTCCATTTACCAAATTTGCAGTTCCCTATGCGCTTTTTGCCTCCTACTTTTTCGCGGTAGGCTTGGGATTTCTGGCCTTAAAGACGCGCAAAATCCACATGCATTATGTAGTGATTGGACTTGGAATATTTTTTGTTATTATGCAAGGCTTTCCTGCCTTAACCGGCCAGTATATCTCCAAAGAAATGAACGTTTCAATTCCACAGGAATACAAACAAATGTTTGAGCATTTCAAATCAGTTGATAAAAATAAGCGTATTGCACTCCTGCCTGACTACACACACTGGGGTTGGTACTACCAAAGCTGGGGATACAACGGATCAGGGTTTTTATGGTATGGAATTGAGCAGCCAATTGTATCCCGCAATTTTGACATGTGGAGTACGCCCTCAGAAAGTTACTTCTGGGAAGCAAAAGAAGCGCTTGAAAAAGAAGACATTACGTCATACAACAACATACTTAAAAAATACGACGTAGACTATGTAGTGCTGGATGAGTCTGCCGCACCAGTTATTACATCCATGAAAGCAATTCAATATGACAGGCTCAAAAAAGCTCTATCTTCTAACGAATTTATGAAGCTTGAGAAAAAGTGGGGATTTTTAAGTGTGTATAAAGTTGTAAAACCTGAACAAAGTAAAGACTTTGTGTCTTATACTTCCCCGCTACCTAACGTAGGACCTAAAATCGCAGTTACAAATAAAGACACTGCATTTGAAAAATTGGGAACATATAAAACAATAAATTCAAAGCCATTTGATACGTATTTTCCATTCCTGGATTTTACAACCCAAACTCAAATGAAGAATAAAACCTGGGAAATTCATGAGTTCCCCGGCTCATTCCAGATTGTAAAACAGCTTGAGTTCAATCCAAAAAACTACACGCTCTCAACGGCATCCGGGGAGTTTACGCCTAATTTATATATAAATGGAGTCCCTGTTTCCTTTTCTATGCCATATACAATTTCACTAAATGACAAAACTGTATCCATAACGTTTCCTAAAGTACTGTTAAATGAGTTTGATTTGACCTCTGAAAAGCCAAATTACTGCTGGAGTGAAAACGGTAAACTAACCTCAAAAAACCAAGGATCTAGTATAATAATTGATACAAGAAATGGAGCTGCAGGATGTATTTCCTATGATCTTAAAACAATTGACCAACGCTATGGATACTTGGCAGCTATTAGCAACAAAAATATTGAAGGACAACGATTATTCTTTTATGTAATAGATCAAACAAAAAGCCAGCCATATGTAGAAGATAGGCTCACTTCTGACATCCATTACTACGTTTTGGCCAATAGATACACGGAAGGTGTTGGCTATTCATTCTCATTCCAATCCAATTCTTTAAAAACAGTCCCAAGTGTTAACACGCTGGAGCGGCTTGCTGTGTATATAATTCCCTATGACATTATCAAAAACGTTTCACTCAGTAACAAAAATGCAGTTGTAAAAGTAGGAAGAAGTATGCCTTTACAGGCTCAAAAGATTAATTATTATACGTATAAGGCAGTACTACCCAAAAACGCTTCTGCTGAAATGCTAACTCTAGCTCAATCATATAACTCAGGCTGGAAAGCGTATGTCGTGCCTGATACCAGTGCTATTTCCACTCTTTTTCCTTTTTTAAAGGGTAAAGAATTGCCCGACCATGTGCTTATTAACAACTGGAAAAATGGATGGAATATAAAAAATACACAGGAAACTCTTGTCGTGATGTTTGTACCTCAGTATCTGCAATTTGCGGGGTTTGCCTTACTAGGACTTCTATCTGTGGGTGTTGCAATAAAACTTCTCCGAAAGTAACTCTTAGTGTTTACCCATTAGTCTTTGTAAAAAAATACAAAGAGAGATTGAGCACATCTTGGACTAAAGAATCAAACCAATCACTTCCCCATAAAGCTTCCGAGCTTATGAAAAACACTGCTTCCGCAAGTTAAAAATCTGACCTTTAGATACGCAAAATGGAGGATAAGCAGAGCTTGCGTCCTATGGACTAAAGAATCAAAACAATAGCTTCCATCCCAAAAAAAGCTCCCTGCTTTATGGAGAATAAGAGAGCCTTGCATTTCGCAGGGCGGAACTAAAGAATCCCTGCCTCCGCCTCGGCCCGCTTATCCCCGGCGAGACGGGCCCGCCTAGACTCGCATGCGAGGCTGGCAAGACTCCACTAAAAAGGGGAATAAGAATCCCTGCCCAAGACTCCTACCCCCCTTTTTAGTGACAAATTAGCTTCAACTTGTCAAAACAATTTCTACGTGAAAAATGTTGGTGAAACAACCTAAACAACCCAATTTTGCTTCAGGTATTTTCCTTGACAACATTCTGTCATTTTGTTAAATTTTTATTCTATAGTACTAATCTCACCCTGCCTAGAGATTATGTACTTAAAATTTCTAAAAGAGCATTGCTTTTCGTACTTGTGAATTTATACCGTTAGTAGCGAAAGCGATGCTCTTTTTTTTGAGCTTACTTTTAGTGCTTTAAATCTTTAGATTTACGCACCTACAGTGCCATTCCAGGCATCTCTACACCTCTATTTACAATCTTTGAAAGTTGTTCTCTTCCCAATCTGTTAAGTGATTCCTGATATGCGTCAATAAAATGCCCTTCACGTGGTGCGGTTTTTTTTCGTGCTTTTCCAGACCTAAATAGTGCAAGAAGCTTCATATAAAGCAAAGTATAGCACAAGTTACAAACCCTTTCAACCTATAGCAAATTTCTTACAAAATTACCCTAGTCCTAGAGTAAATTACTAACAAATTGGGTTGATAAATCGGCACAAAATAATTTCTGAAAAAAATGTGGATAACTATGTGTATACCGCTTCCCTCTTGACAAGGGAAAAATGGGGTCAATTATATGGCATACATTCTTAGGAGGAAGTACACATATGTACCCAGTTTGCCACTTGACATTATAGGTCTAAATATATATAATATAGGATATATGGAATGGATTATTTTTAGATCTATAGACTACGGACTTGAAGTTGCTAAGGTTATAGTGGAACTATTAAAAGTTCTTGCTTGGCCAGTCTTAATTCTTATGATTGCTTCTAAGTTTCAAAGTGAGATTAAAGCATTTATCTTAAAGCTTGCTGACCGTGATAGAGGCAGAATCCCTCCTCAAATCTAACTTACTATAAGGTTCTTTACGCGGTGATTTTCCCAAAAAAGATTCGTCCAGCATCAGTTTGAATAACTCGTGAGATAGTTACTTTTACTGTTTTTTCAATGAGTGACTCTCCTTGCTCAACTACAATCATAGTCCCATCCGGTAAATAACCTACGCCTTGATTGGCACCTTTTCCTTTTTGAACAATTTTGACAAAAAAGTCTTCACCTGGTACAGCGGTAGTCTTTAGGATATTTGCCATTTCGTAAAGATCTATGGAGGTAACGCCTGTTATCCGAGCTTTTTTAGACAAATTAAAGTCACAGGTTAAAATTCGCCCCTTATTTCTCTTAGCATAGGCTATGATACGCTCATCAACCGCTTTATGTGACTCTATATCCTCCACATGTATCAGTTTTACGTCTTTTAGCTTTTTAAAATCATCCAAACTTCTCAACGCGCGCTTGCCGCGCTCTTTTTTTACATCATCTTTGGAATCTGCAATATTTTTTAGCTCGTCTAGGACACCTGAAATGACTATAAAATTCCCAAAGAAAGCACCCACCTTTGCCAAATCAAATATTCTCCCGTCAATTATGGCGGACGTATCCATTACAAATGCGTACTCTAAGGACTTGGAGGCTTTCTTTTTTGTGTTTTGCCTGGGCTTAGGTACCCGATCAAATACTGCCTTGGCTACCTGATCTGCTATTTGGGCAACAACTTTAGGGGGAAGCATGATTCCCTGCACCAATCTGGTTCCTCCACGCATGGTCTGGGAAGTTACCATTTGTGCTATGTTGGATTCTTCTTTTTTTGGAAGAAGAACTTCTGCCTTAATCACAGGGACAATAGATTGGGAACGTGTCTTTTTTTTGATCGGTTTTTTTGCTGGAGTTGCCATATACATGAATATTGTATCACAGGCATGAAGCTAAATATACCCAATAATTTTACTCAAATCGAGTGTTAAAAAGGCTCACCCAAGTTATCTGCCCATCAATTAGCCATTCAATAATTATAAACTAGTCAACAGTGTAGGAATTGAGCTTGCTGTCTCATACGTATATATTTTAAAGTTAAACTTTTTTGCTTCCTGCTCGCGCTTTTTTAAATTTGTAACTTTTTTAATCTCACCCAATAATCCTACTTCCGCTATTGCAGCACTCTTAGGAAGTGCTTTTCCTTTAAAAGAGCTCACAATTGCCATACAAACTGCCAAGTCTGCAGCTGTTTCTGACACTTTAAATCCCCCTACTACATTTATAAATATGTCAAATTTATCAAGCGACATTCTGCCGTGCTTTTGAAGAATAGCCAGTAACAATTCTAAGCGTTTTTCTGATATACCGGAGGCAACACGCCTCGGATATGGAAGATTTGAAGAAATAGTTAGTGCCTGAATTTCAACAAGTATTGGCCTGCTTCCTTCCATAACTACTGCCACACAAGACCCAGGAGAAACCGCAACATTTCCCAAAAACAATTCTGAAAGATCAGTTACTTCTTTCATGCCATACTCATCCATGGAAAAAATGCCCACTTCTGATGTATCCCCAAATCTATTTTTAAACGATCTTAAAATTCTCACTCCCGTCATCTTTTCCCCTTCCAAATATAAAACAGCATCAACCATGTGGGATAACATTTGAGGACCGGCAACCATTCCCTCTTTCGTCACATGACCTATGAGAATGACTGGAATATTTGTTCCTTTGGCAAAGGAAACAAGCCTCCCAGTAGCATGTCTTACCTGAGGAATGGAGCCTGCATATCCTGGAACATTTGAACCCTCCATGGTTTGGATAGAGTCAATAATTACTAGGTCATACTGCTCACGCTCTGCGTGAGTTAGTGCAGAATCTATGTCTGAGGTGGCTAAAATAAATAACGATGCATCTTTTAAATCCCGCGTCCCTAGTAGTCGCTTGGCCCGCATGGTAACCTGCGCCTCGGACTCTTCTCCGGTTACATACAGAATCTTTTTCTTTTGAAATGCTAAATTAAGCGCTGTTTGCAAAAGTATAGTGCTCTTCCCAACTCCCGGGTCACCGGATAAAAGAATCACAGATCCAGGAACTATGCCTGATTTAGTTTCCTGACCCAGTACGCGGTCAAATTCTGAAAAACCAGTAGATACTCTAACTACTGTGTTAATAGGCACTTCTGAAACTTTTTTAGGCTCAACCACAGAGGTATTTGCACTGCCATATTTCTTGTTCTTACTGCCTCCGGTACTTGACACAGCTGACACAGCAAATTCTTTCATAGTATTCCACTCGCCACATTCAGGACATTTTCCATACCACTTAGATGAGTCATATCCACAAGAAGAACAAACGAATGAGGTAGTTGTGTTTTTAGGCATAGCTCTAGTATCTTAAAGGATCAATGAATAAATTCCAATGGGGATTATAGTAACCTATCTGTAGCCAACAAATGCTTTTGTAACAATTGGAGATAGGACTATAACGCGCTTTTTAGAATCAATATCTGCCACTTCCGCAGATACCTCTTCTCCAACTGTGTATGTTTTTTCAGCTGAGATATTGTCTGATGGAATAAAACCTGCAACTTTGCCTTCTAATTCTACTGCTACTCCACGGGTTGTTACTTTCGTTACTTTACCGCGTACCTTGTCTTCCTTTTTAAACTTTTCAGAAGCTGTCTTAAATGAATCTCCCAATAATGCCTTTATAGAAGCGTTTACGCGTCTATTATCTGCGTCAACATCTAAAATTGACACTTCAAAGGTGTCTCCTTTTTTAAACATTTCTGAAAGATTTTCGACTCTCTCGTAGGACACTTCTGAGATATGAACAAACCCTTCAATAAGTTTTTTATCTTCGCCTGGAATTGTTACAAAGATTCCGTATGAAGCGGCATTTGAGACTGTAGCTTTTGCCCTACTTCCTTTTGGCAATATTTTTTTAAGAGTTTCGGTGTCAGTTATATACTCTGTAGCTTTTTGGGAAAAAATAACGCGCTTTTTAGCTCTATCAGATTCAATAACTTTAACTTTTATGGTTTGTCCTGAAAGATTATCATCTGTTAAAACCTGAGAATTAGGCAAAAATCCTTTAATTCCGTTTGAGTCAACTGCAAAGTATCCACCTCTTGTTAAATCTCCTACCTGAATTTCAACTGTTTCATTACTTTTTACAGACTTATCAAGCCCAGCATACATTATGTTATCCAATGCCCGCCTCAAAGACACAACAGGAAATCCTTCCTCAGCTTCAGGGGAAATGATAACAGCTTTGACCGTATCACCAACATGCAAGATAGCCATTAAGTTATCCATGTTTGTTCTGTCAACTTCCAGCACTAGGGCGTCTGATTTTGCGCCTATATCAAGTAAAATTTCCTGAGGAGTCAGCTTTTTAACTGTTCCTTCTACTTCTTGTCCTTTTTTGAATACGTTAAAGTGAGAGGACGATCTGGCCATAAGTTCGGCCATGGAAGAAGCTTGCCCTGCCTGCCCTGAGCCTGTCGAATGGGATTTAGTAGAGGTTTTTGGAGCTGATTGAGCCATTTAGAATAATTCCTTTCATATGAGAATAGTACATTTTAACACAGTTATAGGCAACTCACAATACTAGAAGATAATAAATAGGAGAACATACAAGATAATAACGGATGCTATTTGGGTAACTACTCCCCAGGGCTGGTCGAGCCTGTTATTAATTTTGTGCTGAAGCTTATACATATACTTGGACCAGACAACAAATGGGGACCTCATGTGAAGAATAAAATATGGGGCTGTGAGCCAGTCTGGTAACTGGGAGAGAAAAATACCTACTAATAGTATAAAGTACTCCTGACCGCCCAGATAATAATATAGTACGTAGGAAAGCAAAACACTCAGTACTACATCAGCACTTGCCTCCAGAAATAGTTTTTGTCTTGTTTTTCCATGGTGATGTGTGCCGGCATCCCAATGTGGTATCACGTCAAGTGCAAAATGGGAGACAAAAGCTAAAGGTAACGATATGAGAGGGTCCGGAAATCTGGCGATTAAAAGCGTTGCGATGAGTGCGTGTCCGGTTGCCGTCATGTATTACATGATAGGTGCACATGTGCTTTTTTGCAAGTTTACCTCCTATCTGTTGTATAATGAATATCTTATGGATATGGTAATTGTCATTGGCATCTTAATTTTCTCAGCAGTTCTGCATGAAATTATGCACGGAGTGGTAGCATATAAATTGGGCGACCCCACAGCCAAGCTTTTAGGACGGCTTACTTTAAATCCGCTTCCGCATATAGACCCTATGATGAGTGTTTTGTTACCAGCTGCACTCTACTTTATGAGCGGCGGACAAGTTATTTTTGCAGCGGCCAAGCCGGTACCCGTTAATCCTATGCATTTTCGTGATCCCAGGCGCGATATGGCGCTAGTTGCACTTGCCGGACCTATAACTAATTTTCTTCTTGCAGCTGTAGCAGCACTGCTTTTCAGATTTTCTACAGATGTATTCTTGGCTTATCTATTTTTAACAATCACACAAATCAATTTGTTTCTTGGATTTTTAAATCTAATTCCTATTCCCCCACTGGACGGGTCCAAAGTATTTACCATACTTCTCCCTCACCATATTGCAGAAACCTACCTATCTATTGAGAGGTATGGAATATTTATCTTGTTCTTCCTTTTAACGTTTCCTGTAGGTCCACTATCACTTGGTGCGTTTTTGTCCCATCTGGTTTTTCAAAGCATGAGGTTTTTAGGAATCTGATACACTTCTTGACAAGGGCAGTTTCACCTGGGCATAATATTCGTAATGGAAAAAACCGCACACAAATCTACTTCATTTCCTTCCCTTAACACACTGTTTGCCGACTCATGGGAAATGTTTAAAGGAAGCATGTTAAACCTTTTGATAATCACCATCATTTCTATAGTTATATATGTAGTAATCTTTATAGTAGGTCTCTTGCTTGCTCTACCTCTTGGTGCATATTCTATATTTTCAGCAATCCAATCCCAACAATTAACTCCTGCATTCTTTTCATCGCTTGGTGGTTTGGGTATTATTGTAGGAATTGCCATGATTGCGTCAGTTATTGTAAGTTTTGCAATCCAAGCAGCATCCATTCTGGTTGTGGCCAACTACAAACACAAGCCTAATGCTGGACAAATGGTTAAAAAAGGATTCTCCTTTGTAGTCCCCCTATTCTTAGCATCAGTTGTCACAGGGTTTATTATCTCAGGTGGATATTTCTTATTTATTATTCCGGGAATTCTTTTTCAAGTTGCCCTCTACTTTGTAACTTACGAAATAGTTCTTAACAATAAAGGGGTTCTTGCTGCATGCAGACGAAGCATGGGAATTGTATTTGCTAATTTCTGGAGTGTATTTGGACGCTTTCTCCTGTTAACTGCAATAATCTTGGGAATTTCCTTTGTTCCAAGTATGATTGTGGGAGCTTCAGAATCCGATGCCCTTTCAACAATTTGGTCATTTGTATCAAGCATTTTGAGCGTGCTTATTTCTTGGTGGAGCATTTCATACGCTATAACGCTCTACAGACAGGCTGAAAAGGCAGCGCCTGCTACTAAAACTGGGAAATTATTGTGGCCTACTTTGACCGCACTCGTTGGATGGATTATAGGAGTTATTATGATTGCATCAGTGTTGTGGTTTGTGTTCTCAGTACTTATTCCCCAAATACAAAATGCAGCATTGCAGCGTGATGCTCAGGAAAACATGCAGTCGGGAGAAAATTCTGGAGAAGGATTTAATCCTCAAATGATTTTAGACGCACAACAAGATGGAAGCACATTAATGGACGATGGAACCATGATGAAAAATGAATCCATGATGATGTATCAAGAACCCACCAACTAATCCTCAATGGAACCTACAACGCCACAATCATCTTCACCTATTCAACCAAGTATTCCATCTACCCATTCACACTTCCCCACAGTTGGATCACTCTTTAAAGACACATGGAGCATGTTCAAAGGTTCTTTACTCAACCTAGTATTAATAAATATTATTTTCATTGTTCTTGCCATTCTTATACTAATTAGTGCGGCAGCCCTCCTACTTCCCTTTGGTGCATTAAGCGTAATTCAAGCTGTACAAGCTAATACATTTCAACCAGATATGCTTTTCCCGCTACTTACAGGCGGAGCGGTTATTTTAATAATTGTGGTAATAATTTTTGCAGTTTTAAGCCTAGTTATTACCGTTGCTCAAGTGTTTATCGCCGCAAATTATAAAGAGAAATACTCACTTGGACACAGTATTAAAAACAGTCTTCCCAAGGTTCTGCCATTTTTTGTTGTAGGAATTATTGTTGGGTTTATTGAACTGGGAGGATATCTCCTTTTTATTATCCCTGGGTTTATCTTTTCAATATTCCTTATGTTTGCAGCTTATGAGGTCATTCTTAACAATCAGGGTATTATTTCATCCATCAAAAGAAGTATTAAAATAGTACATCACAATTTCTGGGAAGTATTTGTGCGCATACTCTTAATTATAGCCATCTACCTAGGCTACATGTTTATTTCCTTCATGATTGAGATACCTATTCAAATCTTAGTTAGTACCTATAAGCAATTTATTTTTATAAGCATTTTCTGGACTATATGCTCATACCTTATAGACTTTTTCTTAGGATTTTATATACTCTGCTACTCTGTAGCACTTTATAAACAAACAGCAGAAGGTCTGAAATCTGAAAAAGGAAATGGAAAAGGTCTTTTCTGGATGTTTATCTCATCAATCTTAGGATGGATTGTAGGAATATTATTGATTGTAACAATTGGAGCATTCGCATGGTCCATGATTAATTCCCAGCGCACTAAAACAGAAGACACCACAAACAAATATGTTAAACAAATAGAAACTCAGAAAAATGAAGCGGAATTACTCTCTCCTGAATCAAAAAAACTTTTTGATACAATTAATGCCGATCTAAGTACAGCTGTCTTAATAACAAATAAACCCTCATTAACAGAAACGGAAAAAACCCAAGTCCAACAGCTTCTCGTAAAAAGTGTAGATAATGCAAAACAATTAACCACAGATAACCCAACAAACTCTCTTACCTGGAACATGCTTGGAAATGTATATGATCTTTTAAACTTTGTTGAAAATTCAGATAGATTTGCTGAAGACTCCTATAAAAAGGCTATTAACCTTCAGCCCAATTACTATCAATATCATGAAAAACTGGGTGGCGTATATATGAGAACTGAAAGATATAGCGATGCCATTAATGAATTTAGGAAGGTCGTTGAACTAAATCCCGAATATGCCAATGGATACTTTAATTTAGGAGTTGCCTACAAAGAATATGGTGCAATGCCAAGTGCAAATGAAGCATTTGAAAAAACTCTAGAACTACTCCCCTCAAACTCTCCTGACAAATATATGATTGAAGCACAAATGAGTACCAGCCCATCCACGCTATAACAAAAACTTGAAATAGATTTATTCCTCTAGTACGATAAGCAGGTGATAATCAAAGACATCCAGGCTATCCAAATTCTAGACTCCCGAGGAAATCCAACAATTCGCACATTTATAATGCTTAACGATGGTTCAAGGCACGTTTCAAGTGTCCCCTCTGGCGCGTCTACAGGCTCCAAAGAAGCATATGAGTTGCGAGACGATAACTTACCCGTCTATGGAGGTAAAGGCGTTTTAAAGGCCGTCACAAACGTGAATACCATAATAAAAAATGCTTTGGTGGGGAAAAATGCAGAATTACAAGAAGTTGACAAAATTTTAGTGTCACTGGACGGAACTGAGAATAAGCAAAGCTTGCAATCCTCGGCTTCGCCTGCGGGCTTAAAAAGTAAGCTTGGCGCAAATGCAATTCTTTCAGTTTCCATGGCTGCTACTCGCGCGGCAGCACACACGCAAGGACTACCACTTTGGCAATTTCTGAACTCTTATTATTTCAATATTCCACATTCTACATTCGCTATTCAGCCTTCCTTTCCTCAGCTTATGGTAAACATCATTAATGGAGGACTCCATGCCAATTGGAATCTGGATATTCAGGAATTTATGATAGTCCCAAACGTCACTACTCCAACTGAGTCAATCAGGATTGCATCAGAAATCTTTCACATGCTTGGAAAATTATTAAAAGATAAAAACATGTCAAGCCTAGTGGGAGATGAGGGCGGCTACTCTCCTCAATTAACTTCGAATGAAAATGCATTTCACATAATTTTAGAGGCAGCGTCAAATATAGGATATGAAAATGTGACTGACTATAGATTTGCAATTGACGCAGCAGCTAGTGAATTCTATAAGGGTGGAAAATATGTGTTAAGCAAAGAAAATAAATCACTCTCGTCAGAAGACTTAACTGCATATTATGCTGAAATTGGGCAAAAATACAAGATTTTGTCATTTGAAGATGCCTTTTCAGAGGAAGATTACGGTGCACACAAAAAGTTTACAAAAATGGCAAAAGAGTTTCATTTTACGTCTATTGGAGATGACCTATTTTGTACCAACACAGCATTAATCAAGCAAGGGATCATTGATAACTGGGCAAACGGGGTTTTGATAAAACCAAACCAAATTGGAACGGTAACGGAGACATGCGAGGCGATAAACATAGCCAAACAAGCGGGATTTAAAATTGCAGTAAGCCACAGATCGGGTGAAACTGAAGACACTTTTATCTCTGACCTAGCCTACTCCTGTGCTGCTGACTTTCTAAAAGCAGGCTCCATGTCCAGATCTGAACGCCTCTCCAAATACAACCGTTTACTTGAAATAGAATGCAATCTTTAGCTATTTCCTTCCGCTTCTGGTGATTCTTCGCATATTGCGCCTAGCTTGTGTTTCTGGCTTAACAAATGGAACTCCGGGGAACTGTTTTATAAACTGTATCTTCACCCGGTCTGCTTCCCCACGGGCTCTATGCCCGCCCTTATCTGAATAGTGTCCACCTATTTCATTTTTCATAAATATCTGGGCAGATTTTTGAAATATACACCATGCTTAATGATTGTCGCAAGAAGGAATTCTTGATTCTACATGATACATGATACATAATACTTTATACATATGGCTTATTTAGTACTCGTTCGTCACGGATTATCTGAATACAATAAACAAGGCCTATGGACAGGCTGGACAGATGTCTCACTTGCAAAAGAAGGCATAGAACAGGCTCGGAAAACTGGTGAAGAGCTAAAAGATATTCCCTTAGACTATGCGTATGCGTCAGACTTAAAGCGCACACAGGAAACGCTTCATGAAATTCTCCAAATTACCCAGCAATTCCCGGAAATAATAACTGACAAAGCGTTTAATGAGCGTAATTATGGTATTTACACAGGGAAAAATAAATGGGAGGTACAGAAAGAAGTTGGTGAGGAAAAATTTCAAATGATTAGAAGACAATGGGACTACCCTATTCCTGAGGGAGAATCCTTAAAACAAGTTTACGACCGTGAGGTACCCTACTTTACAGAACAGATCCTACCTAAAATTAAAGAGGGGAAAAATGTAATTATTGCGTCTTCAGGTAATCCGTTACGCGCGCTGGTTAAACACCTGGAAAACATCCCTGATTCTGAAATATCTAAGCTGGAAATTGGAACTGGCGAAGCATATGTATACCAAATAGATACCGAGGGAAAAGTACTAAAGAAAGAGATACGCGGAGCAAATCCCAACAAAGGTAAAGTGTAATTCGAGGTCCTGCCTGCCGCCAGGCAGGAAAAACCCACTAGCCGGAAAAGTGTAACCCTACATTGCTATTTAGCCTCAATTTTGCTATATTACTGGCTATGACAAGTTTAGAAAAAGGGGCTTCACAATCCCCTCATGTAAATGAGGCGCTACAACCACCTGCACTCCCAGTTATAACCGTTGATAAGGTACAAGGCATGCTTGGAACAGAAACTACATTTAGAAAATTTCAACCAGTCACAAAAACATGGATACAAATGACCGCATTTCTAGGAATACCACCTGGTACTATTGTTGATTCTAAAACACTCATAGACGATATAGAACGCACTTGGGGAGTTCGATTTCCAAGTCTTAATTTGAGAAATGCAAACGAAACGTTAGAGAAACTAACCGGAGAAAAAGAGATTATACGCAATCTAACAGACGGAAATAAAACCGCTCAATACTTACTAGACGCACACGTAATTGAAGGCCGTGTTGACACTTTTGGAAAAAAAGCTGCTGGCAATCCTCGCAACGATGATGACGAAGGAGACTGGAACCCACCTGAAAAAAAGCGCATACAAAATCCAACAAGACTCATTCAAGGAAGACAATTGCCTGATGGGAAATTTATGATACATCTGGAAAAAAACAAGAAAAAAACACGAGAAATCCCTCTTTCTAAAATTGACATTGAGCTGTTTTTGCAATTATCCAAAAAAGGCATAAGCACGTCGGTTTTACTTGAACACTTTGGAAACAGAGAGTATGAAACACCTATTGAATCGAGAGAAGAATTACAATCAGCATTACGAGCACTTAATGAGAAGCTTCACTTATGGGGGCTATCTATCAAAGTGAGCGAGGTGAAGGGATTGGCAGATGATGAGGTGTGTGCAATTAGTACGTATGATCCAGATGACAAAACAGAGCTAACTATTTTGCCTTCTCCTGCTCAATTTGACGAGAACGGTGAGGTGCTCGTAAGAAATCCAGGAAAACAGAGACAACGAGGACCATATCACGGGAAATTTAAGCTTTAAACTCACTAATTAATGGCACACCCTATACTCTTTCACCCTTTACCGTTTATAATACTGTTATGAGTTCTTCTATAATCTCTGTTCAAAATTTATCAAAAAAATATACTGTTCATAAAAAACAACCTGGCTTTTCAGGCACTCTTAAATCATTTTTTAAACGTGAATATGAAACAGTACAAGCTGTCAAAGATGTGTCATTTGAGATACAGCCGGGAGAATTAATAGGGTTTATAGGTCCTAACGGAGCCGGTAAAACCACCACGCTAAAGTGCCTTTCAGGATTGCTCTATCCTACAAACGGAAAGTTGGAAGTTCTAGGACACACTCCATTTAAGCGCAATACAAATTTTCTAAAACAGATTGCGCTTGTTATGGGACAAAAAAACCAGCTGTGGTGGGATTTGCCACCTACAGAAACGTTTTTACTGAATAAAGAAATTTACGGAATTAGTGATAAGAGATTCAAGGAAACACTAGATGATCTCGTAGAATTACTGGATGTAAAAGACGTGTTAGGAACGCAAGTAAGGAAGTTATCTTTAGGGCAACGCATGAAGTGTGAACTGATTGCAGCTCTTCTCCACTCTCCGAAAGTGTTGTTTTTGGATGAACCCACTATTGGGCTTGATGTAGTTATGCAGAAAAAATTGCGTGATTTTATTAAAGAATATAATACCAAATACAATGCCACTATTATTTTAACCTCCCACTACATGGAAGACGTCAGGCAACTTTGTGAGCGTGTCATAGTTATAGATCATGGAGAAATACTTTTTGACGGAAAGCTGGATAATCTTATCCAGGAATACACCAAAAATAAGTTCATAACGGTAGTATTTGAAAAAGAAGTAACCCGTGAACGAATTTCCAAGCTAGGAAAAATCCAGGAATATGAATTCCCTAAAGCAGTTTTGAGCGTTAAAAGAAGTGAAGCAAATACGGTTACTGCAAAATTACTCAAGGATTTCCCGGTGCTTGACCTAAACATAGAAGAACCAGATATAGAAGATATTATAAGAGAAGTATTTTCGTTTAACTCAAAAGGCAAAGTTCAAGATGCAAAAGTGAAAGTTTGAGGTAAAAAGTTTAGAGATAGATATTAATACTTTTGAATTCTAACTTGTATTTTTGATTCCAATCATCATCAATTGTAACGCGAAAGCATGGAAGAATGAATGAGTGAACGCTCGGAAAAAATAATTTTTTCAGTGAACAAATGAATTCTGTAATGCATGAGCGTTACACTGATGAGAGGTTTTTGGTACTTTTGCCGGAACAAAAGTACAAGTTTATATGCACACCTACTTTAGAGTATTTGCAAACACATGGGGAGAAGTCCTTTCATACCGCTTTAACTTTGTTATGTGGCGGTTTAGAACCGTGCTGCAACTACTCACTATGTTTTTCTTGTGGTCAGCGTTAATTCCAGCAAGCGGTGACCTTTTTGGCTATTCACAGTCTCAAATGTTAACCTATATTTTAGGAACCAGCCTCATTTCATCCATTGTAATGAGCACAAGAACGGGTGAAATCGGAGACATAATTAACACAGGAGATCTTTCTAACTATCTTTTAAAACCCGTAAGCTTTATAAAGTATTGGTTTGCGCGTGATTTAGGCGACAAGGCAATGAATGTAGTATTTTCAACTATAGAAATTGGAATCTTAATACTACTCTTTCAACCTCCGCTTTTCCTTCAAACAAACCCTGTCTACCTGCTCTTAACCATTATCGCATGTCTTATCTCTATAATCATGTACTTTTTCTTTAATTATTTACTGGGGCTTTTTGGATTCTGGAGTAATGAAATTTGGGGGCCTCGGTTTATTTTCTGGATTTTACTTGGCTTTTTTGCAGGCAGCCTATTCCCCCTAGACATCTTGCCTGGCCCTGTTTTTGAAGTGTTAAAGCTTCTGCCGTTTACCTATCTATTATATTTCCCGCTCAAAATATATTTAGGAAGCCTGGGGTTTTCAGCTATTTTCCAAGGACTTTTAGTGTCATTCATCTGGACGCTTATACTCTACTTTGCAGTTCAATATGTATGGAAAAAAGGCCTAAAATTATATGGCGCCGAAGGTAAGTAAGAACCATGAGCTTTAGCTCAGAACCTTCCTTTTTTTCGCAAGCTAAAAAAAGTGACTATGAAACGATATTTAACTATTTGGTTTAAATCTATGATTGTTTACGCACAAATTGCGTTTGCATCGCGCCTAGGTGTGGTTTTATTTACGACCGGAAAGCTATTAAGATTTGTATTCTTTCTTATATTTATTTTTCTAATTTTAGGACGTACAAATACACTTGCTGGATATTCACTTTGGGAAGTAATCTTTTTCTATGCTACGTTTAATTTGATAGATATTATCCCCCAAATGATACTCAGAAGTGTATACGGGTTTAGACGACTTATTGTGTCGGGCGACTTTGATCTTTTCTTCCTACAACCTATCTCACCGTTATTTAGAGCGCTTTTTGGCAGTTCAGATATACTTGATTTACCAATGTTAATTATCGCAATTGGGTTTACAATATACTCAGGACTACAACTGCCTGAATTCTCCCTTCTGGGTGTATTTTTGTACATTGTTCTTCTAGTAAACGCCTTGTTGATAGCATTAGCATTTCATATTTTTGTAGTGTCAATTGGAATTGTGTCCACAGAAGTTGACAGTACCATCATGCTCTACCGGGATTTGACTCAAATGGGAAGAGTACCTATTGCGGTATATCAGCAGGGAGTAAGTTTTGTATTAACATTTGTAGTTCCAATTGGCATCATGATGTCGTTTCCCGTAGAAGCGCTCCTAGGTGCTCTTTCATGGCAATTTATTATTATTTCCTGCACGTTTGGGGTAAGTTTTTTGCTGCTTTCTCTTTATGCATGGAATCGGGCGGTCAGACACTACAGTAGCGCTAGCTCCTAAGCGCTTTACCAATAATTTCAAGAGCCTTCTCTCCATCTTCTCGAGTTTTTGGAGTTACAATTCTTACTGTATTTCCTTCTTCAAGTTCATAGTGAGTATCACCAAATCCCTCACCCGGAGCAGCATCCAACCCCGATTTTCTTAAACGTCTTGACAAATTTCGTCCATCATATGGCACGCGTATTGTTTGAATAAATACATCATTTTCCGTATCTAATACTTCAACTCCATCTATTTGGGAGAGGCCCCTTAAAAACGGCTTATTTAATTCAGCTACTTGAGGACCCACAGTCTTCAAATATGAATCCAAGGCGTCTGTTTTAGACATTTCATTTGCCATTACTGCTGTAAACCCGTTTATAAATGGTCGCTCAATTTTTTTAAGTTGTTCTCCGATTTCCTCTGGTACAACTGTAATTCCAAGCCTCATACCTCCTAAACGAAACTTTTTAGCCCATCCATCAACTACTGCTAGATTTGAGTACTTCCCCACCATGGATAAAAGTGACCTCTTTTTATCAGTTAAAAATACTTCATCTTCTAAAAACATGTCTCCTTTCTGACCCGTGTAGCGAACAAAATCTAGCATATGAGAACGATCATAATGAGTTCCAAGAGGGGCCACGGGGTTCCCTCCATACCACACATAATTTATGGGACGTTCCCCCTCTTGAGCTCTTTTTTCTGTCCGTTCATCATTTTCACGCTTAGCTTTGGCCATGCTAAAAACTCTATCTATATTGCGGGTTTTCTTTATCCTTGCATAACGCTCGAATGCTTCCGATTCCCTTAGCGAAGACATAACGGGCCCATACAGTAGCCTTTCTTCTGGAGGATTTTTACCTTCCTCTCCTTCCTCTGTGTTAAAAGCAGCTAAATCATAATCCCTAGTATCACGAAAAGAATTTATAGCTTGGTTTATTCCAGGAAAATGGGGACCTAAACCCCATACTTGCACTGTATTCTGCTCATGATGAACAAGTTTTATAAAATCTATAATACTTCCATCACTTCCACTCCCACTAAAAATAATGGAAGCATCTTTTCTTATTCTATACTGGTGACGAAGGTATTCTTCGACTGGCTGCATATTATGATGTTTATAGCCTACCCCTGCCTCTGCTAATTCACCGCTACGGACAAGCTTATCAAAAGCATCGTAATATGCTTGTGGAGGTTTTAGGGGAGAATCACCACTACTTAAAACTAGCTCAATATCTTCTTGGTGTTGAGTATTATGATACTGGCTTGCACCCATAGGATGACGTACAACGGATGGAATACGTTTTTCTTTCATAACGCCACTATTTTACCTCAAATTAGTCCTAGAGTAAAGTTCCTTGCAATATTACTCTCAAGTGTTACAATATGGCCACACTATGCCATACGTTGTGAAAGATAAGATTAGATTTCTATCCGAAGCCAGCAAAATACTCTCATCATCCCTTGATTACAATGTCACACTCAGCATCGTGGCCAACCTTGTTGTAGAAAGTATTGCTGACTTTTGTATTATAGATATTTTAGAGAAAGACAGTATGAAGCGTGTCGTAGTGCGCGTCTCTGACCCTAAAAAGCAGAACTTAGCTAAGAAAATGTTTGAGTTTATGCCTGATCCAAACAACAAAATGGCTATTTACGATGCCGCAAAATCAGGGAGTCCTATTGTTATAGATAAGGTAACAAAAACCTGGCTTAAGAGTGTTTCCAGAATTAAGGAAGAACGGGATATTGTGGAACAATTACATCTTCAGTCCGTTGTATTCGCACCTTTAAAAAGCCGCGGCGAGGTAATTGGAGTGTTAACTATAGCTTCATGCACCAAGGGATTTTCATATAGTCCTGACGACATAATTCATATAGGGGAATTAGCAAGTAGGGCCGGGATTGCAGTGGACAAGGCACGCCTCTACTCTCAGGCTCAAGATGCGCTCAGAATGCGGGATGAATTCCTATCTATTGCGTCTCATGAATTAAAAACCCCACTTACCTCCATTCTTCTAAACCTCCAGTTCATGCTGTACAAAATCCAAAATGCCACCACAAAAGAAATTGACATGAAGGAGTTGACTCGCATGCTTGAAGTAAATAAAGAACAGGCTCAGCGTATGTCCAGACTTATTAACGACCTCTTAAACACTTCCGTTATAACCACCGAAAGACTACAAATAGAAAAAGAGAAAACAGATTTGTCGTCCTTGGTGGCAGATGTCATAGCTCACTTTGAAACGCAATTGGAACATGCACACATCAAACTCACATTTAAAAAAGTTACAGGAATTACTGGTAATTGGGACAAGCTACGACTTGAACAAGTTATAACAAATATCATATCAAATGCTATAAAGTACGGAGAAAAAAAACCTATCTTCGTTAAAGTTTATAAAGATAAAAAACATGCGTTTATAGAAATAAAAGATCGTGGAATTGGGATAAGTCCAGAATCACAAAAACATATATTTGAAATGTTTGAACGTGGAGTTTCAGAGCGTGATTATAAGGGGCTAGGTGTAGGATTATTTATTGCAGCCCACATAGTAGAAGCGCACGGAGGAAAGATAACCGTTGCAAGTAAATTAAACAAAGGCTCAACATTCACTGTAGAACTTCCACTATAACTTGATTACCTCTTAACTTGTGGTGGAACTGCAGTTGGTTCTGCTTTAGGAGTAGATGATACGAGCGGCTTTCCATCCATGTCATTTACTGCGCGGTCAAGTCTTACACCCGCCGCTTGGCTTATATCGGCCACAGTATTCTTGGTATCTTGAGCAGTATCAAAAGTAGTACCAACTGGGTCTACCCCGCCAAGCTGTCCTCCAAGTATTCCAAACGAAGTCAAAAAAGCCGCAACAGAAGCTTTAAAACTTTTTTGATTTTTTAAAGGAACTGGCTTATCTGCTGCAGCCTTTTGGTCAACCGTCTGATAACCTGGCTGTCTCTCTCCTATTGTATCTGGCATATGCTTATCGTAGTACTCACTATAAGACTTTGTCAAGTCACTTGTTATATTTACTCATATAGAGGTCGATTCCATGTTTTTGAATAAGGAGTACTTCTTTTACCGCGTGCTTAATCATGGTTTTGACCTTCCCGTGCTCATGCGCCTCAAAAGAACCCAGCACATAATCAGATGTGTCATGTGGATTGTGAAGCCTGGCTTCTTTTCCAATTCCGCATCTGATACGCAAAAACTTATCAGTATTTAGACTTTCAATAATAGACGTGACACCATTGTTTCCGCCTCCAGAACCGCCAAAGCGGACCCTGATCTTACCAAGTGGTAAATCTAACTCATCATGAATTACACAGATATTTTCTGGGGATATTTTAAAATAAGTAGCGTATTTAGAAACTGCCTCTCCTGACAAATTCATAAATGTTAACGGCTTCATGAGAGTTATTTTTTCATCATCCACTATGACCTCTTTAATGAGCGCTTTGAATTTCTTTTCATCTTCCCAGAAAGTTTCCTTCAGTTTTTCTGTCTTTTGCAGTAAGTGATCCATCACATTAAAGCCTACATTGTGCCTGGAGTTATTATATTTTTCACCGGGGTTTCCTAATCCTACAATTAACTTCACAAAAGAAGTATAGACCAATCAACTCTTCCGTTCAAGAAAGAAATTAGTAAGAAACAGGAAACTTCTGACCTCTCACTGATAACTAATAACCACTAACTTATGACTTATAACTACTAACTATGCTTTTAGGGATTTTGAGAAACCTCCCAACTGCATTGAGGCTGATTCATGTTTTCTTTCAAGCTCTTCATAGTCTTTAGAAGTTATCAAATCGAGCTTATAAGCAAGCTCAAGACACGCAACAACCTCATCGATTGATCCTAAAGAAATAGTAAGAAACCTATTAAAGTCTTTATCCGATTGCTTTGAGGAACCCTCTGCGATGTTTAGAACAATTGATAATGATGCTCTTCTTAGTTGATCTGAAAGATAGTAATAGCTTCGAGGCCACACACTTGTTAATTTAAAAATTTCGAGGTGTAATAATTGCGTATCTTGATATACCTTGAATTTCTTAAATCGAAAACTCATAAGCATATCGTATCACTTCCCCACAGTTATAAGTTAGTAGTTATAAGTTAGTCGTTAGCTGTAAGTAGTTATAAGTTAGTAGTTAGCTGTTAGTAGTTCTTAATAATTTTCCCCGGGGTTAGTAATTAACACGTCATGAGGATGAGATTCAGTAAGGGATGCTTGGGTAATCTGGATAAACTGTGCTTTTTCCTGCAATTCAGATATAGATTTTGCTCCAACATAAAACATTCCTGACTTTATTCCTCCCAGTGCTTGGTCTAATAAGTCTTTCACGCTTCCCTTAATAGGCACTAAGCCCTCTACTCCTTCTGCAACCAACACTTTATCTTTATATGATTTTCCATGATATTCATCTTCTGATTTAATTTTGGCTCCATGCTGCATAGCGCCCACTGACCCCATTCCTCTGTATGTTTTAAAGTAATATACTTCCTCCATTTTTTCCAAGTTTTGAGGAGCAATTTCTACGAGTCCCTCGTTGTTCTCATGAATTTTGGCCTCTAATTCTTTTGTTTGTTTACCAAAAATACTCTTAAATCTGGAAGGAACTAAAGACTTGGTTAGCTGCACTACTTTTCCGGGAGACTCCACACAAGACGCAAAATATGATCCCATCATAACGGATGACGCTCCGGCTGCCAGTGCCTTTATCATATCTCCTGAATATTTAATTCCCCCATCAGCTATAACCGGCACACCAAACTCTTTAGCACCTCTGACCGTTTCCATAACTGCTGTAATTTGTGGAATTCCCATACCTGAAATAATTCTGGTAGTACAAATGGCTCCCGGCCCCATTCCAACGCGCAGTCCGTCAGCCCCTGCCCTAGATAAATCCTGTGCTGCGTCAAACGTTGCGATATTGCCCACAATTACATCCACTTCTGGATATGTATTTTTAATAAATGTCAGCGCTTCTTTAAACTTTATAGTCCATCCGTGAGCTGAATCAAGCACAATGGCGTCAGCACCAGCTTTAACTAATGCCTCAAGCCGCTCTTTATATCCCTCAGAAACACCAATTGCCGCTCCTACCAAGAGCGCTTGCCCTGAGCCTGTCGAATGGGTCTTTACCTTTTTTACTTCCGTTGCTTGGTCTGCAATAGTTAAATTACGGTGAATAAACCCTATGCCACCCTCAATTGCTAAGGCAATAGCCAGAGCGCTTTCAGTAACTGTGTCCATGGGAGCCGAAACCAAAGGAGATTTTAGGGTAATATTTTTGGAAAGTTTTGTGTCTAATGTAATGTCTGCGCGAGAAAAATCTGCGTAGCCGGGAGTGAGTAAAACGTCATCAAACGTGAGGCCGATTGCCATGGTCCTGAGCTTGTCGAAGGAGGAAACAGTCTTGCCGTCCATGATTTATGATACATCACGCCCCTATAGTTGTCAATATTCTCTCCAAAATAGGTTATGCTGCCTGTTTTGATTTTTTCCATTTAGCAAAATTAGCACCGCTCCAGTAATTATCAGGACGCTTCCACTTTATTTTATTGTCTGCCATATTATCCAACTCATTAAACACTGTTACTACTTTTTTTGCAAAACCAGGCTCAGCATATACTCTATTATCATGTCCTCCTCCTACCATAGTTACCGAATGAAATGGAGGCTGGGCAAGGAAATCATCATCCCCCTTAGGAATATGTGATTTGGGGTAACCTTCTCCAATCGAGTTATATAAGTGTTTTGCAGGAGTTAACTTATCCTGTTCTCCTTGGACAAGTGCTACATTCACTCCACGCGCTTTCAATCCCTCAAGGTACTGGTAAAAACCACCGTGAGATATAGCATTTGCCTCTTTTAATGCACGAGGCAGATTTTTACCTATATACTTGGTCCCTTCACTGTTCATCGTCATGAATTGTTTGTGCTTAATAGGATGTTTTAAGAAATGGGCAATGCCTTGAGGCATGTGACCCGTCAAATATCTTGAAAATAGCTTCACGAAATTATCACCCTCTCCCAATCCTGCAGGAGACATAAATACAATATTTTTAATTTTATCTGCAATTTCTGGATTTCGCTCTATTGCAGCAAGAATCACCATAGTTCCTTCAGATTGTCCAAATACATCATACTTACCCTCAGGAAGTGAGCCCATATAGTCAGCAAACGCCTCAGATTTCCTTATTGTTTCTTTCCTAAATCCGTCCCCCACATCCTCCACCTTCCCGCCAGTCCTAGAAAATTCTAATGAATTTACATCTTTTCCTTCTTTTGAAAGATCAGCACAAAATGCTTCTTGAGATTTATTGGTAATACCCCAACCCAGTATTACGATAACAGGTCTATACTCTCCTGCTGTTTGAAGATTTTCCGAAGCACTATAGTATTTAACAGCGTATTTCCCTTCGGGGATTTGACGGAATTCTTTGGGTTGTGGTCTTACTGCTTCCATGTGGATATTATATCACTTAAATATAAAGACATTTGCAATGTGGGGGTAATGGGCGTTTATGATGGCGAGGAATAAAATAAAATCCAGGGTTAGATGAATGGTAATAACGTAAAAAAGGGATTCGGTTTTTTTAAATATTATGCCTTGAATGAGCGCGAAAATAAAAATCATAATATATCCCCAGCCCGTAAATCCTAATTCATACAGGAATGATGTAAACAAAACGGCCTGAATAATATTAGCTGCCCAGAAGACAAAGTAGCGCCTTAAAATCCCAAATACTGTACTTATGAAAAACAACTCATCCCAAATCCCTAGCCCATTTGTACCTACAAAAAACCTAAGTAAACTGCTGGGATTTAACTCTACTCCCCAATTTAAATACGCTCCCGTGTTTTTTAAGTAAAATGGGATTAAAAAGTACGCAACTAAAGCAGTCAGTGCAATGTACCCTATTTCTGATTTATACCAAGACCTCCCATGGTGAAATTTAAACTTAACCATGTTATCTTTAAAGACATATTTGGAGAAAAAGTAAGGAATGCCTACTGCAAGTACTAACCCTGATCCCATGATAAACATGTGACTGTAGGAAATATCAGTGGTTATAGGTATTAATCCTAAAATGGCAATGGAAATATTAATCAGAAGTAGATCGCGGCGAAGCTGCTTTGGGAGAAAAATTAAACTTCCTACACTAAGCGCTAACAGCAACCACCCAAATAGTTTTATTTGAAGGGCTATAAGAATTACTGTGGAAAGGCACAAAAGTACTACACTATTCCACTTCCAAAACATTTTCATAAGGGAATTGTATCAAATTTAATTGGGAAAAGAGATAAAGAGGTGGTAATTCGCTTTAAATAAATCTAAAGCCCATTAATAAGTTCGCTGACGCTTACTTGATAAATCGCTTTAAGACTAGCTTAAAGCTCATTAATAAGCATGCTGGGCACGCTTGATATTTCTCCAAAAACTAACGTTTTTAGCTCAATAATAATTGGGAGAATACTGCGAGTAACTCTTGCGAGTATTATGCAGATTTTTTTGTTTTGCCTCTCAGTCTCGGCCTCGACCCATCTTCCCTAAGTGTGTAACACATAAGTATTGTAGGCGCTGATACGTTTCACTTCTCTGTTCGGAATGGGAAGAGGTGGTACCATATCGCACAAAAGACCAAGACTCAAAGGCAAAACAGCGGCCTTGCCGCTTCCTGAGTTCCCATATAGGGAACGAAGGATCTCATAACAAGATTCTTCGCTTCACTCAGAATGACAATGCCACTTATGTATATACAAATTTGATTATATTATGATTTTCTAAAAACCACGCTATTTAAACTGATCTATTAGTACAGCTTAGCTAAAATTGTTGCCAATCTTACACTTGCTGCCTATCAACCTGATGGTCTCTCAGGGATCAATGAAATCTTATCTCGAGGTGGGCTTCCCACTTAGATGCTTTCAGCGGTTATCCCGTGGGAATCTAGCTACCCAGCATTGCACTTGTAAGTACAACTGGCACACCAGGGATTCCCTCACCCCAGTCCTCTCGTACTAAGGGCGACTCCTCTCAAATTTCAAACGGTTGTCCTGGATAGAGTCCGAACTGTCTCACGACGTTCTGAACCCAGCTCGCGTACCCTTTTAACTGGCGAACAGCCAGACGCTTGGAAGCTTCTCCACCTCCGCGCTAGGATGAGCCGACATCGCTGTCTTATCCTTTCAGTTTTAAGAAAGACTTAAAAACTTAAAACTGATTGATGCCCTTTATTACTAAAGGATTTGACTATACCTTCATCCAGTCATGCTTCGCATGAAACTTCTAACTTCTAACAAATAACTTCTAACAATTAAGTTAGTAGTCAGTAGTTTTTGGTTATTAGTTTTGTGCTTTAGCACAAATGGAGCTAGCCGTATTATACGAATCATATATTTTCTTGATAAATCAAGAAAGGATTCATATCTCAGTCCCGATTTAATCGGGACATTCAGTCGATACAGGCCGTTAGATAACTTCGTATCTAATGGCCCTCGGTATTGCCCTTCCGCCTATTGGCGAGATTAGGGTTCCACCGATTTGAGCTAGTTATTCTAAATCATGAGTACCTTGGTTTTGACTCAAATACTCATAAATACAGGCAAGAATATCACTATTCTGGCGCCCCGATTTTTTCAAATAAGGTGCCAAACCGCATCGTCGCTGTGGACGCTTGGATGCGATCAGCCTGTTATCCCCGGGGTAGCTTTTATCCGTTAAGCTACGTCCCAACCACTAAGGAACGCAGGATCACTTACACCTGGTTTCCCACCTGCTCGACTTGTAGGTCTCGCAGTCAAGCTGGCTTATGCGTATGCACAATAAGTCACGATTTCCGTCCGTGATTAGCCAACCTTTGTACGCCTCCGTTGCACTTTAGGAGGCAACCTCCCCAGTTAAACTGCCCACCAGACACTGTCTTTTAGCCGTATTTTTGTGCGGCAATAAAGTAATGCTCACTCATCTTAAAGAGAGGTATTCCACTTGTCGCACCGATAAAATCGGTGCTCCCTCCTATTCTCGACAATTAAAATAAGCTTGCAAATGTCAAGCTACAGTAAAGCTCCCGGGGTCTTTTTGTCCTAGGACAACTAGGCCGCGTCTTCACAGCCATCTCAATTTCGCCGGGTAAATGTTCAAGACAGTTACTCAGTCGTTCTACCATTCGTGCGGGTCGGAACTCCATTGTTTTTAATGTTCCAACATGGAACCTCACAGTCGCCTGTGAGTTCGGACTATATCATCCCCGATTAGATCGGGGTCTAGCGTCTAGTCTCTGAGGGTCCATAAAAAAATCAAAAAAGTAAAAAGTAAAAATCAAAAATATTGTAATATTTAAGATTTAATATTTTATATTTAATCTTTCTAAGTCTTCCCTGCTGATTGGCTCCACCAAGCAGATTTTTACCTTTCAACTAACTCAAGTTTAACCCTGAGCTTGTCGAATGGGTACTGTTGGATACTGAGCTGTTCCAGCATATAGCTAGATTTTACACTCATTTGCGGTTTAACGATTGTGTTCTTGTTGACTGTTTTGCTAATTCCTGATGTGTATCCCGATAAAATCGGGATTCGGGCAAGTTGATTTGACCCAGACCAACCCGACAAGGAACTTCGCTCAATTATGTTAATGACAAGTACCTTGCGTACTTATGCTCTGCATATCGCTATGCAGTTCGGACTATATCTTCCTCGTCATATTTGACGGGTTCTGCGTGTAGTCTCTGAGGATTCTTAAGATTTCTAATAGCCTCCAGGCCTTCAACTGTTAAGTGTTTTTGATGAATCATCATCTCTACCACTTCACAAAAAAGTCTAAAGTCATTTGATTTATAGGTTTTAAGCTGATTTTCTTTGAAGAAAGGAATTATCTTTTCATGCAAATCTAAAATCGCTCGAACACAGTATCGGTGAATATTTTCTTTATGGTTATCATATCGGCGGTTGACGTAAATCGAACCACACTGAAAAAAGCTTTTAATGTCTTGTAGGACACTTATACTCTTTTCTCCTTGAGTTACCACAAATTCAGGCATTACCTGAAACCCACGTTTACTGGTTCTATTCTTAAAGATTGATACCGAAAAGCATCCTTCTCCATCAACAAAACCTACAATCCAATTAGTCATCCTAAGTCTTTCCTGCTGATTGTCTGCACTCGATGCTTTGTCACTTAGTAAATATGGATACATATTACCATAGTAGCACGAGATACTCAGATATTCCAGCATATAGCAGAATTTTCTAAAACTTTCATTCCGATTAAATCGGAACTAACGCTTCTAAGGCTTTGAAGTTCAAACCATAGAACAGTTATAGTTACTGCTGCCGTTCACCGGAGCTTTAGAAAGCGGCTCCACTCTTACGAGCTTCACCACCCACTATTGACTTACCGGCACTGGGCAGGTGTCAGCCCCTATACGTTAGCTTTCGCTTTTGCAGGGACCTGTGTTTTAGATAAACAGTCGCTAAGTAATCTTTTGCTTAACCCCGATTTTAATCGGGGCAGGGCATCTCCCATAGGTTACGCCCAGCTTTTGTTGCCGAGTTCCTTGAACATTCTTCTCCCGGTCGCCTTAGTCTACTCGACCAATCCACCTGTGTCGGTTATGCGGTACGGCAAAAAATGAAACTCCCTACGAATCTTTTCTTGAAGGTTGAAACTTACGATCCTTGTTCTACTTTCTTGCGATTTGGAACTTGCATTTGTCACTCAATTTTAATGTCTCGACGGATTTACCAATCTAAACGATTTTATGACTTAGACCCCGATATACGGGACGATCCTTTCCACCCTTGTCCATCCTTAGGTAATAATGCTTCACTCTCTGTAGCAGAATTTTAACTGCTCGTCCATCCGGTTACCCCGCGCTTTATGACGGGCCACCGTTAGGTGCCGACTAACGCTGCGCTGACTTACATTGCGCAGCAAACCTTGGATATTCGGCGGGCACCGTTCTCAGGTGCCATACGCTACTCATGCCGGCATTCTCACTTGTAAATACTCCACCATGGTTTACACCACAGCTTCAATGCGTTTACGACGCTCCCCTACCACTTGCCCCGATAAAAATCGGGGTCAAATCTCCGTCGTCGGTATTAAGCTTAATCCTCGATCATTTCCGGCGCCATTTTCCAAAATAGACTAGTGAGCTGTTACGCTTTCTTTAAAGGATGGCTGCTTCTGAGCCAACCTCCTAGCTGTCCATGGAAAACGACTTCCTTATCAACTTAGCTTAAATTTAGAGACCTTAGACGGGAGTCTGGGCTGTTTCCCTTTCGACCCACGAGCTTAGCCCCGCAAGTCTGACTCTTTCTTAAGTTTGCTCGGTATTCGGAGTTTGATTGATCCTGAAAGATTGCTCCTCCAGAGACCATTCAGTGCTCTACCCCCTGCAAACATTCATAAGGCTATACCAAAATATATTTCGGGGAGAACCAGCTATCTCCAGGTTCGTTTAGTATGTCACCCCTAACCACAAATCGTCTCAGATCATTGCTGCGATCACGAGTTCGGGCCTTCCCCCGATTTTCATCGGGGTTCACCCTGTTCATGGTTAGCTCACCTGGTTTCGGGTCTTTTGTAATGCGCGAAATATCCCAGTTAGGGATTGCTTTCACTACGTCTCCGGACAAAATTGCCCTTAAACAAAGCGCAGCACAAAAACTCACCGGCTCATTCTTCAATAGGCACGACGTCATACAATAAATTGCACTTCGTCTGCTTGTCAGCTAATAGTTTCAGATACTATTTCATCCCCCTCCCGGGGTGCTTTTCACCTTTCCCTCGCGGTACTAGTTCACTATCGGTAAATGTTGATGTTTAGCTTTGGAGCGTGGTCGCCCCAGATTCCCACAGGGTTTAATCGTACCCCATGGTACTCAGGAATTAACAAGAAGAGAAAATCGTTTCGCGTACAAGGCTGTCACTTTCTGTGGCCACCCTTTCCAAGGTGTTCTGCTACGATTCTCTTTTTTATAACTTCTTTCGCATTTAAGCAAGTTCTCCTACAACCCCCCCGATTAGATCGGGGGTTTGAGCTGATCCGCTTTCGCTCACCGCTACTGACGGAATCTCTGTGATTTCTTTTCCTCGGACTACTTAGATGTTTCAGTTGGTCCGGTTCCCCGCCGATTACTATATAAAAACCTTGCGGCTTCTAATTTTATAATAGGCTGCGTATAAATACGCGGGTTTCCCCATTCGGACACCACCGGATCGTAATGTATTAGGCCATTCCCCGGTGCGTTTCGCAAGCCATATGCGTCCTTTATCGGTCAACACTTCCAAGGCATCCACTATTAGCATGTAAATAAATAGCGTAGATTCTAAAAAACCAATTCATCCCCCAGGGATGAATTGTTTAATAATCCATTAATAACTAAAACTATGAACCCTACTGGAACATAGAACTCCTGCATCCGCGATTACTTGAAGCGGAGGAGTTTTTGCCTAGTTGTTTTAATTCCGTTGAAAATGCACGAATGCACTTTAACGGAACCGTTTGTATATACTTACACACATAGGATATGTGTGTAAATTTCTCCCAATTATTAATGAGCTATAAACTGTCTCGTATATTCGTTTCTCGCCGGGAAGTAAAATTGCACTTCCACCGACGAGGAACCAACATGCGAAACGAATTTCTTTGTATCCCTCTTTCTTGCGCTACTATCTTAAATTCTTTGTGCTTGCTTTGACTCAAAATATGAACTCGTGCTAGTTTTGAGCTTGCGAAAACCTAGTACTTAAATTTACGATGTAAATTTAAGTGGACCCTAGGAGATTTGAACTCCTGACCTCATCATTGCAAATGATGCGCTCTACCAACTAAGCTAAGGGCCCGAGATATATTGCAAATCACTCAAACCTGCTTGCCCAAGTTAAAATCTTGGTAAAGCGGTCGCAAACAAGAAAATTTTCAAACCAATAAGGGAAATCGTAAGAGAAAAACTGCGCAATAGGGATACCGCTGAGGGTATGTATTGAAGTTATTTGTTGTTTTTCGTCATAAATAGATTCGATTTCCTGTAAAGGTAAAGACTATTTTAGCCATAATCCACGGACTTGTCAAGCCCCGATTTAATAAGGGCGCAGACCCTGAGTATTTCGAAGGGTCAAGGGTGTAAATTTACCAGATCTGCGGGGTCTTTGTGGGCTCGGCTGGAATTGGGGTTTTTATAGGATGGCGCTGTGATTCTTCCTGATTCACTAAACAACGTCCTGTAGCATACGCAAGCGTAGCTATACCCGCAGTCAAAACTGCGCTTTCAATAAACTTTCTCCTTGAAATCCTCCTACGAGGCACTTCTTTATTCATGCGTGAATTATATCCTTACGAATCTAAAATTTCAAACTACTGTACTGGATGAGTACCTCGGTAACACTTGGGGGTAGTAAGAATCAAGATACTCT